>NZ_JAVTSN010000065.1:0-38425 GCF_032678585.1 Pedobacter psychrodurus | reverse complement strand
CGGATGGGGCAGGCTTTTTAAAAATTGATTAATTGATTAAAATCTTTCTGATTTTCTTGGGTTGTCCATCATCATCATTTTATCCTTTAATAACTGCTGTAGACCGGTTTGTTTATCGATATTTTTTACCACATCGAGAACGGTAGCAGCGGCATTGCTAAAAAAGGGTTTAGTGATCGTCGAATATTCGTCAGTAGCTTTATGGTAATCTTTATGGTCTTCTACACCAAAATATAAGAATGGAATATTTTTAGCATTAAAAGCGCCTTGATCGCTTTGGTTGGTCCAGTCATCATGACCTTGTTTAGGATCATCATGGCCAAAAAGCACTTTAATATTGGTTTTACCGGTATCAACATATTTCTTTAAATCGGGATATTTATAGGTTCCGCATACATATAATTCCCCTTTATCACTATGGCTGATCATATCCATGTTCAGGTCGATTGCAATCGTATTAATGTTCACTGGTGGATTGGCTACAAATGCTTTTGCACCTTGTAAACCCATTTCTTCAGCATCGAAAGAAGCAAAAATAATGGTGTTGTTGGGTTTATTCTTTGCAAAATAAGCGGCAATTTTTAATAATCCTGCTGTTCCTGAGGCATTATCGTCGGCACCATTAAAAACTTCGTCTTTAATTACGCCCAAATGGTCGTAATGTGCCGATACCACAATCACATTTGTTCCTTTACCAGGAATGTAGCCAATAAGGTTCGTACCGTTTACTTTTGCACCACCTCTACCATTAAAAGTGAATTCCTGGGCATAGTTTACATGCTGTGGATAGGATTTTAAGCCTAATTTTTGAAATCTTTCTATAATATAAGCCCGGGCCATTTCGGCACCTTTTGTTCCAGTTTTTCGGCCTTGGTAAGCATCTGATGATAATACTTCAACATCTTTTAGCAGTTGGGTATCTAGTTTGCCTGAAACTGCTGTGTTTTGATTTTTTACTGATGAACAGCAACTTAGCATCATGGCTAAAGGGAGGATATATAAGATTTTCATATTTATAATGAATTACTGCCAAAGCAATTTTAAAATATTAGAATAGAGTTTGAATTTTTCATCAGCAGATAATAAAGTAGCATCTTGTTGTATAGCGCAAGAAATTAATAACCGATCAAATGGATCTCTATGTTCGTTCAACAATGGAACCTTATCATAGTTGAAAATTGCAGAATTTTCTATAGCTAAGAAAGTGAAGCCATCTAATATAGCCTGATTATAAATATCTTCAACAGTTACACTAAAGTTAGGAAGTTTACCAAGAGATTGTTTTATTGCAATTTCAAACAAACTAATTTGACTGAAATAAACAATATTTTCTGTGTTTTGAAGAATATTTAAGATCTTTTTAGGGATTTTTGGATTATTTTCTTGAAACCATATTAAGCAATGTGTATCTAAAAGATAATAATTGTATGCCATTACATATAATCCTTTAAATCATCTAAAGGTTCATTAAAATCATCAGGAATTGATACTTTCCCTTTAAGCGCACCGGGAATCCTCTTAACGAGAAGTGGCTTATCTTCGGTTAAAAAAGTAACAATAACTTCCGTTTTAATTTGTACTGGCGCTTTTTCTTTTAGCGTTATCTTTCCTTTTTCGTAATATCCTTTAACTGTAGCTAACATATTTTTGGTCGTTATTAACAAATATACATTTTTCGGTACGCTATTCAAACGCTGTTTGTGTTACTGTATTGCGTTTCTAAACCTGATGGGAACGGCAGACCGAGCTTTTCGCGAGGCTAGAGTGTACAGCAGGACTAAAGGCTGCCAAAAAACTGTGGCTTTCATTTTTAAATTAGAAACATGCTCATGGTGAGGTTATTAGGTTTTAAAACTTAATAGCACTATGGGTGCTTAGGCTGCAACTTCCCTTAAATCTACCGCTACAACTCTCGAGACACCTTGCTCCACCATCGTAACGCCATAAATAATATCGGTGCTGGCAATGGTACGTTTATTATGCGATACGATGATAAACTGCGATTGATCAGAGAATTTACGGATAATATTATTGAATTTATCAATGTTGGTATCATCTAAGGGCGCATCAACCTCATCAAAAATACAGAATGGCGCAGGCTTTAAAAGGTAAAGCGAAAATAATAGTGCTGTAGCCGTTAAAGTTTTTTCTCCCCCAGATAACTGGTTGATGGATAATGGTCGTTTGCCTTTCGGACGTGCAACAATATCGATATCGGCTTCTAAAGGATTATTGATATCTGATAAAATCAGGTCGCAACTATCTTCTTCATTAAATAAAGAGCGGAAAACCACAATAAAGTGTTCGCGGGCCTGTGTAAAGGCCTGCATAAATTTATCCTTAGCCGTATCGTCTATCTCCTTAATGGTTTGTAAAAGATCCGTTTTAGCTGCGTTAAGGTCCTTTTTCTGATTCTGGATGAATGTGTAACGTTCTTCCATTTCCTTAAAAGCTTCCATAGCCATGGAGTTAATGGCGCCAAATTCGTCGAGTTGGCGTTTCATTTTCTCTACTTTCTGGCGCAGTTCGAACTCGCTCTCTAAGGCTTCAATTTCGTGATCGGTTTCTAAAAGATCGTTAATATCAATGTTGAATTCGACAGCTAAACGCTCTTTTAAGGCATTTAAGTCAATTTTTAACGCGTTCTTTTTATCCTTAATTTCGGTTAGCAGAAAATCCGTTTCTTCGCGGTTTTTGCGGATATTGGTTAAATCGTTTTCTACCTCGTTAATGCTTCCTTTACTCGTAAAATAAGCTTGTTCGGCTTCTGCAAGTCCTTTTTCCATCTCTTCACGCTGTTGATACATTTCTAAAAGAGTATCGTCGTTAAGATCGGTATGTTGTAAGGTTGCCGTAATTTGGGTCAGTGCTTCTTGTAATTCCTTATCGTTTTGGGCAATAC
This sequence comes from Pedobacter psychrodurus, assembly GCF_032678585.1. Lineage (GTDB taxonomy): Bacteria > Bacteroidota > Bacteroidia > Sphingobacteriales > Sphingobacteriaceae > Pedobacter > Pedobacter psychrodurus_A. Next base: position 35,523 of record NZ_JAVTSN010000065.1, on the reverse strand, counting down.
GTTTATTTAAAGCTTCTTCCTGTACAAAACGATAATCTAAATCTTTTTCTAAACCAGATAATTTATTCTGTTGCTGGTGGAAGCGGATATTATCCTGGTTGTATTTACCTGCGCTTTCATTTACCTGGTCGGCAATTTCCTGGTAATTCAGTTGTTGTTCCTGTAAATTAACATGTGCTTCCTGCTGATTCTTTTGCAATTGAACCAATGCTGGCAACTTTTCTGATAGCGCTTTTTCTATCGAAACAATCTTTTGGGCAATATCTGTTTTGCGGTTTTCGCTCGTGGTAATAAACTCCTGATATTGATCGCGGCGGGTTTGCACCGAAATGTGTTCGTTGTTTAAACGGTTCATTTCTTGTTGCAAAGCACTGATCTGATTAATTTTTGAAGCCTCTTTCAGGTTAAATATATTATCCGTTTCGGCTTTTATTGCAGTATTATATTGATTGATCAGGGATTCGGATGCTTTGATCTCTTTCGCCAGATTTTCTAAGTTCTTGGCGCGACCAATCCTTTTACCTTCAAATAAACCTACTGAACCACCTGCTAAAGTGAATTTGGTTTGGGCATATTTTCCATTTTTCGCCAAAATGGTTAAACTATCAGTTGGCGTTGTTTTGAAAAGGTTTTCCTGCTCAGCAACTGCGATGTATACGTTTTGCAAAAGCAAATTGCAAAGGTGCTGGTATTTCTTGTCGACTTCAATAACCGATAATGCCGAAACCAGGCCTTCATGAGTGCCAACCACAGGGTTTTTATCAGGAACATTTTCTAAGATGAAAAAATTCGCCCGTCCACGACTGGCATCCGTGAGGAGGTTAATGGCCTGAACGGCGTCTGCGTACTGATCGACCACATAATGGTTCATTACCGGTTCGAGATAGTTTTCTATGGCAATGCGGTAATCTTCATTACAGAATAAAATATCTGATAGAAGTAGGGCGCTTTTAGCAAAGGCATTGTTTTTCTTTAAAAAACGGATCGATTCAGGGAAGCCTTCTAAACTATCAACCAACGATTTGGTCAGGTTATATTCGTTTTGTTTGGCATCTTTCTTCCGGTTTTCGGCCGTCAGTTTTTCCTTGTTCGAACTTAAATTGATTTCTGAACCAGCCAGTTTTTCCTTTAAGATTTCTTCAGCCTCAGTGAGGTTTTTAATGTTGGCCTGTTTTTCTCTTACCTGAATATCCAATTCGGCCAAAGCATGGTCAAAAGCCTTTAATTCAAGGGTTTTGGTTTCGGTATCATCTACATTCCGGTTGCTCTCCTGTACCAAAGCATCTTTTTGGATGTTGAGGATATCAATTTCTTTTTGAGATTGGTATACTTGATTTTGCAGTTCGTTAACAGATTTGATCAGGTTATCAATTCTGTTTTTCTCGGTCTGTTGCTGTTCGCGTAGCGTGTCAAGCGTAGATTTTAAGCTTTTTAAATCAGATTCCAGTTTGTTAAAAACCTCAGTTTCTGTTACAACTTCTTCATTTAGTCGCTTAATATTGTATTTAATATGGTTAACCTGGTTTTTATCTTTTTCGAGTTCGCCAGATAAACGTGTTTCTTTCTCCTGTAAAAAACGCATCTGTTCGTTCTTTACTTTTTTCTCACTTTCGTAAGCACGGATTTTGGAAACAAACTCATTTGTAGCTTTTTGCTGGACAGAAAGATTCTTTTCCTGACTAATACTACCCATTTTAAGCTTTTGTAACTCAGCTTCACCAGTATCTATTTTGTTGCTGAGCGCTGTGCGGTTTACCTGTTGATTTTGTTCCTGTGTTTCTAATGCGGTTAAATCGGTACGGAAAAAGGCAATACGGTGTGTAGCCAGTTGAACACTCAATTCGCGGTACTGCTCTTTTAACTTATAGTAACGTTCTGCTTTACGCGCCTGATTTTCTAAGGTTTTTAGGTTTTTTTCAATTTCAAAAAGTAAATCTTCTACACGTTCTAAATCCGTTTCAGTATCTTTTAACTTGCTGAAAGTCTGTTTTTTGCGTAATTTGTATTTGGAAATACCTGATGCTTCTTCAAACAGGGAGCGGCGGCTATGTTCTTTATTGGTAATGATTTCGTCAACCATTTTCAGCTCGATAATCGAATAACTATCAGAGCCGATCCCGGTATCTAAAAACAGATCGGTAATGTCTTTCAACCTACATTGCACATCGTTTAAGCGATATTCGCTATCACCACTTCTATAGAGTTTACGGGTAACGGTAACCTGCGAGTAAGCTGTAGGCAGAATGTTTTTGGTATTATCAAAACTTAAGGATACCTCGGCAAGCTGTGCTTGTTTACGGTTTTTTGTTCCGTTGAAAATAATGTTCTCCATCTTTTCCGAACGTAAGGCTTTGGTACTCTGCTCGCCCAAAACCCAGCGCATGGCATCGATTACATTAGATTTTCCGCAACCATTAGGCCCAACAATAGCCGTAACCCCTTCATTAAAATTGATGGTCACTTTATCGCCAAAGCTTTTAAAACCTTTAATTTCTAACCTAGTAAGTTGCATGGTTTGTAATCGGGAGAACCGAGTTCAATATTAAGGATAATTTTGTGGTTTTTCAATACCTCTCCCAGTGAAAGGCAGAAATTAGGCAAATGTTGTAACAGCCCTCTCCTTAAAGAGAGGGGTTTTTGGCTTGCGCATTAAACCTATCGCCTAATCTGCAAAGCTTTGTTCGCTCTCTATAAGGATAGGGATTGCAGTGATGTTGCCAAAGCAAAAACTTTAATAGGGTGAAGTTATTTTACAATCATCAGTTTTGCAAACTTAAGCAGCAACTGTTTATTGCCCAAGCCCTGGAAAAATACGGTTGCCTTCACATCAGGTAAGGTTCCTTCTAAGCTGATAATTTTTCCAAAACCGAATTTTTCGTGTTCTACTTCCATGCCACCTTGAAATTCGTGCGGTTGCGATGGGGTAAAACCAGGTGTGGGCACGTGTGCTTTTGCCAGTAATGATGTTGTTTTTGGGCGTACTGGTGGGGCAGAGGTAGTTGCCCCTGCAGTTGGTTTTGGTTTGCTAATGAAATCGCGGGGTTGAGAAGTCCACGATTTGCGGTCATCATCAAAATTGCCATCAAAACTGGTTGATTTGGCAGGTTTAACATCTAACTCTAAAAACTTAGGACTAATTTCATTTATAAAACGACTTGGTTCGCAGTTGGTTAAAGTTCCCCAACGGTAACGTGAAGTCGCATAAGTAATGGTCAGTTTTATCTCAGCACGGGTAATGGCTACATAAAATAAACGGCGTTCTTCTTCCAAATCAGTCCGGTTGGTTAGCGACATTTGCGAAGGAAATAGATTTTCTTCCAATCCCACTATAAATACGTTTTTAAACTCCAAACCTTTCGCTGAGTGGATCGTCATTAAAGAAACCGTATCCTTATTTTTGTCGCCATCTTTATCATCATTGGTTAAAAGGGCAACATCCTGCATAAAAACATCAAGACCTTTTTCTTCAATGTCTTCACGCTCGGAAAATTCCTTGATACCATTTAATAACTCCTGGATATTTTCGTATCGCGCACGGCCTTCAACACTATCATCAGTATATAATTCTTTTAAAATACCCGCATGTTGGGCAATAAACAAAGCAGTATCATAAGCATCTAGCTTTTTTGCTTCTGCCTGAAAGCTTTGAACCATCATCGCGAAATCGTTCAATTGGTTTGCCAAACGGCCATCAACATATTGATGTGCATTCGAAATTACATCCCACATGGTTTTATCGTTCTGGTCTGCCGCAACGATAATTTTATCGATGGAAGTATCGCCAATACCACGTTTAGGGTAGTTAATTACCCTTTTTATGGCTTCTTCATCCTTCGGATTAAAAGTTAAACGGAAATAGGCAATTAAATCTTTAATTTCTTTACGTTGGTAGAAAGATTGACCGCCATATATTCGATAAGGGATATTCAGCTTACGTAAACCTTCCTCCATGGCCCTGCTTTGGGCATTGGTACGGTACAAAATGGCAAAATCGTTGTATTGATAACCTTTTGTACTCCGCTCCTGGATGATGGCTTCTGCAACTAATTTACCTTCTTCATTATCGGTAAACGCACGCGAAACTTTAATTCTGTCGCCTTCTGCATTTTCAGAAAATACATTCTTTTCGAGCTGATTTTTGTTGTTGGCGATGATACTGCTTGCCGCATCAACAATATTTTGGGTAGAGCGATAATTCTGCTCCAATTTATAAACCTTTAAATCAGGATAATCGCGTTCGAAGTTTAAGATATTCTGGATGTTTGCACCACGGAAAGCATAAATACTTTGGGCATCATCGCCCACCACGCAGATGTTCTGATAAGCAGCAGCCAGTTTTTTAACAATGGTATATTGCGAAAAGTTGGTATCCTGATACTCATCCACCATCAGGTATCTAAATTTCTGTTGGTATTTATTTAAAACGTCCGGATGTTCTTTTAACAGGATATTGGTTTTGAACAACAAATCGTCGAAATCCATTGCACCGGCCCTAAAACAGCGTTTGGCATAAGTTTCGTAAATCTGACCGATTAATGGACGTTTATTTTGGATATCTTCAGCCTGGATCTGATCATTCACCTGATATTCGCCCCATGAGATCAGATTATTCTTTGCAGAAGAAATCCTGTTGAAAACGAAATTTGCTGCATATAATTTATCATCCAGCTGCATTTCTTTCAAAATAGCGCGGATTACACTTTTACTATCGTCGGTATCGTAGATGGTGAAATTGCTTGGATAACCGATTTTTTCGGCTTCTACACGCAAAATTTTCGCAAAAACAGAGTGAAATGTACCCATCCAGATGTTTTTTGCCTCGGCACCAACCACTTTGCCAATACGCTCGCGCATATCCTTACTTGCTTTGTTGGTAAAGGTTAAAACCAGAATGTTAAACGGATCGGTACCGGTTTGAATAAGGTGGGCAACACGATAGGTAATTACCCTGGTTTTGCCCGAACCTGCACCCGCAACAATCATTACCGGTCCTTTTGTGTTCTCTACTGCTGCTCTTTGTTGTGGGTTTAATCCTGCTAAATAATCCAAATCGACTCCTGTTTTTTTGAGGTTCAAAAATAACAATTCCTATGGCTTTTTGCCAAAGTTGTTAGTAATTAGTTTAAAATCCAAAGCTCCTTTTAATTTTTGTGACCATTTATGTTGTGAGCAAATTTTTAGTCACATAAAATTTAGTCACAAAGTTGTGGCATGTTTTTTTGTGACAGTTTTTTTGGTCACAAAAAATTTGGTCACAAAGTTGTGGCATGTTTTCTTGTGACAGTTTTTTTGGTCACAAAAAAAACGGTCACAAAATAAATCTGTTATAAATTAACATCGATTGATCACTGGCAGCCCATTTTCTATTGATAGGTAATAAGCGCTTAAATTTTTAAAGATTTCGCAGTTAATGCGACAATGAAAAAACCCTGTACTTCATTGTTTTATTGGCTCAAAGTGCCGGGGTTTTTAATTACAAAAAGGTTTATTCTGCCAGAATTACACCTTAATGTTTTGGGTATAGAATTTGATATGTTTGCAATATGGAAGAGAAAAAAATAAATAAAGATATTGAGTTTTCTGATATCCCAGAGGGGGCAAATACAGATATTTATGCCAATTTAAAAGAGAAATTGGAAAGTGTTGAGCAGTTTCCAGGTGTTTACCATTTTAAATTTATCATTACTGGAGGCTTAGATAAGATACAAGATTTACGCGCCATTTTGCCTGATGATGAATTTATTGAACAAGCTTCGAAAACCGGGAAATATGTTTCGATCACGGTAAAAAAGACTGTACAAAATGCTGATGAAGTAATTGCCATTTATAAACAGGCAGGAAACATTAAAGGGATTATGATATTGTAGCGTTAAAGCATAACAACATGAAACATGTAGCGGATTAGCCATCCGCTACACCTAAAGTGATAAAACAATCATGTTAAACACTTACATCCAATTTTCGTTGCCACTTTCTACCTGATACAACCAATAATTTACAAGCTGTTTAATTTCGGTGTAATTGCCGTATTTAAAATGAATTTGCCCTGCCGCGGTATGTAAAGAAAGATGCCCAACATCTACACCTTTATGCCATGGATATTGAAAAGTAGTAATCGCCTGAATCTTATTTGGCATTACAATTTCATCCGAAATATCCCAAATGCCACTTTTTTTGATGATAAAATCCTGGTTTACCGAAATCCTGTGCCTCCTGTAGCTGATGTAAATCATTAGTACACCTATAAAAAAGTATGCTATCGCAATAGCAATAAAAGGCTTTACCTCAGGGATGTTAAAGGCGAAGATCAAAAATATAACAATAGGCAAAACCAGTTTAAAGAAAATGGGTAAATTCAAAAAACGCCAGTCGGGGATAAAAGTTTTTCCTTTTAACGGAGCTGAACCTAAAATCATTTTTAACAGTTCATCCCGCTCAGTTGGATTACAGCCAGGGATTTCCAAGGTATTTCCCTGCATTTCATGCCCTTTTTTACTTTGTCCAAAATGGGCCTGTCTTAAACTCATATTCAGCATGTTCATCTTCTTCTGAAAATAGTTTTGGCTGTATCTGGTAATCTGGACTTTATTTGGACTCACCAACGTGTTTTTCTTAGCGATTAATCCAGAAGAAATCAGTAGGGTATCTTGATGTTGACTAATTTCCAGTTCGAAATATTTATAAAAGGTTCTAACGAGGTTGATAATTAGTAGCACAACCAGAAGGCATGCAATTAAAATAAAAACCGTAACAATGGTCAGCATGCCTGTTACCGTACCCTGGATTTCGTCTTTATTAATTTTGAAGGCATCAAGCAGTTGCCTGCCCTCATAAATTACGGTGTAAAAAAATGCAGCAAGTAAGGCGAAACTTTGTCCATAATTGGATGTTAACCCTACCTTTAACAAAGTCCAGGCACTTATTCTTAAAAACGGTGTTTCTTCCTGCAAATGGTTTTCATGTGCGTTTTCAGGTTGCGCTTCAGTGGCGGCTTTTCTGTTTAATAAATGTTCTTTAAGGTTGTAAGCAGATGTTTCATCGATTGCTTTTATGCTTACTTCTTCGCCATGGGCGCCAGCAGTATCAATTTTTAAACCATACACCCCTATAATTTTCTGCAGAATATTCTGGTTAATATTCACCTGCTGAATTTTATCCAGTTGAATGATTACCTGATCGCGGTTGAAGATGCCTTTGTTTACCACAAATTCCTGCTTTTCCTTGTCTAAGAAAAAAGTAAATTTCAAATACCATAAATAAGCAAATATAAAACTGAATAAGATTATAGCAGAAATGCCCAGGATTAGATAGGTGAAAGAAGTACTCGACATCTTTACAAAGGCTATCAGGAATAAGAAAAAGCTTGCCTTGCCTATTTTTAGCATGGTATGAGCGCCCATTATAATGATGCCAAAAGCCGATTCGCGCTGTGCTTTACTAAAATCGTTATCCATTATGCTTCGGGTTCAGTTGTGGGGTTTTCAAGAAGATCCAGTTTTTTCAGCAGTAAATCCCTGATGCTTTTGGCTTCATTAATTGCAATACCCGAAATGTGGATATGTCCGGTTTGGCCGCCCGCCGTAAAGATCTGTAGTGATCCTAATTTATATATTCTGGAGAAAATGCCTTCATTCAACTCAATATGCTGGATCCTGTTCAAAGGAACTATCGTTGTAGATTCGGCAATAATTCCACTTTTATAGATAACATCATGTGTGCGTACGGCATAACCACGCTTTTTAAAACTTAGGTGGTATAATAAAAAGGAGATAACCACTAAGGCGAAGTAAGCAGGGATCATCCAAACGGCATTAGGTCTAACTTCATCAACCAATAATATTAAGGTGCCATTGGCAATTCCCACTAAGGTCCAAAAGATCAGCAGGTTGATGCAGATGATTCTCCAATAATGGGAGTGAGGTTGTTTTAGCGGTATCGCTTCGTATTTCGGAAGTTGATCAAGGTTAATGGTTTCGTTGGTGAATAGGGAATCTGCAGGCATTGTTAAAGATATAAAAACATATTATCTACTGTGTAGACTACTGTTTAAATCTTTTGTTACCTCGATACAATAAACTTTTTTGCGGTATTGTATTGACCGGAATCAGAAGAAATCTTGAAAAAATAAATGCCGGGCACAAATGTCGACGTATTGATTTCTAAGGTATGTTTGCCCGTATTGAGGTACTCGTTTACAACGGTTTTCACCAGTCGGCCCATTAAATCGTAGATCTGGATATTAAGCTTATCTGATTCTGGTAAAACCACGTCGATAAAGGTTTGCATTGCTGCAGGGTTCGGGTAATTCTGAGAAACCGTAAATTTTAAGAATTTATCAAAAATAGCTTTGTTAATGGCATCAAATATCACATAACTCACCAATCTGTAACCGCGAGCGTTGGGATGAAAAGGATCTTGATATAAAGAAAAATCGCGTCTTATCGCTGCATTTATATCGGCAATATAAATTTTATACTCGGCCGCTAATTTTCTGTAAGCTGCATTTATGCTCCTGATATTCGCATTTACGGCAATATAACTTTTATTGTTCCTATCATCAACAAATTGAAGTGTACATAATATCGGTACCAATTTCTGTTTCAAACTCGTGGTGATAAATACGCGCATATTGGCTACAGTTTCAGCTATGCTACCCTTACCGTTAGTCATAGCTATTGCATCATTAATTCCCATATTAATCACAATAAAACCTGTTCTATTGGCTATGGCGTTATCAATCCTAAGCAAACCCTGAAAAGTAGTCTGACCACCTATACCATGATTCGTAATGTCAACTACTTTATTGGTATAACAGTTTATAAAGTTGTTCTGAAGCAGGGGCTGGAAACTGAGACCATTTACACCTTCTACTGTGCTTGCTCCAAAAGTTACAATGTTTATACTGTCTTTCGAATAATATTGGGCCGCATCGGGGCAACTTATACGTGTCGGATTTTGACCTTGGGCGAAAGAAGAAATATAGATAAACAGAAGCAGCAGAAGAGATAAAAATACTTTTGCGCCAAACTTCATTGTTAAAATTCTTTCTTACAGGATTTAAGGATATCTGTTATTGGCGCAATTTACAAAAAAGTAAATATAAATGCTGCTCTACCTTTCTTTTTTACAAACATTAAACCTTTTTTTTATCTGTTAATAAACGGAGCTTAAATTTAAAAAATAGTAGTTATTTTTTTTGGTTTGAAAGAAATAATAAAACCTCCTAACGGTCTGTTTATATGTGGTATTATGCATTTAACATGGTTTAATTATAGCCACTTACTGTGCCGTTTATTTGGTAAAGCCTATATTTGTCCAAATTCATTTTGTTATGCAAGAGATTAAAAATTATGTAGAAACGCACAAACAACGTTTTTTAGATGAGCTGTTTGAGTTATTGCGTTTTCCATCGGTTAGTGCTGATCCGAAATACAAAGGCGATGTTTTAAAAACTGCCGATTATGTTGCGCAGAAATTAAAAGATGCAGGAGCCGATCAGGTAGAAATTTGCCCAACTGCAGGATATCCTATTGTTTACGGTGAAAAAATTATAGATGCTGCTTTACCAACCGTTTTAATATATGGACACTATGATGTTCAACCTGCAGACCCATTAGAACTTTGGCATACCCCGCCGTTCGAACCAACTGTACGCGATGGCAAAATTTATGCACGTGGCGCATGTGATGATAAAGGACAGTTTTATATGCACGTAAAAGCATTCGAACTGATGATGGAAACCAATACATTGGCTTGCAATGTTAAATTTATGATCGAAGGCGAAGAGGAGGTAGGCTCAGCTAATTTGGGTATTTTCGTAAAAGATAATGCTGAACGTTTAAAGGCAGATGTGGTTCTAATTTCTGATACCTCGATGATCAGTATGGAGCACCCTTCAATAGAAACTGGTTTGCGTGGTTTAGCTTATATGGAAGTGGAAGTTGTTGGTCCAAACCGCGATTTACACTCGGGTGTATATGGTGGAGCGGTAGCCAATCCGGCAACTATTCTTTGCAAAATGATTGCATCATTGCACGATGAAAACAATCATATCACTATCCCAGCTTTTTATGATAAGGTTGTAGAATTAACCGAGGAGGAGAAAAAGGCTTTAAATTCTGCACCGTATGACGAAGCTGAATATAAAAAAGACCTTGATATTGAGGAAGTTTGGGGTGAAAAAGGTTATTCTACTTTAGAGCGTACCGGTACCCGCCCAACGTTGGAAGTGAACGGAATTTGGAGTGGTTATATTGGCGAAGGCGCTAAAACCGTATTGCCAAGTAAGGCCAATGCTAAAATTTCGATGCGTTTGGTTCCTCATCAAAGTTCTGAAGAAATTGCTGAAATTTTTACCAAACATTTCGAAAGCATTGCACCTAAAAATGTTAAGGTTAAAGTTACCCCTCACCATGGTGGCGAGCCTGTGGTAACACCAACAGATAGTATTGCCTACCAGGCTGCAGAAAAAGCAATTGAAGATAGTTTCGGTAAAAAAGCAATCCCAACACGTGGTGGCGGAAGTATCCCGATTGTGGCTTTGTTCGAAGATGTTTTGGGTATTAAATCGGTACTTTTTGGTTTCGGTTTAGATAGCGATGCGTTACACTCTCCAAATGAGAAATACGACATTTATAATTACTACAAAGGCATCGAAACTTTGCCATTATTTCATAAATATTTCGCAGAACTGAGCAAATAGGTAGTCTTATTTGTCAGTCTGAGCGGAGTCGAAAACCAATCCCTGCCTATTTTTATAAGCAGGGATTTTTTTAACATTTTTTTTGAAAACGAGCGTTCCTTGTTCCATAGGAGCTGCAGTCCCGCCATTCGCTTCAATCTTTTTGTAATACTGTTATGCTGATTTTAAGAGCGTTGCAACAAAAAGTATTTCCGCTACTGTCGGGTTTAGTTAACAGGAGGCTGTTCTTCTTTTGAAATGCCTGTTCCTGCAATGTGTCGGTTACCCGCCCTGCAACCTTAAATAGTTATGCTGGCTGCGCCGCCTAAACCCACACCTGTACGGGCAGGCGACCAAAGTGTAGAACCCGCAGAGCGAAGCATGAGGACGAGGCTTTGTAACAAAGGGCGGGACTGTTTTAACCTAAAGGCCAAAGCTTTTGCTTTCCGAAATAGTTTGTTAATCTTAGTTCTTATGGTCATTTCAGAATTTGGTTGTCAGTCTGAGCGGAGTCGAAGACCAACACCATCTTTAAATAGTCTTACTCATTTACTTTCATAATTGTGGTTAAACTATACTAGTAATTTTTTAACCACAGATTTTTTTCTAAATTGGTACCATGAAATACCTATTCTCTTCACTTTTACTTTTATCAGGGCTTGCTTCTTTGGCTCAGGATACTAAAACGATTAACCAATCTGGGAATCCGATCTTTCAAGGTTGGTACGCAGATCCGGATGCCGCTATTTTTAACAATAAATATTGGGTTTATCCTACTTATTCTGCAAAATACAAAGAACAAGTGTTTTTAGATGCCTTTTCATCTGATGATTTGGTGAAATGGAAAAAACATCCCCATATTCTAGATACAGCAGCCGTAAAATGGGCCAATAAAGCCATGTGGGCGCCTGCAATTGTTCAAAAAGATAAAAAATATTACCTGTTTTTTGGTGCAAATGATATTCAGAACGATAATGAAACAGGGGGGATTGGTGTTGCCGTTGCCGATAAACCAGAGGGGCCTTATAAAGACCACTTGGGTAAGCCTTTGGTTGATAAATTTTACAATGGCGCACAACCAATTGATCAGTTTGTATTTAAAGATAAAGATGGTCAATACTACTTAATTTATGGAGGCTGGAAACACTGCAATATTGCCAGGTTGAATAAAGATTTTACCGGGTTTGTGCCATTTGAAGATGGATCAACTTTTAAAGAAATTACACCTGATAACTATGTAGAAGGACCTTACATGTTCATTAAAAACGGAAAGTACTATTTCATGTGGAGCGAAGGTGGCTGGACTGGTCCTGATTACTCTGTAGCTTATGCTGTTGGCGATTCGCCTTTCGGTCCGTTTAAAAGAGTTGGTAAAATCTTAAAACAAGATGCCGGAATTGCCACAGGTGCAGGTCATCACTCTGTAATTATCAATGAGAAAAAAGGGAAATATTATATTGTTTATCACCGTAGGCCATTAACCGAAACCGACGGAAACCACCGCGTTACTTGCATTGATGAAATGAAATTTGATGCCGATGGAAATATCCTTCCTGTAAAAATTACAAATGAAGGTGTAAAAGCCGAAAAAGTAAAATAATTACCCATCAGCTGGAAATTTATTCAATTTCCAGCTGAACTTCAGTTTTTTCTAAAACAACTTTCGCCTGTCTTATATTGAGTGTATTAAATCCCCAGGCACAAAATAAAAGCATACCTGCCAGCCCTAGCCAAAGCCAGTTGTAACCAAGATTTTCGGCTACTAAGAAACCTAAATACGGACCAGCAAGTTGTGCGAACGACCAACTTAAAGTATAACCTGCCGCATATAAGCCTCTATTGTGTGCATTACTCCTGCTGATAACGATGGTATTGATGAAAGGTAAGGTAAGCATCTCGCCACAGGTAAAAACAACAATGGTTAATATTGCCATCACAATGTGAAGACTTACGGGAGCGCTTAGTATGACGTATGCAGCTGAAAATAGTACTGCGCCTATAATGATGAAAAATATAGGCGGTTTTTTTGCTTCAATTTTATTGATCATCACCATCTCAAAAAGAGCAATAACGGCTCCGTTGATACCAATGATAATACCGATGGCAAATTCGTCGATATGCCATTCTTGTTTAAAAAATACCGGCACAATCCTGAACATTAAAAAGGCACAGGTAATAAATATGGTGGTAAGCAAAATAAATTTTACGTAGAAAGCGTCATTCCAGGGCTTCAGAATGACCCTGTTATTTGCCGTTTCTTTTGCTTTTTTGATGAAACCTTTCAGCTGTGGTAAAAACGTTAGGATCAGCAGACCTACAATAATACTTACAACACCTTCAACAATAAAGAGTAGCCTATAATTAATAGAAGCGATTATACCTGCAAAACTAATGCCTATAGACCAGCCCATGTTGGTTGCCAACCTGTTTAAGGAGTACGACCGTGTTAAAGTGCCTTCTGCAGAGTAGTGGGCCACTGCTGTAAAATTAGCCGGTCGGAAAGCCTCAGAAAAAAAACTGATTATAACCGCGAGGATACACAGACTATAAAAGTGGGTGAGGGTAGAAAATAAGATAAACAGCAGACCACTGATAATGGAAGATAAAACCTGTACGGGGCGGAAGCCAATCATATCGGTCAATTTACCACCTGTTGCTGAGCCAAGTACAGAGCCGACACCAAATAAAATAATGATCAACCCTGCGTCTGTTACCGATCTATGCAGGCTTTGAGTAACAAAGAGCCCCATAAAGGGAACGGACATGCTTCCGAATCTGTTAAACAGGATCACAAAACTCAGTAACCAGGTTTCTCTGCTTAATCCACTGAAAGAGGTTTTGTATGTATTGTAAATTGAGGCAAACATAGATGATTTTGTAGGTAACAAAAGTAGGAAATGTAATTCCATTCCCAGTTAAATTTATGGTAATCACTTGGCAATTTTTAATTAACTGTTATTACCTAATTATTCAGGTTTTCCGGAGTTTGTAAAAAAGCTTAGCTTTAATTAGTTGTAGTAAAAAGTAAAACCACACAATTTTTAATGGATATGGTATTAGTTATTCTGGAGGCTTAATTTTTATTTCCCCACTTTTTCCTCAACTTTGCTAAAGAAATATGCCGCCAGAGAAAAGAACCCCAATCAGTAAAACTCCAGTTACCAAAAAACCTGTCGTTAGGAAACCTGTAACCAGAAAGACAAGCACAAACAAGAAAAAGAAAAAAGCCGTTTCCATTCAGCTTAAATTGGTTATTGCAGGTTTACTATTGGTTCTACTCTCTCCATTTTATTATGGTTATGTATTAAGAAGCTTTGTAGCGACCTGGCGGTGGGTTAAAGACTGGGGGCAGGATCCCAATTACAGAACCTATAAGAGTTTTAATATCAAAATCCCCCAAAAATATACCATTCATGGTATCGATGTTTCCTACTATCAGGGCAAAATAAACTGGCAAAAGGTAAAGGAAATGAAAGAAGATGAGGTAAGCATTCGGTTTGCCTTTATTAAAGCCACCGAAGGATTGATGTTGGTTGACCCTTATTTTCAACGCAATTGGAGAGAGGCACCAAAATCAGGTATTATTTGTGGCGCTTACCACTTTTTAAGACCAAAGAAGGATGGCAAAACACAAGCTAAGTTTTTTTTACAGGTAGTGAATATCGAAAAAGGAGATCTACCTCCAGTTGTTGATATCGAATCGTTAGATGGTGTTTCACCATTAAAAATGCGGGCAGAGTTGTCTGACTTTCTTAATTATGTAGAAATGAAAACCAAAGTTAGGCCAATCGTTTATACCGGGCTTAAATTTTATGAAGATTATCTGGTTGATCATTTTGACGATTACCCCTTGTGGATTGCGCATTATTATCAACCGAAATTGCGTATGGATAAAAGCCGTTGGAAATTCTGGCAACATTCTGATAAAGCCAAAATTAATGGCATTGGCCATGTTGTCGATTTTAACGCTTTTAATGGAGATAGTTTAGCGTTGGATCAGATGTTGGTTCATTAGATACGGTTAATTATTTAAATTGGTTAACTGACTCCAAACACCAAACACTCAACTCCAAACTAATAACTAAACCGTCCAGCTTTCACATTTCTCCAAGAAAAATTCATCCGCTTCAGCACCGATACCAATTTCCTCCGGAACATCAAGAAAGTAGCCGTTGTAAGTTAAGCCACCAACCACAGGATCGACCAAATGGCCTAATAAGGCTGTATCCAAGTCGAAAAACTCCACATTAGGGCTTGCCAAAGCAAAATGTAGATTAGCGCTTAAGGCAATCCGGCTTTCGAGCATACTGCCGATCATACATTTTACACCGCGCTGCAAAGCTTCCTCATGGATTTTTTGCGCCTCTAAAATGCCCCCTGATTTCGAAAATTTAATATTTAAATAGGTTGTAGATTGACTATTGATCAGTTTACGGGCATCATGATGGTTGTAACAGCTTTCGTCGGCCATTAATTTAATCGGCGAATTTATATTTAACTCAGGGAGTTGATCATCGTACCAGGTGCGCATAGGCTGTTCGCAGAATTCGATATTGTATTTTTCCAATTCACCTAAAGCAAATAAAGCATCATCAAAACTCCAGCCCTGATTGGCGTCCAGGCGTAAAGTCAATTCCTCACCAACAGCTTCGCGGATGTGCTTAACCCTTTCAATGTCATCATGAACCTTTTTGCCCAGTTTGATTTTAATAATGCGGCAGCCCTGACTTTTATATTTTAGAGCCGTTGCAGCCATTCCTTCTGGCGTATCGATACCAATGGTCATATCGGTTTCGATGGTACGTTTAGTTCCACCAAGGAATTTATAAAGGGGTAATCCTGCATTTTTGGCGGCGATATCAAATAACGCCATATCGAAAGCACTTTTAATGGTGTTGTTGTGGTCTGCGTAACCCAATAAATCGTTCATCCGTTCAGGAATTTCCAAAGGATCTTTGCCTTTTAATATCGCTGCGAAATCCTTCGCCATCGCAATACAGGTTTCCTGGGTTTCACCCACGATCATCGGGAAGGCAGAACATTCTCCAATACCATGAATGCCCGAGTCGGTATAAATCCTGACCAATACATTTTGGGCAAAATGCATGGTTCCTGTTGCAATTACAAAAGGTTCCATAGGTATGCTAAAGCGGTATATTTCGGTATGGGTGATTTTCATTTTTTTATTGGTTATTTAATTCAAAAAGTTATCTGTCTTTGCAATTCTCTGCTGTTCCAATTTGATGTGATAGATTCATTTCCAACTAAAGTATAAAAACAAAAACTAAATAGGAACAGGTTTGTAGATTATTAATAGATTTACCCTTCAAATTAAAATTCCATTTTCCCGCTTGCATTTTACATCACCTCCCATGTCTGAAACCAATAACTTAATCCATGCTTCATCACCATATTTACTGCAACATGCCCATAACCCTGTTAATTGGTACGAATGGGGCGCAGAAGCATTAGAAAAGGCAAAGGTAGAAAACAAACTGATATTGGTGAGCATTGGTTATTCGGCTTGCCATTGGTGCCACGTAATGGAGCGCGAAAGTTTCGAGAACCATGAGGTTGCCGAGGTAATGAACCGTCATTTTATCTGTATCAAGGTCGATCGCGAAGAACGTCCCGATATTGATCAGATTTATATGTACGCTATACAGCTCATGACGGGCAGTGGGGGCTGGCCTTTAAACTGTATTTGTTTGCCTGATCAACGTCCAATTTATGGTGGTACTTATTTTCGTAAAAACGATTGGATCAATATTTTAGAAAATGTTGCTGCGCTTTGGGCAAATGAACCCGATAAGGCCATTCAATATGCAGAGCGATTGACTTCTGGCATTAAAGACAGTGAAAAAATAATTCCTGCAATTGCAACAGAAGCTTATACCAATGAACATTTAACCGAAATTATCGATCCCTGGAAACGCCATTTCGATATTGGTTATGGAGGGTACAACCGCGCTCCAAAGTTTCCTTTGCCCAATAATTGGGTATTTTTATTGCGTTATGGCTTTTTAAAAGACGATGAATCTGTTTTTACAGCCGTTTGTCATACGCTCGAAGAAATGAGCAGAGGTGGTATTTATGATCAGATTGGTGGTGGTTTTGCCCGTTATTCGGTTGATGATAAATGGCACGTGCCGCATTTTGAAAAGATGTTGTATGATAACGCACAATTAATCAGTTTGTATGCCGAAGCTTATCAGTGTACCAAATTCGATTCTTTTAAGCAGACCGTTGTTGAAACCATAAATTGGGTTTTCGAGGAGATGACTTCGCCTGATGGCCTCTTTTATTCAGCATTGGATGCAGATAGCGAGGGTGTAGAAGGCAAGTTTTATGTATGGGATAAAACAGAATTCGATCAGGTATTAGGCGAAGATGCCCGATTGATTGGTACGTATTATAATATTACCGAAGAAGGTAATTGGGAAGAAGAGCAAACGAACATTTTACGTAAAACCATTAGTGATGATGATCTGCTTGCAAAATTTGATATCGATGCTGACGTGCTTTACGATAAGGTAAAATCAGCCAAAGCAAAACTAATGGCAGTGCGAAGCAAAAGAATTAGGCCTGGCTTGGATGATAAATGTTTAACCGCCTGGAACGGCATGATGATTAAAGCCCTGGCTGATGCCGGACAGGTGTTAAATCACAATCAATATTACGAAAAAGCCTCTACTGCAGCGCATTTTGTTTTAGATCATCTGAAATCAGAAAATGGTGGCTTATACCGTAATTATAAAAATGAAAAAGCTTCTATTACCGGGTTTTTAGATGATTATGCATTTTTTATCGAAGCTTTAATCGCCCTTTACGAAGCAGATTTTGATGAAAAATGGTTGGAAGAAGCCAAATCGTTAACAGATTATGTAATCGATAATTTTTCTGATCCTGATTCGCCGATGTTTTTCTACACTTCAGCCGAAAGCGAAGATTTAATTGCCCGTAAACATGAGGTAATGGACAATGTAATACCAGCTTCAAACTCTACCATGGCGCAAAATTTAAAGAAACTGGGTTTACTTTTCGATATCGATCTTTATACTGAAAAAGCCTCAGAAATGCTTGCTGCGGTTCAATCTAAGATCAAAACTTATGGTTCTGCCTATTCAAACTGGGCCATTCAACTGCTAAACGAAATTTACGGTATAAACGAAATTGCCATTACGGGTTTAGAAACAGATGTTGTTAAATTAGAATTAAGCGGACATTATATTCCAAACAAAATTACATTGGGCGGAACAAAAAGTAACTTGCCACTGTTAAAAGGTAAGCAAAGCAATGAAACAAAAGTTTATATTTGCCGAAATAAAGTATGCCAGTTGCCGGTTAACACTGTTGAGGACGCATTAGAGTATTTACAATAAATTAATTTAAATGAATATTTCACCAAACTCTGTAGTAGCGTTAACTTACGAATTGCATACTACTAACGAAGAAGGACAACAAGTTTTTGTAGAAAAAGCTGATGAAGAAAATCCTTTAGTATTTTTATATGGCGTTGGCATGATGTTGCCTAAATTTGAAGAGCATTTAACCGGTTTAAAAACTGGTGATGAATATGGTTTCGAACTTTCTGCTGCAGATGGTTACGGCGATATTGATCCAGGTGCTTTTGCCGATCTTCCAAAAACAATGTTTACCGAAGCTGGTGGCGAATTGCCTAATGTTGGTGATGTGATTCCTTTACAAGATAACAATGGTAACCAATTTAGAGCAGGTGTTACTGCTGTTCACGATGAAACCATTTCAGTGGATTTAAATCACCCAATGGCCGGTAAAAACCTGGTATTTAACGGTGTGATTTTGAATGTACGTGAAGCCACTCAAGATGAATTGGCTCATGGCCATGCTCATGGTGCTGATGGTCACTCAGGTCACTAGGTAATCGATATAAAAGAGCATTTTTAAAGAAGTCAGGTTTAAATAGCAAAATTGCCATTTAAACTTGACTTCTTTGGTTTATATATCCGTGTTAATCCTGAAAAACCTCTTCCAGAACAAGCTTAAATCCTGGTAGTATTGACGTGGTAACCTCTTCGCCTGCTGTGAGTAATTTTGTAGGCTGAAACTTACCTTTATCATCAAGAATGTATCTGAAAAATGTTTTCTCCGAAGGGCTTACAATCCAGTATTCTTTAACACCTGCTTCTTCGTACACCTCATATTTGTTCACCAGTTCCTTTTTATTGTTTCCTGGCGATAAAATCTCGACAACAATATCTGGCGCACCAATGCATCCACGTTTATCGAGTTTATCCTGATCACAAACCACTACAATATCTGGCTGTACAACAGTAAAAACTTCTTTATCCTCCTGGGTTTTCTTTGCTAAGCGAACATCAAATGGGGCGGTGTAAACGTGACACGGTTTTCCTTTAAGGATATTGTATATGGGGCCGAAAATGTTGGTTAAAATCCCTTGATGAATACGGGAAGGAGCAGGACTCATTTCAAAAATGTAGCCTTTGATAATTTCTAAACGTTCTTCAAATTCGAAACGCATATAATCGGCGTAACTGTAAGTAGCAGAAAAATCTACCTCATTAAGCGTTTTAATTGCTGGTAACTCTTCTTCTGTTGGATAGGGTTTAATGTTTTTCATATTTTTATACTAATCTTTAAACACCTCGTTAAGAACAAGCTTAAATCCTGGGATAATTGAGGTTGTTACCTCGTCTCCGTCAGTGAGTAATTTTGTAGGTTGAAATTTGCCTTCATTATCAAGAATGTACCTGAAAAAAGTTTTCTCCGAAGGGCTTACAATCCAATATTCTTTAACACCTGCTTCTTCGTACACCTCATATTTATTAATCAGTTCCTTTTTATTGTTGCCGGGTGATAAAATCTCGACAACAATATCTGGCGCACCAATACAGCCACGTTTATCGAGTTTATCCTGATCGCAAACCACAACAATATCTGGCTGTACAACAGTAAAAACTTCTTTATCATTTTGGGTTTTCTTTGCCAAGCGTACATCAAACGGGGCACTATATACTTCACATTTATGACCATTCAAGGAATTGTAAATAGGTACATAAATTCTTCCAGATATTTTTTGATGAATACGGGAAGGTGCAGGGCTCATTTCAAAAATGTAGCCTTTGATAATCTCTAAACGTTCTTCAAATTCGAAACGCATATAATCTGCATAACTGTAAGTAGCAGAAAAATCTACCTCATTAAGCGTTTTAACTGGAGGTAGCTCTTCTTCGGTAGGGTATGGCTTGATATTCTTCATATTCGGTATTTAACCAAATATACTAAATATCTTAGTTTTTTTAAAAATCAATTTTCAAACGCAGTCCGCCGTTGGTGAGATTAAGATTTTCTTTGGAGAAGGTTTTCATCGGAAGCCTTAAAAAAGGTTCGATGGCAATATTGTTCTTTTTAGATATTTTTTGTTTATAACCCAAAGAGAAATTGTAGAATCCGATGTATTTATCAGGATCGATATTGGCTTCGGGCTGCGGCTCAGTTGTTTTTTCTTTCACGATAAGTGTTTTAGAGTCGGAATAACCATTTACAGCCGGAGAAGAAAAACTCTGTACCTGATTTACGAGATAGTTGTTCTGTTGTGAGTTGTTTAAAACTGCCAAGGCAGAAACACCGATATTGGTGTACAACTTATCGCTTATATTATATTTTAATTCTAAAGGAATGTTAATTCCACGAACCTTTGCATCAACTGATTCGAGGTTTTTACCTGATAAAGTTTGCGGCGCAGATGCGTTTAACGATTCGGTTGTACTGATAGAAGCATAAGAAACGCCAGAACTTATCGATAATTTATTGGCGATAGCATAAGATAACGAGAAGCCATAATTCATGGTTACCTTATTGTCGTTCCCCATTGCAGGAGCAACATATACATCAGGTTGCCACTTAGAAATTTCGTTTGTTTTAGACTGTGGTTTTTGCTGATTTGCATAACTGTCTCGTGCAAGCAGATCCTCAAATGTTGTTTGCTTAACTGGCACAGGTTTTTTCTTTTCTGTTGAAATATCAAATTCTTTTGACTTTAAGTTTGAAATATTTATGCCCGCAAGTTTATCATCTAATACATTGTTGTTGATTGGATTCAATTCTTTTGATGTATTCGCAAGAGTATAGTCGTTATGCTGTGTTACCGCGGTTTGTTGTGGTATAGTTTGTGTAACTATAGTTTGATCATTAACATCTGGATGATTTAAGGAACTGATATGATCATTTGATGGAGTAGTAGCTTCTTTAGTTCCAATATTGGTATTTCCTTTACTTAAGGGATTGTGTCCTGATTTAGGTTTAGTAATTGCAATCTCGTTTTTAGGTGTAGTATTATTTAAAGTAAAAAATACAGCACCAAATATTAAAATTATGGCAGCAGCAGCCCATAAAGGCCAGTAAGCAACGCCTCTTTTTTTGTTGTCTTTCTCCGAAAAACGCTCCCATGCACCATCAGGGTATATTTCCTCATGGTTTTGGAGTTGCGCTGTAATGTGCTCAATTAATTCCTTATCCATTTTTTTCGTATGAATTAACCATGGTATTTAGGTAAAGGGTACGTAACTTATTTTTAGAGCGGGTAAGGTATACACGACTCGAACTTTCTGGAATATTAAGCATCTTTGAGATCTCATCGTGGGCAAAGCCTTCAATTTCGTATAAGTTAAATACCAGTCTCTGTGTATCTGGTAAGTGATTTAATAAATTCAAAATATCATTAACATGAAGTTCCGAAGCAACCGAAACCTGTGTAACCGGATGTTCGCTTTCTGCCAGGTCGTCAACATAAAACTGAGCCTTCGAACTCCGTATCTTATCTATTGCTGTCCGCGAAGCAATCTGGGCAATCCATCCTTTAAACGATCGCTGTAATTCTTCCGGATTTTTTGGTGCTTTAAAGCCACCAACATGTTTGAAAATCTTGATAAAGCTATCATTTACAAGCTCTTCACTGTCCGAAGGATTCTTTGTATACCTTAAAATAATGCCCATTAAATAGCCATAAAATGATTTGTACATCATTTCTTTACAGCTATTGTCGTTTTTTACACAGCCTTTTAAAATTTCCTCAAAACTGAGTATTTTTTTTATCACCCCTGTAAAGGACTATTTATTAAAGGTTTATCATGATTAATTGGTTGTAAATTTAAGAAAATAACACCACCCAATTTTTTTGAGTGGTGTCAATTTTCAATTTCACAGGTAGAATGAAGTATTTTTATTTGTTTGTCATCACTGACAATCCAACTCCAGTACTATCAGTTTTGCTTGATAAGCCTTTAGCCCAAATGGTGTAAATCTTTCCTTTTTCGATTTTAACGGCTGGTAAGCTCACCTTAACAACACCACCTTGTTTTAATTGGAAAGTGTAGCTGTCGTTTGCAGCGATATTGCTGAAAGGGGTAAACTCTTTAAATGCTTTTGCTGTAAATAATGGTGCATCTGTACCTGAAACGGCTAAATCAAATGGTGCAGAACCTGGACTTAAGTTTACAAAACGAACTTTTGCTTTATCGGTTTCTGGTGCTTTTAAATCATCTTCAAGAATCAGAAGTTTTGTAGATTTTAAAGTGTCTACTACGAAAACTGAGTAGAATGAACCTGATTTTAAGGCAGCTGTAGCTGTAGTTAAATATTTTAATGAATCTTTTTTGGCAACACCCACTAATCTTGTACCAGGATAAGCAGCATAATAGCCCAAATCTTTGGTATAGGTAAAGCTGTTTATTTTTTGGTTATCCAGGATAAAATCTAGGGCAGCTGTTCCAGGTGATGCATGTATGAAACCAATACCTGCAGCTTCGATCGGATCGTTGTTAAAATCTTTTTTGCAGGCAGTTATGGTTAAAGTGATAGCTAAGAGAGAGAGAATAATTTTTGTCGTTGTGCTAAAATTTTTCAAATTCGTTTTCATTTTAATGTTTTAAATCAATTTATGAATAAAATTGGTTAATGGCCATTAACGCTTTTTTCTTGTAAAACGATTAATGGAATGAAAACGCTACACCAGCGCTAATTTTTTATAAAGAAAAAGCCACATGCTGTTGCACGTGGCTTTTAAAACGGTATTTTAATGAAAAAATTAAGAATACATTTCTTCTCTTAGTTTTGCAACATCGCTGCTGTTGATGTATTCATCGTAAGTCATCAGCTTATCAATCGTGCCTTTTGGTGTAATCTCGATCACGCGGTTGGCAACAGTTTCTGTTAACTGGTGATCTCGTGAGGTAAACAATATTGCACCTTTAAAATCTTTCATGCCATTGTTCAAGGCTTCGATAGATTCTAAATCCAGGTGATTGGTAGGTTCATCAAACATCAATAAGTTGGCTTGTTGTAACATCATCCTGGAGAACATACAACGCATTTTCTCACCCCCTGAGAGTACTTTTACATTTTTAAGCACTTCCTCGCCTGAAAATAACATACGGCCCAAGAAACTTCGTACAAACTGCTCGTCAGCTTCGGTGCCCGAATATTCACGTAACCAATCAACCAGGTTTTCATCCTTGCCAGCGAAATACTCAGAGTTATCGTTCGGAATATCAGCAGTACTGATGGTAACGCCCCATTTAAATTCGCCTCTGTGATCCGTATCTCTTCCCGTTAGTACATCATAAAATGCTGCGGTAGCCAAACTGTTTTGAGATAGCATAGCAATTTTATCGCCTTTGTTTACCATGAAAGTAACCTTGTCGAACAAAATGCCCTCATTTCCATTTTTACCCAGGTTTTCTACCTGTAATATCTGGTCGCCAGCCTCACGGCCTGTATTGTTGAAAATAATTGCAGGGTATTTCCTGCTCGATGCCTTAATCTCTGTAATATCAATCTTATCTAAAGCTTTCTTACGTGAAGTTGCCTGTTTCGATTTGGAAGCATTCGCGCTAAATCTGCGGATAAACTCCTGCAGCTCCTTAACCTTTTCTTCCGTTTTCTTGTTCTGGTCGCTTCGTTGTTTTAAAGCCAGCTGACTAGATTCGTACCAGAAGGTATAGTTACCGGTATAGATACTCATTTTAGCGAAATCGATATCCACAATGTGTGTGCAAACTGCATCTAAAAAGTGCCTATCGTGAGATACTACCAATACAATGCTTTGGTAATCGGCCAAGAAGTTTTCTAACCAGGCAATGGTTTCGATATCCAAATCGTTGGTGGGCTCATCGAGTAATAAAATGTCAGGATTACCAAATAAGGCCTGCGCCAATAACACACGTACTTTTTGTGTGTTATCAAGCTCTTTTAATAATTTATGATGGTTATCTTCAGTAATACCTAAGCTACTTAACATGGTTGCCGCGTTACTTTCCATGTTCCAGCCGTCCATTTCAGCAAAAATATTCTCCAGTTCTCCGGCACGTTCGCCATCTTTCTCGGTAAAATCTTCTTTCATGTAAATGGCATCTTTTTCTTTCATGATGGCATAAAGTTCTTTATGACCGATCATTACGGTTTCTAATACCGAAAACTCATCAAATTCGTAGTGGTTCTGTTTTAAAACCGCCATTCTTTCGCCTGGAGTAAAAGCCACGCTACCCGAAGTTTGGCTAACTTCTCCCGATAAAATTTTTAGGAAAGTAGATTTACCCGCTCCATTAGCCCCAATTACACCGTAGCAGTTGCCCTGGTTAAATTTTAGGTTAACATCTTCAAATAATGTGCGCTTGCCGTACCGTAACGATAAATTAGAAACTGAAATCATGCTGTTATTGAAATAAGGCGCAAAGATAGGCAAAAAGGTTGAGGGTAGAAAGGTATTTGATTGTTGGAAAGATGAAATGTTAAAAGGTTGGAAGGTTGAAGGTTTGGAAATGAAGGGTTATGTTATTTTCGGGACGAGCAGCCCTGCTTTCACTTCAATTTTTTAAAAACAACTGCTGTTATGCTAAGTTACGAAGCATCCGTTTCATCGGTTGCAGATGCTTCGTGCCTCAGCATGA
Source organism: Pedobacter psychrodurus (assembly GCF_032678585.1). Classification (GTDB taxonomy): domain Bacteria; phylum Bacteroidota; class Bacteroidia; order Sphingobacteriales; family Sphingobacteriaceae; genus Pedobacter; species Pedobacter psychrodurus_A. The sequence continues at coordinate 10,896 of NZ_JAVTSN010000065.1, read as the reverse complement.
CAGCCTATTCAGGGTTGTTGCTATTTTAAAAGTATTTCAGTTCAATCTGGTTTATTGATGGTAGGGTTGTGCTTCTTGGCCAATGATTTGAAGTTAAGATCAAATAAACCAAATGGGTTAATCTTGCCATCTGTGCTAAAAATAATCTTCAAATCTGTGGCAAAATGATTGGCAAACAGAAAAAGAATACTTTTGGCGAAACCATTATTGAAGATGAACATGGAAACGTATTGGCAAAATAAAAAAAAATGTTTTTGGGGATACAGTGATAGAAGATGTTAACGGTAAAAAGGTCAGCATTTACAAAACTGATATTTTTGGGAATAAAACATTTGTTCCGGAACATTAAATCTTATAGATTAACCAAACATCGCAAGCTTAATTCGGGCTTAAATTATTTTTAATAGTTTAATGAGGGTAATACCGTTCAAAACTTGCGAGATTTAATCTACTAAAATATTTATTTTAGCCACATGCAAAACCATATCTTGCTCGAAACCATAAAAACAACACTTCAGAAAAATAAAGTAGAAAAATTAGCGGCAATTGCTTCAGAAGAAACTTTTTCGGTTAAAGATCTGATCGATTTAAGTTTCCATCATGATGAACAGATCGGTTTCAGATCGGCATGGATTTTAGAAAATGTATATTCGTGTTATGAGGAAAGGTTTTTGCCCGATGCACTTTATTTTTTAGAAAAGTTTCCTGAACAAGGCAATTTATCAGCACTGCGGCATTTTGTTAAAATTTTGGCGTTTATGACCAAAAAAAATGCCTCTACTGTGGTTAAAAAGATTATTGCTGATTATGATACCGATCATTTGGTAGAGGTTGTTTTTGCCTGGTTGATTGATGAAAAGGTGCCCGTAGCCGTAAAATCACATTGTTTAAATATTTTAGCCAATTTAAATGCCAAACATAGTTGGATAAGGGAAGAGCTGATACAAACGATGGATTTTTTGGTGGATAAAGAGAGTGTAGGTTTTTTTTCAAAGGTAAAGCAGATCAGGAAGCAGTTAAAGTAGCAAGTATTGAGTAGCAGGTATTAAGTAAAGAGTATCAAGTAGAGAGTAGCAAGAAGCTAGTATCAAGTAGGAGTATCAGGTATCAAGATACAATGGATTGAGTGGCTAGGTAAAATGAACATCAAAAGGTCAAATATTTGAGCATCTAACGCCATAAATCTTCTTCATTTCGGCTTTTACCTTATATTTACCAAATGAGTACAACATATGATATCATTTCAAAAATTATAAAAGAACGTCGCAGTATTTTCCCTGCCAGCTATATCAAAAAGGAAATTCCGGTTGAAGTAATTAACCAGATTTTAGAAACAGCCAATTATGCACCAACACATAAATTAACGCAACCATGGCGTTTTGTGGTCATCAGAAAGGCAGGTTTAGCAAAACTTGGTGAAGAACTGGGTAGACTATATAAAGCATTGGTAAGCCCACAACAGTTTTTGCAGAAAAAGTACGATAGCTTTGCCGAAAAAACGAGCCAGGCCGATTGTATTATTGCCATCAATATGCACCAAAGCGGTAAAATACCAGAGTGGGAAGAATTGGCAGCGGTATCTTGTGCTGTTCAGAATATGGCTTTAACTGCCGAAAGTTTGCAGGTTGGCGCGTATTGGAGTTCGCCACCTCTGATTGATGATCTGGGCGATTTTTTAAGTCTGGGCGAAAATGAAAAATGCATCGGCTTATTTTATATGGGCTATCACAACGAAAAACCCTGGGAACCCAATAGGACATCGATGGAGGAAAAGGTAAGGTGGATTGAGGGGTAGTCAATAGCTCTAAGTCCATAGTCATTAGTCTAATTAATCGACTCCGGACTTCTGACTTTGGACTAAGCATCGCCATTCCATCATCCATCTATGTTAAATCCGCTGGATAATTATTTCGAACAAAAAGATGAGCCAATTAAAAGCTGCCTTCAATATTTGAGGTCGCTTTTAGTTGGGTATGACGATATTACCGAACATTGGAAATATGGAATGCCTTTTTATTACCATAAAGGGAAAATGTTCTGTTATCTTTGGATCCATAAAAAGCTGCATCAGCCTTACATTGGTTTGGTTGACGGAAATAAATTTCAACACGAAGATCTGTTGCAGGAGAAAAGAGCCAGAATGAAAATTTTATTGATCAATCACCTTGAAGATATTCCCAAAGAGAAAATAGCATTTATTTTAAAACAGGCCTTTGACCTTCGCAAATAGTCTCATTATTCATTTTCAATCACCATCTTGCATTTTCCATCATCCATCATCCATCTTACATTATCATCATTACATGTCTGCATTAAAAACTAATCTCTACCAACTTTGCTTAACATTTATCCAAAACAGGATAGAAAATATTGAATATTCTTTACAACAGGCACGACAGGCATCAAACGACGATACGAAAAGCAGTGCTGGCGATAAATATGAAACCACACGCGAAATGATGCAGCAGGAAATGGACCGTAACAGTAAATTACTTTACGAAGCGGGTCAACAGAAAATCGCCTTACAGCAGATTGAAAATGTAGAGTCGGATCAGGTGGTTAAAAATGGGAGTCTGGTTTTAACATCAGAGGGCAATTTCTACATCAGCATTAGTGCGGGCGAATTAAATACTGATGGGCAGAGATTCTTTGCTGTTTCTCAGGCTTCGCCAATAGGCAGGTTTTTGATTGGGAAGGCTAAAAATGAAAGTTTTAAGTTTAATGGGAAGGATTATATCGTGAAAGAAATATTATAAAGTTTTCAGTTGGCAATTTTCAGTTGGTAAGTTTCAATTTCTAGTTGAAAATTGAAACTAGAAATTAACCCCAATTTTTTTTCTCTAACATTTCTTAGTGAAAAATCTGCGGTTAAATCTGTGTGATCTGCGGGAACCATTTATGTCTATCTATTCTCTCCAATTTGATGTGATATACGAAGCTTCAGTTTGTAATTAACTATAGACTGTCAACTGAGAACTTATTTAATCCCCATTCGTTGTGCAAATGTCGGAACTAAATAGGTTTTTAAATCTGTATAAGGAACGAAAACTACAATCTGGCCCTGGGCATAACTGGCTACTTCGTAAGGGTTATACATAAAAGCGATTCCGTTGGCATTAAAGTAAAAATTATTATTCGGTTTTATGAAGTCGTCGAATAATACGGTACTTAAGGCATCTTTAGTCTTGATATTGTATTCTTTCCTAATGTTGCGCTCCAAAATGCCCTGTAAAGTATTCGAATCTATTTTGACGATATCGCTCAGTACCAATTGTTTTTTGTTCTTTACATCTAAACAGAACATGATACTGCTATAATTGCCATGTGCGCCACCGGTATAGGCATCTGCGAGGAAATCGATTACAACATAACCATTATCATTATAACTCACCGACTGCTGACTATTGTTGGTATAGTTCAACCAGGCCTGAAAATCTTCGCCACGGCTAGTTTTTGATTGCTCGGTAGCCTGCGTTTTGTAGTCTTTAAAATAAGCAGTAGCTATGTTTTTGAAACCTGTTGAGCGGTCGGCTGGTAATTTAACACCTGAAATTTTTTTAAGTTCGGTATTGAGCCAATTGCCGTATTCATCCTGGTTTTTGCTTTCGAGGTATTCGAAACTGATTTCGGCCGCTGGCGATTTTGGCTGATGGGCGAAGGCTTTAACCGAGTCTTTATAGATACCCGCGTTAAGAGGATAACTACCGTCAGGGTATTTTTCTGCTAAAACGATCGGAAATTTTTTAGTTTTGTCGCCGCTTTCCCAATTCCCGTTAAAGCCATTCCCATTCCATTTTAGCGCTAAATGTGGCGATTTAAAATCCTGAGTGAAATATGACTCGTAAAAACTGTATTCAGTAAGTACAAGGCTATCTTTACCGATCAAGGTATCGGTTGAGAGGTTTAGCCATGAACCATCATAATAATAAGTGCCGCTTACATCATCATCAACCTTTTGCAGGTGCATCACTACCTTTTTGCCTGCAATGGTACCTTCTAGCCGTTTATAAAATGTCTTATTAAGCTCCGCTTTTGCATGCGTTGTGCTATCTGTGCTTTCGGTATTATTAGTCCCGTTTTTAGGGTTGTTACAGGCTGATATGATCGCTAATCCGAAAAGGCAAAAGATTAAAGGATATTTCATTGTGGAACTGCTATTGTTATAAAGTTGGTTTATTGTTGTAAAGTTGTAGCGTTGGAATATTATATTTTATGATAAATTAAACTTCAACATTTCATAGGATTGTAAAGTCGCTTTATTGTTGTAATGTTAAAAATTTGTAAAGTTGAAATGTTGTATTTTTCCGACGGATTAATTTCAACATTCAAACTGTTTAAGATTAAAACCTTTCAACTTCTCCCAACATTTGAACCTCTTTAATTTAAACCGTTCTACTTAAATTTTGTTTTATTAAAACTTTTATTGATGCTGTAGTATAAGTTTTTTGCGGTGTATCTTCCAGGATCGATTATCCTTCTGATGGTGTATAGCGGATAATTTTCATCCCTTGCTGTTGAAAGGATAAAAGCAGCTTTAAAGCCATGTTCCTTTAACTTGTGTAAGGTTGAAGCTTTATACACACCGTAAGGATAGGCGAAATATTCCACCTTTTTACCAGTAATTTCTTCGAGTTTTTTGGTTGGCACATCAATTTGTGTTGTCCAGTCTTCATCGGTAAACTGAGCAAAGTTTTTATGGTCGTAGGTATGGCTGGCAATCGTATTTCCTTCGTCGGAAAGCTGTTTAATCTGCTCTTTGGTCATGTAATTAATCCTACCTTTTCTGCCGATGGATACCGTCATAATAAAATAAACACCTTTAAAGCCATATTTTTTCAAGGTAGCGTTTCCAATGGTGAATTGATCCTGATCGGTATCATCGAAAGTGATCATGATCGGTTTTTCAGGTAGCTTAGCGTTATAAACCAAATAATTGTACAGCTGATCGGGCAAAATAGTGTGGTAACCGCTATCGGCCAGCATTTTCATGTGCTCCTTAAATTTATCAGGGGCAATAATATCATCATGTGCTCTTTTGCTGTCGCTGGCAATATTGTTCCTGATCTGGTGATAACAGATTACAGGCACTTCCCTGCGCGCCAGAATGGTTTTGTTATCGGCAGGCTTCTTGTTTGCCGAATCTATTTTAACCATTTCGGTAGTACTTGCTGCAGCAGTTTTTTCTTTTTGTTTATTGCCTGAGCAGGCCAACGAAAATGACCCCAAAAATAGAACCGATAAAAGGGTATAGGCAGCTGGTTTTAGATGTTTACTCAACGTTTTTTAAATTTATTTGACCAAAGATACAGCGTTTTCGGAAAGGATGAATGTTTTTTCATAATCATCCCATTCTTTTTGTGTGATACCCGATTTTAATGCATTTTTTTTAAAGAAAGCATAGTCTGTTGATTCATTTTTGGTGCTTAAACAGGTGTTGAGGAACTTAAACATCCGCTGCTCACCAATCATCTGCTCTAAGCCCCGGAGTAAAAAAGGACCGTAAGAATAACGGTAAGTACCCGATATTTCGTTTATTTCTTTAATGCTATTTAAGGGCTTGGCCTTAAAGTTTTTTAACTGTTTCCCTCTGTCTTCAAAATATTTGGTGCCAAAAGCTTTGCCGAATTTTTCTTCCGCTGCTTTAACCGATAAATACTCTGCGGTCGATTCTAAAAAGAACCAGAACAAAGTTGAATTTGGTTGCAGTACATTTCCGAAATAGTAATGACCAATTTCGTGTGCAATAAAGGGATAATCGGTAGAATCTTTAAGTTTACTGTGTTCCTCGTCAATCATATCGCCCAGTTTAATGCCTGCAAAAGCAATTGTTGGGAAAGCCACAAAACCCCAGCTTCTGCCTTTGTTAAATTTTTCTACAGGGGCATGTTCAATAAAAACATTTTTAGTGTTGTAGGGGATTTTTAAAACCTTGAAATAGTAGGTTTTCATTTCGGCAATATTCTCTTCAAAAACTTTCAGCTGTCTATCGTTCATCTGCGTGTTTAGAAATATCGCCCCATTGGTTTTTTGTACGCCATAATCGCCCGCAAAGATCATAGGTGCTATGGGCACATTCGATTTAAATCTGGCAACCGGACCTGCTTTAGGCAGATCGCCGTTTACAAAAATTGTTTTTGCATCCTTACTGCTCACCTGAATATCGAAAGTCATCTGCTCAATCTGACGGTCATTTTTGATGTCATAAATAATCGGGTACCATTTAGATTGATCGGTGGCCCGCATGGTTTTGCCGTTAAATGCGATCAAGCCCTTAAAATCGACAAAATTCAGTGTATCGGTATAAATCGGGAAGGCTCCGGTATAGGTGATGTGTAGTTTAACCGGGTTTACCATGGTACTATCTTTATACAATGGTGCATAGGTTAAGCCCTCGCCGCGCATGGCGCCACCGTAAAAGCCAGAATATTTAAGCGTCTGGTTTGCCGAATCTTTTATGGCCTTAATGTTGAAACCTTTGTTCAGTAAAATCTGGTAATCTTTTCCCAGGTTGGGGATGTTGCTTAATACAAAATCGCAGGTAATCTGGCCAGTGGCCATTACAATTTCTACTTTTCCGCTTAAATGTGGTGTTTGTGCTTGGAGTTTAATGACCTGTAAGATCAATAAAATAAGTAGCGCAATTTTTTTCATGATAGAGTCGGTTCGTTAAAAAAGAAAATCCCGGCGCTTGCCGGGATTATTTTATTTAAAAGCTATTTTTAATGCTATTGCTTAATGTTTTTGGCGACCAATATCCGCTGGCAATAATTCTGCGGATGGTAAACAATGGATCCTTTTCATCGCGTTTGGTTGATAGTTGATAAGCCATTCTGAAACCACGTTTTTTTAATTCAGGAATACCTTCTGCGTTCCATAAACCAAAAGGATAAGCAAATTCGGTCATGGTTTTGCCTGTAATTTCTTCCAGTTTTTTGGTTGGTTTATCCAATTGTTCCTCCCAATCCTTACCAGCGTATTTTTTAAAATTTTTATGGTCGTAAGTATGGCTGCCGATAATGTTTCCTTCGTCTGAAAGCTGTTTGATCTGCTCTTTGGTCATGTAATCTACAAATTTGCCTTTTCTGCCGATCGAAACCGTCATGATAAAATAAACGGCTTTGTAGCCCAATTTATCTAAAGTTGGGCGAACGATGGTAAACTGGTCCATATCCGTATCGTCAAAAGTCAACATAATGGGTTTGCTCGGTAGGGCAGCGCCGGTGTTCAGGTAAGCATACAGCTGATCAGGCAAAATGGTGTGGTAGCCACTATCGGCCAGCATTTTCATCTGGTCTTTAAAGTTCTGGATTTCTACGATATAATCTTTACCTACTTTACCATCGGTTGGTTTCCAGTTCCTCACCTGGTGGTAACATAAAATAGGTACTTGTTTTCGAGCGAGTATGGTTTTTGCATCGGCAACTTTTATCTTCGAAACATCAACCGGTGTTCCAGTACTTGCTGCGGTTTTAGTCGTTTGAGTGGTAGAATCTTTAGTAGCAGAATTTTCTGTTTGTGATTTAGACTGGCAGCTGGCAAATAAAATTACTCCGGCTGTTATTAAGGTTAAAAAGCTGTATTTCATTATTGGGATATATAGCTACAAAACTAAAAAATCCATTAATTATTTAACTAAGAAAATAAATTGTGTTAATAATTAATTGGAGAAGTAAGAAAATATGCAAACTATCGCATTTATTACACATTAAAACCTTCTTAATCGTCTTTAATTAAATAATTTAGCAGCTCAAACAAAATTAATGAACAAACTTTATAAACTCCTGCTGTGTGCGCAGTTTTTATCCTTAACTGTAGCCGCACAAAACAAAACATTTACCATCACAGAAAATATCCAGCCCCAACCTAAGGCAAATTATCAGCTTGCATCGCGTTTTTCGCCGAACAAGTTGAAAAAAATGGTTTATTCTACTGCAGTAGATCCGCATTGGCTAAAGTTGAGCAACCGTTTTTGGTACACTTTCGAGAGTCCGAAGGGCAAATTCTGGTATTTGGTAGATCCTGCAACAAAAAGCAAAAAGCTGATGTTTGATAACGCCAAAATTGCTGCAGATATTACGCTTGCCGTACGCGACCCATTCGATGCTGAACATTTACCGCTCGAAAACCTAAAATTTGCTGCCGATGAGAAAAGTATTTCCTTCGAAATCAAAAGTAGCGTTGATGAGTTAAAAAAAGATAGAAAAGATAAAAAGGCGGCGGATTCAATGCAGAAGAAAATATTTTCTTTCAAATACGAACTGGCCAGTGCAAAGCTAACGGAAGTGCCAAATTTCAGTAAACCTAAACCGAAACCAGATTGGGGCTCGGTAGCGCCCGATTCATCAGCCATTATTTTCTCCCGCAATTACAATTTGTATTGGATGGATAAAGACAATTACAAAAAAGCGGTTAAAAATGAAGAAGACAGTACCATTGTAGAGCATCAGTTAACCAAAGATGGGGTGAAATTCTACTCGTACGGAAGCGATGGCGATGGAGAAAACAATGTAGAGAACGAAAAGAACAATAAAAAACGACGTGGCGCTTATGTGCTTTGGTCGCCAAATTCAAAATATTTTGTACTCGATCGAACCGATTCTCGCAAGGTTAAAGATCTTTGGGTAATCAACAGTGTTACACCTGGCCGCCCAACTTTAGAAACCTATAAATACCAGATGCCGGGAGAGGCCGAAGCTCCTCAGGATGAAGTATTGTTATTCGATTTTACAGCAAAGTCTTACAAAAAACTCAGTGTTGCCGCCTTCAAAGATCAAAGTGTTTCGGTTTGGAGCAAGCCATCCTTAAATAAAGACCGCGATAATGAATTCCGCCCGTCTATCTGGCTGGGTAACAATAGCAGGTTCTATTTTTCTCGTAGCAGCCGTGATTTAAAACGCATTGATATCGGTACCATTGATATCGCTACCGGAAAAGTTACACCCATCATCGACGAACGTTTTAATACTTATGTTGAAGTGAACCGTCCGGGTTTGGTAAACGATGGTAAAGAGCTGATCCATTGGAGTGAGCGTGATGGCTGGGCTCATTTTTATCTATTTGATGAAAACGGTAAACTGAAAAACCAGATTACCAAAGGAGCTTTCCATTGCGAAAGTATCGTAAATATCGACGAGAAAAAACGCATACTTTATTTTACTGCAAACGGACGTGAAGGAAAAGAAGATCCTTATTATTTGCATTTGTACAGCATCAATTTTGATGGTTCGAATATGAAACTGTTAAATGCCGGCGATTTTGACCATGCTTCGAACATGAACGATAACAATACTTTTTTTGTCGATAACTACTCAAGGGTAAATACGGCACCAAAAGCAACACTTTATGATGGAACTGGTAAAAAAGTAATGGATTTGGAAACAACCGATCTTTCGCTATTAATGACCGCAGGTTACAAATTCCCTGAAACTTTCAAGGTAAAAGCTGATGATGGTATTACCGATCTATACGGTGTAATGTATAAACCTTTCGATTTCGATCCGAATAAAAAATATCCGATTATTGAATACGTGTACCCTGGACCGCAAACGGAGGCTGTAAACAAGGCCTTCAGCAAAAGCATGGACCGTACCGAGCGTTTAGCTCAATTTGGTTATATCGTAATCACAGTAGGTAACCGTGGCGGAAACCCTTCGCGTTCTAAGTGGTACCATACTTACGGTTATGGCAACTTGCGCGATTATGGTTTGGCCGACAAAAAAACTGCTATTGAGCAATTGGCAGCAAAATATTCGTACATCGATGAGACCAAAGTGGGCATCACAGGTCACTCTGGTGGTGGATTTATGTCTACCGCGGCCATGTTGGTGTATCCCGATTTCTTTAAAGCTGCGGTTTCGAATGCGGGTAACCACGATAACAGCATTTACAACCGTTGGTGGAGCGAGAAACACCATGGTGTAAAAGAAACGATTTCGTTAAAAGGGGATACCTCATTTAAATATAGTATTGATAAAAACCCCGATCTGGCCAAAAACCTGAAAGGACATTTGTTATTGATGCACGGCGATGTTGACAATAACGTGCATCCGGCAAATTCCATCCGTGTGGCCAATGCATTGATGAAAGCAGGTAAACGTTTCGATTTCCTGATCATTCCTGGTCAACGCCATGGTTTTGGCGATATGACCGAATATGCTTTCTGGAAATTGGCCGATCATTTTAACAAATATCTAATCGGCGATTTTTCTGAACCAAGCGATGTTGATCTGGTAGAAATGGATAGGGATATTGAGCAAAATGGAAAGTAATTATTAACCACAGATGAAAATGATGAACACAGATTCTATCAGTTTTACCTGTTCTTAAAAATGCTTTGCCATGGTTCGTGTCTCCACGAACCATTTTAAAATTCTTATAATGGCCTGTAGAAACGCAGGCCATTTTTTTGCAATATGTTTAATCATTTTGCCACGGAGACTCGGAGGAGCACGGAAAAATGGATTAAATGATGATGCTTGGTTTATTCATGCGCTCATCGGTGAAAAAAATACTCCATGTAAATCCGTGCTTCCATGCCTGAGCGGCTGGGCAGGTATGGCTAAAACTACTGTTTTACAAATTGCCGTTTTTTTGGAAAGCTGGTTTTGGTAGTCCTTCGGTTATTTCAGTCCTGCTATTGCCTATAGTCCCGATTTGAGATTTTTCTGAAATACAATATTTATTGAAATCGGGAGCTATTTGGCGCTATCAGGTTTAATTTGTTTTGCTGTGTTCCAGATCAAAACCTTTCGATATCCAAGCTTGGTGGCTCATCAAGCTTAAGATTAGATAAAAGTAGTATGATTATCTGTGTTAATCCGTGCCTCTCCGTGGCTAAAAATTAATGCCGTGGCTCATTTTCCCAAGCATTCTAAATAAAAAAGCCCCGAATATTCG
>NZ_JAVTSN010000064.1:0-38908 GCF_032678585.1 Pedobacter psychrodurus | reverse complement strand
CAAGCTAAGCAAAATGTTGGTTTCGTATGCAATTTTAAGTAAATTTTGTATGAAAATACTTACATTTAGTAAAGAATGTGTACTCTTTTTGCTTCTCTTATCAATTCGAACAATAGCTGTATATCCAAGCGCGTATAACTTTTGGTTTGCGCTTATAGAGATCAACAAAAGCCGCTAGTCATTTTCAGGAACTCATAGATGGTAATTTAAGATTCCGGCAAGACAGATTTAAATTCAAAATCTTCCATCATTTAGTAAAAATCCTCCATTTTCTCCAGATCATCATCCTGGCATCTTTGTAACAGATTAAATAAACCATAAAAGTTTAAAAAAATGTCTGTTTCTGATCTGTTTAAACCACTCACCCTGCTGCATGGCCCGGCAATGAGAAACCGTTTTATGATGGCCCCTTTAACTAGTCAGCAAAGCGATTACGACGGTACAGCATCCAAATACGACCAATATTGGATAGCGCAACTTGCCCAAAGCGGTTACGGATTGATTCAAACCAGTGCCGCTACAGTGGATGCTGATGGTATCGCATTTGAGCGGCAGTTGGGTATCCATAGTGATAAACACTTGTCTGGCCTTACTCAAATGGCCACAGCCATCCGTGAAGGTGGTGGGTTATCTGCGGTGCAGTTACATCATGCCGGGCACCGCGCCAAACCATCAGTAGGTGGAATACCGGCTCCTGCATCCGGTAAAACAGTGCAGGGTGTTAGGGCGATCACGACTGAGGAGGTAGAGCGGATCCGCGATAGTTTCATCGCAGCCGCAAAAAGAGCACAACTCGCAGGCTTCGATGGAATCTCCGTGCATGGTGCTTTTGGTTGGATTCTTTCGGAGTTCATGTCGCCAAATTTGAACGACCGCAAGGATAAGTATGGAGGTAGCATGGAAAACCGTGCACGTTTTACGATGGAGGTTATTGAAGGTATTCGCCAGGCCTGTGGTCCTGATTTTCAGATCGGTTGGCGACTTTCGATCGAGCGTTACGGGCTGCGCATGGAGGAATTGCGCGACATCACTGCAGAGATTTTTGATCGCGAGCTGATCGATTATTTCGACCTGGCCCTATGGGATTCGGCTCAATTGGTACGGGAAGGGGCATTTCAGGGAAAAAGCATGCTCAGTGTATTTGCCGAAATTCCCCGTAAGGGCGTGCGTTTAGGTGCAGCCGGAAAGATCATGAGTGCCCAACGTGCCGGACAGCTATTGGATGAAGGTTGTGATTTTGTGCTGATCGCCAGGGCGGGCATTCTTCAGCGTGATTTTCCGCTCCAGGTAAAGGCAAATCCGATGTATGATAGTCCTGAGCTTCCTGTTACCGCAGATTATCTGCGTCAGGGCGGTTTGAGCGAGCGTTTTATCGAAACCATGCGGGGATGGCAGACTTTCGTTCGCCCGGGTTCCTAGTAACCAGGCTGATGCCGCCCATAATGAACCGAATCAAGCAAAAAAAACTCCATGATATAGTAAAAATCATCCATTCTTTAAAAACCATGATCGCCGCATCTTTGACTGATGAATAAATGGTTTCACCACGATTTTTTAAAAAAAATATTCAAATGAAAAAAACAGCAATAATTATTCTTTCTGATCCCAAGGCTGGTTCGGAAGAAGCACTCGGACGCGTATTTAATGCTTTAGCATCGGCATACGAATTTAAACATGCCGGTGAAGATGTAAAAATCATTTTTCAGGGCGCAGGTGTAAGATGGCCCGAACAATTGGAGAAACCAGAGCATCCGGTTTATGGTCTTTACAAAGAAGTAAAAGATCATGTTCATGGTCTTTCGAAAGGCTGTGTTGCTGTATTCGGTACCGAAGTATCCGGTTATGACCTGTTGAACGATAATGAAGTACCAGGTACCCCAGGTTTGCCAAGTTCTCTGAACCTGAGAAACGAAGGTTACGATCTTTTGATTTTCTAATGCAACATGTTAACTGTCCTCTGGTTTTCGCGGAGGACAGTTTTTAAATGATCCTATATTTTTGAGTATTTTAGCGGAACCAAACCTAGTATCAGTAATGCAAGAGGATGATCAATATTATATGCACCAATGTCTTGATCTTGCGAAGATCGCTTTAGCAGCAGGCGATCCACCGGTAGGTGTGGTAATCGTTTTTGAAGGCAAGATAATCGGTACCGGTATCGAATCGGGAAAAACAACTGGAGATATCACGAACCATGCGGAAATACTGGCGGTGAGAGATGCTATAAAAAATGGTTATCTGGATCAGCTCCAAATGTCGGTCATGTATACTACCCACGAACCCTGTATCATGTGTGCTTATGTGATACGTCATCACCGGATCCCCGAAATCATTTATGGAACAGCTGTACCTTTTGTCGGTGGTTCAACTTCCAAATTCAATATCCTGGCTACACAAGATGTACCAAAATGGGGCGCTGGGCCAAAAATCATCGATGGAATTTGTTTAAAAGAGTGTATTCAGCTCAATGAAGACTTTAAAAAAAGACTGGCTAAATCGTAAACATCATGTTGTCTCAATCGGTACATACGCTCATTAACCAACAGAATGGAAATCTGGCCTTCAAACTATTTGAGTTTGATAACAATAGTTATTTCGACCATATCCAGCGCAATAATTATTTCACCCTCATCTTAATCACATCCGGCGAGGGGATAGCTACAGTTGATCTTTCTGATTACACTTTTAAAGCGCATACGCTATTTGCATTCTATCCGTATCAGCCATTCATGCTGCAATCGGAAAAGCCGCTAATGGGCATTTCCATCCAGTTTCATCACGACTTTTTTTGCATATACCGTCATCATCAGGAAATTGCCGCTAATGGTATTTTATTTAACAATGTGTATCAGCAGCCGTTTGTTAACCTCAGCGACGGTTGTAAGGCAACTATTTTAAATCTGATTCAGGGAATGGCCGATGAACTAAAAGCAGAGGCTTTCAGAAAAGACGAGGTGCTGATATCTTATCTTAAAATTTTGCTGGTGATGGCTACAAGGATCAAACTTGAGCAGCAAACGCTTCATCATTCGGAAACGGTGAATGGGAAACAACAGTTTCTGATCCAAAACCTCAAAAATGCCATAGAAGACAATTTCAGGATCAAACATTCTGCCAGCGACTATGCCAACCTCTTGCATTTAACACCCAGCTCCCTCGCACGGATTACCAAGAATCACTTTGACAAAACGTTATCCGATCTGATCACGGAAAGGATTATCATCGAAGCAAAGCGGGAATTGTACCTTACCGATAAAACGATCAAAGAAATCGCCTACGAACTTGGCTATGAAGACGAGTACTACTTCAGCCGGGTGTTTAAAAGTAAAACAGATATATCTCCCCAATTTTATAGGAATACTATTGGATTTAACAGGGGTGATTGTAAATAAATGTTCCTCCAAAGCTTTACGGCTTTCAATAATCTGCCAAAGGCCTAATTTTTAATTGATTGACAGAATCTTCTTAGGCTGTGAAAAATCTACGCCATCTGATTAATAGCAGTAGAATTTTCTGGTAATTTCTAAAGCTTATTAGGTAAATACACAGATTAACTACCTGTTAGTTCATGCTGCGGTATTCATTCGGCGTACTGCCAACCTTCTGCTTAAATAGCCGGGTAAGGTGCTGGGGATATTTGAATCCAAGCTCATAGGCGATTTCACTTATCGAACGGTCGTCGGCAAAAAAATGCTCCTTTGCCAGATCGATTAATTTGTTCTGGATATATTCCTGAGGGGAAATGCCGGTCTCCCTTTTTATCAGATCGCCAAAATATCCCGGTGAGAGGTGGAATTCATCCGCAAAATAGGCTACTGTTGGTAGCCCCAGTCGAGCTGCCGTTCCGGAATCAAAGTAATTATGGATCGATTCCTCAAATTTGGTCAAAATGTCCCTGTTAACTTCTTCTCTGGTGGTGAACTGCCTGTCGTAGTACCGCTCACAATAGTTCAGCAGCATCTCGATATTACTGATGACCAGTTTTTTGCTATGCTTATCAATGGCGTGCTCCAGTTCGAATCTAATCTTCTCAAAACACTCTAGGAGGATCTTCTGTTCCCTTTCCGAAACATGCAGGGCCTCGCTGGAACCATAAGAAAAAAAATGGTAGTCCCGCATCGCTCTGGCCAATGCGGTGCCCCTGATGAAATCGGGATGAAAGGCAAGTGCCCAGCCGTTTGGACGGATAGTGGCATCAGGTTCATCGAAGCCTGCCATTTGATTGGGGGCAATAAAAATCAGTGTTTCGTTCTGGTAGTCGTAATGGCCGCGGCCATACAACATATCCGCACATTTTTCTTCCTTTAGAAAAACGATATACAGTTCAGAAAGAAAACGCGTAGCCGTAATGTTGCCCGATTTAGACTGGTCGAGTACCGTCACTAGCGGGTGGAGGGTTTCCTGTCCACGTTCCTGATTAAATTGGGTAACACTTTGAAGTCTTTTGATCTTTTCCACTTTGGTTCTACTTTGTTCAAATTTACCATATCGGTCATCTTCTTTACCAACACCGGTAATTATGGTAGGAAAAACAGCAATCTGTATAAGCGATCTGGCGATTTGTCGCCCGATCTTTGAGATAGATAAGATATGAATAAAATTCCTTTAACCCAATTTTCTAACCCTGAGTTTGATGGTCAGTGAAGAAAGTAAACAGAACCGATGTTAGAACAATTAAAAGTAATGCTGCGTTTTGCCTTACCGGCAATGGTGTTATTGGCGTCATGTCAGCATAAAAAAGAAAATACAAATATGAAAACAACAGATAATAACTCCCTCTTCCCAAAAGGGGAACGTACTCCTGCAGCATACTTTACCGGAAACGCCTACCTCATGCCGCTGGTATCACGCGATGAAAACAATAATTTCGTAATGGGCTCGGTAACTTTTGAGCCGGGCGCAAGAACGAACTGGCATACACATCCCAAAGGGCAGGTATTGATCGTGACCGATGGAAATGGCTTTTATCAGGAAAAAGGAAAGCCTGCAAAGGCAATAAAAAAAGGAGATGTGATCAATATACCCGAGGAGCTTGAACATTGGCACGGTGCAGGCAAGAAGACCAGCCTTGTTCATATTGCCCTGACCAACTTTGAAGGCGAAAAGAATGTCGAATGGCTGGCGCCGGTAAGCACTGAGGAATACGCCGCGGTCAATAAAAAATAAAACACAGAAAGATGAAAAAAATCAGTTTACAAAGCTGGATACTTCTTTTTATACTGCTATTAAATTCAAACAATATGAATGCACAAAAAATCAACTATAATGCGCTCCATCCACATCAGGTAAGCCTGGCAAGCATATCAGCGCTTACAGCAGTGGGAGACATGGAGAAACTAAATCCCGAGCTAAACAGGGGCTTAGATGCAGGTCTGACGGTAAATGAGATCAAGGAATCGCTTGTTCAGTTATATGCTTATTGTGGTTTTCCAAAAAGCCTTAATGCCATTGCAAGCTTCAGGGAGGTGCTGGAGGAACGTAAGAAAAAGGGGATTGCCGATGTGGAGGGTAAGGACGATAATCCGCTAACCGATACCTCCGGACGTTACGAAACGGGCAGAAAGGTACTGGAACAACTAACTAAAATGCCGCAGGCTAAACCTGCACCTGGCTTTGGCGTATTTGCGCCAAGAATAGATGCCTTTTTAAAGGAGCACCTCTTTGCCGATATATTTGCTAGCCAGGTGCTCAGCTACCACCAGCGAGAGTGGGTAACAATTTCTGCTTTGGCCGCCATGAAAGGCACCGAAGGACAGTTGCAATCGCATATTGGAATGGGAATCAATACCGGGATTACCGAGGATCAGCTCACCGAACTTTTCTCACTGATCGGCGAAAAAATCAGTGAAGAACAGGCGCAGGTAGCTCGGGGTGCATTTGCAAAAACAAAGTCGCTAAAAAAATAACAGGAGATAAAATGAAAATATTCAGCTACTTCATGGGCTTTTCCGCTCTAATTCTTTTGGTGATTTCGATGAGTGCCATGATCAGTAACACCAAAGTTTTCAACCCACAGAAGGTGCGGCTTTCCAAACTCGTGATCGATTCTGCTCAACTTGTCAGTTATAAGGAGCTGTTGAAGGAGGAGATTGAGGCATCCATGGCAATAGAACCTGGAGTACTCACACTTTATGCCGTTTTTGAAAAGAATAGGCCAACCCATCTAACTATACTGGAAATGTATGCAACAGAAGAAGCCTATGCCTCGCATGTGAAGACGCCCCATTTTCTTAAGTACAAAGACGCAACACTAAAAATGGTGAAAGAACTGGAACTCATCGACACCGAACCGCTGATACCTGGTTTAAAGATCAAATAATACAGGATTAACCAGGTTAGCGCATTTGCGATTTGCTTCTGATTAATTTTTCATTAAAATTTAGCGTTGTATTCAATCCGATAAATTGGACCCCTACAACATCCGTTACAGCCATACCAGCTATCAACCCGGTATCAGGTTTGAAGATCGCTCAGTTTGCTGGCAGGCAGCAGGATCGAACGTCTAACTTCAGGGCTATTTAAGTTATTCAACTTGTCTGAGAATTAATTAAATTTAATTACTCACTCATCCCGATAAGCCATTCACAAAGTAGGAGTGGGTCTCCAATCATTAGTAGGAAATGAGCTCACGCCAACAGCTACATTAGTACCAGTTAAGGGTTTTGGCTCCGTAAGCTCCAGGGATTACCTGGGGTTTGCAATGGGGCCTAAATCCATTGCTTAAAGAAAAATGTAATGAAGAAGAATTGATCACCTTAAAAACAGCTACCTATGAAAACTTTAAAAAATTGCTTAAAATGCTTGCCATTATTGTTTGTACTGGCCTTTGTATCCTGTAAAAAAGACAGCAACAACAATCCTGAAAACAACCTCGACATCACCAAATTTTACATTGCAGGAAAACATACAACCATCAACCAGATCACACTGCCCTACATTATCACTTTTGGTGCGAACGCGGATGCTTTCATTAGCAACGGCCTCGGCGCTTCTGATCATGGCAACTATACCTACAAGGATGGCGTAATCACCATTATCTGGAGCCCCAGTGCTAAAGATACTTTTCACATCAGCAACGAACAGATTGCTTCCTTTGAAGGCACATCAACCCTGGAGAGCTATTTCTTTCAAAAAACACCCGAACAAAACGCATTGAACGGTCATCTCTACAGCGGATCGTTAAAAAACAATAAAAACAATTTTTTAGTCGTCACCAGAATGAAGTTTTCAGCTAGTCAATACGGTGAAACCTCCCTTGGCGATCCTGTTCCAAATAAAGATTACAGTACCATTAACAATGCATCTGGCGGCAGCAATACGGGCAATAATGGAACACTTACCTTTTTCGTACTGATTAATGGAAATCTGGAAGTTTCCCGTGCATCAAACAACAATGCTAATGGCTCTGCCACCTATTCAACCGGAACCCTTAAACCATCCAACTAAAATTAAACATAAAATACTCATTTTGAGGCCCCTTTCCAATCAGTGAGTTCTCATTTGCAGATGCTGAGTGAAAGGGGCAAGGGCATTGGATGAATCTGTACCTGCAGTAATAATCAATTCAAGTTTTCTTGAAGAGATTTATTTAACGAAAGCATATTCTGGTCTTTTTGAAGTCACAGCGTTAAGAATGCGGTAAATATTGCTCTTATTTGAGGTAATCTATTCTTTGAGCAGTAGCTTCAAATACATGGAAATCCGCCCACTATGCTCTGCTTCGTGATAGTTTGCGGCTTGTAGAGCCTGCACATGATTTTTGACTTGAAATCCGATGGGTAACTCAAAGGGTTCATAGTTGATAAATAATCCGGATTCCAGATCTGATTCAAGTTGGTTAACGGTATGGATCAATAAATGTTTCACCTCATTCAGATCTGGCGTAGTGCTCCAGGAAGCCGGCGACGATCCAATTTTGAAGGATTCCATAAATTCTTTAGAGATATACATGGGCAATCCGCTACGCATATATATGTGCCGCTGTTGAGAAGTGATGCAATGACCAATTTGCCAAATGATATTATTGTTAAAACCCTCCGGAATTTTAAATAATATTTCGTAATCAATGGTTTCTGTTAATTGCAACAGCCTTATCCTGCTTGCCCTTAAAATTTCACATTCGAAATATTCATTATTCATGTAATTCAGTTTAAGCCTATATGACGGAGGAAGCCGTAAAGTGCTCTAAAGTACCCTTTTCGCGTTATATTTCAAACTGTACCACCTTTGGGGATTTATTACCATAACGATGTTAATTCAACACCCATTTTATATTGCCGGCCAATATAAAGACCAAGGTGCGCAATATTCTATTTAAAACGGTGAGATGCTCGGGAGTAGCTGTTATGTTATTCCGGTGGTCTGTGGAAGCACAGACCACCGGAATAAAAAATTACTTCGCCAAATAAGTCATGCCGCCATCAACAAGGATTTCGACGCCAAGCAAGAACGAAGAATCTTCGGAAGCAAGGAAAACCGCAGTTTTACCAATGTCTGATGGCTGCCCGATCCTGCCAATTGGCATCACACTTGCAAATTGTGTTTTTACCGCTTCGATATGTTCTACAGGTACGAATTTGTCAAATGCAGGTGTATCTGTAGTGCCCGGTGTGATTACATTTACCCTGATCTTTCTGGCCAACAAATCGTTAGAAAAGCTTTTTGCCAAAAAGATCACGGCCGCTTTTGCCGCGCCATAAAGTCCAAATGAAGGGTATGCGCGATGTGCGGCATTCGACCCGATAAGAATGATAGACCCGCCATCATTCATATAGGGTAATGCTTTTTGCACCGTGAAGTAAACGCTTTTCAGATTAAGGTCCATGGTTTTGTCGTAGTCAGCTTCGCTCACATCGACCACTGTACCAGTTGTACCTGCACCGGCGTTGGCTACCAGTACATCTATTTTGCCGAATTTTTCGGCGGTATCTTTAAAAGCGTTTTCTAAATCGGTAAGCTGGGTTACATCGGCATTGATGGCTATAAAATCATTGCCTAGCTGAGCAGCAGCATCTGCTAAAGTTTGAGGGTTTCTGCCCACAATAGCACCAACAGCGCCTTCATTTTTAAATGCTTCGGCAATACCAAAACCAATGCCGCTATTGCCGCCTGTAATTACGGCAACTTTGTTTTTTAATTTACTCATGATCTTTGTTATTTAATGTTAGGCCAAAGATGCACTTGCACAACGACCTGCATCTTATCAAAAGTCATTAAATACGCTTGACAAAGATCAATCTATTTTGAGGAGTTCTTCCTGATCCGGCTCAGGGTTTCTGGTGTTAAACCCAGGTAGGAAGCAATTAAATTTTGCGGGAACCGCTGTATAAAGTGAGGATAATCGTTAACGAGTTCCTGAAACCGTTCTTCTCCAGTTTGGCTGATGGAAGACTGCATTCTTTTCTGGGCCGCGATGGTATTGTTTTGACTCAGCACATTCTGCATCGCTAAAAAAGCAGGAATGGGTTTGATAAATTCCTCTACCAGGTTATGGGTGATCTGTAAGATCTCCATATCCTCCAGCGCTTCGATATTGAAGCGGCTCGGTGTCAGTTTGTAAAAACTTTCAAAGTCGGCTAACCACCAGTCTTCCATACTTAACTTTAAGATGTGCTCATGTCCTTTTTCATCTACGGTGAATGTTTTGGCCGCCCCTTTCACAATAAATCCGGTATATTTACATACATCGCCTTCCTGTAAAAAGTACTGTCGCTTCCTTATTTTTTTAGGTTTGAAATGAGCGGTAAATATTTGCTTATCATCCGCTGAAAGCGTTTTGCCTGAAAGTTTTTCCACGTAATCGAACAGCGCCTGAAAGTTATGCATGTTTAAGGATTTTAAGGAGAAGCTTCAAAAATAAAACTTTACACTTATTTATTGCTGCTTTTTTAAGCGAACTTGATCTTATTTAGTTTAAAGAGAAACCCAAAGTTATCTGTTGGGCGGTCGTGAACATTAGGACTTAAAAAGTATTAAATCTGGCAATACTGTTTTAAAATTGCGTTTGCTTGGTTTATCTTAGTGACATGAAATTTTCAGCTCTCATTTTTCTTGTGCTATTTTTTGGTACAACAGTCGATTTAAATGCGCAGCATTTGGATCAGATGTCTAAACAATTGTATCCGCCGTCTGATCTTAAAAAAGACATTGATCTCGTACAAGCTACACTCGAAAGAGAACATCCGAATTTATATCTGTACATCCCTAAAAAAGCACTTGACTATAAATTCGACAGTTTAAGAAAAACAATAGATAAGCCTATTACCCCAATTGCGCTGTATATCAAGTTGCAACGGGTGATCAGCAGTATAGGTGATGGGCATTTGACGGTTGAATTGGATTATTCGAAACTCACGCCGCAGGACATTGCTTTTTTGAAAAAACCGTCACTGCAACACCCCATTTATCAGTTCGGCTACTATGTGAACGGAAAAAGGCTGTTTATTGCAAAAAATTTATCTGCCGATTCTACAATTAAAAGAGGCACAGAGATCCTGAGTATTAATGAAGTGCCTGCAACAAAGTTGATTGATAACTTAAATAGTTATATCACCGGGGATGGTTACAATACAACCTACAAGAGATATTTGATGAATAATGCTGGTTTATTTGCAGAACGTTACCGGTTTTTGTTTCCGGAAAAAGCTCCGCTAAATATTCTGCTCAAGTCGTCAAGAAACTCCAGGGAAATTAAATTAGAAGCACGTCAGGAGAAAGGGTTTGACAGCATTGGTATAAAGCTCCCGCCTACTACTGAATATAGAATGTTAACTGCTGATCAAAATGTTGCTTATCTCAAACTCCGCACTTTTTATAATGAACCTAACTTTGTGGGTTATGAGGGTATTTTTGCCGACATAGAAAAGCATAAACCAAAAAACCTGGTTATCGATTTAAGAGGTAATACCGGCGGAGAACTAATTTGGGCTGCCAGGATTTACAGCCATCTGCTAGATATCCCCAGGTATTTTTTCAGACTTCCCGATGAGATCAAACAACAGAAAAAGCTGTACGACAATCCGAAAATAAGAAACTGGGTTGACAACAGACCTATGTCCGACTACCAAATGATCCAACCTTATTCCTTTACCTTTAAAGGAAAAATATACGTGCTGATTGACGGAGGATCTTTTTCATCAAGTAGCCTCCTGGTAGCAAATCTGAAAAATCTAAAAAACGTAACGCTTGTGGGTGAAGAGACTGGCGGCAGTAAAAATATCTTCACAGCAGGTGTGCACAAAAGCGTAGTCCTGCCTCATAGTCAATTGCTGCTGAAATATGGAAATATCCCCGCATATTTTGGTGACCTCAGCCATATCGACGGCCGGGGTGTTATGCCCGATGTTCCGATAACCTACCAGATTGAAGATTATTTAGCAGGTAAAGATTTGGAATTGGAATGGGTGTTGAAGGATATTGAAAAAACTGTGAACCTCAATAATTAAAATTAAGTGGATTATTACGTAACTGGGCAAGTTCTGCGTCAGTAAATGGAGTATGGGATAGATCCCCTCAAACAAAAAAAAACATCTTTCGATGAGCTTTTGAGCAGTATGGTCAATCCGCGGCGATCATAGCCCAATTCAATGATAGGGCGGTGCGAGCTGTCGATCACCAACGGACACTAATGTATTGGCATATCGGTAAATGTATTTTTGAAGAAGAGCAGCAGAGCAAAGACCGGGCAGATTATGGGAGTTTTTTGATCAAATACCTTTCAGAACAGTTGCAGCCAGAATTTGGAAGTGGCTTTTCTATTCGTCAGATGAATCTCTATCGTCAATTTTACCGTACTTTCCCGATTGTGCATGCACTGCATGCACAATTGAGTTGGACACAGTATAAATTACTCCTTAGTGTTGACAGTAAAGAAAAAAGAGAATTTTATGTTGCTGAAACAAAAAAGAACAACTGGACGTCGCGGCAATTGGAAAGGCAGGTTTATAGTAATCTTTATGAAAGACTTTTATTAAGCAATGATAAAGAAAGTGTTTTAGCTGTTGCCAAAAATGAAAAACAGCCTGCTGATGCCAAAGAAATAATTAAGGATCCGATGCTTCTGGAATTTCTCGGATTAAAAAGGGAGTCCTCTTATTATGAAAAGGATTTAGAAAGTGCTATTATCACACATTTGCAGGATTTTTTACTCGAACTGGGCAATGGATTCTCTTTCGTATCAAGGCAAAAGAGAATCCATATTGAGGGCGATGAATTTTTTGTAGACCTGGTGTTTTATAACCGTTTGCTACAATGTTTTGTAATCATTGAAATCAAAACACATAAATTAACCCATCAGGATATCGGTCAGTTACAGATGTATGTCAACTACTATGACCGCATCGAAAAAACTATCTCATGAAAACCCAACTATAGGAATTTTGCTCTGTGCCGACAAAAATGATGCAGTTGTAAAATTTACCCTGCCTGACGAACAAAAACAAATTATTGCCAGCCAGTACAAACTTTATTTGCCAACAGAAAAGCAATTGCTTGATGAGGTTAGCAAAGAGATGGAGAATTTTCAAAATGGCGAAAACCTGTAAGAGATGATTCACCCTGAATTCGCTTGTCTGTAAATCACTGAAACAAGCGCTACTTTAGCAAAATTAAAGCCCACCTTTCGATGAGCTTTAATCAGTAGGGTCAATCTGCGGAAGTTTGAACTTTTATGAGCATTGTGAAGCTATCGTGAATTTTGAAAAAGTACTGGAAAACAAGGTAGCGGGACAATACAGAAAAAATAAAAATGGGTAAATAATTGAGGTGCTTATCTTCACACATTATTTTGGTTACTTTAGCCTTTTGGAGATAATTTAGTAATTCTGCCCCCATTTTGCCAAACCCTAGTTAGCAATAAGAAAAAATTTGCCTACAATTGTTTTTCTAATTTCACAATATTTTCTTTAATTTCATTTTCCGTTAATTCTGTTTTTGTGTTTGATTTTAACAGATTTTCAAGTGCTATAATTTGCGCTTTTATTAATGCTTTTTCAGAATTTACTTTTTCATCAACATGAACACCTGTATGCTCCCAATTCGTTTTTGTGACCGTATTTTTTTCAACTGATATTGGGATGAATAACTGATATTTTTTGCCAATAAAAAATACTTTTGCAGGATTTGCTGCTCCATAGGTTTTGTCTCCAATTACCTTTGCAATTTTATTTTGCTGTAAATTATATGCTAATGCTTCAGCGGCAGAAATGGTATTATGGTTTACAAGGAGGTATACTGGTTTATCTAAATACTTTTTGCCATTTACTTTTTTATATGTGTACTTATCTTCAGTTTTATTATTATATCTGGTGTAAATTTCACTTAATTTAATTTTTTCATTAAAGAAATAACTTAAAAATAGCCTTACCATTTTGCCATCACCGCCCCGGTTGTTTCTTAAGTCTATAATCAAAGCATTTGTATTTGAAACAAAATTCATTGTAGCATCTAAAATTTGTTCAGCAGATTTATTTCCCTCTGGAAATCCGGTATATTCAATATAACCGATATTTCCATCTAATCTCATCACTTTATCAAAACCATAATTCCACTGTTTATTAATAGCATCGTATTTTTTTAGCAATTCCTTTTCATCGACTGCTTTTTCTTCTTCTTTACCTGGACGGTATAATACATTGAAATGTAAATCATTTCCGTTTTTTGTTAAATAGGAGGAGAGCGATTTTGCAAATTCTGCATCAGTAAGATTGTCAAAAGTTTTAAGATCTATTTCTGATTTTAATTTTTTAGAAAGTTGATTTGCAACATCTTCAAAAATGTAATATTCATTAATATTATCTGCTATTTCCAATATTTGTTTATTTCGTTCTGTAAAATCCTGGGCATTCGCTTTTGAGTTGAAGCAGATTACAACGTAGATTAATAATAGATTAAATACTTTTTTCATTTCTTAGATTTTACAATTAGTAATTATTTTATTTAATGTTTTTTCGAGTAAATTAATCTCTTCTAACGACAAGCCATTTAGTGCCGTTTTTCTATTTAGTTTTGCAACTGGGTTTATTAATTCTAGGGTTTTTTTTCCTTTTTCGGTTATTTCAAGATTAAATTTCCTTCTATCTTCTTGATGAATAGTTCTATTTAGATAATCTTTTTTAACCATTAATTCTATCATTCTCGTAATGGATGCATTATCCTTAAATACAAGATTTGCCAATTCATTTTGAGAAATTTTGTCATCCTTGTTAAGGATTATTAAGACTAGACATTGATCTATTGTAATATCTTTTACAATTTTTGAGATATTCCTTTGTGATATTTTTCTATACTCCTTAATTGCGTGTTCAATCAAATAAAGTACTGTTGCTGTTGGGTTTTTGTTATTCATATTAATTATGTTGATACAAATATAATTGATATATCAATATAAAACGTAAAAAAATGATCTTTTATTTTAAGCGCTTTTGCTTATGCACTGATGCTCATCTCGTTTAAGCGTCTCGCTAAGACGAAAGCTAACTAATTATAAATGTATCTAAACAAAAAAAGCCCATCTTTCGATGAGCTTTTAATTAGTAGAGTCAATCCGCGGAAGTTCGAACTTTTATGAGCATTGTGAAAGGATTGTGAATTTTGAAAAAGCATTAAAAAATAAAATCGAAGGGCAATATCGAAAAAAGAAACTTCCATAACGATTTTTCTAATGACGCATTTATCTTACTACCCTAAACTTTTTTTCAAACAAAAACTGATTTATTCAACTATTGTATTAACGTATCTAATTTAAACTTGATAACGCATCAGCATTAATTTGATACGTACGCGCTATCGGTTACGCTTTCAAGCCAAACAGCTGGGCCATGATCGCGACTGCTTATCGCAATCTGGACAAACTTGGATTCTGGACTAGCTCCGTGCCAATGAGGAAGATTTGGAGGACATTTTACAATATCCCCTTTATGTAGTATAATCTTCTTTTTGCCTTTTTCCTGGTAATAGCCGACGCCTTCTGTAGCTAAAATTATCTGACCCGCTGGATGTGAATGCCAGTTAGTTCTTGCTCCTGGAGAAAAAGTTACGTTTCCTACTGTATTGCCATTTAAAGTATCTGCATCAACAAGTGACTTTAACCATACTTCGCCTGTAAAGTTTTTACTTGTGTTTTTATTCCCCTTTGGAAATAAGGGCTGACTCTCTGACTCTTTTTTTTGGTTACTGCATGAGGAAATAGCAATAACCATTAACAGAATTAAATATTTAACATTACATTGCATAGCCATATTAAAGATTGGTTTTATAAAAATCCGTTAGTTTATTCACAGCTTGACTTACGTACTCTGGCCTCCAATAAGTTTGTATGTGGGTAGCGCCTTCAATCAAGAACAGTTCCTTCTTTTTCGAGTTGGTAACTTTTGCAAATGCTTCATCTGTCATGTATTTAGTATCTGCCTTGCTTCCTGCAATCATTAACAATGGTTGGTCGATTAAAGCAATATGGTCTGTAGCATCCCAGGTCATTAAATCCATTAGGCTGCTTGTCGTATACAAAAACGTAGAATTTGGATGGGCATGCGTTCTGTAATAATACTCGTATCCTTCACGATATAGATCAGTTGAAGTCTTGGCGATTTCTTCATCGGTTATACTTGCCACCCCTGAAAAAATTGATTTTCCACCTGTCTCTATCCGTCCATCTTCAGGGATTCTACCACTTTCTTTTTCCAGAGTGCGAGCATCTGAAGCCTGTTTCAGTCTTTCCTGAATGGTATTAACCTGTGAGTTTTGAAAGCCGTTGCGTCTTACCTCTCCTGAATTGAACATACTCAAAGTTGCAACCGCTTTAAAACGTTTGTCTGACTGAGCTGCTTTTAAAGTATAACCACCACCTCCACAGATACCCAAAACACCTAAACGTTTTGCATCTACTCCTGGATACCTGATAATAAAATCTGCTGCTCCGTAGATATCTTCCGTACGATATTGAGGTTTATCTGTATGACGGGGTTCGCCACCGCTAGCGCCCTGATAGGCTGCATCGAAGGCCAGGGTAATATACCCTGCTTCTGCCAGATGCTGTGCATACAATCCTGCTGTCTGTTCTTTGATTCCGCCGTTTGGATGAGCGACTACCACAGCGGGATATTTTTCTGATGGATTATAATTAGCCGGGGTATAAACATTGGCAGCGATGTTAATCCCGTTGATCTTATATTTTACAAGATGAATATTGACCTTTCCTGCTTCATTTTTAGTTATAGCTCCTTTATATACCAGTGTATAAGGGTTTGTATTTTCCGTCTTTTTTAATGATTGTGCAAGCACTGGCGATACCATAATTGTAATGCTTAGTGTTATTAATAAACCGAGTTCTTTTAAAGCTTTCATATTATTCTTTCTTTTTACTGTCTAAAACGACGTTGAGGACTTTTTGCGTGGCCTTAGATTTCTTTTTGCCGACAATTGGTTTGATCACCCTAACAAATTCTTGTAACTGAGCCGGCGTGAGCCCCACATTCATGCAAATATTCAAGTGTGAGGACAACATTGGTTCAGCCTCACCGATACTGGCGATTACTGATACGGTCAATAGTTCACGATCTTTGAATGTTAGTACATCCCTTTCGAAAATATCTGCAAACAAATGTTCCTTCAGGAACACTTCTATAATAGGCGAGAACGCTGCATAACCTTTTTTGGGTCCGGTCTCTTGTATGCCGGTCAGCTTTTCCAGTACTATCTTTCCCCGATCATACTTGTTATCATTGGTGCTTACCGGAGATGCTTCCAAACCTAATGGATCGTTAAGTCCTTTAGCTTTCCGCTCGTCCAATACAGACATAAAGGTTTGTAATGCCCTGATACTACGTGGAAAGCCGCAGTATGCATAACAATGTACGATGGCTTCCTTAATTTCATTGATGGTAAGGCCGGAGGTTAAACCTAGGGTCATGTTTTCTTTCAAACCCTCCAAATCACCATTTGCGGTCTGTGCTGCAATCGCGATAAGGCTCCGTTGCTTTGCATTCAGTGAACTTACCATTATATTTTCCTGTGCAGACATTTTTGAAATCAGAAAAAATATACTACCCAGAAATAGTGCCAGAGACTTAATGTTAAATATTCTCATTGCTGTTCTTAATTTTTAACCTTGATTTTTTCCAACCATTTGATGATTTCTTCTTTCGCCTTTGTTTTTTTGTCGCCTTGCATGACAAAATATACACCATCCCTTTCTTTTCCGCCCTGAATGGAAAAGCCTTCGAGTATAGTGCTTGACGGCGCCAGTTCTTTTACCGTCTGAAAAGTACTTCCTATGCCATAGCCGGCATTGGTGTTGAAGGGAATAAGGGTCTTTCCTTTAAGATCATGTTGCCTTAAAAAACTTCTCATAGGAGGCGGGAGCTGCATGCCCCAGGTTGGAAATCCCAAAAATATCACATCAAACTTTTCTATGCTATCTATTTTGGTTTTGAGAGGGGGCAGGTAACCATCAGCGTTTTCCTTTGCTACCTGATCTACAATTGCCTGATAGTTTTCCGGGTAAGGCTTTTGTAACTCCAATGAAACCAGTTTTCCGCCAACTTCCTTTTGAATAAGTTCTGCGATAGCTTTGGTGTTATTGGTTCTGGATAGATAAACGATCAAAATGTTTTTTCCCTCTAACCTTTTCTCCGTTGTGGAAGAAGGGACCTGGGCTTTTGTACAGCTTGAAAGCATGCAAATCACTATAGCGATCACCATGCCGGGATGAATTATTGTTTTCATAAGCGATTTCTTTGACAACAAATTTCCCCAATTTTAATGCTTCGAGGGTATATGAATTACGGAGATTGCTACCAATTTTACTTATCCAGACCTTTCTCTTTCAGCCAGGCAGATAAAAGATCTGCAATCTCAATATTATTTAGGTCAGAAAAGGCAAAATGGGTATTGCCTTTTATCCCGATCTCAGGAAGATGCACAACTTTAGCATCTCCACCATATTTGTTTATCGTTGCAGCCCATATCCTGGCCATCTCCAGACCTGAGCGCCAATGGTCACTATTCCATGTCGTGGAGGGATGATTAGCAATGTTATCACCATAGTAAATAATGATTGGCAGCATTGTCAGTTTTTTAAAATCATCCATTGGGATTTCGGCCCCTACCAGTTCTCCGAACAATCCTGAGGACTTTATCGGTTTAGGCAATTCATTTTTTGGAAAAACGAAACCACTGTATGGCTCGTACGCAACTACGGCCTTGACATTTTGATTTTGAATTGCAATAATCCAGCCCGGACCACCACCCTGGGAATGGGTGACCAATATACCTTCGCCGATTTTATCAAATAGGCTCGAAACAGCATTGGCAATAACCTTGCCGTCAAACGGGCCTGTATTTGGGGTCATCTGCCGATAAAACTGTTCGAGTGAAGCAGGATCTTTTGGAAACTGTACACCATCGAAATATTGCGGATAGTTACCGATCCTGAACTGGGTGAACCAGAACTGTTCGTCAGCGAGTGGAGATACGGTGGCTTGGATGATACTTTTACCCGCTTCGCCGCGGCGTGGCTGGTCCAGGAGATAAACGCTATAACCTTTGCGAAGAAATAGATTCTGAAATCCTTCCCGTCCATCTGGCGTTGTCTCCCATGTTTTTTTTGACTGACCGGCGCCATGGAGAAATACCATTGGATATTTCCTTGGTTGCTCGGGGATCTGGTAGAATGCGTAGGCATGGTCGCCATGAAAGGTTTGCCCCGCAGAATCGAGGGCATTACTAACGTTAAACTCCCCGGTTACAGTCTTTTTTGTGCCCCCGATAGAAAAGCTTCCCTGCTCCCTGATCACCAGGGATTGTGACATCTCATTTTGCCTATCTGACTTGCACGCTGAGAAAATAAAGGGAATAAAAAATAGGAGAAATATTGAATTACTTCTTACCATAATACTCATCGTCTGAAACCTTTTTTAGCCAGATGGTTTTTCCTTTTGCTGATGGCGAGGTGGCAATATAGGTAACTCCTGTTTTTGGTGTTGCACCATGCCAATGTTCCACTCCCGGCATACATTTGATCACATCACCTTTTTTTACCGTCCTTTTTTCTTTGCCTTTTTCCTGGTAATATCCTTCACCGTCGGTGATGATCAGGATCTGACCACCCGGATGAATGTGCCAGTTCAGGCGTGCATCGGGGTCAGATATTGCAACAGAAGTTCCATAAGAGAATACACTGTCGGGCGCATTAAGCTCTGTGAGCCATACGTTGCCCGTATGATGCACATTTGGAGATTTTTCTCCTTTTGGAAATATCGGAGTATTCTGGGCAAATGTAACTTGCGCCATTAGGCCACCCAGAAGACACGTTAAAAAAAATAACTTTTTCATATCTGATTTGTTAGTTGTTTTTATTATTTATTAATCATTTGCTGCGCCTGTGCTGTATAGCGATGTCCCTGAATTTGGATGTTGGATACTGCGGTCTCGATTTCCTGAAGATCGTTAGTAGATAGCTCCACATTTGCCGCTCCAATATTTTCTTGAAGACGGTTCAGTTTTGTGGTTCCCGGAATCGGGGCTAACCATGGTTTTTGCGCCAGGAGCCATGCCAGTGCGATCTGCGCATTGGTTGCATTCTGTTTTGTGGCAATTTTGCCGAGCAGATCAACTAATACCTGGTTTGCTTTTCGGTTTTCTTCAGAAAATCTTGGAACGGTATTGCGAAAATCGGATTTATCGAAACTTGTTTTTTCATCAATCTTACCCGTTAGGAATCCTTTGCCAAGTGGGCTAAATGGAACAAAGCCAATCCCGAGTTCCTCAAGTAGGGGCAGGATTTCCTGTTCGGGTTCTCTCCACCATAATGAATATTCGCTCTGCAAAGCCGTTACCGGTAATACTTCATTGGCTTGCCGTATAGCAAGAACCCCCGCCTCCGAAAGCCCGAAATGTTTTACTTTTCCCTCAGCGATCAGATCTTTTACAGTACCGGCTACATCTTCCATCGGTACATTAGGATCTACGCGGTGCTGATAGAAAAGGTCGATTCGATCTGTGCGCAGTCTTTTAAGCGATGCTTCAGCCACCGCTCTTATTGTTTCCGGGCGGCTATCCAGGCCTTCAGTGGTCCTGGCATTTTTAAAGCCGAATTTAGTCGCGACTACCACTTCGTTTCTAAAGGGTTGAATCGCCTCCCCCAAAAGTTCCTCATTCGTATAGGGTCCGTATACCTCAGCGGTATCAAAAAATGTTATTCCCTGTTCATATGCTGATTTAATCAGTTCGATCGCTTTACTTTTTTCTGCTGCCGGTCCGTAACCGAAACTAAGGCCCATACATCCAAGGCCCAGGGCTGATACTTCCAGCCCGTTTTTGCCCAATATTCTTTTTTTCATAATGGTAATTTTATTATTGATTTAATTTTCGCTCGCCCAACCATTTTACCATTGCCGGATCACGGTGGTCGAAGAAACTGCTGGTACCGGAATCAAGCGTTTTGATGGTTTCCATTTCTTCGGCGCTTAATTGAAAGTCGAAAATGTTGATGTTTTCCTGCATACGCTCTTTACGAACAGACTTTGGAATGGCTACGATACCGCGTTGGGTAAGCCAGCGCAATACAACCTGGGCAATCGATTTATTGTATTTCTTCCCAATGCCACCAAGTACCTCATTTTTGAACATATCGTTTTTACCTTCTGCAAAAGGCCCCCAAGATTCAATCTGCACCTTATTGTCGTTCATAAACTGATGTGCATCTATCTGCTGATGGAAAGGATGCGTCTCTACCTGATTTACAGCAGGTACAACCTCGTTATGGATAATAAGATCAATTAGTCGGTCGGGCTGAAAATTGCTGACGCCGATGGCCTTTACTTTTCCTTCTTTATATAGTTCTTCCATTGCCCGCCATTCACCATATACATCGCCATAGGGCTGATGGATAAGATAGAGGTCAAGATAATCGAGTTGTAGTTTTTTAAGGGAGTTCTCAAATGCAGTCTTGGCACCTTGATAGCCATTCGAATTTATCCATAATTTCGTGGTCACAAAGAGCTCTTCTCTATCGATCCCGCTTGCCTTTATTGCTTTTCCAACAGCTTCTTCATTCATGTACGATTCAGCGGTATCAAGCAGGCGATACCCGCTATCTATCGCATCGATTACGCTTCTTTCACATTCCTTAAGATCAGTTACCTGAAATACCCCAAATCCCAATATAGGCATCTCGAGGCCGTTGTTTAATTTTACTGTTTCCATAGATAAATTATTCTAGTCTTAAATATAGAGTACAAATATCCGACCCGTTGATGGTTCAACAGGTATACAGATTCCTGCTTTTACTACCAATTTTACTGATAGCACTTCTAATCTAATTATAACACTATTGAAATTGTTAAGTTTGTATTAGTAAAGAGATAACAGGATGGAAAAGGAATATAACTTCAAGTCAATCAGTGAGTACAATGATTTCAACAACCATGAGACCCATCATCCGCTGGTGAGTGTGATTGACTTTTCGAAGGCCGAGGAGCGTTCGGGAAGTAAAATGGATTTTGATGTCTATTGTATCTTCTTAAAGGATGTGAAGTGCGGCGACCTCAAGTATGGACGTCATTATTATGATTATCAGGAGGGCACACTGGTTTTTATTGCTCCAGGGCAAACAGTTGATGTAGAAAATAAAATAGATATTTATCAGCCTAAAGGCCACGGCCTGGTATTTCATCCGGATCTGATCCGGGGTACTTCGCTGGGAAAGGCATTGGCCGATTATCATTTCTTCAGCTATCATACCAGCGAGGCTTTGCATCTTTCCTCAAAAGAGAGACAGCTGGTTTTGGATCTTTTTGCAAAGGTAGATGCCGAACTTCGCAATGCGATTGATAAACATAGCAAGAAACTGATTGCATCTACTATAGAACTTTTGCTGAATTATTGTGAGCGTTTTTATGACCGGCAATTCATTACCAGGGATATTGTAAATAAAGGCGTTCTGGAAAATTTTGAAGCATTGCTAAATGGCTATTTTCTATCGGAAAAGCCATACTCAATTGGCCTTCCTTCAGTGGCCTATTGCGCCGAGGAGCTGCATTTTTCTGCAAATTATTTTGGTGACCTCATCAAAAAGGAGACCGGGAAAACCGCACAGGATTTTATCCAGGAAAAAATTATTGAGGTTGCCAAGCATAAAATATTTGAAACCGATAAATCGGTTAGCGAAATTGCTTATGAACTCGGCTTCAAATACCCACAGCATTTCATCAGGCTATTCAAAAAGCGTGTTGGCAGTACCCCAAATGAATTTCGTGCCTTAAACTAATTGTATTATAGTACCCATTTGTTTAAAAATGTATTGAAAGATTCCTTGAACTGTTCACTAACATAAATGGTTGTGTCGCCCACAAGTACCGATGTTTTAGTGGCAGATTTGATAGCAGAGGTTGAAACGATAAACGACCGGTGAAGCCGGATAAATTGATTTATCGGTAATTTTTCCTGCAGTTTTTTAAGGCTGGTCAGTGTAAGCAATGCTTTGTCTGAATGCTTGAGATGAATTTTTACATAATCCTTAAGACTTTCAATATATAGGATATCTTCTATTTCCACTTTGACCAGCTGATGCTCAACTTTTACGTAAACATATTGCTTGACGTCTTCCGGCTGGGAAGTAATACGCTCGGGTTGAACCAGGCTATTTTCCTTCATTATAAAATAATCATAGGCTTTGGTGGCCGCCTTTGAGAAGTCGACAAAACTAAATGGTTTGACAAGATAATCTAGTGCATCTACCCTAAAGCCCTCCAGGGCATACTGGTCGTAAGCGGTTGTAAATACTACCCTCAAATTTTTTTTCTTGTCCGATTGCTCGATGATCCTTGCCAGCTCAACGCCGTTCAGGTCTGCCATGCGGATATCCAGAAAAACTAAGTGCAGGGTAGGGTCGGCGTGAATATGCTTTAAAGCATCCAGCGCATTGTTGAATTTTGCTGCTAACTGCAAAAACGGAGTTCTGGTTATGTAGGAACTAACGAGGGTTAGTGCAGCTGGCTCATCATCGACCGCAATACAATTTATT
The DNA here is from genome assembly GCF_032678585.1 of Pedobacter psychrodurus. GTDB lineage: Bacteria > Bacteroidota > Bacteroidia > Sphingobacteriales > Sphingobacteriaceae > Pedobacter > Pedobacter psychrodurus_A. The sequence goes on along the minus strand of NZ_JAVTSN010000064.1, from coordinate 15,888 downwards.
TTCATTTACTGATTTTTAAAGTGATGCTGTGTTCCATTGCATTTTCATCCCGGTCGATTTCCAGACTGTACTTTTCCGGATAAAGCAGATCCAGCCGTCGTTTGGTATTGGCAATGCCGATTCCAGGATCTTCATCGAGCTGCTTGCCAAGGGTTTCAAAGAGCGAATTTCGAACTTCGAACTTCAAATAATTGTCCACCACGGATATACCAATAAATATATAACTGGGCTGAATGGCACTGATGCCGTGTTTGAAAGCGTTTTCGACGAAGGGCAGCAAAAGCATCGGCACAATCTCCATATTTGGCAAATTAGGCTGTTTATCAACGATTATTTGCACTTCAGGAGATATCCGGACTTTCATAAGCGCAATGTAATCCTCAATGAAATCGATTTCCTTATGTAACGAAGTTCGCTCACCCCTAGTATCATAAAGGACATACCGCATCATGTGGGATAGATTGTAAATTGAACTCTTGGCGGCGGGCTGATCGGTATCCATCAAAGCATATATCGTGTGCAGGGTATTGAAAAAGAAGTGGGGATTAATCTGTGCTTTTAAAAAGGATAGCTCTGCGCTGATTCTCTCCCGTTCAGATGTTTCATAGGCAAGCTGGTTTCGATGCATTTTTTTTGCAACAGCCGAGATATAACTTAAGGTAATGAAAACTACAGAAACCGTAATGACTATCGTGGTATCCCAATGATCACTGGCCCAAAACTTTTGTCCTGCCGCGGTATAGGCTTTCTCCATTTCAGCATAAAGTTCAACTGCCTTCCTGATCGAGCGAAGAAATATTGGAATAATGTAAACTATCAGGCAAACGATAATGAAATAAAGGAAGCCGAACCGTTTATTTGCCAGTTTTGGGAAAAGCAGGTACAGGTTTCCAAAATATAATATGGTATAAATAGCATATTCAATACCCTGCTTTATCCAGAACACTGCGGGCATTTCCACTGATTTTGTAAGCGGAAGAAAAAAACCGATAAACAATGCGATAACCGCAACGAAGTCGATGCTAAAAACCGCCTGGAATATTTTGTGATAACGCGTCATGAATGACTTAAAATTATAATTATTTTCTTTGATGTTTCAATATACATTAAATCTCAACCATCAATTTGCAAAGGAGCGATTTTTATCCCGAAGTTTTTTTTCTACTAGACAGTCAGGCGAAATACATAGATGAATTGAAATAAATCATCTATCGCTCCTATAAAAACAGTTGCCATCTATGGAAATCCTTAAACCATCTATGAAATTTCCTGAACCGTCTATTATAAGACTTGATATCTAAACTAAAACTGTTTATTTGAGTATGAACCTACCTATATTAAACTATTCGCGGATCATACTGGTCATTTGCACTGTCACTTTTACACTGCTTTCCTGTTCGAAAAAAAGTGAACCTGATGCCGGGGAGCCCGCACCTACTGTTCCAACTTCCGGCTCGTCGGTAGAGCGGAACCCTCCCAATTCAAGTTACAGCCCTGCCTTTACCGGACAGACCAGAATTTCTGCTGTAAATACTTCCACACGGATTCGTACAACAGTAGTCACCTCAGCGCTCGTTGCCCCATGGGGAATAGCAGTAATGCCAGACGGCAGGTTCTTGATCAATGAAAAGGCGGGACGAATGAGAATAGTAAATGGCAGCGGAACGATCAGCGAACCAATAGCAGGGGTTCCTGCTGTTAATGCAAATGGACAGGGCGGGTTACTGGGTATATGTCTTGATCCGGATTTTTCAAGCAATAGAATGGTTTATTGGTCTTTTTCTGAGCCAACTACCGGTGGGAACCGCACCTCAGTTGCTAAGGGAAGGCTTTCAAGTGATGAACGGTCCTTAGAGGCAGTAACGATAATCTACCGTTCTACACCGGCATATAACGGGGTAAATCATTATGGAGGAAGGGTGGTCTTTGATCCATCCGGTAATTTATTTGCCAGTACAGGCGAACGTGCAGATAATGTGACCAGGGCCCAGGCTCAGTCTACAAGCGCATCTATCGGTAAGGTGATCAGGATCAACCGGGATGGGCAACCTGTCGCCGGAAATCCCTTTACAGGCCAGCCAGGTGCGCTACCTGAGTTATATTCCATCGGTCACCGAAATCCCCAAGGGCTGGCAATTCATCCGGTAACTGGTGAACTTTGGCAAAGCGAACATGGTCCTCGCGGAGGAGATGAGTTAAACAGGATTCAGCCAGGTGCCAATTATGGCTGGCCGACAATCACATATGGACTGGAATATAGCGGGCAGCCAGTGCTTACCGGAATTCAGCAAAGAGATGGCATGAGCCAACCTGTGTATTACTGGGATCCAGTGGTTTCACCAAGCGGTATGACATTTTATAAGGGTGAACGAGTACCTGAATGGCGAAACAATCTTTTCATAGGTTCCTTAAGCGGAATGCATATTGTGCGTTTGATAATTGACAATAACCGTGTTACCGGTGAAGAGCGGCTACTTGCAGGGGAAAGCCAACGTTTTCGTGATATTACTCAGGGAACTGATGGTGCATTGTACGCCATAACAGATCAGGGAAGATTATATAAGATAGATAGAGAATAGATAAATCAATAATAAATTAAATATGAAAAAAGTATTTTTTAGCATTTTAATACTAATAATAATGTTCAATGTTGCTAATGCACAATCCACTACGCCGACAAAATCAGAACAAGAGGTACTTGATCTTTCAAGAAAAAAATGGGTATGGATGGCAGATAAGAATGTAGACTCTTTAGGTAAACTATTTGATGCAAAAGCAATGTTCGTGCACATGGGAGGTAGTTGGGGGACCGAAAGAGAACTCAATGTGATTAAATCAGGTGGCATTCACTACAAGAAAGCAGAAGTATATTCTGCATCGGTAAATATCATCGGCAATACCGCTATTTTATTGAATGACATTGATCTGGTCGCAGTTCTTGGCAGCAATGAAGTGATCAATCCCTTCATGGTTACAGAGGTGTATGTAAAGGAAAATGGCAAGTGGAAAATGGGATCGTTGACGTTTTCGAAACTGTCAAGGGCAGTAAAATTGGCTGTCAAAACAAATTAATTTTAACACCGAACCTTTTATATTTATGCAAGATCAGGACAACAACAAATTCTCACAGAACTTCAATAGGAGAAGTTTACTGAAAGGAGGACTTGCGCTCGCGGGACTCTCCATGATGCCAGGTATTACAACTGCTGCTAATGCTGAGTCAGAAGTTAAGCACTTAATGGCAAAACCAGGAAAAAGGATGCTGGGTAAACTGGAGGTCTCTGCTATCGGTCTTGGTGTTCAAAATATGCACCGGACTTATCAGACAACAATTCCATCGAGGCCTGAAATGCTCAATATTATCAGAAAGGCCTACGATGCAGGAGTAACGTTGTTTGATACGGCTGAAGCATACGGTCCTTTTGAATGTGAAAAGATATTGGGTGAGGCAACCTCATCCTTCAGAAACAAAATTGTAATTGAGACCAAGTATGGCTGGAACATTGATCAAAAAACCGGGCAAAGATTGCCTGGCCTCAACAGTCAGCCAACCCATATTAAGGAAGTTGTCGAAGGGATGCTCAAACGCCTTCGAACCGACAGGATTGATCTCCTTTACCAACATCGCGTAGACCCGGCTGTTCCAATCGAAGATGTGGTGGGGGCTATCCAAGACCTGATAAAAGAAGGCAAGGTATTGCACTATGGTTTGTCCGAACCAGGCGTACAAACAGTCAGACGAGCACATGCAATCCACCCGGTAACAGCAATTCAAAATGAATATTCGCTGTTGTGGCGTGGACCCGAAGAAAAAATCATTCCGCTTTGTGAGGAACTGGGGATTGGCTTTGTGTGTTGGAGCCCGCTTGGAGTGGGGTTTTTAACAGGAGCAATTGATGAAGGCACTCGCTTTGCACCAGGAGACATTCGTGCAACAGAATCCAGATTTGCAAATGAGAACCTATCTAACAACTTGAAACTGGTAAGTCTTTTAAAAGACTGGGCAGCTAAAAAGCAGGCAACGCCTGGCCAAATTTCACTTGCCTGGCTACTTGCAAAAAAGCCCTGGATTGTACCGATTCCGGGAACTACACAAATGGTTCATATGCTCGAAAATACCAGAGCTGCTGATGTTAAATTTTCTGCCGATGAGCTTAAAGCTTTCAATAGTGAGTTAGCCGGTATTTCTGTTAAGGGGCTTCGTTTACCGCAGATGGTGCTTAACTTTTCTGATGTGGAAGCTCCAATTAAAAAGTAATTAACTACGAATCATAATTTATGAAACTATTTTTTCTCTCTTTGGCCATTTCTATTAGCTTTTCTTGCTATGCTCAGCAGGCCGGCCCGGTGGTAACAACCAAGTACGGAAGTCTGCAAGGGATCAACGAGGGCGAAGTTTCTATATTCAAGGGAATTCCATTTGCTGCTCCGCCTGTTGGAGAAAACCGGTGGCGCCCGCCTCAGCCACTTGCCGCGTGGAAGGGGATTAAGGATGCGAGTAAGTTTGGTGCAGACCCGGCCCAAATGGGATTTCCAAGAGACGGAAACAAAATTTCGGCAAGCTCTTCGGAGGATTGTCTTTTTCTAAATATCTGGCGTCCGGCTAGTGCTGTTAAGGATGCAAAACTGCCTGTAATGGTCTGGATATACGGAGGGGCTTTTGTTTTTGGAAGTGGTGCTCAGGCGGGCTATTCAGGCGTCAACTTTGCAAAACAGGGTGTTATGCTCATCACTATCAATTACCGTTTGGGCAGGCTGGGTTTCTTTGCTTTTCCTGCATTAACCAATGAAAAGAAGGATAAGTTCAAAGGCAGTTATGCCTATATGGATCAGATAGCGGCGCTGAAATGGATTCAGGAAAATATTTCTGCCTTTGGCGGAGATCCAAAGAACGTCACTATTTTCGGTGAATCAGCGGGCGGAGTATCGGTACAATCCCTGCTAACCATTCCCAGCGCAAGGGGGCTGTTCCAAAAGGCCATCGTTGAATCAGGCGGCGGACGCAATGGAGTGTTGACGGGACGACCAATCAGCAAAGAAAATGCTGATCCCTATTATCCGCTCTCTGCAGAAACCATTGGCGTAAATTTTGCCAAAAAGCATGGCATTGAAGGCACAGACGCGGCAGCACTTGCCAAACTTCGTTCGCTTAGTGTGGAGGATGTTATTGACGGCGGACAGGAAAGCAACGGCCCGGGAGGCGCACCGACTTATTCAGGGCCAATCCTGGACGGTAGTTTGGTTACTGAAACAGCAGAGACCGCTTATAAAGCAGGCAAAATACCAAGAGTTTCACTGATCATAGGCTCCAATAGTGCCGAGGTTGAAGCAGGGTTTATAAGTGCAAATTCAAAAGAGGAATTGTTCAATCTATTTGGTGCTATGGCTGCAGAGGCCAAAGCCGTCTATGATCCGGACGGCAGTACAGATTTTGCCAAGGTGCGGACAATGGTAATAACAGATAAAGTATGGGCAGAGCCAGCCCGGTTTACTGCTGGCGCATTTTCGAAAAAAGACGCGTCTGCCTATGTGTATTTGTTTTCCTATATCTCGCCTGGCGCAAGAGGGCGAATGCGTTTCGGGGCTGCCCATGCATCGGAAATCTCCTATGTATTTGACAACCTGACGAGCAGAAACGGAGCGCCAATCGATCCTCATGATCAGCAGGTGGCGAAAATGATGAATAGCTATTGGAGCAACTTTGCAAAAACCGGAGATCCCAACGGACAAGGATTACCCAAATGGCCGCTATATGTCCGAAAAACAGGAGAGGTACTGGAAATTCAGGGCGACGGATCTGCAAGTGGGAAAATGGACCCAGTTAAATTAAGAACAGAATTGATTGAAAAAGCAATTCGCTCAGGTAATCTGCATTAGATAAATCAATATATGCCCATAATTGTGTAGAGGTTTAATTTTCAGGTTAATAGATGATAAGTGACCAATAATATCAGTATATTAGAATAATAACAAAACATACATATGATTGCCAGACCAAATAAAGACAGCAAACATCGTGGCGCTGTAAGATCATTACTCGTGGTCACCATACTATCTTCAATTGTGGTTTTAATGGCCTTTGGAGCAGATTCTCTAACAGTTGATAGTCGGCCAAACGAGGTTAAGCCTATTGTGGTTAAGGACAGCATCGCCTCGGTAACTGCTTTCAAACAGGTTTATGCAGTATTGATGAGTCCGCGATGCATGAATTGTCATCCATCAGGTGATGTCCCTTTGCAGGGTGATGACAGCCACATACATGCAATGTTGCCAAAAAGGGGTAAAGAAGGTAAAGGTGTTTACGCGATGAAATGTTCAAACTGCCACCAATCCACCAATACGCCAGGTTTGCATACCCCTCCGGGAAATCCTGAATGGCATTTACCTCCTGCAAACATGAGAATGGTTTTTCAGGGCAGAACCGAGAATCAACTGGCCAGGCAACTTATGGATCCCAAAACGAACGGAAACAAAGACTTGAAAAAACTTATTGCCCATGCCGACGATGGCCTTGTTCTTGCCGGATGGAATCCTGGCGAGGGACGTACATTGCCGCCAGTTTCCCATGCAGATTTCAAAAAAGCCTGGATTACCTGGCTTACCACTGGCGCTGTTGCGCCTCCGGAAAAATAATCAGATTATAAATTATTAAATCTTAACAGATGGAAATAAATAAAACCGACAACAGCAGGCGTACCTTTCTGAAAACATCATTGATTGCAACAGGTGGGTTAATGATCCATTTCAGCGGACTGGCCAAACTGGCTTTGCCCCACAATGACAATGGATTGCCGGCAGCGCAGTGGACAGAAATTAACGGTTATATCAAAATTGCTGCGGATAACTCCATTACGCTTATCTGTCCAAACCCGGAATTCGGACAGAATGTAATGACTTCGCTGCCAATGATTGTTGCGGAAGAACTTGATGTTGACTGGCAAAATGTTACGGTGGAAATGGGCCCTCATGACAATGTTAAGCTAGGACCACAATTTACAGGAGGAAGTAATTCCATGCGGATGTACTGGAAACCACTAAGAGAAGCAGGTGCTACAGCTAGAAATATGTTGATGCAGGCTGCATCGCAGAGCTGGGCGGTGCCGATAGAAGAGCTTAAGAGCAAAATGGGCGTTATTTACCATGAAAGGAGTGGTAAAAAAGGCAAGTATGGCGACTTTGCATCCAAAGCAGCTGCGATGCCTGTACCAAAAGGAGTGAAGTTAAAAGACGTGAAGGATTTTGGTATTGTAAGAAAGTCCCAAAAAAATGTGGAAGGGAAAAAGATAATAAGTGGAAAACCACTTTTTGGGCTTGATTACAAACATGAGGGTATGCTGATCGCAATGATTCAGCATCCACCAGCTTTCGGTATGAAGCTGAAATCTTATGATGCTTCCCAATGCCTGAAAATGCCCGGGGTTAAAGATGTGTTTAGCTTGAAACTTTATGAGGATGGCTTTGCCCAGGGTGGCTTTGATACGAGAACTTTTAATGAACTCCTTGTTGTTGTAGGTAAAACGACCTGGGAAGTGATGAATGCAAGGAAGAAGCTAATTGTTGAATGGATGCCAGCTGGCGATGTAAAAGATACAATGGCGGGCCGGGGAGAAAACCGAACAGTTGTTGTTCCGGGTGAGTTGGAAAGTACCGAAAATCAATATAAAAAAATGCTGGAGTATGGAGCACGGCCAGCCCAGTTGTTGCGCCGGGATGGCGACCCTGAGACCGGTTTCAAAAATGCGAAAACGATTATTGAGCGTACATATACAGCACCTTTTCTTGCGCATAACTGTATGGAACCGATGAATTTTTTTGCTCACGTTACAGACGATAAGGCACTATTGGTTGGACCACTTCAGGCGCCCGGCTGGACAGAGCCTACACTGATGAAAGTGCTCAACCTTCCTGCCGATAAGATAGAAATACAGATGACCAGAATGGGTGGCGGCTTTGGGCGCAGGGCCTACGGGCATTATCTGATCGAGGCGGCCCTGATCTCTAAAAAAGCGAAAGTACCAGTTAAGCTGATCTACTCACGAGAGGATGATACGACCTATGGTATTTATCGTCCTATGTATACCGCTACCTACCGGGCAGCACTCGATGAGAATAAGAAGCTATTAGCTTTTCATGTTAAAGGCGGCGGCATCCCTGAGCATGCCGTTCATGCGAACCGGTTTCCTGCCGGAGCAATTGACAATTATTTAGCAGAGGGATGGCAGATTCCTTCAAATATTACGATAGGTGCTTTCAGGGCACCCCGATCTAATTTTGCAGCGGCCGCTGAGCAATCTTTTCTGGATGAACTGGCTGAAGCCATGGGAAAAGACCCAATTGATTTTCGGCTGGAACTCTTAAAAAGGGCAAAAGACAACCCGGTTGGGAAAAATAATGAATATGATCCTGCCCGTTACGCGGGTGTGCTGAGCTTAGTAAAGGAGAAATCCGGATGGTCAAATCCCCTAAATAAAAAATTTAGCCGGGGTGTGGCTGCCTATTTCTGCCACAACTCTTATGCAGCACATGTTGTAGATATGGTTTTAAAGGATGGTGACCCTTATGTGGAACGTGTTTTCAGTGCAGTTGACGCGGGAATTGTAATCAACCCTGATGCTGCCACTAATATGGTGCAGGGCGCTGTTGTAGACGGAATAGGAAATAGTTTGTATGGCGGGCTTACTCACAAAAATGGTGTGGTTGAAGAAAATAACTTCCATAAATACAGAATCATCAGAATGCATGAAGCGCCGAAGAAAGTCGATGTTTCATTTGTTCAAAACGATATTGACCCAACAGGTCTGGGTGAGCCACCTTTTCCGCCAGTGTTTGGTGCAGTGGCCAATGCGCTATATAAGGCTACAGGAAAACGTCACTATCAGCAACCTTTTGCTATGCCGCAACCCGAACCTACAAGTGTCTAATTTAAATTGGATAATTATACATAATATGATTACTTTAAATATTAATAAAAAGGAATATAAACTTGATGCTGATCCCGAAACACCACTCTTGTGGATACTAAGAGATCACGTTGGCCTTGTAGGAACGAAATTTGGATGTGGCGTTGCGCAATGCGGAGCCTGTGTGGTTCATTTGGATGGAGAGGCTGTTCGTTCCTGTGTAACAAAGGCCAGTCGTGCCCAGGGCAAAAAAGTGGTAACAATTGAAGGTTTGTCCGAAAAAAATAATCATCCCCTGCAAAAGGCCTGGTTGGAACTGGACGTATCGCAATGCGGCTACTGTCAGGCCGGGCAGATCATGTCTGCTGCCGTTTTGTTGAAAGAAAATAAGAACCCTTCAGATCAGGATATTAACGATGCCATGGCAGGAAATATTTGTCGTTGCGGAACTTATCTTCGAATTAGGGATGCGATCAAGTTGGCAGCAAAAGATAGCATCTCAAAATAAATTATTACTAAGAAACCATATGATATCAGATTCCTTCGGACGTATACATGACTATCTTCGAATATCCTTAACAGATAATTGTAATTTTCGCTGTTTTTACTGTATGCCGGAAGAAGAATATGATTTCGCGCCAACTTCAAGATTAATGCAGACAGATGAAATTATTCATCTGGCCAGGATATTTGTAGAACAGGGGGTAAAAAAAATACGTTTGACCGGAGGAGAACCTTTGGTTAGAAAGGATGCTGCTTCAATTATTTCTGAGTTGGGGAAACTTCCGGTAGAGCTTGTAATTACTACAAACGGAACAAGAATTGCAGAGATGCTACCAGTTTTGAAAGAAGCAGGAATTAAGAGTATAAATATCAGTCTGGATACATTACAGCCCGAAAAGTTCATGCTTATAACCCGCCGGGATGTTTTTCATCAGGTTCGCAGCAATATAGAACTGCTGCTTCAGGAGAAAATCACTGTTAAAATTAATATGGTGGTGATGAAAGGGATGAATGATGGCGAAATTAAAGATTTTATAAACTGGACAAAACATAACCCTATTCAGGTTAGGTTTATCGAGTTTATGCCTTTTAACGGAAATAAATGGACTAGCAATAAAATGTATTCGCTGCAAGAAATTCTCTCTAAAATACAACAAGATTTTACGGTCTTGCCAGTTGGAGGAGTGGCGCACGATACAGCAAAACATTTTAGGATTCCCGGTCATGAGGGTTCATTCGCAATTATCAGTACAATGACTGAACCTTTTTGCAGTACATGTAATCGCATGCGCCTTACTGCTGATGGTAAGCTTAAAAACTGCTTATTTTCTAACGGGGAAACGGATTTGCTTTCTGCACTTAGAAATAAAGAAGAAGTTTTGCCGCTGATTTTAGAATCCATCATGAGTAAGAAGAAAGAATTGGGCGGGCAAATGATTACAGACTTTAAGCATATTGACCCCAATACCATAAAAAATCGAAGTATGATTACTATTGGGGGCTAACCTACAGGTTTGTTTCCTCCCAGATCAACTTGTCATTTTAGACGGTACTTATTCGATTGCAAATTTTAATATTTATCAGGCATATGTGTAATAAATTTAATCCTCCCTATTGATTCATGCAAGATCACGATAGTTTGAAGGTTAACCGTTTAAATGACCTAACGATTGATGAGGTTAAAGCATTAGGTATGTTCAAACATTTTTCTGATGCGGAAGCTCAAGAGGTAATTCGAACATTAAAAAGGTTTTCAAAGATAATCGTTGAAGATCATTTTAAGAAAGAAAATCAAGAAAAGAAACCATAGCGATTTATTAGTTCGAACCATAAGCGCTTGTTAACCAGTGCTTAAAGTAATTTTCGCCGGTTGGATTAACCCAAGCAGGATCGAACTAATAATTGCCTCATTTTCAGTTAGTAATGAATTTATGCATTTTTTTTCGTTTTCATGAGAAAGCATCATGAAAACGAAAAAGCCTTGAATTTGAGCTCCTTTCGAAGAAAGGGTTCGAACTTCAAGGCTTTTTGCCGTTTAAGTAGAGTCAATCCGCGGAAAATCGAACTTTTATGAACATTGTGAGGTGATAGTAAATTTTGAAAAAGTGGTGAAGAATAAAATTGAGGGGCAGTATAGGAAAAAGAAAAAGTTGTAAGTGTTTTATGGATTTGTTAAATGACAAGCTATAATAGGAGTTCACAGTAGGTATAGTATATTACCTAAAAACTTGTTGTAACCATTATTTGCCAAATATTTCTTTTAACGAAGCCTTGTTTTTCTTTTTGTCTCCAATACATATACCCAAATTCTATTCTTTTGTTCCACCGATATCCTAATGATCCAAAAAGCCTGTTTTGATCAAAAAAGCTTCCATTTACGTTTTCTTTTTTTTGCAGATTCATAAACAGTTCATTTTGTAAACCCGTATAAATGCCTTTACTGAAATCTTCATTAGCTAATATTGGTATCTGAGCACTTAGGAACATTCTTCCTCGTTGAGAGAAATTGGTTTCACCTTCTTCTTGCATAAAACGCTGTTCCAACCGGAGCCTTAAACTTCCTTCTATTTTACCGAATGATTGCTGTTTCAGGTATTGCTCAAATATTCTCTGCTCCCCTGAACTGGTTTTAAGATCTTGCTCATATTCCCAACTTCCTAAATAGGCATATCCAAGTGCAATAGAATTTCGCTTGTTTAAATTATAACTCAACGCACCACGCAATAAAATTCCTGATAAATAGCCCAACTTATCTGCAGAGCGTAACTGAAAGTCTGCTCGTATATCTAATTTTTCACCTAAAGATTGCTTATGGCTAATAAAAACCCATCCGGCATTCTCGAATTGAGCGAACAGACGCGTAGTACAAAATAAAATTAAAATTACAATCCCTAATTGCTTCATATCCGGTTTTACAAAATTCTGCTCTGCTGTAGGTTAGAAGCTTAGCACTCTACTTATTTGAGTTTTACGTTTATCCTGAAAATCTTTTATCCCATGTTCAACCCTAAAAAGAGCAAACAGTATTTAGTTGCTCTTTTTAGGGTTATTGAGTTTACAAAGGTTTATAGTTTACCTTTTGAATTGCAAATTTTTTAACCGGGACTTGGTTGCTATCTAGTAATTGATTGAATTGAGCATTCATCACCCAAATTTCATTGCCGTTTTGTGTAGCTGTAGAAGGATAAGTAAACCTATCTGTGGCTAATGTAGATGCCTTTACATTTGCGGTCTTCCAGTTATCAGTTGTAGCCAATTGGAATATTTTATCGCTTCCACCATTTACAACAACGGTTAGTAAATTTTTATCGTTAAGTAAGAGTCCGTCTGCACCTAAAAAGAATTGATTAATCGCAACCTTCGCAATATTTTTCGGATTCTTAATATCGATTTTGTACAGTTCACCTTTAGCGGTATTATCAACAATTAAAAACCCATCAGCATGATAAACAATTCCATTAAGACCTACGCCTTCTGTTTTAAAAAGTTCATCTTTCGCAAAAACTGAGGCTCTACCATTTGGCGTAACTTTGTAGATTGCTCCTGCAAAACTATCGGTTACGTATATATTTTGTTGCTGATCAAAAGTCATATCGTTAGCAAAATGCTTCCCTGGAAGCAGTCCGGATAAGTCGATGTCAGAAATTTTCTTCCCCGTACTTAGTTCCAAACCTATTAGTTTTGCCATCTTTGTTCTTGTGGCAGGGTTGGTGTACTTGCTGTAATTGGCATCACTTACGCAAGCAAAAAGCTTTTTCCCATCAGGATGAATTTTTATTCCATAGGTAGATTTTAGCATTGAATCCTGAAGCAGAATTGTATAGGCTCCTTGAGGGGTAACCTTCCCAATGTTTCCAAGCCTTGCAGATGAAACATAATAATTGCCATCGATTTTGTTATATGCAACACCTTCGGGATAGCTTTCCATGGCATCGAATTCGATCCTTGGCCCTGGCTCCGGACTAAAAGCAGCTATTGCGGCAAGGCTCGCAACCCCGCAGAGTAAATATGTAAGTTTTTTCATGTTAGTTTGATTTACGTACTGCATAAATATTTCCTGATGCATCATCAGAAATGTAAATAATTCCTTCTTTAGTTACGGTAATTCCGGCAGGGCGGCCAAAGCGAGATTCCCCTTGTAAAAATCCAGTTAAAAAATCTTCGGCTTTTACAGCTTTACCATTCTCAAAATGGATTCGTTGAACTTTAAAACCAACCGGCTTATCAGCATTCCATGAGCCATGCCATGCAACAAGTCCGTCACCAGACCAATCTGAAGGGATATTTGCAGCACCCCTGAAAAATGTGAATGCGATTGGAGCCATATGTGCGGTAAGTTCTAATACAGAAGGTTCGGTATTTTTTACAACTGCCTCTTTTGTATTTCCGGCAGGATCTTCGCGACTTTTATCAACCTCACGTTTTCCATAAGCATAAGGAAAACCATAATCAGCACCTTGTTTTATCTGATTGACCTCTTCTGGTGGCCAGTCGCTTCCTTTTGCATCCCCACCGTTATCAATTCCCCAAAGTTCTTTGGTTTGTGGGTGCCAATCGAAACCTATGGTGTTCCGCAAGCCACTGGCATATAGTTTTCTACTCCAACTCTTAGGGTCAACCTGTAGCATCACAGCAGTTTCCTTATCACTTTCCTTACAATCATTACATAAAGATCCAATGCTTATATATAGCATTCCATCCGGACCAAAATCCATTGTACGATTTGGATGTTGTCCGCCATCGGGTAAGTCCTTGATTAAGGTTTCCTTACCATAAATATTAAGTGTTCCATCTGGCTTTACCGGGTATCTGCGTAACTCATTATTATTACATAAATACATCCAATTATCTTTCATTGTAATACCGTGCACACCCTTAAATTCAGAAACAACGGTAATTAAATTTTCAAACTTTCCGTTTTTATCTTTATCTTCCAACAGCAATACATCACCTCCATCTCTTCGCGTAACATAAACTTTTCCTGTTAATGAAGTATATAACATTCTAGGTTTCCCTAAACCCGAGGCGGCAAGTTCTACCTGCCAACCAGGTGGCGTTTTTAGTAGTTTCACCATCTCGGGTTTAAATTCCAATACCTGAGCATACTTAGTTACTGAAACAGATCGGGTAACCTCTTTGGGAGGCAGACCTCGTTGGGCCTTAACGTTTAAGGCATGGCAGATTAAAAGCGCCATAATGACGTAGTAGAATTTTTTGTATTTCATATGTTGGTATTTATTGTTCAACATAAGCTATGAAGTTAAATTTTGAAAAAAACACCAGCCATACAAAATAGGTAGTTAACCCACTTCATTATTTCAGGTAGAAGTTCAATGTATCTGATTGAAATGCTAATTCTTTAATTATCAGCTAATGATATCAGATATTTTGCTGATATGGGCAAGTGCAATACTGTAAAATCTTTTTTAGATGTTTTTGTCCTGTCTTTGATTTTTGTTGCCATTTTTTTGTTCAATGACAAGCTTAGCAGGATTAGACAGACTGGTTGGAAAATGTCGAACCGGTAATGGGAGAGATACAGCTAATTGTTGTATAGTGATCTACGAGCGTAAAAAGGAAACCACATAGGTATGCTGTTTCCTGATGATAGTTAATATGTGGGTGACCAAACTTTTATTAATGTTGTGAAGCGATAGTAAATTTTGAAAAAGTGGTGCAGAACAAAATTGAGGAGCAGTATAGGAAAAAGAAATTATCAAATGTGTTTTCGTTATTAGTTGGTGACCGGCTATAGTGGGATGTGACATCAAGCTACCTCACTTCTACAAAGCTAATTCTTTGACTGAATTGAATTCAATTTGCAGGCTGATTGAATTAACAAGATCCAGACCAGGATCTTGTTAATGTTTGTATTATCCTCCAAGTTCACCAAGTATGCGTTTGGTGATGGCAACATGCTCTTTGAACACGGCAAGTGACAAGGTAGCTAGATGCCTGCCCTGATTTTCTGCAGCTCCTGGCAACTTTCCTTTACTGATATAACTAGCAGCAAGATCACGCAGGAATTCGTGATTTTCCAGTTGTGCGGAAATATAGGCTTTATCAAATTCTGGTCCCGCTGGTGTATTTTTGATTTTTGCAAGTGTGGCTTTAGCCTTTGCGTCCATCGGTGGAACCGGGGTGCCCAAGTCTTTTAGAACACCTGTAACTGCAATGGCTTCCGTAAGCTCAAAGCCAGCAAATTCCTTTGCATTTTTATTGCTTGCCTTAGTGGCCGCAATCTGGCTTGTAGCCAATGAAAGCTCTGCTGGGCCGATAACGCCCATTCTAAAAGCTTTTTCGTTCGATGCAGTCGGATCCCCATTCCACTCAGCTTCTAAGGCATTTGCTTCGGTAATACTAAATAGTGATGCCGCAAGAGAAAGTCCTGTCCCCACAGCAATTGTTCCAGTGATCGACTTTTTTACAAAGTCTCTGCGGCCCGATAGTTCGTTTTCCATATTAGTTATTTTTAATGGTACAACATGGCCTATGTTCACTTGTTTTGGGGAGTTCCAATTACCGTACTTCCAATAGCTCTTCAATATAACCAGATGGTAAAAGAAACGGGGTGTATAGTCTACAGCATGATTCTCAAACAGATATATTAAGCAATGGTAGGTGAAAATAATGACCCGATTTGAAATGTGAGAAAACAGCTGGAAAAGTTTAATTCACGAATTACAAAAGTAAGAGATAAAGTGCTCAATGATGTAATTCTTAACTTTGAGTATCGGAAAATAAAATCGGAATGCGAGAAAAACATATCAATTTTGGAATGAAAACTAAATTGATGAGGCTGTACGCGTTCTAGGTACTTTAAAGGCCGTTTTTGAGGGCAAAAAAAAGGGGCAAACCAAACAAAAATTTGATTTGCCCACTATGGTAGAGTCGACCATTCGTAAAGCTAACTTTTATACTGATTTCGAAGACACGATTCATAGAGTGGAGGCATACTACGAAAAATATGGTGAAGAAAATTTGT
>NZ_JAVTSN010000063.1:0-39139 GCF_032678585.1 Pedobacter psychrodurus | reverse complement strand
GTTATTCAGAAATGTGTCCACACGATAGGATCATTATCGGGATCTGTATCCTGTTCAACAGCCTGGTAACCCTGGGGCTCCTGAAAAAGAAAAGTAGATAGGGCTTATAGCACGTGTAGATTCAAGTCCTGAAAAATTAACTTATCTTTTCATCATCGCTTTCCAATCTTATATATTCATCGCGTTGCTTTAATAAATAAATATTAATTTTGTGCTCTAATTTTTGATATAATGAGGCTGGCAATAAATGGTTTTGGTAGAATAGGAAGAACATTTTTACGTTTAGCATTGGCGCAGGGATTTGAGGTGGTAGCGGTTAACGATCTGGCTGATGCGAAAACAATGGCCCATTTATTTAAGTACGACTCTGTTCATGGTGTTTTCGCCGGAAAAGTTTCCGCTAAACCGGATGCCCTGGTTATTGATGGGTTAACGATCCCTGTTTTTGCTATTAAGGAAGCCAAAGAGTTGCCGTGGTCTGCATTAAGAGTCGATCTGGTGATTGACTGTACTGGCAAAAACCTGACTACCCAGTCTGCACAAAAGCATATTGCCGCTGGGGCAAAACAGGTATTGATTTCTGCGCCGGCAGCCGATGATATCCCTATGGTGGTCTTGGGGGTTAACGATGATCAGATCGATCTGAAAAGCCCGATATTATCCAATGCCAGCTGTACCACTAATAACATCGCCCCAATGATCAAAATCCTCAACGATAACTGGGGTGTGGAAGAAGGTTATATCACCACTATCCATTCGATGACGGGGGATCAGAACCTGCACGATGCAAACCATAAAGACCTGCGAAGGGCAAGGGCAGCCTCCTCATCCATTATCCCGACCACCACGGGGGCAGCAAAGGCCATTACCCATATTTTTCCTGAGCTGGATGGCCGTTTGGGGGGAGCAGGCATTAGGGTTCCGGTTTTAAATGGATCATTAACAGATTTTACCTGTTTGTTGAAGAAAAAAACAAGCATTGAAGAAATCAATGCCGCTTTTAAATATGCTGCTGAAAACGAATTAAAGGATCTGATCGAATATACCGAAGATCCGATTGTTTCAGTCGATATTATTGATAATCCACATTCGTGTATATTCGATTCTCTATTAACCTCCATCGTTGGCGATCTGGTTAAAGTGGTGGGCTGGTACGATAATGAATTTGGTTACAGTAGCCGTCTGATCGATGTAGTGAGGAAAATTGATCAGCTGAATTGAGGTCCATCGCTCATTGGTTAACTGATGCGGTACGCGTGGACCCAAGGCTGCGGACTCCAGACTACGAACCGCTGGAAAGGTTAATTGTTCAAACCGGGTAACTGAAAAACCCGATTTAAAATTGACAACTGGTGACCGGATCACTGGTCAGTTCTAATTGGCTAGGATCAACGGGGGTTCTTTAAACCGATAATCACTCCGAGCATATAGTTCCGGACGCAAGCCTCATCTAACGATTCCTGTTTCGTGTCGCCCTCCTCGCGCGGAGGGATCTTAATGCGCTTACAGTATTCCGGTCTTCAATGATAACGTGCGGCCCAAACTTAGTTTTTAATCAAATTAAAACCGATCTTGTCAGCGATTTTCTTAAAGATCCTGCATTGCACCCCAGATGGCAAAGAATGCGTAAATGGGCTCAAAACTGCGGATTTCAGACTAGCACTATTTAAACCGGCTGACTGACGCCAGACCCTGAGCAGACTTTCCGGTGGGGCCTATTTCTGTGTAGACTTCAAGGCCCAATACACCAATACAGGCTGGAAAAATAAGCGTAAAAATCTTTTCGCATCTGTATTGAGTCCGAAAGCGCTTCTTTTATGGGTATACTGCGAAATATTTCCTGGGAATACCCCAATAAAGAGACCAGCGGCAATTTTACCTATGGTTTGTTGATGTTTTTCAGGTGCGAATATAAGAGCGGTTCCCAATCCGATTTCTACCAGGCCGGAATACACTACGGTATCATCCTTTTTCATAGGCACCCAATCGGGTACCTGTGCCTGAAAAGGCTTACGCGCAAATGTTAAATGACCGATTCCTGCTGTAATTAAGCCTGCACCCAAAAGCACCCTTTCAGCTATTTTTATGTTTTCCTCTTTCACAACTTATCTTTTATAGTAATACTTCTTTATTTTAGCAACACTTAAAAAGCTGAACTGTTTTGTTGTTCTGCCCATGCCGTTTTCATCAATAACCGATTTTGTCGAATTTCGAACAGTTGATCTCCTCAAAAGAAGAGAGCGGATAATTAAACACTAAAGCTATTTCTTTAAAACCTGTAAGAGAGAAGGGATTTTTTTGCGGATTAAAAGATTATCTTTGGGCACCACGTGTTAATTAACAATGCTCGAATTTCCCTATCCCGCAAATGAAAAAGAAAGACTGACATCCCTTGCGGGATATCAACTTATGGATAGTGGTGAGGAAAAAGAATTTGATGAAATTGCAACTATCGCCTCTGCAATATGTGGCATCCCGATTGCGCTCATCACCTTCATCGATGAAAAAAGGCAATGGTTCAAAGCCCATATTGGAACCGATTTTACCGAAAACCTCCGCGAGATTTCTTTCTGTACACATGCCATAGCCGGGGGGGAGGATATCATGATCATTGAAGATGCCACCCTCGATGCGCGTTTTGCCAACAATCCAATGGTTACAGGACCTACTAAACTCGTATATTATGCAGGCGTACCATTAATTAACGAAGATGGATATGCCCTTGGGACAATTTGTGTACTCGATCAAAAAAAACACACTTTATCGCCTGTTCAGATTGCTGGCCTTAAATCTCTCGGGCGGCAAATAGTGGATAAAATCGAGCTTAAACGCAAAGTAGCCAAGCTTGAGGAAGCAAACCAGGAATTGATAAATTCCAATTTGCTTATCCAGAAATTTGCCTCAATGGCAGCGCACGACATCAAAAATCCTTTGGCCAATATTTTGCTCACCTCGCAGCTGCTGAAAAGAGGGATGGATAAAAATGAAGATGAGCGTTCACTAAAATTGATCGAAGTAAATATATCTTCAACTAATGCCTTGCTTTCGCTGGTCGACGAAATGCTCGATTACTCCAGATCGCCATCACAGCTCATTGCGAGGAAACAGAAAATCAAGCTTAAAGTACTTTTCGAAAGGATAAAGGAACTGCTTGCCGCACCCGAAAATTTTGCAATTGAATTCCATTCCGACCTTGAGGAAATCCATTATTCGAGCATAGCAATGGAACAGATCTTATTAAACCTGATCAGCAACGCCATACGTTATAACGATAAAGCAAAGGGCTGGGTGAAGGTGATACTCACTGAGCAAGAAGGCTCTTATCAGCTTAAGGTAGAGGATAACGGGATAGGTATTGCAGAAGAGCACCACCAAAAGATATTTGAGAACAATTTTACCCTTAATATAGCCGACCGCTATAAAAAAAAGGGAACAGGGATTGGTCTCTCGACCGTTAAAGATCTCTTATATGTATTGCAAGGGAGCATTGCACTAAACTCCACTTTGGGAAAGGGCACATCTTTTGTACTCGAATTAAAGAAATAGCCGCAATTATATTATCATTTAATGTTTTAAATAATAATATAAAATCTATAGATTTGGTAGTATAATTTTTGCCTTCTAAATTTTTCGCTCCATTAAATTTTCTGACAGATGATTATTGCATATGAATAGATTCATTACCTATAACGCCATATTAACCATTAGCCTTTTAACAATAGTTTTCCCAGGCTACAGCCAGAAAAAACAGTCAAAAAAGCAACCGCCCAACATTATTGTCATCCTCACCGACGATATGGGCTTTAGTGATGTGGGGACTTTTGGGGGTAAATTTGTACCTACCCCCAATATCGACCGCATTGCCAAAAACGGATTAAAACTCACCCAATATTATAGTGCAGCACCAATATGTTCGCCTTCGAGAGTGGGCATGCTTACCGGCATGTATCCGGGTAGGTGGAACTTTAGTACCTATCTCGATAACAAAAAACACAACAGGGAAGCTGAGCAGGCCGACTTTCTTGATCCAGCGGCACCGACAATTGCAAAATTCTTTAAAAATGCAGGTTATGCAACCGGGCATTTTGGAAAATGGCACATGGGCGGTGGCCGTGATGTGAAAAACGCACCCGGATTTGAGCGGTATGGCATCGATGCACATGCCAGTACCTACGAAAGTCCCAATCCTGATCCGGCCCTGACCGCAACAGATTGGATCTGGTCGGATAAAGACAGCATTAAACGCTGGGACCGCACCAAATATTTTGTGGATAAAACCTTAGATTTCCTTTCAAAACATCAAGATCAGCCCTGTTTTATCAATTTATGGCCGGATGATGTGCATACCCCCTGGGTACCGCGGAAAGAGACCGAGTACACAGGCCAGTTTCCGATGAACCCACAGGAAGAGGCTGCTTTTAAACTGGTTTTGAAAGAATATGATCTTCAGATCGGCAGGCTTTTAGATGGCTTGAAACGATCAGGTGCAGATAAAAACACCATCGTGATCTTTACCAGTGATAACGGTCCGTTGCCCAGTTTCCGCGGAAGCAGGGCAGAAGGATTGAGGGGGTCAAAACTTTCCCTTTACGAAGGCGGTACCCGGATGCCTTTTGTGATCAGTTGGCCAGGTCACATCAGTGCCGGTAAAACAGACGAAAATTCAGTTGTAAACGCAACAGATCTTTTGCCTTCGCTGGCTAAAATGGCCGGGATCGCATTACCTGCCGCTTATAAAGGTGACGGTATAGACAGAAGTCAGGTTTTTGCCGGGAAACCTTCGGCAAGGGGAAAAGCGATGTTCTGGGAATATGGCCGTAATGATATAGCTTTTAAATACCCAAGGCCTGTTGATAAAAGCCCCAGTCTGGCTGTCCGCTCAGGTGAATGGAAACTGCTGATGAACAGCAATGGTACCGATATTCAATTGTACAATATTCTTAAAGACAGAAAAGAAAGTACTAACCTGGCAGAAAAAGAGCCTAAGATCACCACTGAGTTAAAAGATAAATTATTGGCCTGGTGGGAATCCCTTCCGAAACTTACATCCAAATAGTCAGCCGAAAAGAAATTGATCATGATAAAACTTAAATCTGTCTTAATCACCCTGATTTTAACCACTGCGGTTTTAATCTCCATTTTTTCCTTTAAACCTTCAGCGAAATCCAAAGCAAACATGGCATCTTCACGGCCAAATATCGTGATTATAATGGCTGATGACCTCGACAGCAGGCAGCTCAGCTGTTACGGAGGCAAGAACTTACATACCAAAAACATCGATTCGCTGGCAACAGAAGGAATGAAATTCGACCAGATGATCTGTTCGGAGGCCATGTGTGTACCTACCCGGGCATCGCTTTTTACGGGCCTTTATCCCATGCACCATGGTTCGTTCCAAAACCATAAACCTGTTTATAACACAGGTTTGAAAAGCATCTGCCAATACCTTGGCGATCAAAAATATACTGTTGCCCTCACCGGAAAAGACCATAGTACCAAACCGGTATCTGTTTTCCCCTTTCAGATTATTAAAGGATTCGAGCCAAACTGTGTGGCCAAAACCGATGATTATGAACTGGACGACATCAGGAATTTTATAACAAAAAAGAATGCCGATCCCTTTTGTCTGTTTATCATGAGCATCAATCCACATGCCCCCTGGACAACGGGCGATCCCGGTGAATTCGATCCTGCAAAGGTGATCCTTCCGCCACATATGGTCGATACCAGAGATGTACGGGAACTGTACTGTAAATATCTGGCTGAGGTTAGGCGCCTGGATAACCAGGTCGGCGATATCCGCAGATTACTGAAAGAAACAGGGCAGGAAGAGAATACGGTCTTTATTTTCCTGGGCGAACAAGGGCCACAATTCCCAGGTGGCAAATGGACCTTATGGGACAATGGGCAAAAAAGCTCGATGATCGTAAGGTGGCCGGGTAAAGTCAGGCCAGGCTCGATAACAGATGCTTTGGTACAGTATGAGGATGTTACCCCTACACTGATAGATATCGCCGGAGGAAAACCTGTTAAGGGATTAGATGGGCAGAGTTTTTTAGACGTACTGGCTGATCAAAACAAAACGCACAGAACAGCGGCCTTCGGTATCCACGATAACATTCCCGAAGGAACACCATATCCGATCCGCTCTATCCGCGATACCCAATATAAACTGCTGATGAACTTGGCGCCCAATGCGCCATACTACATCAAATACATGATGAACCCAGCGAATAAGAACAGTTACTGGAATACATGGGTGGAAAAGGCAAAAACATCCGAAGAAACAAAAAAACTGGTCGACAGGATTACTACAAGGCCTGCATTGGAATTTTACGATATCCAAAAGGATCCTTACGAGCTGAATAATCTTGCGGCCGATAAAAGTTATAGCAAACTGGTTAAAAAGTATGAAGTCAAGTTGAAAGAATGGATGAGGCAGCAAGGAGATGAAGGAGCTGCCGGCGATCGCATTTACCAGAAAGAAAATAAAATGGACGGTCAATAGTCATATTAAATTTTTATCACCTTAACGATAATGGAACACATCACCAAGGCAAAGATTGTATTCATGGGACTGGCTTTAACGGGCCTTGTTTCTTTTAAAATATCCAGGAACGACAATGAGCAGTTTTCTAAAGTAGCCGAACGGCCCAACATTATTTTTATCCTTACCGACGATCAGCGTTTTGATGCCTTGGGAGCAATGGGAAACCAGATCATCAGGACCCCGCATATGGATAAACTGGCGAATGCAGGGATACTTTTTAAAAATGCCTTTGTAACCACCTCCATCTGTTGCGTAAGCAGGGCTAGTGTATTAACCGGGCAATACCAATCGCGGCACAATATTGGCGACTTCAGTACCGATCTTTCTTCCGCGGCCCTTGCAAATACCTATCCATCTTTATTGAAGGATGCCGGATATAAACTGGGTTTTATCGGAAAGTTCGGTGTGGGTAAACATCCGCCTCACAGCTTATATGACTTTTGGGTGGATACAGAGGCGGGGGAGAAATCGCAGCCTGATTATGTAACCATTGGTAAAAACGGAAAGGAAATCCATGATACCGATACCATTGGTCATGCCATTGGCGATTTTTTAAATCAGTTTGGCAATAAAGATCCGTTTTGTCTTTCGGTAAGTTTTAAAGCCCCGCACGAGCAGGATGGAGATCCGCCTAAGTACATCATCCAGTCCCGGTATAAAGATTATTATAAAAAGGTAAGCATTCCATACCCACTAACGGCCGATCCAAAATACTGGAACCAATTACCCGATTTCCTGAGAACAGATGGGAATTTTGGAAGATCAAGATGGAAGGGCCTGTTTGGTACGCCAGAACTTTATCAGGAAAACGTTAAAAACTATTACCGGTTAATTACAGGTGTAGATGATGTGGTCGGTGATATGGTTAAAAAACTCGCTCAGCTAAACCTGACCAAAAAGACCATTATTATTTTTATGGGTGATAACGGAATGTTCCTCGGCGAGCACGGCATGGAGGGTAAATGGTACGGTTATGAAGAATCTATACGCGTGCCCATGTTTATCTATGATCCCAATCTGCCACACCAAACGGCCTCACAGATGGTACTGAACATCGATATTGCACCAACCATCCTATCAATGGCACATGTAGCCATTCCAAAAGGCATGCAGGGTGTGGATCTGATCAAGCTGATCAAAAAGCAGATTCCCGAAAGAGAAGATTTTGTATATCAGCATTATTTTTTAGGCAGCCCGCATATCCCAAAAGAAGAGGGGCTTGTAACCAAAAGGTTTAAATACATGAATTTCATCGAGCACAATTATGAAGAACTCTATGACCTGAAAAATGATCCCCATGAAACATTGAACCTGGCAAAAGATCCAAAATACAATACCGTGATTAAAGGCCTGAGAACGAAATTCACACAGCGCAAAGCCGAGATTGCTAAACCGGATTAACCATAAGCCTGGCAATAACAATATTTTTATCCGCTTTAAAAACCTTTTTATGTTTTGTTGGTTTTATCTCCCAATGGCCAGATATTACGATTGGTAAATCCTTCAGATGGTTTTTCCAGGTCTTGGCAAAGAAGAAGAAACTATAACGGTGTAAACTGATCGGCTTGGAAACACAAACAACTCATAAAACGGAGAGAAAATCTTTTCTTCCAAAATTGCTGCTTATCCTGATACTGGCCGCGCTGCTCGGTACAGAGGGTTATTTCGGCTTTAGGCTGCACGAACTATCCGATCAGCAGGAACAGATCAAGGAAGATTATTCCGATATCAACAATATCACTTATGGACTGTTTTCAGTGCAGAAGTGGAAAGATAATGTATCCAGGATTGTGCATCATCAGGTAGGAAACCTGAAGATGACCAAAAAACAGAAAAAGGTTTTGCAAACCGAGGTGCAACAGGTACTGCTTGCCCTTATCGATAAAGCAGAGGCTTTGGTGAACAAACCCAAGAAAACAATAAGTGGAAAGATCCAGAAATTCGCGATCCGCAATTTTGTCAACTCCGATAGTATCCGGGCGCAGGTACCGGGTTTTGCCAGAAAGATCATCGCCGAGGTAGACAATCCGAAGAACAAAAAACAGTTGAGCAAAATGGCCATGGGCGAGTTTAATCAACTGGCCGATGAAGAAAAGCTCGACAGTGCATTTGTGGCAAATGGTGCTTCCGTTAAGGCGATGTACCACAAATACAAGGTGTCCTCCACTGCAGTACTTAATAAAAAATTGGTTCAATCCCTTGCCGATATCCGGACCAAAACCTACGGATATTCTTTTGGTATGCTTGCCTGTGTAATGGTGGTACTTGGCTTTTGGTGGGGGCTCCGCAAACGTAGAGATCTTCATGTTACGCTTTTCGTAATGTCGCTGCTCTTTGCCTTCATACTCTTGTTTGTAGGCCTAACAGCCTCCATGATCGAGGTTGATGCGAGGATCCGTTCGCTCGATTTTGTTTTGCTTGGCGAGCATGTCGTTTTCAAAGATCAGGTGCTATTTTTTCAAAGCAAGAGTATTATGGATGTAGTGCGGGTACTTATCGGCCAGCCAGGAATTGATTCCATTCTGGTAGGCGTGTTGATATTGGTTTTTAGCATTCTTTTTCCGGTGGTTAAACTGAGTTCAACAGGGGTGCACCTTTTAGGCAATCAACGTTTGGCTGAAAACAAGATTATTAAATATTTTGCTTTCCAGTCAGGAAAATGGAGTATGGCCGATGTGATTGTGATTGCCATCCTGATGGCCTATATCGGACTCAATGGACTGCTCGAAGGGCAACTCCAGGCACTCAATATCAAGAACGATTCGCTTACCATCTTAACCACCAATAATACGGCCCTTCAGCCGGGATACATCATATTCATCAGTTTTGTACTTTATGGCCTCATTCTCTCTACGATATTGAAGTTCATTACCCCACATGATGCCCACTAGCCCCTTTATTACAGCTGATTGATTATATTATGGCAACTACAACAGATACCCCAAAAAATATCCCTTCAAAAAAGAACTGGTTGGCGCCTCTTGCACTGATTGTAGGCTTGAGCATCCTCTTGATTGGTGAAGCCTATTTCGGCTACCGATTCCATCAGCTTTCATACGAACAGAAACGCATAAAGGAAGATTATAGCTTATCGAACAATATCACTTTTGGGATATTTTCGGTTGATCGATGGGGCGAAAAAATTTCGGCAGTAGTCGATAAGCGGGTAAAGGGCTTTAATTTAACCGCAGAGCAGAAAAGGGATATGCGCAAAGAGGTGGAAAAAGAGCTGCATGGGTTGGTAAACAAAGCGGTATCGGAGGTGACCAAACCTCAGAAAACGCTTGGAGGTAAACTGAAGAAGCTGGCTTTTAAAAGTTTTGTGGATGTGGATGAACTCCATGCCCAGGTGCCTTCATTTGCCAAAACGATTGTGACTAAGATTACCAGTCCAAGAAGCCTGAAAAGGCTTAAGGGGGTTGCAACGAGTAAGCTGGATGAGCTGGAAAATCAGACCTACGACAGTACCGATACCACCATTACTACTGTAGAACAGAATATTTACCACAAGTACCATGTTGCTAACGCATCTGCCTACGACCGCTTGGTAAACTCAAGGCTGGCACAGATCAAAAAAGAGACCTTTCAATGTGGCTTAGGGATGCTCAGCTGTGTGGCTATTGCATTAATGTTATGGCTTTTTTTAAGAAAATCGGTACAATTACATGTGCCACTTTTTATCATGTCGCTGTTGTTTGCCGTGATTTTGCTTACTGTGGGCGTTACTTCGCCGATTATTGAGGTTGATGCGCGTATCCAGTCGCTCGAATTTGGCCTTTTGGGCGATAAAATTGCTTTCACTAACCAGGTACTCTTCTTTCAGAGCAAAAGCATACTCGGCATTATCGGAACCCTGATCGAACAGCCGAAACCTGATGCCGTGCTGGTAGGGGCGTTGCTGCTTGTTTTTGTGGTAATATTGCCGTTATTGCGCATTATCGCCAGAGGAGTCCATGTATCCTGCGGGCATCTTTTTGGCAGCCGAAAAGTATTACGTTTCCTCGCTTTCGATCTGGGTAAATGGGATATGGCTGATGTAATGGTGGTGGGTATCGCCATGACTTATATTGGTTTAAACGGCATATTGAAAAGCCAGCTTTCGGGACTAAACGTGCAGAGCGGAACACTGAAAACCGTAACGGCCAATAATTCGGCGCTTCAGCTTGGATTTTTTGTGTTCGTTGCCTATGTGGCTTATGCAATGGTGCTTTCGTTTATCCTCAAACGGATTGATGAGCGAAATGGTCCCTGCGATTAAATAGCAAAAGGAAATTTTTAAATCAGTCTTAAAATTTTTTGTAACGCACTGTCTGTACCGCTATTCGGGTTTGTTCCTGTGCTATGCTGTATCCTTCCGCTGCGCTTCTGGGATGCCGCTTCACCCAGGGCTAGGAACTTCCTTTCTGCAAGAAAATACAAAATGCCTATTAATTTTTTGGCAAGAATTCATTTGGGTTTCGTTGCACCGTCTTCTGTTCCCTAAACCTTATTGTAGCGGTTATTCTTTTTGTTGCAGTTCCAATCATTTTGCAATTACCGTCACAAAAAGATAGGAGCGGAACAAGGACTGGCTTAACCGAAAAGCCATGGAACCTGCTTTACATAGACAAAACAAAATCTATTCATTTAGACCTTATCAAATCTTTTTATAGCGCACTGTCTGTACAGCTATTCGGGTTTGTTCCTGTGCTACGCTGTATCCCTCCGCTGCGCTTCAGGGATGCCGCTGCGCCGAGGGCTAAGTACTTCCTTTCTACAAGAAAACCGATGCAAAGTGGCCGGTCAATGTTCTACTGCAGTATCCTATGTTCCTAAACCTTATTGCAGCGGTTATCCTTTTTGTTGCAGTTCCGATCATTTTGCAATTACCATCACAAAAAGATTGGAGTGGAAAGAAGGACTGCCTTAAGCGAAAAGCTATGGAACCTGCTTTACATAGACAAAACAAAATCTATTCATTTAGATCTTATCAAATATTTTTGGAGCGCACTGTTTGCACCGCTATTCGGGTTTGTTCCTGTGCTACGCTGTATCTCTCCGCTGTGCTTCAAGGGATGCCGCTACGCCCAGGGCATAGTACTTTTTTTCTGCAAGGAAAGCGATGCAAAAGCGTCTGCCTGTGCGCTTGTCGTGGATGCTATTTAGGATCCTAGCAAGGCGTTTAGTAATGCATAATGAGTTTTGAGGAAATGTAAAAAATAGGTATATTTGAATACGGCAGTGAATTTAGATATCGGTATTCATTTAAATGAACAACAGGTTTTGATGTTGCGATTACTTAAAACACCTCTCCCTGACAAAGATTTTCAGGAGATGCGTAAACTTGCGGTAAAATTGCTTTCAAAAAAACTGGATGAAGTAATTGAAACGTGGGAAGAAAAAACAAATGTCAAATCTGAAGATTATGAAAAATTAAGCAAGGGGCATTTTCGCGCCAAACTATAATTTCACATAATGAAGATTGTTCTAGATTCTAATGTTCTTATTTCTTCTATAGGTAAACGCAGTATGTTAAGGCCAATTTGGGATTCATTCATTGAGGGATATTATCAAATCGTTGTTTCTGAAGACATACTTAAAGAGTATCAAGAGATAATGCAAGAACACTCGGCACCTGGTGCTGCAGAGATTGTAATAGAGATTTTTATCGAATCACCAGATGTTGTTACCCAAAAGGTTTATTACAATTGGAATGCAATCTCAATCGATCAAGATGATAATAATTTTTTTGACATCGCAGGTGCCGCAGATGTAAATTATTTAGTCACAAACGATCATCATTTTGATATTGCCAAAAAACTCAACTTCCCTAAAGTAAATATTATAACAGCAGAGGCTTTTGTTAAGATTCTTACAATTGATAATGCTAAGAAAATCTAATAGAAGTAACGTTTAAACTGAACTTGAAATTTTCAAACAATTATTAACTAGTTATCGATCTCTAGATTCCTTAGCTCAGATCTAAATTGTTAAAAACTCTATCCGATATTATTATCGTGTTTCAATTGCTTTATTAACTTTGCAAACGTTTATGGTGCATCCTATAGCAATGTCTTAGAGAATTGAGATCAGCTAACGATACTAAAAATATGGTCAAATTTATTCTTCCAGAAGAAGTACTCCCTTTAAGAAGCCTGGTTTTACGCAATAGCAAACCATTTGAAGCATGTGTTTTTGAAGGCGATACAGCCTACGATACCTTTCATCTTGGATTTTTAATGGATGGAGAAATAAAATCTATAGCCACCTTTATGCGTAACGATTTTTTTCCGGAAGAAGGAGAGGGCTATCAGCTTAGGGGAATGGCCACCCATCCAGATGCAGGCGGAAAAGGTTATGGCGCTGCATTGGTCACTTTTGCCATCGAATACCTAAAAGAATACAATACCGATTATTTATGGTGCAATGCCCGTTCAACTGCCGCTGCCTTTTATAAAAAGATCGGTTTTACCACCGAATCACCAGAATTTGATATCCCCGGAATAGGGTTCCATTACGAAATGAAATTAAACTTAAATCAAAAATAACAACATGAATACTATTGACCAGTTTGACTTTAAAGATAAAAAAGCATTAATCAGGGTAGATTTTAATGTGCCTTTAAATGATGAATTTAAAATTACCGACGATAAAAGAATCAGAGCAGCGTTACCAACCATTTCTAAAATCTTAAAAGATGGTGGTGCAGTGATTTTAATGTCGCACTTAGGCCGTCCGAAAGATGGACCAACAGATAAATATTCTTTAAAACACATCTTATCTGATCTATCTACCCTTGTTGGTGTTGAAGTTAAATTTGCCGACGATTGTATTGGTGAAAGTGCAGTAAAACAGGCCGCAGATTTAAAATCAGGCGAGGTTTTATTGTTAGAAAACCTTCGTTTTTACAAAGAAGAAGAAAAAGGCGATGTTGCCTTTGCTGAGAAATTATCGAAATTAGGCGATGTGTATGTAAACGATGCTTTTGGTACCGCACACCGTGCACATGCTTCTACGTCGATTATTGCCCAGTTTTTCCCTAATGCCAAATATTTCGGTTACTTAATGGCTTCGGAAGTAGAGAATGCAGAGAAAATATTAAACCATGCAGAAAGACCTTTCACCGCAATTATGGGTGGCGCTAAAGTATCTGATAAAATTCTTTTGATCGAGAAATTGTTGGATAAAGTAGATAACCTGATCATCGGTGGTGGTATGGCTTATACTTTCGCTAAAGCACAAGGCGGCGAAATCGGTAATTCGTTATTAGAAGCTGATAAACAAGCGCTTTCTTTAGAGCTGATCGAAAAAGCAAAAGCAAAGGGTGTAAACCTGATTTTACCTGTGGATACCGTAATTGCAGATAAATTTGCAAACGATGCGGATAAAAAAGATGTGGCTTCTGGTCAGATTCCTGCTGATTGGATGGGCTTAGATATTGGTCCAAAATCAGTAACATTATTCCAGGAGGTGATTAAAAACTCTAAAACTTTATTGTGGAATGGCCCGATGGGTGTTTTCGAAATGGAAAGTTTCCAGGTAGGGACCAAAGCAGTTGCAGAAGCAGTTGTGGCCGCTACTAAAGATAACGGTGCATTTTCATTAATTGGTGGTGGCGATTCTGCTGCGGCAATTGCAAAATTCGGTATGGAAGATGAAGTAAGCTACGTTTCTACAGGCGGTGGTGCTTTATTGGAATATATGGAAGGTAAAGAATTACCAGGGGTTAAAGCCATTAATGGATAAAAGATAAATTTTTAATATAAAGAAGGCCTCGCAGATTAATTTTGCAAGGCCTTTTTTATGTAGATCACGTTGTCTATTTACTTTGATCCCGAACTGTTCTTAGGTGATTTTTGTTCCTTGTTCTCCGTGCGGAATGGCGGAGCCTGATAGTCGCTTGGGAGATAATCCTGCGGAATGGTTGTGGCATTACCATCTCGAAGTGCCTTATAATGTGGCGACATAATCTCGACCCCTGCCTGGTTAAACTGATCCTGGATATTGCTATGTAAACCCGAATAGATAACGGCCTGTTTGTTGGGCGATTTAGTAAAAGCATTTAAGCGGTAACTTACATAATAATCGTCGAGGCTGGTTTGTAACACATAGGGCTTTGGTCCGGCCTCAATAAGTGGAGTAGCAAGGGCCGCATCGATAAGCAGTTGGTGTACCTGTCGCCAAGGAACATCATAACCAATGGTTACCATAGTATTCAGAATAAGCCCCTTATCAGCCGCCTCAATACTGAAATTGACGGTATGGTTATTCATCACGGTAGAATTGGGGATCGAAACAATTTCATTTTGAATGGTGCGCACACGGGTTACCAATAATGTCTTTTCGGTAATATCACCGGTAACTTCACCTATTTTTACCCGGTCGCCAATTTTGAATGCACGCATGTAGGTAAGTACAAGCCCTGCAACCACATTGCCTAGGGCACCAGCCGATCCAAAAGTAAACAGCACGCCCATAAATACCGATACCCCTTTAAAAACACCAGAGTCTGAACCCGGCAAATAAGGAAAAATGACGATAAGCATAAAAGCTAAAATCAATACCCTGATAATTTGATAGGTAGGGTTTGCCCAGTCTTTGTAGAAACCTGGGATAGTA
Organism: Pedobacter psychrodurus; assembly: GCF_032678585.1. Lineage (GTDB taxonomy): Bacteria > Bacteroidota > Bacteroidia > Sphingobacteriales > Sphingobacteriaceae > Pedobacter > Pedobacter psychrodurus_A. Next base: position 23,991 of record NZ_JAVTSN010000063.1, on the reverse strand, counting down.
AGTTTTCCACGTTCGATTTCTACTTTGATAAAGTGAACAAAACGGATCACATAACGGAAAACGACCAACAATACCAGTATGGTCATCAGATCGGGGATATAATTCCATACTGAAATTCCGATTTTCTTTAACGGGCTAAGAATATAACCCAATAGATTAACGGAGAGATCCCTCGTAAAGGGAAAAATGCCAAATAATACAGGGAAAGCAAGATAGATCACAATCAGGATAACCGCAAAACGCATAATTTTTAATACCAGCGTGATAGCATGTTGTTGATGTGCGGCATCCAGGAGTTCGTAATTTTTAATTTTGATCCCTTTTCCCGAAAAGCCTTCTACGGAGAGAATTTTTTTTGATATCTTTTTAAAGAGTTTGTTAATGAGGTAGATTAGGATAATTACCACAGCAATAACCAATATAGTCAATAAGATTTCTTCCAGAATAACCCGCCAGCTGTTGTCTTTTCTGTATTGCAGAACTGTTGCTGATATTCTTTTTCTGATTTCTTCGGTATAATCAGCACGGTTTTTTCGTGTCCATAGAGCATCCTGGTCAGTAATGGATAATAACAGATTGCTGCCATAAAGTAAATCGGTAGATTGTTCGGCAGAACTGAGCCTGAGCGAATCCATTGAATATTCCGGGGCATCGCCAATGCGCCCCAACCTTTCCACAACGGCGCGTGCACGATCAGTGGCACTAAAACTCCCCAGCTTGGCATAGATATAATAAAGGGTATCTGAATGAAAAACCACAGGAACACCTTTGATGATGGCACGAAGTGAATCAATTTGGTGTTGCTGGCGCGAAAGGTGCATCGAATCTCTTTTTTTAAGTAAAGAAAGCTCTGATAACAATGCTGCCCGCTCAGATTGGTCTGAAACACCCAAAGTACTTACCCGTCTTTCAAGTTCGGATCTTTTAAGCGAGTCGGAAAGCCGTTCTGCGGACAACTGACTAACTTTGTCCAGATCATTATCAAGCCTTTTAATAGCTGTGCTATCGGGCTTTTTACCGGTAGTATCCTGCTTGGCAAAACAGCTAAAAGTTGAAATACAAAAAACGAGGCAGAGGGATGTAAAAAATCTGATCATATCTATTGACTTTACCTAAAGTAATAAAATTAGCCCATACTCAGATAAACCATGTTGCTTGATTCCTTCTTTCTAATAGGCGATGATGCTTCTTAATTTAAGAAATAGGTATTTGCACCTAAAATAAATAAGTCTTACCTTAACTCGATTACCTTAGTATAGGCTATAATGGTCCTATTTATAGATATAAGCTATTTAATACTTTATGAGAAAACAAATATTTTCGTTTGCTATAGGCTATCTGCTGATTGCAGGCCTGTCTGAAAAAACAATTGCTGCAACAATTACTAAGCCTGATTACATGCATTTGGCTGTTGAGCCTGCAGCATTAATTGGCCGTTGGGACATCACTGTTGATATCAACGGAAAGCCTGCGCCGGCCTGGCTGGAAGTAAAATTATCTGGAGTGAAAACACTGGTGGGCTATTTTGTATCTACTGCGGGCAGTGCCCGTCCGGTATCGGAAGTCAAATTTACTGATGGTAATTTTAAATTTGAAATCCCACCACAGTGGGAGAGCGGTACATCAAATTTAGTTGTTGAAGGAAATGTAACTGATTCTGGAATTCAAGGAAAATTAACGGATTGCAATGGTAAAGAATATAACTGGGAAGGTGTTAAAGCACCCTATCTGAAAAGAACGGCAGCGCCTGCATGGGGCAAGCCGATCAACCTGTTCAATGGCAAGGATCTCTCAGGCTGGAAAACCAACGGACAAAACCAATGGCTAGTGAAAAACGGCATTTTAATCAGTCCAAAAGCAGGGTCGAACCTGATTACCGAACAGAAATATAATGATTTCAAACTTCATGTTGAGTTTAAGTACACAAAAGGAGGAAACAGTGGCGTATATTTAAGAGGCCGTTACGAAGTGCAGATCGAAGACAGTAAAAAAGATGCACATCCTAATAGTGTACTTTTCGGAGGTATTTATGGTTTTTTGACTGCAAACGAAATGGTTACGCTTGGTCCGGATCAATGGCAAACTTATGATATTACCCTTGTTGGCCGTTTGGTAACCATAGTAGCCAATGGCAAAACCATTATCAGTAACCAGGAAATTCCGGGCATCACCGGAGGTGCGCTGGATAGTAATGAAGGCGAAGCAGGACCGATTTACCTTCAGGGAGACCATGCACCGATTGAATTCAGGAAAATAGTAATTACACCGGCAAAATAATTATATGTTTTAGGCCTGACTTTTCCGGGCCTAAAACATACATCAACCATTCACTATGAACTATTATAGTTTACGGCAAATTCGCAAACCCGAGACGAAGCTGTTGGTTACCAATTCAGAGGGGCAGGAATTATTTTCATTTCTCTTTACAGAAGAGGAGGAAAAGATACTGATCTCCGATATAGATGGGAGTTCGTATAGCCTGGTGAAAAATCTTCAAAGTGAAAAAACGAGCTTCGCGCTAAAAAAAGATGATGCTGTATTTTGTGAAATATTGAGCGGTGGCCTACCATTGTTATCCATAAACAGTACCATATTGGATGAGCATAATGACGAGGTGAATGTAAATTTGGATATTTCGGCACAGGTAAGTTTTTGGACGAAGCAACCCTCAATTAACCTTTTTTTTGATGGCTCCAGGTTATTTAAAATCAAACATACTTTTTTTAGTGGTTGGGAACTAGAAAGTACTGTAGCTAAAGACGACAAAAACTTCAATAATTTTTTGTTTACGTTTATATCCCTGTTTGTGATTTCACAACGGGAATTATATTTTAGGGTGTTGGGCGAGTATTAAATGACTTGAATTGTTAGTGGTGTCAGATGGTGACATCTGACACGATGAAAATTTATGGATTTGGATCTAACTGTCAAATAATAAGCAAATGGCAGAAGGTTGAGCAAGCTAGAAAACTTCTAAACCCGTATTTAGCAGCACAATATATACAACCAGGTAACACACCAAAAACGCAGTGGATAAAGCAAAATACCGGGTAACCTTATGGCTACCTTTTCTGAACGGAAGCAGGAACAGGATATTGAATAATTCAGATAACAGCGCGCATATAAAATTTAAACAGACCATCACGGCGCTAAAAGCTATAACGAAAATGGCTGGCTGAATAATAATTCCTGATGGAAGTCCGTACAGTGCGCCCATCAAGAAACTGATCATGAGAATGATCGCTGCATATTTAAAACCCGATTTAAACTGGATCACAAAATACCGTCCGAGTTTGGGAAGCGGTAACTTAATCTTGGCTGGTTTAAGCACTGTTTGAGGAGCATCCGTTTCCGATGTCTCATCCAAAATCGCTTCACCTGTTTTTCGCTTTTTGCCTTTCTTTTGTTTTCTATAACGGGGCCACCAGATGATAAAACCCGTAATAAAAAGCGCAAGAGGCATTAAGCCTGCAATAATGGCAATAACCTGCGTCGGCCTGCCACCAAAACTACCATAGTGGATCGGCGTTAACCAGCTTAGATATGCATTGCCAACATTTGGGAAATCTTTACGGCTGTTCAGTAACGATTTGGCCGTGTACTGATCAACAATCAACATTTCTCTTTTTCCAACTTTTGGCAAGTTCCCACTCACTACATCCAAACGGTAAGTGCCCATTTTATCTGCCGGAAAGGCAATTCCGCCAATATAACCATTCGGCATTTTTTCTTTGGCTGCAGCCACAATAGCTTTTAACGGAAGGGGAACGGCCTGTGCATGCCATGCCGATTTAGCACCCAATAATTTGGCTACACCCTGCGGCGATTTCCCGCTGAGCAAAAATAAAAACGGAATAACCAGGGTAGAGAAAGTAATCGAAAAACCTGTCAGGCTTAATATGGCTACAAAAGGAGAAGAATAAAAGCCCAATGAGTTATGCCAGTCGTAATTTTGCCGCTTAAACGATCCGCTGAACCTTACCGTAAGTACCGATTTTAGCTGTTTCCATTTCTTGGGGATCCATAAACGCAGACCTGAAATGGTCAAAATCAATAGGCATAGCGAAGCCAGTCCGCAGATGTATCTACCTGCCACCGGAATCAGCAATGTGCGGTGCAGTTCGGTAACTACCCTAATAAAAGAACTGGTATATATCCGTTTTCCGCTGATTTCTCCATTATAAGGATTGATGAAAGTCTGTTCCTCTGTTTTTAGGTTGGTGATGCTATAAGCCTCATTGGGATTTTTAATATCTCCCAAAAACAGATAATCAATCTTTAGTTTAGGGTTCTTTGCTTTGATGAGCGGCACAATATCCTCAATGGGCATTTTCTTCTTTTGTGCAACCACCACAAACAGATCTGGATTCAATGCGCGGTCAATTTCGTCCTGAAAAACAAGAATACTGCCTGTAACACCTACAAAAGCTACAATTGCACCGGCAATAATTCCAAGGTAAAGGTGCCATTTGCCAAACCATCTTTTCTGGTGTTTTGCCCAGTTTAAACTTTTGGATTTATTTTCTGATTTCATTTTTGAGCGCTTATTTCCCTCGTCTTTTATGGCCAGGATAGTTCTATGCTACAAAGAAATCGTTTTAAATGCTCTGTTCCAAATTATATTTAATAAGTCTAAATAAGACAATCGGCAAGATTTACTGATCTAATTTACCAGGCGGCTAAGTTTTGAATACAATGAATGCTTTTTTGACACCTGTCATAAGTTATTAAGATGCTCATTTGTAGCTTCATTTCATTATTATGGTAAAATCTGGGCGAACGTGACACTCTTTTAATATTTATTTTAACCTGCTTAATATCAGTGTGTAATGGCTTTTTAGTTGTGTGGATGAGCTAATTCTAACTATATTGTGGAACCATTACTGTAACAAAAAAGATGTGGAAAACTTTTTTGTGGTAAAAAGTGGTAAAAAGTGGTAGAACTATTTACTTTTACACTAGATATAAAGTGTAGATACCACTATGACCCAACTTTTAGGAGAATTCGATTGTAAACTTGACGCAAAGGGCCGCCTTATGGTACCTGCTGCGCTTAAGAAACAATTGCCTGATGCTGAGAGTGATGGGCTCATTATTAACCGTGGTTTTGAGAAAAATCTGGTTATCTATCCTAAAAATGTTTGGGACGCTGTAGTGGCCGACCTTGCCAAGCTCAATATTTACGATCAGGAAAACCGTGCCTTTGTAAGGGCTTTTACGCGTGGAGCAACTGAGCTTTCGCTTGATGCTGCCGGCCGTGTGCTGTTGCCTAAATCTTTAGTGGAATATGCGGGTATCGGAAGTGATCTTGTATTGGCCTGTCAGTTGGACCGTATCGAAGTGTGGGATAAAAAATCTTACGAAGATATTTTTGATGACGTTCCTGTCAATTTTGCAAACCTTGCCCAAAAAGTTATGGGTGATAAAAAAGGAGGTGCGGATGGAGAATAATTACCATGTTCCTGTAATGTTGCAGCCTTGTATCGATGGTTTGAATATTGATCCTGATGGGGTTTATGTAGATGTAACCTTCGGTGGTGGTGGGCATTCAAGAGAGATCTTGAAGCATCTCGGTCCAAAGGGGCGGTTAATTGCTTTTGATCAGGATCCCGATGCGCAGGCCAATATTCCAGTTGATGAGCGCTTTATTTTTATCGATCAGAATTTTGGTTTTCTTAAAAATAATCTCCGTTTAAAAGGTTTTAGGCAGGTTGATGGTATTCTTGCTGATCTTGGGGTTTCCTCGCATCAGTTTGATGTGCCGAAACGTGGTTTTTCCATCCGTCATAATGCTGATCTGGATATGCGTATGGATCAGCACCGCGATTTAACAGCAGCCGAAATCCTGAATACTTATACGGAAGATAAGCTTCATAAGATCTTTGGGATTTACGGCGAGGTGAAAAACGCAAAGTCTTTGGCCCGTGCCATTGTTACTTCGCGTTTGGAGCAGCCCTTTACTGATATCGACAGTTTGAAATCGGCAATTGCTGCTTATATCCCAAAAGGAAAAGAAAATAAATATTTGGCGCAGGTTTTTCAGGCGCTGCGCATAGAGGTGAATGCTGAAATACAGGTGCTCGAAGATTTTTTGCAACAAGCTGCTGATGTGTTGAAGCCTGGTGGTCATTTAGTGGTGATGTCTTATCATTCGTTGGAAGACAGGCCTGTTAAAAACTTCATGGCAAAAGGTAAATTTCAGGGCGAGGTGGAAAAAGATTTCTTCGGAAACCAGCAAAAGCCATTTAATGTAATTACACGGAAAGCGATAATTGCCACTGACGAGGAAATTGCCCGGAACAACAGGGCGCGCAGTGCGAAACTAAGAATTGCCGAAAAGATATGAACAGGTTTAGGGAAGAGATAGAAGAAGAGGAGATTGGGCCTGAACCAGAACTAAAAGCTGCGCCCAAAAGGTCAAAAACTGCTGAAGAAAAAATGGATAGCAATTCCTTTATCAGTAAGCTTTTTAATGATGGACTGGTAACGAAAGAGGCGGCAACTGATGCTTTGCCTTATTTGTGTTTTTTGGCGCTTTTGGGGATGGTTTATATTGCCAATAGCCACTTTGCGGTAAACAATGTTCGCCGCATTGATAAATTGAATAAAGAAGTAAAAGAGTTAAGATGGGAGTATAAATCCCTAAAGGCCGACCTGATGTTCAAAAGTAAATTGACAGAGGTTGCCAAAAAGGTTGATACCCTTGGAATAAAAGAACTGATTGAACCACCAAAAAAAATAATTGTTAAAAGCGATGAATATTAGGGCAAACATCTTGCTTCGTGTATATCTGGCATTTGGCTTAATTGTGCTTTTTGCTTTCGCGGTGTTTTTACGCCTCGGTCAGGTGCAGTATGTGCAGGGAAAAAAATGGAAAGCTATGGCTGATAGTCTTTCTACACGATATGTAAACGTTGAGGCTACCCGTGGGAATATCTATTCTAACGATGGTAGTTTATTGGCGACTTCGATACCGGAGTATGAACTCCGCATGGATATGTTTGCCGGTGGTATTGCCGAAGATAAGGTATTTAATGAAAAGGTAGATTCGCTGGGTTATAAACTTTCGGAGATTTTTAAGGATAAAACCCCTAAAGAATATGCGCGTTACCTGCGCGTGGGCCGTCAGGATAGTGCACGTTATTTATTGATCCACCGTAAAGTAGGTTATGCTGATCTTAAAACCATCAGAACTTTTCCTTTATATAACATTGGTAAGTTCAGTGGCGGTTTAATCGCTGTTCAACAGAACAAGCGGATTCTTCCTTTTCAGGCTTTGGCTGCCCGTACAATCGGTTATAAAAATGAAAATGTAAAAAACGGTGTGGGTTTAGAGGGCGCATACAAAGAATACATCAACGGCGAAACCGGAAAAAGGTTGATGCAGCGTATAGCGGGAGGGGTTTATATCCCGGTAAATGAAGAGGCTGAGGTGGCACCGAAGGATGGTGCTGATATTATCTCTACCATTGATGTAAACATGCAGGATCTGGCACAAAGTGCTTTAGAGAAGCAGTTGATCAAATCGCAGGCCGATCATGGCACGGTGATCCTGATGGAGGTAGCGACAGGAGAAATCCGTGCGGTAGCCAATTTTTCCAAAGTAGAAGAAGGGGTGTATAAAGAGAAATTTAACTATGCCATTGCTGGTAACCAGGATCCTGGATCAACTTTTAAATTGGCTTCTTACATGGCGCTTTTGGAAGATAAACTCATAGATACCAATACTATGATCGGTACCGGGTATTATCAGATCCCTGGAAAGCTGATCACGGATTCACACCCTAAAATTGAAACTGTGACAGCAAAAAAAGCCTTTGAAACTTCTTCTAATGCTGCAATCGCCAAGCTGATCAACACACATTATGGCAGTGATCCGATAAAGTTTACGGATCACCTATATGATTGGGGGCTGAACAAAAAAATGGAACTGCAGATTCCCGGAGAAGCAATGCCGGTGGTTAAAAACCCTAAAACGAACAGAAGCTGGAACAAAAACATGACCCTTCCTCAGATGGCTTATGGTTATGAGATGCAATTAACGCCATTAAAAATGCTTACCATGTATAATGCGGTAGCTAACAACGGTAAAATGATCGCGCCAATTTTTGTAAAAGAGATCAGAAGGCTGGGTAATCCGATCGAGCAGTTTAAGGCGAGGGTAATTAACGATAGAATATGCTCAGATGTTACCCTGAGCAAAATCAAGAAAATGCTTGAAGGTGTGGTAACAGAGGGGAGTGGAAAGCAGATTGTTTACAATCCGTTATATCCGATTGCCGGTAAAACGGGTACTGCCCAGGTGGCTGATGCGAATAAGGGATATAAGGCCAATAAGCAATATCAGGCTTCATTTGTGGGGTATTTTCCTGCTGATAAACCTAAGTATTCTCTGATCGTAGTAATTAACGATCCAAAGGGTGCTTATTATGGCGCTACGGTTTCTGGTCCTGTTTTCAGGGAAATTGCTGACAGGATTTATGCCAGTGATATGCAGATGTACAATGATGTGCCGACCCGTTTGGTTGGAAATACCGGTAACCCACCTACAAAAGCAGGACAGAGCAAGGCTACCCAGAAAGTATATAAAGCATTTGGTTTTAAACCACTTTTTGCTTCAAAATCGGAGTATTACAATATTATAGATACCAGTGCCGGAACCATTTTTCAGGAGAATAACGAACGAAAAGGGGTAATGCCCAATGTTGCCGGAATGGGGTTGAAGGATGCGCTGTACCTTTTAGGTAATGCGGGTTTGAAAACAAAAGTTAATGGCTCAGGAAAAGTGATCAGCCAATCCATCATCGCCGGAACAAAGGTGGGTAAAGGATTGGGTGTACAGATAGAATTGAATTAAGGTAGAAGGCTGAGGGTAGAAAGGCTTGATGTCTTGATGCTTAATACTAAAAGAATAAACAATAAAATGCAATTACAAGATTTACTTTACGGTGTAACGATTAAAGAATTGGTTGGCAAAACCGATAGGGAAATCAGTGCCCTGAATTTCGATTCACGTAAAGTAGCTAAGGATGATATCTTTTTTGCGATTGTTGGAACAGCGGCTGACGGGCACCAGTTTATTGAGCAGACCATTCAACAGGGAGCAGGGGTAATTATTTGCGAAAATCTACCAGAAATCCATGACTTTAGGGTTACTTATGTTAAAGTAGAAAACACATCAGTTGCTTTGGGGATTATTGCAGGGAATTATTTTGGGAATCCATCAGCAGATTTAAAACTGATCGGTATCACCGGAACCAATGGGAAAACCACTATCGCCACCATTCTTTTTAAACTATTTAAAGATTTAGGCTACAAAACAGGGCTTTTATCAACAGTTGAAAATTACATCAATGATACGGTTGTGGCGGCGACACATACTACACCCAATCCGATTGCCCTGAATCAACTTTTAAGAGAAATGGTTGATGCAGGCTGCGATTACTGTTTTATGGAAGTAAGCTCACATGCGGTTTCGCAACACAGGATTGAAGGCCTGACTTTTGCTGGCGGGGTATTTTCAAATTTAACACACGATCACTTAGATTTTCATAAAACCTTTGATGCTTATTTAAAAGCCAAAAAAGCATTTTTTGACGGCTTGCCCAAATCAGCATTTGCACTCACCAATATCGACGATAAAAATGGTATGGTGATGCTGCAGAATACAAAAGCGCACAAAAAAACCTATGCGCTGAAGCAACTGGCTGATTTTAAAGCGAAAATTATTGAGAACCAGTTCAGCGGCCTGCATTTGGATATCGATAATGAGGATGTATACTTCAAGCTTGTAGGATCATTCAATGCCTATAACCTATTAGCTGTTTATGGGACAGCAATTTTACTGGAACAGGACAAATTAAAAGTATTGACGCTGTTAAGCCGTTTATCGGGTGCGGAAGGAAGGTTTGATTATATCACCTCTGCGGATAAAATTATTGGCATTGTAGATTATGCCCATACGCCAGATGCTGTTCAGAATGTATTAAGTACTATCGCCAATATCCGCAAAGGTACCGAACAGGTTATTACCGTAATCGGTTGCGGTGGGGACAGGGATAAAACAAAACGCCCGATTATGGCTCAGGTAGCCTGCGATTGGAGCGATAAGGTGATCCTGACCTCTGATAACCCGAGGACTGAAGATGCCCAAACGATTATTAACGAAATGGAAACGGGCGTTTCACCCACCAATAAGCGTAAAACCTTATCCATTTTAGATAGGAGAGAAGCGATAAAAACGGCCTGCCATTTGGCAAAACCGGGAGATATTATTCTGGTTGCCGGTAAAGGACATGAGAAATACCAGGAGATTAATGGGGTAAGGAACCATTTTGATGATAAAGAGATTTTACTTGAACAATTAAAACCAATCAGCTAATGTTATATTTATTATTCGAATACCTGCATAAGCATTACGATATACCTGGTTTAAGGTTGTTTCAGTACATCACGTTCCGTGCGTCTATCTCTATTATTTTATCATTGGTGATTACCACTGTTTACGGAAGGAGATTAATTGATTATCTGCATGAAAAACAGGTTGGTGAAACGGTAAGGAATTTAGGTTTGGAAGGACAGATGCAAAAACAGGGTACCCCTACCATGGGTGGTATTATTATTTTGCTGGGTATCCTTATACCAACATTGCTGTTTGCCAATATTTCTAACATCTATGTCATTCTGATGATCATTACAACGATCTGGATGGGCGCCGTTGGTTTCCTGGATGATTATATCAAGGTTTTTAAAAAAAATAAAGAAGGATTGGCCGGCCGCTTTAAAGTGGTAGGTCAGGTTGGTTTAGGTTTGATCGTAGGTTGTACCATGTATTTCCATCCAAATATTGTGGTAAGGGAAACGGTACAGGATGATGTAAAAAGTACTTCATCTGTGCCTATGGTATTACGACAAAAAGGAGAAACTTTTTATTATACCCAGGATGTAAAATCTACCAAAACTAATATCCCTTTTTATAAGAACAATGAGTTCGATTATGCAAAGGTGCTGAAGTTTTTAGGTGGCGATTACCAGAAATATGCTTTCATCATCTTTCTGATTGTTACTGTATTTATCATTACAGCAGTCTCGAACGGCGCAAATATTACCGATGGAATTGATGGCCTGGCAACAGGTACCTCAGCTGTAATCGGGATTACACTTGGGATTTTGGCTTATGTATCTGGCAATACCATCATGGCTGATTACCTCAATATTATGTATATCCCCAACTCGGCAGAGCTGATGATTTTTGCAGGGGCATTCGTAGGGTCTTGTGTGGGCTTCCTTTGGTACAATTCTTATCCGGCTCAGATTTTTATGGGCGATACAGGAAGTTTGGCCATCGGTGGGATCATCGCTTCATTTGCTCTGATGATCCGTAAGGAGCTTCTTATCCCGATTTTATGCGGCATATTTCTGGTAGAACTGGTATCGGTAATTATGCAGGTATCCTATTTCAAATATACAAAGAAGAAGTTTGGCGAAGGACGCAGGATTTTTCTGATGTCGCCATTGCACCACCACTACCAGAAAAAAGGCTATCACGAGGCAAAAATTGTTACGCGTTTCTGGATTATTGGAATCATGCTGGCAATTATGACGATCGTAACATTGAAACTGAGATAGTTCAGGGGTAGAAGCTAGAGAATATTTTAAGGGGGGCAGGTAGATCGTCCTCAAAAGAAAAATAAAGCTAAGATGGCATAAAATGCCTGACTGATAAATAGTATAAATGCCGTAAATGGCAAAAAAAATAAAGCAAAAATTTGCAATGTTGGTGGTGCTCTTGTCTTGATACTTGATGCCCGCTATGAAAAAATAAAGAAAATGAACACGAATAATAGCACATCAGGCAATTCTAAGTCAGCAATGGCAGGGCATGGCCGTGTCGTTATTCTTGGTGCCGGGGAAAGTGGAGTCGGGGCAGCTAAACTGGCTCAGGCAAAAGGTTTCGAAGTTTTTGTATCTGATTATGGTGTAATTACCGATAAATATAAAGCTTCATTGGAAAAGCTGTCAGTTCCCTTCGAATCAGAGAAGCATACTGAAGAGCTGATCTTGAATGCCAATGAGGTGATTAAAAGCCCGGGCATCCCGTCAACAGCGCCGATTATCAAAAAACTTATAGCAAAAGGAATTTCTGTTATTTCAGAGATTGAATTTGCCAAAAGATACACAACTGCAAAGACCATCTGCATTACGGGGTCAAACGGTAAATCGACTACCAGTTTATTAACCTATCACATCTTAAAAAATGCAGGTTTAAATGTGGGTTTGGCAGGCAACATCGGGCAGAGTTTTGCTGCACAGGTGGCCACAGAAAATTACGATTACTATGTGCTGGAAATTTCAAGTTTCATGCTTGATGATATGTTTGAATTTAAAGCTGATATCGCAGTTTTATTGAACATTACGCCAGATCATTTAGACCGCTACGAATATAAACTGGAAAATTACGCTGCATCAAAAATGCGTATTGTTCAGAATCAGACCGCAGAAGACGTTTTTATCTATTGCGTGGATGACCAAGAGAGTTTGAAAGCCATTGCGCTGACTAAGCCTTTAGCCAAAACCTATCCTTTTTCAATTCTTAACAAAGTTGAATTAGGTGCTTATTTAGAAGAAACTACTATACATATCCTTACAGAACCAAATAATCCGCTAACCATGACGATTTCAGATTTAGCCTTACAGGGCAAGCACAACATTTATAATTCTATGGCGTCAGGCATTGTGTCGAAAGTTTTAGAATTAAGAAATGAGACCATCCGCGAAAGCATGGGCAATTTCAAAAATATTGAGCACAGGTTAGAGCATGTGGCAAAAATATCTGGCATCGATTTCATCAACGACAGTAAAGCCACCAATGTAAACTCTACCTGGTATGCGCTGGAAAGTATGACCAGTGATGTGGTGCTGATTATGGGTGGCGTTGACAAAGGAAACGATTATAATATGCTTAAAGATCTGGTTAAAAGTAAGGTTAAGGCTATTGTTTGTTTGGGTAAGGACAACAAGCGTATCCACGATGCTTTTGAAGATGATGTAGAAATAATTGTAAATACTTTTTCGGCAGATGAAGCAGCACAGATTGCTTTCCACCTGGCCAAGAGAGGTGATGCGGTATTGTTATCGCCAGCCTGTGCAAGTTTTGATCTGTTTAAAAATTATGAAGACCGCGGTAATCAGTTTAAAGCGGCAGTTAGAGAATTATAATAGGAGACTTAATATATGTTCCAAGCACTACTTAATAAAACAAAAGGCGATAGGTGGATCTGGTTGATCATCATCCTGCTTTCGCTTATATCTGTAATGGCAGTATATAGTGCAACGGGTACCTTGGCATATAAAAAAGGAATGGGAGTAGAAAAACTCCTGTTAACAAAACACCTCATTTTTGTGCTGATGGGTATTGGGATGATTTATATTGCTCATTTGTTGGACTATAGGTATTATGCCGGAATATCTAAGATTTTGATGATAATAACCATTCCGTTATTGCTTTATACCCTTGTTTTTGGTGGGCAGATAAACGGCGCTGCTAGATGGGTACAGGTACCGGTAATTGGGTTAACCTTTCAGACTTCCGATTTGGCAAAACTGGCACTAATTACATTTTTGGCCCGTATGCTGACCAAAAAACAGGAAAATATTAAAAACGTTAAAGAATCATTTATACCAATTATGGGTTCGGTTTGTGTGGTCTTTGTTTTGATCGCACTGGCGAATCTTTCTACAGCTTTAATGTTGTTTGGTGTAAGTATTTTGCTGTTAATTATCGGTAGGATCAGTATCAAACAAATTGCCATTGTTTGCGCAGGTGGCTTTATATTACTGTTATTTGTTGCTTTTTTAGGTCCAAGGAGAGAAACATATAAGTCTCGTATCAATACCTTTTTGCACCCCGAACTGCAGCATTCAGATAAAACTTTCCAGGCAGATCAGGCAAAAATTGCCCTGGCTACTGGTGGTGTTTTTGGTAAAGGACCAGGTAATAGTACGCAGCGCAACTTCCTGCCACATCCCTATTCCGATTTTATTTTCGCCATTATTATTGAAGAATGGGGAACCCTGGGAGGAATTGTAATTATGGTGCTATACCTGGTGCTTTTATACCGATGTATCAAGATCGTAACTCAAGCGCCCAAGGCTTTTGGAGCGCTGTTGGCTGCCGGACTGAGTTTTAGTCTTACGATTCAGGCTTTTGCTAATATGGCAGTAGCCGTTGGTTTAGGGCCTGTAACTGGTGTGCCAATGCCACTGGTAAGTATGGGTGGTACATCAATGATCTTTACCAGTGTGGCTTTCGGTATCATTTTGAGTGTAAGCCGTGATGTAGAAGAAAACGCAAAACTGACTTCGAAAGAAGAAAAAACGAGTAATAAAATTATCATTGGAGAGATTCCTGCGATAGCTTAGGTAATGATTGAATTAGTGAGTGATTGAATGACTGAATGTGCATAGGGATAATTAATGATTGATAGAATAAGAATAATAGAATAGTTGAATAAAACATCCCAAAGTTTTAGAGTTAAAAATTTAAATTAATAAACGATGGAGAATGTAAGTAAAGTAGATTTTGTAACGGCCTTAAAAGCAAGAACAAAAAAGTTGGTTTTAGATTCAATTAAATTCTATCAGGCATTACCAAAAACTGAAGAGGCAAGGATACTAGGTAAACAATTCATAAGGTGTTCATCTTCAGTCGGAGCAAATTATAGAGCTGCTTGTAGAAGTAGATCAAAAGCTGAGTTTTATGCAAAACTTAGTATTGTAGTAGAAGAGGCTGATGAGACAGCATTTTGGATTGAAATTTTAACAGAATCTGGGATTGCAGATTTAGTTAAAGCTCAACCATTATTAAAGGAAGTAAATGAAATTTTGGCAATTGTAGCCAAAGCAAGAAAAACGGTAAGCAATAATAAATGATTAAATGAGAGAATTATTGAATTAGAGAATGTACACGAAACATTCAACCCTGTAAAATGCTCTCATTTAACAAATAGATATAAAAATAATTAATGAAAGAATGATTGTATCTGAGAGTGAAACGATCACTGGTGAGCATTCACTCATTCAAAATTCAATATAAAATGAACATAAAATTCAAAATGAAAGATTTGTCAGTAAACATTCACTCATTCAAAATTCTATCATTCAATAATTAAATATAAAATGAATAATTCCCCAAAAATTATCATATCAGGTGGTGGCACCGGCGGGCACATTTTTCCCGCCGTAGCCATAGCCAATGCGCTAAAACGCATGGTGCCCGCCTGTGAGATTTTATTTGTGGGCGCTATAGGCCGGATGGAGATGGAAAAAGTTCCTGCGGCCGGATATAAAATTATCGGATTAAATATCAGCGGAATGCAACGCGGCTCCATTGTTAAAAATCTGGCGCTTCCATTCAAGGTGATCGGTAGTGTGCGTAAAGCCCTGCAGATTATCAGTGATTTTAAGCCGGATGCCGTAGTGGGTGTTGGTGGTTATGCTTCGGGACCGTTGTTATATGCAGCTTCTTTGAAAGGAATTCCTTACCTCATTCAGGAACAGAATTCTTATGCTGGGGTAACCAATAAATGGTTGGGGAAAAAGGCATCGAAAATCTGTGTCGCTTTTGACGATATGGATCAGTTTTTTCCTGCCGACAGGATTTTAAAAACAGGAAATCCTGTACGTCAGGAAGTGGTCGATATTAAAGGGAAACACTATCAGGGTGCCGAACTGTTAAAACTCGATCCTTTGAAAAAAACCATTATGGTTACCGGAGGAAGTTTAGGTGCGGGTACATTGAACAAAGCAATTGAAAAACATTTACCAGATATCCTAGCGCAGGATGTGCAGGTGATCTGGCAAACCGGTAAATATTACTATAACGGGATTGTGGAAAGATTGGGGCTGGAATACCATCCCAATGTGCGGATCCTGGAGTTTTTAAATAAGATGGATCTGGCATATGCTGCCGCGGATGTAATTATCAGCAGGGCAGGAGCGGGCACCATAGCCGAACTTTGTTTAATTAAAAAGCCGGTGATTTTAGTGCCTTCGCCAAATGTGGCAGAAGATCATCAAACTAAAAATGCAATGGCTCTGGTGAAAAACGGAGCGGCAATATTAATTAACGACCGTTCTGCCGAAGATACATTGGTTAAAGAAGCACTGGCGTTATTAAATAATAAAGAACAAAGCGAAAAGCTTTCTGAAAACCTGGGTAAAATGGCATTGCCAGAGGCTGATGAAATTATTGCGAACGAAGTATTGAAATTGATTAAATAAGAAATGAGATTGGAGATATTAGATTTTGAGAAGGCATTACGTCAGATATCTCACATTTAATATCTCAAATCTCAGATCTCAAATCTAATAAAAATGGAATTAAGTAAAATAAATAGGGTTTTCTTTGTAGGTATCGGTGGTATCGGTATGAGTGCGCTTGCCCGTTATTTTGCTAAACGCGGACAGGTGGTTTGTGGTTACGATAAAACCCGTACCAAACTGACCGAGACATTAGAACAGGAAGGTATTCTCATTACCTACCTTGATGAATCTTCTTCCTTGCCTTCTGCATTTTTGGATAATCATGATGATACACTGGTGGTTTATACTCCTGCAATTCCGAAAGATTCGAAAATTTTAAACCATTTTATAGATAAAGGATTTTCACTTAAAAAACGTTCCGAAGTGCTGGGTATTATCAGCAAAGGCATGTTTTGTATTGCTGTTGCTGGTACGCATGGTAAAACGACAACATCTTCTATTGTAGCACATATATTAAAAGATACAGGTTACGATTGCACCGCTTTTTTGGGTGGGATAACCAGTAACTATAATAGCAACGTGCTTTTTGGAGATAACAATGTTGTGGTGGTAGAGGCCGACGAATATGACCGTTCTTTCCTTACGCTGCATCCAGACGTTGCAGTGGTTACCTCAATGGATGCCGATCATTTGGATATCTATGGAGATAAAAGCCATCTCGAAGAATCGTTCAGATTATTTGCTGGTCAGCTTAAAGCTGAAGGCACTTTATATGCGCACGAAGGATTACCCTTAGAAAACAGTATCAGTTATGCCGCGAGTGCTACTGCAACGGCTAAGGCTGAGAATTTAAGAGTAGAGGGATCGAAATTTGTTTTTGATTATAGAGATAGTAGCCAGAGTATAAAAGACATCAGTTTGATGCTTCCGGGTAAACACAATGTTGAAAATACAACTGTAGCCATTGCCATCGCTTTACAATTGGGCATTGATGCTGAAAAGGTAAAACAAGCTGTTGCAAACTTTAAGGGGGTTAAGCGTCGTTTTGAGTATATCGTGAACAATGGTAATCAAATTTACATCGATGATTATGCACACCATCCTGAAGAGCTGAGGGCCTGTTTCGACGCTGTAAGACAATTATATCCGGATAAAAAGTTAACAGTAATTTTTCAGCCGCACCTGTTTACACGTACGAGGGATTTTGCTGACGAATTTGCAAAAGTTTTGAGCACGGCTGATGAACTGATGTTACTGGAGATTTATCCTGCAAGGGAATTGCCCCTTGAGGGGATTAATTCACAGTTTTTGTTGGATAAAATCACTTTGGAAGATAAAAAGATATGTGGAAAAGATTTTGTAATTCAGCATGTTAAACACACAAAACCTGAATTAATTTTAACAGTAGGGGCAGGCGATATCGACACGATTATCGAGCCTTTAAAAAATACTTTAAACCATGCTTAAACGGATAAACTGGAACGCAATTTTTACTGGCTTTGCCTGGCTGATCAGCCTGGCAGGGGTGGTGGTGCTTTTGGGTTTCATTAACGTTAAAAAGCAAACCGTTAAATGTACCGATGTTAAAATTTTGATCCCAGGCGCTGATAATTTTATTGAACGCGAAGAGATTGATGCCATTTTAAAAGAAGATCAGGGTATACTTTTAGGTCGTAACCTTGAGAATATTAATATTCATAAGATCGAGAAAAAACTACAGTCTAACCCTTACATCGGCTTTGCAAAGGTGTATGTAGATATGGATGGCGTGCTGCATATTGAGGTAAAACAAAGGCAACCGATTTTGCGTCTGTTGAACGAAAACGGTCAGGATTTTTATATCGACAATGATGGTTTAAAAATGCCGATATCATCAAACTTTACTGCTAATGTACTGGTAGCAACCGGACATATTTCGGAAGTTTTTGGTAGCCGCGTAGATACACTGCACACACAATTGGCAAAGGATTTATATAAAACGGCACAATACATTAAAAAAGATACCCTTTGGGATGCCCAGATCGAACAGATTGTAGTCGACCAGAAAAACGACATCGAACTGATTCCAAGGGTGGGCAATCAGCGCATCATTTTAGGTAATGCAGATTCGCTGGAAAAGAAAATGAAAAACCTGTTGTTGTTTTATAAAAAAGCAATGCCACAGATAGGTTGGGATACCTATAAAACGATAAATATTAAATACACCAACCAGATTGTTTGCGAAAAAAGAGATTCGACGGGTTTAGGAAAAAAAGCAAAAACATTTTCGGCGGCTGATAGTTTGAGGATACAACGAAGTGTTGCTGATTCATTGATCAAAAGTACAATTGTTGCCACTATGGACGATCGCCCTGAGGCTGATCAACCGGAAAGAGAAGCACCAAAAAGGGAAGAAGTTAAAAAAACTGAACCTAAAAAAGTAGAGCCTAAGAAGTTGGAGACTAAAGTTGAACCAAAAAAGGTTGAACCAAAAAAAGCCGAGGCTAAAAAGATAGAGCCAAAAAAAACAGCAACGATTAAAACAGAAATAAAGAAGCCAACGGTTACTACGGCTAATAAACCAAAGGAGACGAAATCCGCGGATAAAAAAGAAAAACCAAAGCAAACGGTAACAGCACAGCTAAAGCCGGCAAAATCTGAGGCGCAATTGAAAAAAGAGAAAGAAGCAAGAGAGAAAGAAATCAGAGCCCTGGAAAAACAGTATAAAACTCAGCAAAATTAACGAATATGGACAAGGCAAAATTTACCAGTCAGTCGCCCATTGTAGTAGGATTGGATATCGGTACTACAAAAATTTGTGTTATCGTTGGTCGTAGAACACAACACGGTAAGATAGAAATCTTAGGAATAGGCAAGGCAGAATCGGCGGGGGTGACACGTGGAGTGGTTTCTAACATTCAAAAAACCGTTCAGGGTATTGCTCAAGCAGTTGAAGTAGCAAGCGGACAATCCAATGTAGAAATACAGGTGGTAAATGTGGGTATTGCTGGTCAGCACATTAAGAGCTTACAGCACAGAGGGATTTTAACAAGAAGAGAATTAAACAACGAAATCGGTAAAAAAGATATCGACAAGTTGATTGATGATATGTTTAAACTGGTGATGCCACCGGGTGAGGAGATCATCCATGTATTGCCGCAAGAATTTACCATCGATAACGAACCGGGAATCAAAGATCCGATCGGTATGGCAGGCGTACGCCTTGAAGCCAACTTTCATATCATTTCCGGTCAGGTTACCGCGGTAAAAAACATCATCAAATGTGTAAACAATGCAGGTTTACAAACTCAGGATTTAATTCTTGAGCCATTGGCTTCTTCCGAATCGGTGTTGAGCGAGGAAGAAAAAGAAGCTGGTATTGCGTTGGTTGATATTGGTGGTGGTACTACAGATATTGCCATTTTCCACGAAGGAATTATCCGTCACACGGCCGTTATTCCATTTGGTGGCAATAGTGTTACTGAAGATATCAGGGAAGGCTGTTCAGTGATGCGCAACCAGGCTGAATTATTAAAAACACGTTTTGGTTCTGCACTTGCTGAGGAGAATAAAGAAAACGAAATCATTTGCGTTCCGGGGTTACGTGGCCGCGAACCAAAAGAAATCTCTGTTAAAAATCTGGCTTATGTAATTCAGGCCCGTATGGAAGAGATTATTGAGCATGTGTACTATGAGATCAAATCTTCCGGCTATGAGAAAAAACTGATCGGTGGTATCGTAATTACAGGTGGCGGTGCTTTATTGAAACACTTATCGCAGGCGGTAGAATATGTAACCGGTTTAGATTGCCGTATCGGTTATCCGAACGAGCATTTATCCAAATACGAAGATATGCCTAAAACGATCTATGATGATCTGAAAAGCCCCATGTATGCAACCAGTGTTGGTTTGTTGATCAAAGGGATCCAGAAAGCAGAAGAGTTAATTGAAGAAATGAAACAGCCAGGTGTTTTTGTAGAAAAACCAAAAACAGCAAAGGAAAAAGAGAAACGCGGACCAGGTTTGTTCGATAAATTACTTGCAAAAACGAGAACTTTCATTCAGGATGATATGAATGTAAGTGATGAAGATTACTTAAAAAGTTAATTATTTTTCCACAAAAGAAGAGTTTTCCACATTATCAACACTTGTGGAAAACGTCTGTTGAAAAAGTGTTAATATTACATTGAGTAATGAACAGAATTTAAAAATTTTTAAACAACTGATTCATAAAGATATGCAGTTCGAAATGTTAAAAGATAAGTCTTCAATCATCAAGGTAATTGGTGTTGGGGGCGGTGGCGGCAACGCAGTGAACCATATGTACCTTTCAGGTATTACTGGTGTGGATTTTATTATTTGTAATACAGATGCCCAGGCTTTGGAATCTAGCCCGATACCCAACAAGGTACAATTGGGTGCGAGTTTAACCGAAGGAATGGGAGCTGGTTCTATTCCGGAGGTTGGTAAAAACTCAGCGATAGAAAATATAGATGATATTAAGGCCATGTTGGGGAGCACCACCAAAATGCTTTTTATTACAGCAGGAATGGGTGGTGGTACTGGTACAGGTGCCTCTCCGATCATTGCCAAAGCAGCTAAAGAACTTGATATTTTAACGGTTGCGATCATTACTACCCCATTCTCTTTCGAAGGAAAAAGGCGTAAGCTTCAGGCCGATGAAGGAATGGAAGAGTTGAAGAAATATGTTGATTCTTACCTGGTAATCTCTAACGATCGCCTGCGTGAAATCTTCGGAAACTTAACTTTGGGCTCTGCTTTTGGTCAGGCTGATGATATTTTAACAACAGCTGCAAAAGGCATCGCCGAAATCATTACCGTTCCAGGTTATATCAACGTGGATTTTAAGGATGTGCGTACCGTAATGAAAGATAGTGGTGTAGCCATTATGGGTAGTTTCGCCGCTGAGGGCGAAGACCGTGCATTACAGGCTGTAGAGGGCGCTTTAGCTTCTCCGCTTTTAAAAGATAACGAAATTGAAGGAGCCCGCTATATTTTATTGAACATCAGTTCTGGCTTGCGTGAGGTAACCATGGATGAAGTTTCGATCATTACCGATTACATCCAGGAGAAAGCTGGTTTATCAGCTGATTTAATCTGGGGTAACTGTACCGATGAATCTTTAAGTGATAAACTTTCGGTAACCATTATTGCTACCGGTTTCCAAACATCGGAAGAACGCGTAAACGAAGAAAAAAATAAAAAGAAAATATCATTATTAACACCAGAAGAAGCGCCGCTGGTTCGTCCTGTTGAACCTGTAAACTCTTTTATTCAGCCTAAAACAACCCCATCATATGAGCCTGTTTTAAAAACGAAGGAAGAAGTTTCGCAAGCAGATCTTTTTGGTGGTATGTTTAATAAATCTGAATCTCAAAAAGTTCAGGAACCAGAAAATAATGTAGTTCGCCATACTTTAATCGAAGAAGAACCTCAGGTTGAAGAAGCACAAGAAACCGGATTTGAATTTGAAGTAAAATTGGCTGAAACCAATTTTGTATTCGAAGCACCGATTGCCCAAATGCCAGAGCCTGAACCAGAAATCGAAATGCCGGTTGTTGGTTTAGATGATGACAAAAGCGACGAATCGATGGAAGAGCAATTGAAAAAATCCAAAGAACGTATTTTACGTTTAAAAGATCTGAGTATGAAATTGCGTACCACCAATGGTTTACAGGAATTGGAGAACGAACCTGCCTACAAACGCAAACAAATGCAGTTGCAGCAAGTTCAACATTCTTCTGAGTCGCAGGTTAGCCGCTTTACTTTAAGCAACGATCAGGATGGCGGTACAGAGATCAGACCGAACAATTCTTTTTTGCACGATAACGTTGATTAAAACAGACCAAATATAATTTTAAAGCCCCGATGTAAAATCGGGGCTTTTTTGGCATAAAATTAGCGTGTTAAAAAAACTTAAAATCAATCAAATCAACCATTAGGTTGATTTTAAGACGAATAAAGCTTAAATTCGCAAAATTTTTATTATAAAAAACACATATTACATTGGATATATTTGATAAAATAGCAAAACACATGGGGCCTCTAGGCCAACACCAGAAATGGTCTCATGGGTATTTCTCATTTCCAAAATTAGAGGGAGAAATTGCACCTCACATGCAGTTTCGTGGAAAAGAGCATTTGGTTTGGAGTTTAAACAACTATTTAGGCTTAGCCAATCACCCCGAAGTGAGAAAGGCAGATGAAGAAGCTGCTGCACGTTTCGGTATGGCCTACCCAATGGGTGCCCGTATGATGAGCGGTAACTCAAACTACCATGAGCAATTGGAGCAAGAACTTGCCGAATTTGTAGGTAAACCTGATGCATTTTTATTAAACTATGGATATCAGGGTATGGTATCCATTATTGATACTTTAGTCGATAGAAACGATGTGGTAGTGTATGATGCAGAATCGCACGCCTGTATTGTAGATGGATTACGTTTGCACATGGGTAAGCGTTTTGTTTATAAACATAACGACATTGAAAGTGCCCGCAAACAATTAGAACGTGCTACTAAGCTGGTAGAAGAAACTGGAGGTGGCATCCTTTTAATTACTGAAGGTGTATTCGGAATGAGCGGTGCTCAGGGTAAACTGAAAGAAATTGTTGAATTGAAAAAGGATTTCAATTTCCGTATCCTTGTTGATGATGCACATGGTTTTGGTACTATGGGTAAAACAGGCGCTGGTACACACGAAGCCCAGGATTGTATCGATGGAATTGATGTTTATTTCGGAACTTTCGCTAAATCGATGGCAGGTATTGGTGCTTTTGTTGCATCAACAGAACAGATTACGAATTTTTTAAGGTATAACATGCGTTCTCAGACTTTTGCTAAGGCATTGCCAATGCCAATGGTAATCGGTTTATTAAAGCGCTTAGAATTGCTAAAAAGCCAGCCTGAGTTAAAAGATAAACTTTGGGAAATTGCCATGACCTTGCAAAAAGGTCTACGCGAACGCGGATTTGATTTAGGGGTTACCGATTCGGTAGTTACTCCGGTTTTCTTAAAAGGAGAACTTTCTGATGCTACAGCGATTACTTACGACTTGCGTGAGAACTATAGTATATTCTGTTCAATTGTAGTATATCCTGTAATTCCTAAAGGCATGATCGAGTTGCGTTTAATCCCAACTGCAGTACATACGCTGGAAGATGTACAACGTACTTTAGATGCTTTTAGTGAAGTTGCTGAAAAATTAGAAAACGGATATTATAAAGAGAATCTTTTCGCAACCGTTTAAGATCACCTAAAATATTACAAAGCCCTTTAAATACGTTTAAAGGGCTGTTTTATTGAGGGCGTTTTTTTAAATTTCTGATTATCAAGTGTTTAAAATGCTGTTTTATATTCAATAAGTTTATAAATACAAAAAATGTGGAAAAAAACGGCATAGAAGGCCGTTTTTTATTGCGCCAAAAATTTTTTTATTTCATCAAACCCTTTAAATTAGAGTAGATAATTAAAAATCAAACCTTAAAAGAACCATAGGAGTAATTAGAAATGAAAAAATTCGAAGAAGTAAAAAGTTTAGTGGCAGCTTTGGAAGCTGATGCAGACAAATTTTATAACAAAGGTAACAGCGCTGCTGGAACCCGTATACGTAAAGGTATGCAGGATTTGAAAAACTTAGCTCAAGCGATCCGTTTAGAAGTACAGGATACGAAAAACAAAGCTTAAGCGATCAAAATATGAATTGAAGCCTCAGAATATTTTCTGAGGC
>NZ_JAVTSN010000062.1:0-39198 GCF_032678585.1 Pedobacter psychrodurus | reverse complement strand
AGGAGCAGAAATTATTAATTTCTACTCCTTTTTTCTAACCCAATATTGAAGGGACTTTTTCAGTGCCCTCCCCATCCGGCAGGCTTTTTTATGTTTTATATTTTTTTTGATAAAAATTATTCAATTGATAATCAACATCTTAATTTCGCTACTATAAAAATAGTTTGTAAACTATTTTTATAGTAGTAACTTCATATAACCGAACTACAAAAATAGTTGCTATGATAAAAGAACTTACAAAAGCTGAAGAACAGATCATGCTCATCCTTTGGGAAATGGGCGAAGCCCTGGTAAAAGACGTGATTGAGAAAATGAACGAACCCAAACCCGCTTACAATACGGTTTCGACCGTAATCAGGGTTTTGGAGGGTAAAGGTTTTGTCGACCATAAAGCCATCGGCAATACGCACATCTACTTCCCTATCATTAAAGAAACTGATTACAAGCGTTTTGCATTCGACAAAGTGATGAACAATTACTTCGAAAACTCTTATGAGAGCCTGGTTTCTTTTCTGGTGAAGGAAAAAAGTATGAGTAGTAAAGAACTCAATGAAATTATCCAATTGGCAGAAAAACTTAAAAAAGACAAATGATGAGCTGGTTATATTATTTACTCGAAGCAAATCTATACCTCCTATTATTTTATGGGTTTTACAGATTATTTCTCCATCAGGAAACCTTTTACGGACTAAACAGATATTACCTGATTTTCAGTTCGATACTGGCTTTTGTACTTCCATTTTTTCAGTTGGGATTTTTAAAGGCGCCACTAATCGCAGAGATTATCATAGAACCAACCGAGGAAATTAATCAGGTTAAGTTCACAGGAAATTTGCCTTTAGAAAATTATCAGACCAGTATTTTTACTGCCGACCATTTCATCATTGCCATTTATTCTTTGGTTACCATCGCTTTTCTATTTAAAATGCTTTTTGGCTTATCAAAAATCATCAGGATGCTTAAACTGCCATCTACTCCACTTGAAAATGGGGTGAAACTGATTGATTTAAAGGATTCTAAAATAGCATTTTCGTTCTTTAATCTGCTGTTTATAGATCCCGCTTTACCAGAGAAAAATACCATCCTCAAACACGAATTGGTGCACATTAAACAAAAACACAGTCTGGATGTACTCTTGTTCGAAATCATTCAGATCATCAACTGGTTTAACCCCATTTCTTATCTGGTTAAGAAAGACATCAAGTTGATCCACGAATACCTCGCTGATGAAGAGACAACCAAGTACGATGTAGAAAAATATCATTATGCAATGTTTTTGATCCAAAATTCAACAGGCATCCAAAACTTAACCTTAACTAACCAAATATTCAGCTCATCCATATTAAAAAAACGAATTAGTATGTTAAATCAAAAGAAATCAGCACGTTGGGCAAGGCTCAAATTGCTAATGGTATTACCCATCACTGCCGGGATATTATGTCTTTCTACCATGGCCTTTACAAAAGATTATGGATTTGTGGAGCTTGGCTCTCCGTTAAGTAAACAATCAACAATACGGGATACCATTAAGAAGGCAGATAAAAAGAGATTTCCAGCGCCACTTGCAATAGAACCGAGACCCGCTTTTAAGCAGAAAAAACTTCCTAAAAAAGTTGATCAAGTTAAATTTCCACCTCCTATTGTGACATCCGATAGTCAAACCTCTTTTTATCCAACACATGAGTATAGCGGTAAAACAAATATGGCCACAAGGGTTGAAAAACGATATATCATTATCAATGGACAGCCAATAGATGATAATAGCACATTTTATGGTGTACGTAACACCAAATCGGTAAAGTACCTCAGTCAGTTAGCGGCCATTAAGAAATATGGAAAG
The DNA here is from genome assembly GCF_032678585.1 of Pedobacter psychrodurus. Classification (GTDB taxonomy): domain Bacteria; phylum Bacteroidota; class Bacteroidia; order Sphingobacteriales; family Sphingobacteriaceae; genus Pedobacter; species Pedobacter psychrodurus_A. Next base: position 37,358 of record NZ_JAVTSN010000062.1, on the reverse strand, counting down.
GAAAAGGGGAAAAATGGAGCGGTAGAAATTACAGGCGATAACATTCAATATGCTCCGAAAATATCTCCTCCACCTCCCATAAGTGCAGATGACAAAAAACTTAATAAAGTAATTCTTTTACCACCGCCACCTCCAATAAAAAATAAAGACGCCAACAATATTGTTTACAATCTGGACGTAGATTTAGACCGGAGTAAAGGGGATAAACTAATCACTCCAGAATCAGAAAAAGGTAAAAAATCAATCTCGATTTATAGCGACCGTGGAGAGAAAGTGTACATATCCCCCGACTACAAAGACGATTGGAATGGAAAGTTAAATGCGTTTTCCAAGAAGACGCTTATACCGGGTAACTATTCTTATGAAGTAGTTATACCACAATCAAAAGGAGAGAAAAACAAAGTTATAAGGGGCTACATATCAATAAAATAAGTACTGCAGTACATAAACCACAGACTTCATTTCAATGAAATTTTCCTCAAAGTAAGCTGAAAGTGGATATCATTCTGCTTTCAGTTTTGATATCATATCATTTTTTCCCAGGGCAACACCTCGATACCATTACTACGGTTTTGTGCAGTTTTACCTGTATAGCAAACCAAGGTTTTTAGTGTTTTTTCATCATTGGGTATGCCCTTAAAGTATAACAAACCTTTTTGATAATCGGCATTCATTGTCGCACCAGCCTTAATTTCGATAGCAGTAACCGTTGTGGGCATATCAAGCAATAAATCTAGTTCATTGCCCGTTTTATCTCGCCAGTAATATAAATTATCCTGCAAACCTTTATTTAAGCGTTGTTTAAGCAAATCGATAACCATCATATTTTCAAACAGCGCACCTATACTAGGATGCAATGATACTTGCTCTATATTTTGCAAGCCTAATAAACTGCAGGCCACACCAGTATCATAAAAATAAAGTTTTGGAGCCTTAATAATCCTTTTATTATAATTATTGTAAAATGGTTTGAGCAGGTAAATGATATAGCTCGATTGCAAAATGTATAGCCAAGCCTGTACTGTTTTTGCATCAATACCACAATCGTTACCCAACGATTGCATATTTAAAATTTGCCCTGTTCGGCCTGCACATAAACGCAAAAACTTCATAAACAAGGCCAGATCTGTAATATTTTTAAGCTGACGCACATCCCTTTCTACATAAGTATTAATATAATTGGGATACCAATCAACAGCATCAATTTTTTTAAATAAAGGTTCAGGATAACCTCCATTAAAAATCTGATTTTCGTAAGTTGACAATAATTTTGCTGTTTTTAATTCTCTTAAGCTACATGGCAATAAATGTAAATAAGCAACCCTTCCTGCCAAAGTTTGCGATATATTCTCCTGCATTAAGAAGTTATTACTACCGCTAAGAATAAAAAAACCAGCTTTATTGTTTTCATCCACAATTTGTTGGATATAAGAAAACAAATGCGGTAGCTTTTGTACTTCATCTAAAATAGCGCCGTTTCTAAACTGTTTTAAAAAGCCATTCGGATCTACAGTAGCAAATTCGGCTACATCAGGTTCTCTAAAGATACATAAGGTTTACGTGGGAAAGTAGTTTTACAAATGGTAGTTTTACCACTTTGCCGTGGGCCAACAACAGCAACCACCCTAAATTTTGAGGCCAATTGTTTTAATCTATTTTTCCCAACCCTTTGTATCATAATATAAATATGAAACAAAAATGGACAAATCCGGAATTCAATTCCGTATTAGGACAATTAAAAAACACAAAATATTAAAAATCAATTACTTAATTATTTTATATTAAAATAATTATTACTAAAAAAACTAAAATCAGACCACAAATGGCCGAATAAAGAAAAACCCTACCACTAAAAATTTCTCTGAAAAATTGGACTGAATGGTCTCTTTTTGATAGACTTTATTGCGGTACGTACACCACGTACTTCGTTTCGAAGAAATCTTCCTCAAAGTATGCTGAAAGCGGATACAATTCTGCTTTCAGTTTTGATTCTTTGATTTCTTCAGCCAAATCGCCACCTTTTAGGTACAAAATGCCGTTCGGAATAGCATTTAGTGAATCTTTTTTAAATTTGCCTTGTATCCATGGATAAAATTCACCTAAGCGCGTTACCGCCCTAGAGACCACAAAATTGAATTTCTCCTTAATCTGTTCTGCTCTTAAATGATCGGCCCTTAAATTCTCTAAACCCAAGGCCGAAGCCACTTCTTTAACCACTTTAATCTTTTTCCCGATAGAATCCACTAAGTAAAATTCCGTTTCAGGAAATAAAATTGCCAAAGGAATTCCAGGAAAACCACCACCCGTACCTACATCTAAAACCGATTCGCCTGCTTTAAAAGTACAAACTTTGGCTATCCCTAAGGAATGTAATACATGGCGTTCGTATAATTCTTCAATATCTTTTCTTGAAATTACATTGATCTGTGCATTCCAAAAGCTATATAAATCAAACAGTTGAGAAAATTGGGCAATCTGTTTTTCGCTTAAATCAGGAAAGTATTTTAAAACGATATCGGGTTTTACTTCAAGCATATTGTAATTACTAAAGGATAAAATTATTTCCAGTTTACTTTTTTCTTGCCAAATAAGGCTAAAAATCCATTCAGGGTCAAAAACAGAAACAAAAGTATATCTAAAATCGGGAACCACCAACGTAAATCGCCATAGTTTAAGCGTTTTAGTAGTTTTGGATAGATGAAACACCTGACGATAATACTTAAACCGAGGATGCCCAAGGCTACATATTGTGCATCGCGACTAAAAAACATACAGGCTGCAAAGAAAGCATAGAACAAAAACTGAAATACAATCTGAAGGCTCAGAATAAACTTATGTTTTGATTTATACAGCTTTCCGGCTCCAAAATGACGTTTCTTCTGTCTTAAATAACCTCCCCAGGTTTTATTGGGTACACTCCAAACATGGCTATCGCGATGTAATCGAATCTCAGTATTGTACTTATTGGCATGTGCATTTACGAACAAATCGTCATCCCCTGAAGGGATATGCATGTGTGCTGCAAAACCTTTATTTTTAAAAAAAAGCGTCTTTTTATAGGCCATATTACGTCCCACCCCCATATAAGGCATTCCTTTTAATGCAAAAGACAAATAGTTAACAGCTGTAAAAAAGGTTTCGAAACGAATCAGTGCATTTAAAAGGCTCCTTCTCTTCATATAAGGCGAATAACCCAACACAATTTCTGTATTTTCATCTGCAGGCGGTTGCATATCCATCAACCAACGCTCAGAAGCAGGTTCACAATCTGCATCTGTAAAAACCAGCCAATCATGCTTGGCAGCCTTTATTCCCATCGTTACTGCAAATTTCTTACCTGCAATAAATTTATCATTATCTAAAATTTTAACCACTTTCAGGTTACGGTATTTCTTCTCCAGTTGCTCTAAAAACTCTTCTGTACCATCCCATGAGCGATCGTTAACCACTACAACTTCAAATTCCGGATAATCCTGATTAAAGAGCGAAGGAAGGTATTGTTCTAAATTTTTTATTTCATTTCGGGCACAAACGATCACACTTACTGGTTTTCGGGCCGATAAGGGCACCTCTTCGATGCTTACATTAGCCAATTTTAAATGGACAAAAAGCACATAATAAAGCTGAACCAAAAGGCAAAAAGCCAGTATAGAGAGCAGTATAATTTCAAGCAGGGTTAATATCACGATGGTAAAATAAATAGGCGCAAATTTCTCATTTTTAATCTGTAAAACACTTTTATGTGGATAAAAAATTAAACAAAATAATGCCCTCAATTTTTGCTATTTTTGGCAGATTTTTGACGAGAAAAAATACATATGAACCGTTTACCATCAAAATAACATTTAGTATATAATAAAACGTATTTTGATGGGTGATAAGCTCCATCTCACAACTGGAGAAAAATAAATAACAACAGATGAAATTTAGTTTACAGGCTAACGATCCACTATCAAAAGCCAGAGCTGGGACGGTAACAACCGCCCATGGCGAAATACAAACCCCTATTTTTATGCCTGTGGGCACTGCCGGAACGGTAAAAGCTGTACATCAGCGTGAACTGAAAGACGATATTGATGCAAAAATCATTCTTGGCAATACTTACCACCTCTATTTAAGACCAGGTTTAGACATCCTTGAAAAAGCAGGTGGATTACACAAATTTATTGGCTGGGACCGCCCAATTTTAACAGATAGCGGCGGCTACCAAGTGTATTCTTTAAGTAAAGTTCGTAAAATTAAAGAAGAAGGTGTTACATTTCACTCACACATTGATGGGTCAAAACACCTTTTTACTCCTGAATATGCAATGGACATCCAACGTACCATTGGTGCCGATATCATCATGGCTTTCGATGAGTGCACGCCATACCCATGCGACTATACTTATGCTGCTCAATCGATTAAAATGACGCACCGCTGGTTAAAACGCTGTTGTACACGTTTTGATAGCACCGAACCTAGATACGGTTTCGACCAAACCCTTTTCCCTATTGTTCAGGGTTCGGTTTATAAAGATTTACGAATTAAATCGGCAGAATTTATTGCCAGTATGGACCGTGAGGGTAATGCCATTGGTGGGTTATCTGTTGGTGAGCCTGCGGAAGAAATGTACGCCATGACAGAAGTGGTGTGTAATATATTACCGGAGGAGAAACCACGTTACCTAATGGGTGTGGGTACACCGATCAATATTTTAGAGAATATTGCGTTGGGCATTGATATGTTCGACTGTGTAATGCCGACCAGAAATGCAAGAAATGGCATGCTTTTTACCAGAAATGGGATCATAAACATCAGAAATAAGAAGTGGGAGAATGATTTTTCTCCTTTAGATCCGGAGAGCGATCTTCATGCTGATTTAGTAACCAGTAAAGCTTATTTAAGACATTTGGTGCACAGTAAAGAGATGCTTGGCGCACAAATTGCTACCTTACATAATCTACATTTCTATTTATGGTTAGTAAAACAGGCCAGAGAGAAGATCATTGCTGGTGAATTTTACGAATGGAAAAACAAAATGGTTAAAGTATTAGGTAATAAGCTATAATATGAATCTGTTAAAAGGGAGAATAAAAATCATCGATCAGTACATTATCGGAAAATACCTCGGTACATTTATTTATACCCTGGCCATTTTCGTGATCATTATTATTGTGTTCGATCTTTCGGAAAAGATGGATGATTTTATGAAAAGCGGCTTAAGTTTTTGGGGAATCCTTTCCAAATACTATGCTGGTTCTATTCCTTTTTATGTGAATATGCTATCACCCCTGATCAACTTTATTGCCGTAATTTTCTTTACCGCTAAGATGGCCGATCAGACAGAAATTGTCCCGATATTAAGTGGCGGAGTAAGTTTTAACCGTTTTCTATTTCCTTACCTGGTATCGGCTACGATTATTTTTTCAGCTAATTTATTATCCAATTTATACATCTTACCTTATACCAATACTTTAAAAAACAAATTCGAAAATACCTACGTTAAACGAAACGATCCTTCCGCAAAATTGAACATCCATATGAAACTGGATGACAAAACCTATATTTATATTGATAATTTCGACAACAAAACGAATTCGGGATACCGGTTTTCTTTAGACAATTTTAACGGAGATATTTTAACCAAAAAGATCGTAGCCGAAAATATAAAATGGGATTCGCTTAAACGCAAATGGCAGTTAAGCAATTACTCGATCCGCAAAATTGATGGGCTTAAAGAAACCATGATTTATGGAAATGGAAAGCTCAAAGATACCATTCTGGACATGCGTCCGGATGATTTCTCTGCCTATGATAATGTGGTTCAGAATTTAACAACAAAGGAACTGTCGGAGAAGATCAGAAAAGAGAAAATCAGGGGAACAGGTGTGATGAACGATCTGCAATTTGAAAAATACAAACGTTATCTCCATCCGCTTTCGGCCTTTGTATTAACACTGATTGGCGTAGCCCTATCTTCACGTAAAGTGCGAGGTGGTGTTGGTGTATCATTAGGTATCGGAATCTTCATTAGCTTCGCTTATATCGTCTTTAATCAGTTCACCCAAATGTTTTCTACCAAGGGTGGACTACCTCCATTCGCGGCTGTAATTATGCCAACGGTCTTCTTTGGTCTATTGGGTTTTTACCTATTGAGAAAAGCGCCTAAATAGCGATGGAAGCCACTAAAAAAAACTTATTAATTCTTCATCTTACCGTATTTGTTTGGGGCTTTACAGGCGTGCTTGGCAAATTAATTTCTATTGATGCCGTACCTATGGTATGGTACCGGGTACTGATTGCAACTACTACACTTTTCGCCTGGTTTTTAATCACAAAGAAGGACATTAAGATTAGCAAAAAGCAGTTTATCCAGTTTTTTTTAACCGGTGGAATTGTTGCCATCCATTGGATATTTTTCTTCCACGCCATCAAAGTTTCTACTGTTTCGGTAACCCTGGTGTGCCTGTCTTCTTTCACTTTATTCACAGCAATACTAGAACCATTGATTAAAAAACAGCCTATTCAAATGGGCGACATTTTGATCGGTTTACTGATTATTTTAGGCATATACATGATCTTTAAATTCGAAGGCCAATATACTTTGGGGATCATTTTTGGTTTGCTGGCAGCAGTGGCATCAAGTTTATTTTCGACCATAAATTCAACACTGGTACAGAAAAGCGAGCCTGCTATCATTGGATTTTATGAGTTGGTTGGTGCACTTTTTTGGATTACTTTATACCGTTTATACGACGGAACTTTGTTACATACGCACTTTAACCTGAGCGCTAAAAACTGGCTCTACCTGATCCTTCTTGGCACGCTTTGCACATCAGTTGCCTACGTTGCAGGCGTTGCCGTTATGAGAACTTTATCGGCATTCAGGGTAGCATTGATAACCAACCTGGAGCCTGTTTACGGAATCGTTCTGGCCTTCATATTCTTTCAAAACAAAGAGCAGATGACAGGTGGTTTTTATATTGGCGCAACGATTATCCTGGCCTCAATATTCCTCTATCCCATCTATAAAAAGAGAAAGAACAAACTGTAAATATTGACATTTTAAATCCAATAGATTTCAATTAAACCTCCTGATTGATCTTTTATTTCCATCTCAAAACTCAATCACCCCACCACTCTTTTCGACTGATTTCCTTACAGCATGCCAAGCCATAGGTTAAAAATTCTATCAATAATTTTAAATGTAAGGATAACCAGAAAACACAAATAAAACATTGATTGGAGCTAATTACAATACCTGCTCGAAGACAATATCTGTTACGAGATTAACCTGCTATATAAGGCAAATCGAACGCTTATAACCTAAGCGTAATTCATTTCAAATCGCGAAAAACTTCGTTCCTTCACCTACCTTTCACATCGCAATCCAAATAAAAAAAAACGCTCTCGGCAATACTAAAACAAACGCTGAATGAGGTGGCTATTCAAAAAACACAAGCAGTAGTTAATGAATAGATGGCAACCATTCGACATAGAAAAATACACATCCAGATAGTACAGCAACACGTCGTATTTCGACCAACTCAAATACCATATCATTAGGCCTAATCAGTAAAAATTACATCAACAACATAACAGATGAGGTCTCAAATTAAGTAAAAATTTATTAGGATGTTCATCAAAAAAAAAAAAAAACGAAACACAATATTAAAACTCATCAAAATCAACCGAAATTCATTCAAAATTATTCTGCTGAATCAATATCATCTTGTTGAATCTAAATCATAGGCGATCTAAAATTAACCGTAATTTTTTTTGCTATCTCGGGAAGACAAACCAGATCTGTAAACTATAATAACGATCAGAAAGAGATGGCAAAAAACAACCTACTCATATTGAAACTCACTATTAGAACACCTAACCTAACTAGCCGTAAAAAGTATTGAAGATTCTTAAATCTACATCTAAAATCATCAAAAAACCGCTAACAAAAAACCTTAACTATGCACATAAATATCTGCGAAAAAATTAAACGAAATGACAATAAAAATTATGCTTCTAAAAGGGCAAAAATTGGAATAAAATCATGACACTAAACCGAGTGATATATTAATAGGTATAAGCTAAAAAAAAGGTTCTGAAAAAAATAAAAATAGACAATAATATACCACCAAAAGCTTACCAGTTTTTAGACTAAAACTATATCATAAATAGACCATAAAAGACAATTAAAATTACGATCAAATTAATAGGAAACCCGTTCAAAATCAGAACCTCAAAAAATAAAAAAAAAGCTCTACTTAACAGGTCTTATAATCAGCATATTTTCTAATCAATATATACAGCACTTGAGTTATTGACTTGTTAACAGGAAAAAATAGTTGAATAAAACATCACATATTTTAATGCAACATGATTTCCTGTATCACTAAAAATCATCTGGAGACACACAAACAGCGGGTCAATTTCTGGGTGAATTGCAACTAAAATATGGTCAAAAACGCTGTCTTAAACTTCGTTTTTCAATTATAATCTAATGCAAAATCGCAAAAAATGAATCCATTTAGCAGTTTGAGAAAAAGAAGATTAAAAACATAAAAAACCGGCTTAAAACATCAAAAAACGCCATTTTTACACCAAAAATAAAAATTCGTTTATAAAATTCGCAAAACACCAATAATGGCGAATATCTCAAAGAAATGGCATTACAACTTCAAATCATTTGTAATTTTACCCTCCAAAACAGCCAAATAATATACAAATCTCTCACCTGAAGTTGAATTCATCGCAAGAAAACAAAAGAATAAATTCCATATTGAGCCCCTTTTGAGCTGCTATTTAAGATGGTCAAACTGATTTCCTGACACCTTAATGTTGGCTAAGTCAAAGCTCGAGAGCATAAGAATGAAAGCGAATGACCAAAAACAACAATCAGGAATTAGGTCAAATATTAAAGACAATTTGTCACAAACATCTAATTACAGGAACAAACTCACTTTTATAAAAGGCACCTTACTACCTATATATTATTCAAAAAACGTATAGCCAAACCACCGTCCCAATAGAGATTTTAAACGTCAAAAAATCATTTCTAAATCCATTTTATAAAGCCAAAAACTTAGCCGGTTTACCCAGCTTTTACAATCGATAAAGGCATCAGGTTTATTAAGATCTAAACGTTTTTTGATCAATTAACTCGGCTGAATTGAATTCTAAAAATCTATACGAAATTTCAAAAAGGAGATAAAATTTTCAAGGAAAATCGATTAATAAGTGTAAATTAAATTCATTAAACTGTTGAGATAAAAAATGTTGACAAAAGCCTTTCTTGATGGTAAAATTCATCAATATATAATTATAAAACAACAAATAAAGAATTTACATAAAACTTATTAACATTTAAAAATCAGACAATTAAATAATTTTACATAAATTAAATGTTTACAAAATTCAATACCTCCAATTTTTAAAAAACTAAATATTTTAGCAAAGAATTTAGATGAATTTAAATATATTAAACAAAAAACTAACTATCAAGTACTTAAGCGTAATTACTTTAAGCTTAACATCACCATCAGTTTTTGGGCAGATTTTCAGCACTGAACAAAACCCACTTAGTGTAAAATGGAACTACATTTCATCAGGGGGCTTTAAAATCATTTATCCGCAAGAACTGGAGAAAGAAGCCCAAAGAATGGCCAACACCCTACCCTTCATCTACCCTAAAATAGGCCTTGGTTTAAGACAGCAAAAAACCTCCATTCCACTCCTATTACAGAACCGTGGAACCCTCGCAAATGGCTTTGTTCAGTTGGCTCCTAAGAAGTCGGAGTTCTATGCTACACCACCACAGTTTTTTGATAGTCAGGATTGGTTGAATAACCTTGCCGTGCATGAGCTCAGACATATTGCACAGTTTGACAAATTGACAGGAACGCAAGTACACCCCTTCCCAGAGCTGGTTTACTTCGCTTACTTTGGCGCCGGCATCCCTACCTGGTTTTTCGAGGGCGATGCGGTAGTTAACGAAACTGCACTGACCTATTCGGGCAGGGGCCGGCAACCCAATTGGATCATGCCTTACCGGGCTTCAATTTTGGAAGGCAAAAAAATCTCTTACAGCAAAGCTTATTTCGGGTCGAATAAGGACGTAACACCAGGCTACTACCAAACCGGATATCTGATGGTATCAGACATGAAAGAAAAATACGGTCAGTTCATTTCCGACAGTCTACTTGGCGATATCAGAAAAAGACCGGTAAGACTTTACCCATTTTCACAGAGCCTAAAAAAATTCACAAAACAAAACACCCGGCAATACTTTCTTTCTACCCAAAACAAGCTCGCTGAAAACTGGAAAATACAGGAAGAAAAATCGAAGACTGAAAACTATGAAAGTTTAAATAAAAAACCGGCTTTAGCTACCGATTATTTTCTTCCAGTCCGTTTAAATAAAAACCAGATTTTAGCACTAAAAGAAAGCAAGACTGATGCGCGTTATTTTGTCATTATTAATGAAGATAAATCGGAACAAAAATTATTTGGAATCAGTTATCAGGAACAACCTTGGTTTAGCTTAAAAAATAAGCTTTTGGTGTGGGATGAAATACGTTACGATCCGCGATATAAACAACGGAGTTATAGCGTAATTTGTTCGTATAATTTAAAGACTAAAAAATTCAAAAAATTAAGCAGCAAAAGCCGGCTCTTCTCTCCCAGCCTTTCTAATGATGGACAGAAAATTATCGCAGCCAAAGTGGAGCTGAACAACCAGTTCAATTTGGTAGAAATAGATGCCAGTTCTGGAAAAATCTTAAAGACTTATCCAAATCCAGCGAATGAAATTTTACAGACGCCATCTTTTGATCAATCGGGAAACAGGATTGCATATATCAGCGTTACGGAAAAAGGAAAAACTTTATGGCTGATTGACGGAGATAAAAAATTAGAGCTGATTTCAAATAGCAGACAGCAATTGAGCCGGCCGGTTTTCATCAACAACAAAATTGTTTTTAACGCACATTTTAACGGCATAGATAATATCTACAGCATCGATCCTGGATCAAAAAAAATCAGTGCACTTAGTGCTTCAAAATATGGAGCCTTTAACCCTACTGAAAGCGCTGATGGCAAAATCATTTTTAACAATTATAAAATCAATGGTTATGAAATTGCCGAAGCAGCATTAATGGAAAAACCAGTTGGCGAAAATAACTTTGTAGATTTTTCTGCCGCTGCAGAAAAGCAGGAAAACGTTGGAAACGTTTTTGATCAGATTCCCGACAGCACCTACCAGTCTAAGCGTTATCACCAGGCATTAAACCTGTTCAGTTTTCACAGCATTATTCCGGTTATCGATAATGAATATCTTTTCGGACTGGAACTGCAATCGAACAATCTGCTTAACACCATGGACTTTTATACAGGTGCAAAATACCACCGCGATTTAAAACGTTTTGAATACACTGCAGACATTAGCTATAAGGCACTTTATCCAGTGTTTAGCTTATTGTACCGCAACCGTCCGAAAAGAACGTTCTACCGCGCTAAAAATGCGATACAACAAGGCGACTGGAGAGAGAACTATATTAAGCTAAATGCATCGCTTCCACTTTCGTTTAATGCACGAAATGAGAGTTATGCTTTTACACTAAACGCAGCCACTAGTTTTACGCAAAGGTACCTTCCGCAAAACATGCCCGGCAACTTTATCCGCGAACTGAAATTTCCGATGGAATACAATTTCACTTTCAACCATAGTGTGCGTACAAACGAAAGAGACATTGCTCCGAAATGGGCACAGGTATTCAGGGCAATGTACAACCACCAACCCTTCGACAAAAATTTAAAAGGAGAGGTCCTTGCGCTCGAAAGTTTCCTTTACTTTCCGGGGCTTGCCAAAAATCATTCGTTTTTAGCAAGCTTCAATTACCAAAAAGCAAGTGGTGTAAATCAGTATGCCACCGAGATTGCAACGGTTTACGGATATAACAATATCCTCGCGAAAAGTGTACTGCAAAACAGCTTGCTTCTTAACTACCGTTTCCCTTTCGCTTTCCCTGATTGGGAGTTGGGTCCGTTGGCTTACGTAAGAAATTTCAGGGCGGGTTTATTTTGCCATTACGAGAACATTGGCAAAGGCACCACCTTTAACGATCCGAAAACTTATGGAGTAGAATTAAACACGAGCGTAAACCTTTTGCGCTATCAACCTGTTGTAGATTTAGGAGCACGGTTGGTTTTTGTTAATCAGATTTACAATCAAAATCCGATATTAGAGTTTTCATTTAATTATAGCTTTTAAAACCATGAGCGCAAAAACAATTTCCATCATTATCTTAACCGTATTACTGACTATATTTTTGATGGTAAATACCGAACCTGTTGATTTTGATTTTCTGGTTACCACCGTTCCGGTATCTAAACTTTTGGTTATCGGCATCTGTATCATCATCGGTTTTATTATCGGCTTCGTTGTGGGCCGTCCGCGAAAAACGGTAAGCAGTTATGATGATGAGATCGAAAGACAACAACCAGTTTCGAATAAGAAAGAATTGAGTGATGAGGACAGGGATTATATCAGCTAGTGCCCATGGTCTGTGTCTCACAGACCATCAAGATAATTTTTCTTGAAATATGGCTAACTTTAGCGCAGTTTTGTGAAAATGCTTTGAAAAGCTAGTCCAGTAGTGCTATTAACTGTTAGTCGGGCTTTTCGCTAAATCTTTTAAAATGCCGCTGTCATGCTGAGGCACGAAGCATCTGTTTCATCGGCTGCAGACGCTTCGTACCTCAGCATGGCAGTGAAACGGAAGCAAGTGCTAATTTTAAAAGGATACCGCTGCAATCCCGTTTATGTAGGCAATTAACGGCTACTATTGAAGGTTCCTTAGCGAGACGTATTAGGTTTCCACGGCTAGCTGATTGCAGTCATAATCTCTCCGTAAAGCAAACCACTACCCCCACCATAGTGCTGTATAATTTTCAGGTCTGGTCTTAAGGCAAGCAGTTTATTTTTTAGTTTCACTTCCGAATCGGGTTCAATTCCATTTCCGAGCAAAACCAGATCAACATGCTGTTCTTTGCAAATAGAAATGGCCTCTTCATTTTTACAAACACATAAACCCTTCCATTCAGGCCTGGCATTTAACAAGCGGTTCATCACTGTGGTAATTTCTGTATCCCGGCCGATATAAAGTATGGTAGTTTGCATATTTTTAAATTTAAAATAATAACATTATAGTGAACAAATCACACAAAAAAATCGTCATTCCGACTGAAGCACCGATTCTTCATCGGCAGAGAAATATTTGGTCTCTACTCCAAAACTTCTCCTCCAAAGGAGTTCCTCTGGAATAATACAATCGAAATGACGATTCTTCTAATTTAATTCAGTTCCATCGGAACATCCATCAATAAAACCTCTGCATCTGCACTGTTAGCTTTAAAACTGATGCTATCTGTATCCCACACACCCAATCCGTCTCTTTTGCTTAACACCTGTCCGTTAATGGTTACTTCGCCACTGATTACGAAAGCATACACCCCGTTTCCGGCTTTTTTGATTTTATACTCGGTTTCAAAACCTTCATCAAACTTACCCAACGAGAACCAGGCATCCTGTTGAATCCAAACACCGGCATCATCAGCATTTGGCGATAAGATCTGCTGAAAGTTATTGTGTCTAGCAGCAAGATCTAAAGTTTGCTGATCGTAACGCGGGGTAACATTTTTCTTGTTCGGGAACAACCAGATCTGCAATAAATTTAATTGCTCATCTGCATTTGCATTAAACTCGCTGTGGCTAACACCTGTACCAGCGCTCATCACCTGAATTTCTCCGTTTTTAATTACGGCTGAATTGCCCATACTATCTTTGTGCGCAATTGCACCGGCCAATGGGATGGTAATAATTTCCATATTATCGTGCGGATGAGAACCAAAGCCCATTCCACCATCAATACTGTCGTCATTTAAAACCCTCAAAACTCCGAAGTGCATCCTTTCAGGATTGTAATAATTAGCAAAACTGAACGAGTGGTGTGCATTTAACCAGCCATGATTGGCGTGACCGCGGGTGTTTTCTTTGTGCAAAATAAACTGTGACATAAATTTCCTTTCTTATTTATGATACAAATTTACAGCACCGATGCTTCCCCGGCGTTGATGTAGGGTAAGAAATCTTTAGTGTATGGCGTTTGGCGGTAAGCGGTTTAAAACCCAATGCACTAAAGCCCGCGCTTTGATAGCACAGCACTACTTTTAAGTTCTCTCAGTGCATCCAAAGCTACCCAATTTGCTTTTTTATTGCTTTGAGCAAGAATATTGTTTGCCGTATCAATGACATGTTGGTGAAGAGAAAAATTTCGTTTGCCAATTTGCCTCAATGCCCAGTTAATTGCTTTTTTAACAAAATTCCGGCTATCGTAAGCTTCTCTTTCGATGATGGGCAAAAAACCCAGAAAAGTTTCGTCGGGTTCTTTTTTAAGATGCACCGCGGCCTCTGCCATTAGCACAAAACCAGTCCGTTTTACAAATTCGGCTTTAGCCTGGGCAAATTCCAAAACCTTCGACTTAAAATAAGGCGTTTTAACGAAAAGATTTCCACAAGCCTGATCACATATACCCCAGGAACTGAAATCTTTCGTCCACGCGTTTATTTGCATTTCTGTCACCTGTTTATAATCGCCGATAAAGGTTGCTAAAAGGCGGGCTTCATGAAAGCCGGTTTCCCAAAGCAATAAAGAGAGCTCCTGATTTTTACCGATCTGCTTACCCATCTTTCTGATATTTGGTACACGGATACCGAAAGCCTTTGAAATATCGATCTCAAAATGGGCCATTTTTTTAAGGTAATCAGGCTCGTTAATGGATTTTAATTCGGAAATGATAAAATCAAGATCTTTCATAACACGAATTTAAGTTTTTGTCTAGACTTCAGAAGTATAGACAAAACAATCAAGGCTAAACACCCCAATGCTAAATATAACCAATCCTTAACACCATTTCAGTTTTAAGTTTATATTAATCCTTTAAACTTGCTCCAATTTTACCATCACAATCAACCTTAAAGAACCTATGCAAAAAAAACTCATCTGGGTGTTATTAACCTCGTGTCTGATAACGGTATCCTGCAAAAAAAACACATTACCTGAAGAGGACATCAACACGACGAGTCTTAAAAAAAATGCGCTCTTAGCCACTACGGCCGAAACCAGTGCCGCTGCAAGTGTAAATGCCTACACCAATACATCAAGTTATATTAATACAGGTTTTTCATTTTTAAATCCAACACAACTGGATAAAAACCGCCAGGCCATTGGTGGCAGTGCTTACACCGAGGTGTATGGCTTTAACGTTCCTGAAGAGAACAGGGCAAGGGGAATCAGGTGGAATGAAGATGATGAAACCACTTCTATTTGGCGTCCTCAGGGAATTGCGGGTTTTTCCAGAAATGGCGTGCGCTATTTATTGGTGAGCTGGTACGCCAAAGATGCGGCAGAAAGCAAAGGCTCGAGAATCACATTGATTGATATCAGCCCAAGCTCGAGTACTTATTTAACATACAGGCACATTTTACTGGTGCAACCTACCCTTCCAAGCGGCACTTTGGACTATACCCAATATGCCACTTATGCACCATTAAATGTACATGCTGGCGGACTTGCCTACTTTAATGGCAAAATCTATTTAAGCAGTACCAGTTTAGGATTAAGGGTATTCGATTTAGAAAAAATTATTGAGGTAAGTAGTGGCACCGGCACTGAAAATAAGTGCGGCAAAGATGCCAGTGGCAATCTTTATGCTTTCAATTACAGGTACATACTCCCACAAATAGGTTATTATAAAATGAATGATGCCAGTCCAATTTCAACAGTACAGGTAAATTACGAAAACAACCAATTATGGACCGGGCAATATTATGCCGGCAGTGCAGATGCATCGATTGTACCTAAAATATTCGGATTTCCAATAAATACATCCGGCGAATTGCAGAATTCGGGTATACAAACTGTTATTCCAAAAAACAGTTTATTTACTTCCGATCATGCGCATGGCATACAAGGTGTGTTTAGAAAGGGAAACAGAACCTGGCTTTCCTGTACTGGCTCGCCCAGCGAATCGTACGGATCTACCGCACGTTTAGCGAGATATACCGATGGCGACACCAATACCGTTCGATACAGATGGCCGTACGGAGCCGAATCGTTATATCTTGAAGCCCAATACGGATATTTATGGAGCTTAACCGAATTCGAACCCAACGCCGGAGCGCAAAATGGCAGTCAGGTTAACCGTTGCATATTTGCTGTAGATTTTTCAAAATACGAATAGCAACCTTAATAGAATAAAAAAGGGAGATCTTTTACAAAATCTCCCTTTTTTATTTTTTTTTCTTTTTAAGTTTTTATTAGGCTAATGCCTGCTCAATATCTGCCAAAATATCGTTGATATGCTCAAGGCCAATTGATAAGCGGATAGACCCCTGTTCAATCCCCACTTCATTACGTTGCTCTTCGGTAAGTTTACTGTGGGTGCTTGTAGCTGGATGTGTTGCTATCGAACGGGTATCGGCCAGATTTGCAGAGATAGAAAACATTTGCAAGCTATCCATAAATTTACGTGCAGCATCGATACCGCCCTCAACCACAATGGTTACAATACCACCACCCTGTTTCATTTGTTTTTTAGCAATCTCATATTGAGGGTGCGATGGCAAAAACGGATATTTTACCAGTTTAATTTTAGGATGTTTTTCTAAATATTCGGCAACTTTTAAGGCATTTTCGCAATGGCGGTCCATACGGATAGCCAGCGTTTCTAAACTTTTAGATAAAATCCACGCATTAAACGGCGATAAAGCTGGTCCGCTGTGACGGGCAAAGCCAATTACATCTGCAATTAACTCCTTCGTACCTAAAATAACACCACCCAATACACGGCCTTGTCCATCGATATATTTGGTAGCCGAGTGAATTGAAATGTGTGCACCAAGTTCGATTGGCCGTTGCAAATATGGTGTAGCGAAACAATTATCAACGACTAACAGTTGATTGTGTTTTTTAGCCAGATCACCTAAAAATTCCAGATCGATAATGTCGATACCAGGGTTAGATGGCGTTTCAACAAAAATCATTTTGGTATTGGGTTTGATCAATGCTTCCCAATCCTGTGGTTTATCCAAATCGGCATAATCGAACGTTACACCCCAGTTAGAAAAAACATTCGTCAATAATTGGTGTGTAGAACCAAAAACAGAACGGCTCGAAACAATGTGATCGCCATTTTTCAAAAATGCACCAAATGTGGTAAAAATTGCGGCCATTCCTGTAGCCGTTGCAAAACCATCTTCAGCACCTTCTAAAAGGCACATTTTTTCGATAAACTCAGATGTATTTGGATTTGAATAACGGCTATACACATTCCCCTCCTTTTCGTTGGCAAACAAGGCACGCATTTCTTCCGCATCCTCAAACTTATAACTCGAAGTAAGGTAAATGGGCGATGAATGCTCTTTGTGTAAACTGCGTTCTGTTTGAGTGCGTATAGCTATGGTTTCAAAATTTTCGGATTTCATTTTTTAGTATCAAGATTTTAATATCGAGTATCAGGATTTGAGTATTGAGTTTGGAGTATCAGCGTGTGGGTATTAAGATTTGAGTATCAGGTATCAAGATGTAGTGTGAGAATAATGATGCAATCATAAATTTTAAGATTTGCTTCTCGGTACTCTATACTTGCTACTCGATACTTGCTACTTGCTACTTGCTACTTGATACTTGATACTTTCTACTCGATACGCTCTCCCCCTAACCCTGCTATTTATTTATTGTATAAGTAAAATTAATTGTTGCCGAACGGCCTAAGATATTCGATACGGAGCAATATTTATCGAATGTCATCTGCAGTGCACGTTCTACTTTTTGAGTGCTTAAATCGCCGAATAAATCGAAATGAATATCAATTACATCAAAAATAGGTGGCATTTCTTCTTCTTTTCTGGTTGCGTTTATGGCAATTTTAATGTCGTCAAGAGGCTCCTTTTGTTTGGTTAATACATTTATCATATCAATCCCGCTGCAGCCCCCTAGCCCAATAAGCAACATCTCCATTGGTCTGAAACCTTTTCCTTCGCCACCAATGGCAGCTTTTGCATCCAATTCTACAGTAAAACCGCTCTCGTTCTCTGCTTCAAAATTAAATTTACCGCTCTTGCGGATTAGATTTATGTTCATATTAATAGTATCGAGATGTTAGATTTGAGATTTGAGACATTACAAACGCCTTAAACCTTCCCCCCTTCATACCTCTATTTAAATTTATTTTATTAGTAGTATCGAGATGTTAGATTTTAAAGATGAGACATTTTAAACGACCTCGACCTTCCAACCTTCAACCTTTCAACCCTTATTTAGTATTAAAACGCAATGCGCCATACGCTCAGCTTAAATGCCATAAAATACTAAGTTGTTTTTTTCCAGTTCAGGCAATTTAACCGGATAGTCGAAAATTGCAAAAACCGACGAACCGCTGCCACTCATTAAAGCGAATGTTGCGCCTGCATCGTATAAACTGGTTTTTATTTGACGAATTTGGGGATATTTAGCGAAAACGGATAATTCGAAATCGTTGATAACCTTATATTTCCATGTTGTTGGATGCAAATGTATGATTTCTTTTAACGATTGCAAAGGTTTTTGCGGTTTTACATGCGCATAAGCATCCGCCGTGCTGACATGCACAGGCGGTTTTACCAAAACTTTAAACCAGCCTGACAAATCTATCTCACATTTTTCAAACTCATCACCTTTATTAAATGCATAAACTGGTTTGTTTTCGATAAAAAAAGCACAGTCTGCCCCCAATTGACGGGCGTAACCTTCCATTTTATCAACAGATAAGCCTAAACTGAATTTCTCATTCAATAATCTAATTAGAAAAGCACAGTCTGCCGATCCTCCACCCAAACCAGCCCCTACAGGGATATTCTTTAATAAATTGATCTGCTGTGCAGGAATATCAAAATCCTTTTTTATTAATTGATAGGCCTTAAAACACAGGTTATCATTTGCATCACCAGGAATATCTATCCCGTGGATTTTACATGAGGTAATTGCCGCATCGGTAATTTCTACAGTATCTTTGATATTGATCGGAAAAAAAACAGTTTCGAGGTTATGGTAACCATCAGCACGTTTTTCGGTGATATTTAAGCCTAGGTTTATTTTTGCGTTGGGGAAAGATAGCATGCAGATTTGAGATTTGAGATTTGAGATTTGAGATTTCCTCTCAAAGCCAAATACAGTTCCAACTGCAAACATACAAACAAGTACTGAATTTTAAATACGCTGTAACTTCCGGCTTCAAGCCAGGACTACACGCAACCGATGTTAACAATTAACCAGTGTGTATAAAAATGATTCTGAACACCTGATAAATTTTAGATATTTGTAATTAATTATTTATTTACAATTTGGAAGCCCCTTTAGGGGTGTGGGTTATGAAACAATATTTAGATTTAATGCAGCATGTGCTTGATCATGGCGCTCAAAAGCACGACCGTACCGGTACTGGAACAATAAGCGTTTTTGGTTATCAGATGCGTTTTAACCTGCAGGAAGGTTTTCCGATGGTAACCACCAAGAAACTGCACTTAAAATCTATTATTCACGAACTGATCTGGTTTTTAACTGGCGATACCAACATTAAATACCTTAAAGATAATGGCGTGCGTATCTGGGATGAGTGGGCTGATGAAGATGGCAACCTCGGGCCGGTTTATGGTTCGCAATGGAGAAGCTGGCCAACACCAGATGGACAGCACATTGATCAGATTACCAATATCATCAATACGATTAAAAACAACCCCGATTCGCGCAGGATTATTGTTTCGGCGTGGAATGTGGCTGAAATTGAAAATATGGCGTTACCTCCTTGTCATGCATTTTTTCAGTTTTACGTAGCACCCCCTAACCCCCTAAAGGGGGAAACAAAAGGCACACTTAGTTTACAATTGTATCAACGCAGTGCCGATATTTTCCTGGGAGTTCCTTTTAATATAGCCTCTTATGCCCTGCTTACCATGATGGTGGCACAGGTTTGCGGCTTGGAAGCCGGAGATTTTGTCCATACACTTGGCGATGCACATTTATATAATAACCATATCGAGCAGGCCAACCTACAGCTCAGCCGTGAGCCAAAGGCATTGCCAACCATGAAAATCAATCCCGATGTAAAAAGCATCTTTGATTTCAAATTTGAAGATTTTACTTTGGAAAACTACGAAGCACATCCGCATATTAAAGGAATAGTGGCGGTTTAACCCCCCAGCCCCCTGAAGGGGGAGCTAAACGCATGTTGAAATACCAGCAATAAAAAAAATAGATTAAGCACTGCACATGAACGACGGAAATTCAAATTCCCCTTTAGGGGTAGAGGGGTTAAACAAGGGAACGGAAAAGCCCCTTCAGGGGTTGGGGTTATCTATCGCTGTAGCCGTAGGCGAAAACTTTGCCATCGGTAAAAATAACCAACTTTTATGGCATATGCCGGCCGATTTAAAGTTTTTCAAACAAACTACTTCCGGACACACTATAGTAATGGGGCGTAAGACCTTTGATTCTGTTGGAAGGCCTTTACCCAACCGCAGAAACATTGTGATAACCAGGGATACCGAATTAAAAATAACCGGTGTTGAGGTGGTAAACAGTTTAGATGAAGCATTAGTCATTACCAAAACAGAAGAAAAACCTGTCTTTATTGTAGGTGGGGCTGAAATTTACAGACAAGCATTGCCAAAAACCACCACGCTTTATTTAACTACCATTCACCACGAATTTGATGCAGATACTTTTTTCCCAGAAATTGACCGCAACGAATGGAAAGTAATTAGTAGCGAAGCCCACCGGGCTGACGAAAAGAACAAATACGATTACACATTTGAAGTTTTAGAGCGGAAATAAATCAAATCGTCATTAATCAGCGTTCGTTGTAAGATTGCTTCGTTCCTCGCAATGACGAAATCTCCAAAGAATCATTACCACTGCCAACTAAACCCGATTGGAACGGATGCCGATTTTTCTTCAAAATTGGCAGGAGGGAAAGCGGGACCGAACCAAAGCCAAAAGCTACCATACCTGCTTTCCCAATTATTTGACTGTACCACAACCTAAGTATTTGGTAAAACGATTAGCAGGCAAAAAATGATATTATTGCCCAATAAAAATTAATGTTAATAAATTATCAATTAAGGGGTTCTATAATTTAAAAATTTAATTAGATTTGCCGACTTGTTAAAAAACAGCGAAAGACAAAATTATTTTAAACAAACAATGCAAGGAAAAGGTTTTATTAAGTTTATAGCGATAGTATTGGCTATCGTTTGTGCGTACGCACTTTCATTTACTTTGGTAGCATCCAAGGTGGAAAAAGACGCAAAAAACGCTGCGAAGGGTAATTTAGCCAAAGAAAAGGCTTACTTAGATTCGATGAGTACCGTGAAAGTTTATCCTTTAGTTGGATTTACCTATCAAGAGGTAAAAGCGAAAGAGATTAATTTAGGTTTAGACTTAAAAGGCGGAATGAACGTAACGATGGAGATATCGTTAGCTGAGCTGGTTAAATCGTTAGCGGGCAACCCTACTGATGGCAACTTCAACGCAGCCATTCAAAACGCGCAGACAAAATTAAATGACGGTGGCAAAGATTACATCAAAATTTTTGTTGATGAATTCGAAAAATTAAGCCCTGGAGTAAAACTTGCAGATTATTTTTCTAACCAGGATAACGCATCTCAGTTAAAACCTAGCGCAAGTAATGCTGACGTTGAATCTTTCTTAGAGAAAGAAGCAACCAGTGCGATCGATCGTTCGTTTACAGTTTTACGTTCCCGTATTGATGGTTCTGGCGTTGTGAGTCCGAACATGCAAAAACAAGAAGGTAGCAACCGTATATTAATCGAGATGCCAGGTGTGCAAGACCAGGAGCGTATGGCGAAACTTTTACAAGGTTCTGCCGAGTTACAGTTCTGGCAGGTATATCAGGTACAAGAAGTTGCGCCTTTATTAGAAAACATTAATAAAATTTTAGCGGCAACATTAAAAGCTGATGCTCCTGCAACTAAAGATACAACTGCTGCTCCAGCTGCTGGTGGTAAATTAGCTGGCCTGGAAAAGGCGGCTACTAAAGATACGACAGCTAAAGGTGGCAAACTTGCCGGCTTAGGTAAAAAAGATTCTACAGCGGTTAGAGCTGAATTGGCAAAATCTAATCCATTATATGCTGTCCTTAATCTTCCGATCTATCAAGGCCAAAACGGACAACAACAATTAATGCCAGGGGCAGTTGTTGGTATGTCGTTACAAAAAGATACTGCAAAGGTTAATAACTACTTAAAACTTCCAGAAGTTGCTGCATCTATTCCATCTACGATGAAATTTATGTGGAGTGTTAAACCAAGAGAAGGTTCGAGAATTTTCGAATTATATGCGATTAAAGTGGTAAGTGCCGATGGCAAACCAGATTTAGGCGGTGATGCGATTAGCGATTCGAAAGATGACTTCGATCAGCACAACAAACCAGAGGTAACCATGTACATGACCAGCGAAGGTGCTGCTAAATGGAAAAAAATTACTGCTGAAGCCGCTGCTGATCCAAACAACAAAAAATCTATTGCTATTGTATTAGATAACCAGGTTTACTCTGCTCCTACTGTGCAGAACGAAATTGCTGGTGGTGTTTCTTCAATCACTGGTAATTTTACCCAAACCGATACTAAAGATTTATCTAACATCTTAAAAGCTGGTAAATTACCTGCTCCTGCACGTATTGCAGGTAGCTATGTAGTTGGTCCAACTTTAGGTGCACAAGCTATCCACGATGGTTTGATCTCATTCGTAATTGCGTTTATCGTAATTTTAGTCTTCATGGCCTTGTATTATCACCGTGCTGGCTGGATTGCAAACTTTGCATTGTTAATCAACTTATTCTTCATCATCGGTATTTTAGTATCGCTTGGTGCAGTATTAACCTTACCAGGTATCGCAGGTATCGTATTAACCATTGGTTTATCGGTAGATGCAAACATCCTGATTTTTGAGCGTGTACGTGAAGAACTTGCCCACGGCAAGAACACTGCTACTGCAATTAAAGAAGGTTTTAAACATGCAATGCCTTCAATCATTGACTCAAACGTTACCTTATTTATTCTAGGTGCCATCCTTTACGTTTTCGGTAGCGGACCGGTTCAAGGTTTCGCAACTACACTATGTATTGGTATCCTTTCATCATTATTTGCAGCTGTAGCCATTTCGAGAGTTGTTTTCGAATCGTTACTAAACCGCAAAATCGAGGTAAGTTTCGATAACAGCCTAACCCGTAATGCATTTAAAAACTTAGCCTTCAACTTTGTTGGCCGTCGTAAAATCTATTACATTATCTCTACCATCATTATCATTGCAGGTATTGGTATGTACTTCAAAAATGGAGGTTTAAACTTAGGTGTAGATTTTAAAGGTGGTAGAACTTATTTGGTTCACTTCGATAAAGCAGTTAACACAGAAGATTTAAAAACCAAGTTAAACCCTGTTTTCGGTAACGAAACTCCAGAGGTTAAAACTGCAGGTGAAGATAGTCAGGTAAAAATCACCACTACTTTTCACATCGAAGATCAGGACATTAAAACTGATAAAGTTGTAGAAGATGCATTAAACAAAGGTTTAGCAGGTTCTAAATATGAAATCGTAAGTTCACAAAAAGTAACGCCGATTATCGCTAGTGATATTGTAAACGGTGCTTTCTATGCGGTATTGATCTCATGTTTATTCATGTTTATCTACATCGTAGTACGATTCAAAAAATGGCAATATGGTTTAGGTGCGGTAATCGCATTGTTCCATGATGTGTTAATGGTATTGTCTTTCTACACGATTTTAGATGGTATCATGCCATTCTCATTAGAAATCGGTCAGGATTTTATTGCAGCAATTTTAACGGTAATGGGTTACACCATGACAGAGACTGTTGTAGTATTCGACCGTATCCGTGAGAAATTAAAAGAATCTGGTAAAGAAGATTTACATGGTGAAGAGCGTAACAACTTAATCAACTTCGCATTGAACAGTACATTAAGCCGTACCATCTTAACCTCATTAACCGTATTCTTCGTGTTATTGGTGATCTTTATTTTCGGTGGCGATAGCATCCGTGGATTTATCTTCGCCTTGTTGATCGGACGTATCATCGGTACCTATTCATCATTATGCATCTCTACTCCTATCGTAATTGATTTGGGTAGTTCGGCTGAGAAAAAAAAGTAAGAGATTAAAAATCCTAAAATATATAAGCGTTCCGGGCAATCGGGACGCTTTTTTTATGCTCCTCACCCTGTGAATGTTTGGGTATTTATGATACAGTGCCATTCCTCTCCTCAAAGAGAGGGAAACAAAGGATGGTGCTTTTAACCATGGTTTTCTAATCAATGCGTTATGAAAAGTGGGTTTTACCCTACTGTTCCAGCCTGTCCCTCTCTTCAAGGAGAGGGACTAACAAAACCTAATCTCTCCTCTAGCGTTAACAGGGTGAGGTTTTTGAAAAGCAAAGCCTATAATTCTTCGGTTGCGATAGCCCTGCTATACATTCCAATCTTTTTAATTGGCACTGTCATGCTGAGGGACGAAGCATCTGTTTCATCGGCTGCAGATGCTTCGTCCCTCAGCATGACAATAAAGTTCAGGGTAGCTGCAAATTAAAAAGGATTTCCATTTCTATCAGGTCTATTATCCTAGGATACCGCTTAAAACCTACAAAATCCGCCTTCGTCATGCCAACGTTATATCTTGGTAATTAAACCGGAATAACTGTCAAAACCTCATTTTTTAAACCTTTTGGCCATCTTTTTGTTACATTAGCAATAGATAAACCGATACGAAAATGGATTTACAACTTCCTAAAAGCGAATACCCTAGAGTAGTTATTGTTGGCGGTGGATTTGGTGGAATTGAGTTAGCTAAACGTTTAAAAAATAAACCTTTTCAGGTGGTTATGCTAGATAAACATAACTATCATACTTTCCAGCCGCTACTTTACCAGGTAGCCACGGGAGGCCTGGAAGCCGATTCGATTGCTTTTCCGCTACGTAAAATTTTTAAAGGACAAAAGAATCTCATTTTTCGGGTAACCAAAGTTACCGAAGTGAATGCAGCAGAAAACTGTTTGCAAACAGATATTGGTAGAGTAAATTATGATTATCTGGTGATTGCCACAGGTTCTACCAGTAATTTCTTTGGCAATAAAGAAATCGAAGCCAATTCGATGCCCATGAAATCAATTCCAGAAGCGCTGGATTTAAGAAGTTTAATTTTACAAAATTTCGAAAAATCGCTGATTGAAAAAGATTTAGATAAAAAGAGTGCGTTATTAAACTTTGTTGTAGTTGGTGGCGGTCCAACAGGTGTTGAAACATCTGGTGCCATTGCAGAGCTTAAAAGACATGTGATCCCGAACGATTATCCAGAAATGGATCTGAGCAGGGTGAACATTTACCTGGTCGAAAATTCGCCAGAATTATTGGGGGTGATGTCGCCACAGGCCCAAAAGAAAGCCAAAGATTTCCTTACCGATATGGGCGTTCAGATCATGAACGAAACCAGGGTACTGGGTTACGACGGACACACGCTTACCCTACAGGATAAGGCGCCGATTTTAAGTTCTACTGTAATTTGGAGTGCTGGTGTTAAAGGCGAAGTTTTAGGTGGTTTAGACAAAGCTGAAGTAGTTAGAGGAGGCAGGTTAAAAACAGATACCCAGAATTTAGTTGTGGGCTATCAGAATATTTATGCCATTGGCGACGTAGCTGCCATTATCGACGAAGAAACGCCTAATGGCCATCCTGGTGTTGCGCCGGCTGCCATTCAACAAGGTCATCACCTCGCTAAAAACCTGATCAACATCAAAGAAAATAAACCCTTAGAGAAATTCAAATATTTCGACAAAGGCTCTATGGCCACCGTAGGCAGAAACAAGGCTGTTGTCGATATCGGCAAAATCCGTTTTCAAGGGGTCTTCGCATGGTTTACCTGGATGTTTGTACACTTAATGACTTTAGTTGGCTTCAGAAACAAAATCATTGTTTTCGTCAATTGGGTTTGGAGTTATTTCAGCTACGATAGAGGAACCCGTTTAATTATCAGAACCTTTGCCAAAGACCGAAGTGTTGATTATAGGGATGAGGTACCGACAGAAGAGAAGGTTCATTAGTCTTTAGTCTTTAGTCTTTAGTCTTTAGTCTTTAGTCTTTAAGGCAACTTTAATGCTCGAAAATTGTTTTCTCTTTCTTCTTTTCTTTGCGAAAAACTTTGCGCATTTTGCGGTTAAACCAAAATTATGAGCCAGAACAAATTCAAATTAGTAGAGTGTCCGCGAGATGCCATGCAGGGATTACACGATTTTGTTCCTACGGCACTTAAGGTAGAATACCTGAACCTTTTGCTTCAGGTGGGTTTTGATACGCTTGATTTTGGAAGTTTTGTTTCGCCAAAAGCTATTCCGCAAATGGCTGATACAGCAAAGGTTTTAGCACAATTAGAATTAAGTAACACTTCTACCAAGCTCTTGGCTATTGTAGCCAATTTAAGGGGCGCAGAAGACGCTATTAAACACGAAACGATTGATTACCTCGGTTTTCCGTTTTCAATCTCAGAGACCTTCCAACAACGTAATACCAATTCGAGCATCACGCAATCTTTAACTACTGTTGAGGAAATGCTTTCTCTATGTACAAAAAACAATAAAAAAGCAGTGGTTTACCTGTCGATGGGTTTTGGAAATCCTTATGGCGATGATTGGAATTACGAAATTGTAGAAAAATGGGCTGATGTACTGGTGAGTAAAGGTGTAGAAATTTTATCTCTGGCGGATACCGTTGGTGTTTCAACACCAGAAAAGATAACAAGTATATTGCCAAAGCTGATTTCGAGGTTTAGCGATACAGAAATTGGTATTCATTTGCATTCCACGCCTGCCGAACGATTCGAAAAGATAGAGGCTGCATACTATTCAGGCGTAAAACGCATTGATTCGGCCTTAAAAGGCTTCGGAGGTTGCCCGATGGCTGCTGATGACCTTACAGGTAATATTGCTACAGAGGATGTAATTGGCTTTTTGAATGCGAAAGGAGAAAACCTGAACCTTAATATGGATAAGTGGAATGAGGCAATGGCTTTATCAGGGAAGATATTTGGATAGTTGTCTTTTTGCCACGGAAGCACGGAAAAACACGGAAAAATTCTGTGATTTTCCGGTGTTTCCGTGGCATATTATTTTCAAACCTTTTTCACCATTTTAAAATGCTGTATTCCAGCCTCTTCAAATTGATCGCCCTCAGCTACAAAACCAAATTTGGCATACAAACTCATGGCATCTAACTGTGAGTTTAAATAAATGTAATGTGCATCTTCCGGAAGATCAGATAGAGCCTCAGCTATTAGTGCGCGACCAACCCCCTGCCCTCTAAAATCTTTTAAAACAGCAAAACGTTCTAACTTATAACCAGCATCCGTTTTACGCCATCTACAAGCACCACAGGGCTGTCCGTTATTGGTGGCCAAAAAATGTACAGACTCGTCTTCATGTTCCCATTCTAGCTCCGGGGGACAGTTTTGTTCGTCTACAAATACAATTTTACGTATAGCAAATACTTTATCTAAATCTTCGGGATGGTTAACTTTTTGAACGTGTAGACTCATTATCGTGGTGTTTAAAGTGTTTATTCGATTTTAATTTCAATTCATTGAGCTCTTTTGCTACATCTATGGAATGTGAACAATGAATATCGGCCTCTTTTTTGGCAAGTGTAGCAATCGCAACGTAAAATTTATGTAACTGATCCAGTTCTTTTTCGCTTAGGTCTTCAATGTCCACCATTCGGTTACTTGCCCCTTGTTGTGCAGCAATCAATTCATTTAATTTTAACTGTATGGCTTTACCATCTTTGTTCTGTGCCTTCTGAATCAAAAAAACCATTAAAAAGGTAATAATTGTCGTGCCAGTATTAATCACCAATTGCCAGGTTTCAGAATAATTAAACAAAGGCCCTGTTACTGCCCAAATAATTACAATAGCTGTAGCCGCTATAAATGCAACTGAACTACCGGTAAACTTGGTTGCCGCGTTAGCGAATTTCTCGAAAAAATTATTTCTCTTGGTGTCGTTCTTAGATTTTGCCATTACAATTTGTTTGCTTAAATATAACCATAAAACAAACAAAAGCGCCATAAGTTTTTAAACCTATAGCGCCTTTATTTAATTATTGAATGATTGATTTTTTGAATGATTGAATATTGATCAATCTTCCAAAACAATCAACTTTACAACTTATCGTTAACGTTGATACAGTTCAGATCTTCGAAAGCTGTGGTTAAGCGCTTTACAAAAGTTTCTTCACCTTTACGTAACCAAACGCGTGGATCGTAGTATTTTTTGTTTGGTTTATCATCGCCATCAGGATTACCGATCTGGCCTTGAAGATAAGCTTCGTTCTTTTTATAATATTCTAAAATACCTTCCCAAAATGCCCATTGCATATCAGTATCGATATTCATTTTAATTGCACCATAAGAAATTGCTTCTCTTATTTCTTCCTGAGTAGAACCAGAACCACCGTGGAATACGAAGTTGATTGGTTTCTCTGCAGTTAAGCTGAATTTTTCTTTGATAAAATCCTGAGAATTTTTCAAAATTACCGGTTGCAATTTTACGTTACCTGGTTTATAAACACCATGTACGTTACCAAAAGCAGCTGCAACAGTAAAACGAGGAGAAACTTTGCTCAATTCTTCGTAAGCATAAGCTACTTCGCTAGGCTGAGTATATAATTTAGAGCTATCTACATCACTATTATCAACACCATCTTCTTCACCACCTGTAACACCAAGTTCGATTTCGATAGTCATGTTCATTTTAGCCATGCGCGCTAAGTATTTAGCAGAAATTTCCATGTTTTCTTCGATCGATTCTTCCGATAAATCTAACATGTGTGACGAAAACAAAGGTTTTCCGGTTTCAGCGAAGAATTTTTCACCGTGGTCTAAAAGTCCATCGATCCAAGGCAACAATTTTTTAGCGGCGTGGTCGGTATGTAAAACCACGGCAACACCATAATGTTCTGCCAATAAATGTACATGTTTAGCTGCCGATACAGCACCTAAAATACATGCTTGCAATTTCTCATTATCTAAAGATTTACCAGCATAAAACTGTGCACCTCCGTTAGACAATTGAATCATAACAGGCGAATTTACTGCCTTAGCAGTCTCCAATACCGCGTTAACCGTATTTGTACCGGTTACGTTTACTGCTGGTAAAGCAAACTGATGTTTTTTAGCCTGCTCAAACAATTCTTGAACGGCATCTCCGTAAATTACGCCTTTGTAGCCTTTTAAACTCATTTCTTGTTAATTTTATTAAGTCCGAAGTTATAAAAAAAAATAACATTCCAAGCTTTTGTAACAACAGAATTATTTGCCTAACAGCAAAATAAGGCCTATTTAGTGTAAAAAACACATTATCCTTAGTGTAAAAAAGACACACCTAAGGGAATAAACAAATCACAATAACCAATAATCAAACATTGCAACACCTATAGAAATAATCAAATCACAATGATCAATTATCAAACCTTACTAAACGCCAGGCGAGTTTGATAATTGCGATTTGATCATTGGTTATTAATGATTGTAATTCTTTATCTTAATTTTATTTTTCGTTTCTTTGCAATCCAATTCTTTAAAAAATTATATGGCTTGGTTTAAGAGAGAGAATAAAGGTATCATTACCACAACTGAAGAGAAAAAAGAAGCACCAGATGGTTTGTGGAATAAATGTCCAAATTGTAAAAAACCGCTACATCAGGCAGAACTTCAGGAAAACAAATACGTTTGTCATTACTGCGATTACCACCTGAGAGTAGGATCAAAAGAATATTTCGAGGTTTTATTTGATAACAACGAGTTTAAAGAGCTGTTTCCTAACTTAACATCAGGCGATCCGCTAAACTTTAACGATAATAAACCTTACACCGATAGGATTAAAGAAAGCCAGGCTAAAACAGGCTTAAAAGATGCTATCCGTGCGGGTGTTGGTAAAATCGAAGGACAAGATCTCGTTATTGCCTGTATGGATTTCGCCTTCATTGGTGGTTCAATGGGTTCGGTTGTAGGCGAAAAAATTGCAAGGTCTATCGATTATAGCATTAAACATAAAGTTCCTTTCCTGATGATTTCAAAATCTGGCGGTGCACGTATGATGGAAGCTGCATTCTCATTGATGCAAATGGCTAAAACATCGGCTAAACTCGCATTATTGGGTCAGGCTAAAGTTCCATACATCTCATTATTAACCGATCCAACTACTGGTGGCGTAACGGCATCTTATGCGATGCTGGGCGATATCAATATTGCAGAACCGGGCGCATTGATCGGTTTTGCTGGCCCACGGGTAATTAAAGAAACCATCAAAAAAGATTTACCAAAGGGTTTCCAGACATCAGAATTCGTTCTTGAACATGGTTTCCTTGATTTTATTGTAGATAGAAGAGCCATGAAAGCTAAATTGGGCGCTTTTATTAAAATGATGAACAACTAGTTTTTGGTTAATCGGTTAATTGTTTAACTGGTTAATTGATATTTAGAAAAGCAGGGCTTGAATAAATCGGTTAATTCAGTCCTGCTTTTTGCTTTAAGTCCTCGTTACACTCCGGGCTTTTCGCGGCAATCAGGTTTAATTAACATAGGCCAGTGGTTCTTTTGTAAGGTTTTCCTAGCGAGCGTATTAAACCACCCCACCCTGCGGGCAGCCCTCAATTTGAGGGGAATATTAACAGCAATTTTTCTTATTTTTAAACTAACCAAACTAAAAATCAGATGAAAAAGCTATTATTACTCACCTTCCTGATCACGGCCATTATTTCTGTGCATGCCCAGGAGAAAAAAGCTAAAGTACCTTATGATGAAGCTTTAGCCAAAAGACTCGGTGCGGATAATTATGGAATGAAAATGTATGTCCTCGTGATGCTTAAATCAGGCACCAACACTACAGAAACAAAAGCCAAAACCGATAGTTTATTTGCAGGTCACATGGCAAACATGGGCAAAATGGTCGAAATGCAAAAGCTAGTAGTTGCCGGCCCGATGGGTAAAAACGATAAAAATTACCGCGGTATTTTCATTTTAAATACAAAATCAATCGAAGAAGCCAAACAATTGTTAGAAAGCGATCCTGCAATCAAGGCTAAATTACTCGAACCAGAATTATACAATTGGTATGGATCGGCAGCACTGGCTGAATATCTGCCATTTCATGATAAGATACAGAAAAGTAGTTTTTAGGGTTGTTTGCCACGGAAACACTGAAGGCACGGAGAAGTTAACATAGTGAGGTCAGATGTTAACTTAGTGAGGTCAGATGTTACCATCTGAGCTTTTAGCTTAATGAATCATTCAATATCCACTTTTGAGATTGCCACGGCGATGAAAAATCGCCTCGTAATGACGATCCTACTTACTGCAACATTTCCATTAACTTCCCCAACCCTATTTCTTATTTCATAAATTAGCGCATCAAATAACTAACCCTAACTCATTATGAATAAAAAAATACTATTTTCAGCGCTATTCCTGTGCGCTACGGCGAGTGTTTTCGCGCAAGACAAAAAAGTAATCGACAATATTGTTAAAGAAGTAAACGAAAACTCCCAATTGGAGAAACTCGCGCACGAACTGTTAGATGTTGTAGGACCGCGTTTGGTTGGTTCGCCACAAATGAAACAAGCCAATGAATGGGCCGTAAAAAAATATAGCGACTGGGGCATTACCGCTAAGAATGAAAAATGGGGCGAATGGGCTGGCTGGGAAAGAGGCATTACCCACATCGATTTGGTGAGTCCACGGGTACGTACTTTAGAAGGTACACAATTGGCCTGGAGCCCATCAACCAATGGAAAAACCATTAATGAGGAGGCGATTATCCTTCCAGAAATTACAGATTCGGTATCTTTTCAAAAATGGTTGCCTAATGTTAAGGGCAAAATTGTATTAATTTCGATGAACCAGCTCTCTGGCCGACCAGAAAAAAACTGGGAAGAATTTGCCACTAAAGATCTTTTCGAGAAGTTTAAAAAGGAAAAAGCCGATGCGGCTAAGGCCTGGGCTGCCAGCATAACCAAAACAGGTTTAACCGCCAAAACATTACCCGTAGCCTTAGAAAACGCAGGCGCTGTAGCTGTAGTAATCAATAACTGGTCGCAGGGATTTGGTGTTGACAAAATCTTTGGCGCAAACACCACAAAAGTGCCAACTTTGGATTTATCGGTTGAAGATTATGGCCTGGTTTACCGTTTGGCGCTGAATGGCGATAAACCTAAGTTAAAAATCGAAGCAGATTCAAAGAAATTGGGCGCGGTACCCACCTTTAATACCATTGCAGAAATAAAAGGCACACAGAAACCAAACGAATACGTCATGTTATCAGCCCACTTCGATTCGTGGGATGGCGCAAGCGGCGCTACCGATAATGGCTCAGGTACCATTTTAATGATGGAAGCCATGCGTATCCTAAAAAAAATCTATCCTAACCCGAAACGCACCATTCTGGTTGGGCACTGGGGAAGCGAAGAACAAGGTTTAAATGGCTCAAGAGCTTTTGTAGAAGATCATCCGGAAATTGTGAGCAACCTCCAGGCTTTATTCAACCAGGATAACGGTACAGGTCGTGTGGTGAATATCGGCGGACAAGGTTTCGCTAAATCAAAAGATTACATTACCCGTTGGTTGGCTGCAGTTCCAGATACCATTAAAAACCAGATCAAAACCAGTTTTCCGGGAACGCCGGGCGCAGGAGGTTCTGATTTTGCTTCATTTGTGGCTGCCGGAGCTTTGGGTTATTCATTAAGTTCTACGAGTTGGGATTATGGCACTTATACCTGGCACACCAACCGCGACAGTTACGATAAACTGGTCTTCGACGAAATTAGAAGTAATGTGATTTTAGCTGCGA
Source organism: Pedobacter psychrodurus (assembly GCF_032678585.1). Lineage (GTDB taxonomy): Bacteria > Bacteroidota > Bacteroidia > Sphingobacteriales > Sphingobacteriaceae > Pedobacter > Pedobacter psychrodurus_A. The sequence goes on along the minus strand of NZ_JAVTSN010000062.1, from coordinate 4,364 downwards.
TTATGGTGTATATGGCTTCTGAAGATCCCGAAAAAACTTCGACTGAAAAAGCGACAGATTTACCTGTAAACGAACGTACCGGAAAACCGTCTACCTGGCCGGTACAAACGAAATCGAATAGAAAAGGTGGGTTGTAAAAAATAATTTGAATATATTAAAAGAGCATTTGGTAACAGATGCTCTTTTTTATTGCAGCAACCCTGAATATGCTGTCATGCTGAGGCACGAAGCATCTGCAACCGATGAAACAGATGCTTCGTACCTCAGCATGACAACGAGTGACATTACTCCTCTTTCTTCTGGAATTTATAAAACAAATAGCCCAAAAAAGGTAAAATCAAAACACTTCCCAACAAAAGTGCTAAACCCAAACTATAAATGGTTTTTTCTGGTCCCACGGTTTCCAATAGCGAAATTGCATCCCCGCTTTTTAAACGGATAAAGTTTGGGAAGTGGGCATAACTTATGGCCAGGAGAATCATCGTGACCTGAAAGCCTGCTAAAATGCGTAAAACTTTCGTTTTGCCTTTAATCAACAAATACCACAACAACACTAGTGATAAACTGGCCAAAATAATAGCAGATACGCCCACTGTACTCTTGAAAACCCAATCAATCAACGGAATTTTATCGCGTTGTGCTGCAATAAATACCATTGCCCCAAAAACTACTGCAGCCACATTCATAAATTCGGCCTTTTTAATAAAACGGCGTTTATCATGCGCTTCCTTTGTTTCACCAATGAGATATATGGCGGCCAGGAAACCACATAACGCTACCGTAAAAAAACCCACGGCAACTGAAAACCAGTTTAACCAGCCCGAAATATAGGCCGTATAGAAATCCATCGCCTGTGTATCGATATGACCCGAGATCAGGCTACCAGCAATAATGCCGAGAAATAATGCGGTAACAAAACTCGAATACCTGAATATGCGGTTATAGAGCCATTGCATATCATCTTTTACAGCATCGTAATGTCGAAATACAAAAGCAGTACCGCGGGCAATAATGCCAATGAGCATAATGGCCAATGGAATATGCAGATAAACCGACATGGTGGTGTAAATATGTGGAAAGCCTACAAAAAGAATTACAATCGCAATAATTAACCACATGTGGTTGGCCTCCCACACCGGGCCAATCGCCTGGTACATGGTTTTTCGGGTTTTACTCCGGTTTTTGGTCGAAGTAAACAGTTCGATAATGCCGGCACCAAAATCGGCTCCACCCAATAAAAAGTAGAGCAGAATGGCCATGCATAAAAATGTAATTACAACGTATTCCATAGTCTATATTTTTGCAACAGATGTGCACACCTGCCCAGCCGGATAAGGCGGGGGATCAACACAGATCTTAAATAGTTCAGCTACAGCAACTAAATTTTTATCCGTGCTCATCCTTTTCATCTGTGGTTAATGATTATTTTCTTCAATTTTATTGTATAACACGGGTACCATTTTAATTTGGCGATAAAGTAAAAACGTTACAATAATACTTAAGGACACATAAATGGCTGAAAAGATATAAAACGAGTAGGCAATACCTGGCATCGGCGTAACGGCATCTTTAGTGCGCATAATACCATAAATAATCCATGGCTGCCTGCCAACCTCTGTAACTACCCAACCGGCCTCTAAAGCGAGATAACCGAGTGGAATGGCGAAAACAAATAACTTTAATACCCAGCGTTTCTCGGTTAAGGGTTTCTTTTTGACAAGAATGAAAAAATAAGTTAAGGATATCAACAACAGCAGCGTACCAATTCCCACCATGATCTGAAAGGCATAATGTGTGATGGCCACAGGCGGATGTTCATTTTCGGGAATCTGATCCAGTCCTTTAACCTCAGCTTTGAAATCGCCATGCGCGAGGAAACTTAAAGCACCTGGAATCTTGATCGCCCCCGTTACTGTTTTATCTTTTTCGTTCACAATTCCACCGATCAACAGCGGTGCAGGTTTTTCGGTTTTATACAGCGCTTCCATTGCGGCAAGCTTAGCGGGCTGACGTTTGGCCACGTCTTTTGCAGAAATATCGCCACTTAAGGGTTGCAATAAAGCACCAATACAAGCAAATACAGCTGCTATTTTAAAAGCTTTTAAATGGAATTCCTTGTTTCTATCCCTCAAAATCATTAGGGCATGTACACCTGCCACGGCAAAACCTGTTGCGGTAAACGCCGCTAAACACATGTGTAAAGCCTGACTGAACCAAGCTTTATTGAACATGGCCTGTATGGGGTCGATGTTCAGATATTTTCCATTTACAAAATCAAAACCCGCCGGACTGTTCATCCAGGCATTTGCGGCAACTACCAATATCCCCGAAGCCAAACCACTTACCCCAACTACCATCCCGGTAAACCAATGAAACCACTTATTCAGTTTATTCCATCCATAAAGGAAAAAACCCAACGCTATCGCTTCGATAAAAAAGGCTGTTCCTTCTAAAGAAAAAGGCATACCGAATATCGGTCCTGCGTGATCCATAAATTTTGGCCAGAGCAGCCCCAGTTCGAACGATAACATGGTACCTGATACTGCGCCAGTAGCAAAAAATATGGCCACACCCTTACTCCAGGCCTTAGTAAGATTTTTATATACCTCATCGTTAGTTTTAAGCCATTTATAGTGCGAAACGGCCATAAAGAAAGGCATTACCATGCCAATACAGGAAAAAATGATATGGAAGCCTAACGATAAGGCCATCTGGGAACGGGCTGCTATAAAATCATCCATGAGCTGTAGATTTTGAATTGTAACAAATATAGTTGTTAAACACTAAAGCCTACTGTAATTCAATGCCGTTGAAAGGATTATTTCAAATATAGAACGTTTATAAATTGGAAAAAGATTTGGATGTTCGTAGCTACAGAGAATATCATTTTAACCACAGATGCGCACAGATAAACACAGATTTTACTGATATTATCCCTTATCTGTGTGCATCCTTTTTATCTGTGGTTAATAAAATTTTAATAAGCTTGGCTGCCTAAACCCCTTTCAACTCATCATAAGCAGCGGTTAAACTCCTTTCTATGCCATCTCCCTGCCATTCGGGTGCATTAGGAATGGTAGTTGTTTTCAGGATATCTTCTTTGCTTTTACCTGCTTTAATTTCTCCGCCAACAAATGTTAAGAGATTCTGAAGATAATTTTGATAAGCTTTAATATCTGCTTTGTTCCCGGTTACTTTCTCAGGATCTAAACTATGTCCCCAGATAAATAAGGTATCGTTATCAAATTGGGCAACGATTTTATCCAATGCGGTAATCCAATTGCCAATATGCGCGCCATTCTCCCGATCAATGTAAGGAAACCTACGGTTAAACACCAAATCGCCTACATGAGCAATATTTGCATGCTCAAAATGGTATACGGCATCTCCGTTGGTGTGACCAGAGCCATAATAGTAAGCTTTAATGTTCTCGTCGCCTACTTTTGCATTCCACTTGGTTCCAAAAGTAGTATCCGGCAACAATTGTTTGTCTAGATTATTTGCTTTCTCCGCCCCTCTTTTTTGATTCACCAAAGAGTTTTGATGCGCCACAACTTTTTCGGCCAAACCTTTGAAAGAAATATTCCCTGCAGTATGGTCGCCATGGTGGTGGGTATTGATCAGGTATTTGAAAGGTTTTTCGCCCAGTTTTTTTAGTTCTTCAATCACATGTGGTGCTGTGGTTGGGAACTGTGCATCTACAACTACAAAACCACTGCTCGAATTTAACCAGCCTATTGTACCTCCCTGTTCGGTAAATATTCCCACATTATTGCGCAATGGTTTAAAGTTGTAAGCACGCATGAGCTCTTGCTGTGCAAAAACATCTGTTTTATAAACCGAAAGCAAGGCCATGGCCAATGCCGAATTTTTGATAAAATTTCTTCTTTCCATTTTGGGATTAAGCTAAAAAAACCACAGCATTTGCCGTGGTTTAAATTTAATGATTTTGATCGTGAATTAACAAAAATTTATATTCCCGAACCTGGTGTGGTACCTGGCTCATGCCCTGGGCCAAAAGAATTGTTTTTACGGTCTTTATCTTTATTAAATAAATTTGTAGTCACTTTCGACGATTTGTTTTCATCAAGTGTTCTATCTTCTTTAATATCTTCTGCTGTTTTATCCAGTAAATCGTTCTCAACAACTTTACCTTTTTCTTTATTCGTTTCCATAGTAATTGTAAATTGATGTACTAATGGAACAAGTAAAAAATAAGATTGTTTTAATAGTTGTTTTGGGAATGGGATTATGGATTACTAAATCCGTGTGTGGTGAGCTAACAACCAAGAAATCAAGACACATTCCAAACTATTCCCACCTTCCATGACTAAGTGGAAGAACATGTTTTGGTTGATGAGCCA
>NZ_JAVTSN010000061.1:0-39393 GCF_032678585.1 Pedobacter psychrodurus | reverse complement strand
CCTCAGAATAGCTTTACTTTAACAAACAAAGCGCAAACGTTTGATGGGATAAACCCATCTGTTGTAAATAGGGTAGAAGCGAAACATTAAGCTCTTTGTTCTTCGCCAAGTCTTTCAAAGTAATCTTCTTCATCAGTTTCAGCATCACTTAGTTTATTGATCTTAAATACCCAGTATTTCATTAAGGGATAGTTAAATCCATAAGAAACTACACTGTCGATTAAAAGCCTGCCGATTTTATAATCTACATTTAAGCCTTGATGCAACAAGTAAGTTCCACCAGATTTTAACGAGATACTGCCCAAAACCACGGTGAAAAAACGGACTAACTGACCGCTTGTTGAGCTATGATAACCATCATCCGTTTTAAATGCCCAAAAACGGTTGATGCAAAAATTAACAATGCCACCCAGCGTTCCGGAAATCAAAATCGAAATGGTAAAATGGATATGCAGCCATTCCGTTAACAAAATCATTAAACCATAGTCGGTAACGCCGCCAGAAAAAGCCGATACCTGCGCTTTAAGGAAGAGTTTAACAGATGCCCAGGTCATGATGCCTTCTCCTCCCTGTCTTTGGCATCGCCTGCTTTTAAAAGTTTAAACGTATCGATAATATTGATGACCAATAACAGCGCTACCATTGCGATGGCAAAATAAGTAATGCTGCCTATTAATAGGGTTTCAGCAATCAGTACAAGCGAAATAATCACCCGTAATTCAGTTGGACCTAGATAACCAGCATCAATCTGGTAAAAGCCCGTAATTTTATAGCGCAGCTGAGAAATAATCATCGACCAGCCGTACAATACCACGAATAAAAAAGCGAAAATCTGTGTGCCCACGCTGGCGTAATAATAATAACCCAAACCAATCAGGATAATGCTGAGCCAATCCATCACAATATCGAGCGCAAAACCATACCACTTGCGGGGAGTTTTACGATAATAAGCCAGGCGGCCATCAAGCGAATCGCCAAGCCAGTTAATGAAAAATCCTAAAATTCCGATCAGCAAATAATGTCTGGCATAAAAACTGCCTAAAATAAAGCTTAAAAATACAATCAGCGATCCAAACATGCCTATACCGGTCATGATGTTAGGCGTAATCCATTTAGGAACCCTTTTCAACAAAAAAAGAATCAGGTTTTGCTCACCCTTGCGTAAAATATTTGTCCGTTCCCGGTCTGCAAATACCCTTTTGCCATCTGAATGGTCTTCGTTTAGTTTAATAATAGCCTCCAATTTAAGTGCCAACCATAATTACGCCAAAGAGAATGGCTGTTTCCGGTCGGTAAAATTTTAGACTGATCTTCTTCGGGATACCTTTAGAAAACGCAGTCATTCGCTTTAGCTTCCCCGATCTGACCAGGTAAGTAAACAATAGGGCAAATAACATAAATTTATTTTACAATTCCGGCAAAACGCTGGTAAAATACTGTTGGACTATTCTCATTTTTTGGGGCATATTTTCCGGCGATGATAGGTACGTAAATAACACGCCTTCTGCTTTCCTCACCGCGTATAGCCGATTCTGCAACCCTGTGCCATAACCTGCCATCATGGATGGTTAAATCTCCGGCCTCTGGTAATATCGATACTTCTTCTGCATCCGGTTTGTTATCCAAAAAGTATTTCTTGCGGAAAAGCATTTGGTAAATGCTCTGTTTGTGGGTGCCTGGGATAATTTTTAAGCCGCCATTTTCTGGTTTTAAAGTACTCAGGTGAATCCCTACATTGAGCATTGGATTTAGTTTGGCACCATAAAAAATATCCCTCAAACCATCGGTATGCCAGCCCATTTTGCTGAATTTACTTTCTGGGCCGTTAATGTAATGGTTAAACACCATGCCATCTTTTTCTTCGGTGCCCAACCGTGCACCATCGCCTGCCAATTGCAGTAACGCGTTAAAACGTGGGTCTAAAAGTAAACCGCTTAAGGTTTGATGTTGTTGATTAATAAAAGCAAAACGTTGTACAATTGCTGAGCCATCAAGATCTTTTCCGTATTTAATCGGCACGCCATTTATTTTTTTAATATCTTGTTCTATCCACTTTTGTTCTACCTGTTTAGAGGCGTCGATAATAGCAGAAACTGTTTCTGGTTTAATGAAATTTTTGAAATGGATAAACCCATGTGTGTTAAAAAAATCAAGCTGTTCTGATGTTAATTGTTCAGATAAGGTAAAGGTTGGATACGATGTGGCCATGTGTAAAAAATTAAAAGATTTAGGAAAAGAATAAATTGGAAATAGAATTATGCGCAGCAACAGCACATTCGCATTCGCGAGTGGTTCGGTACTGAAGGAAAATAAAACTTAATTGTTTTATCCGACATAGTCTATAGAATTAGTAGTATTTAATACAAACGTAACATAATTTTAATACATCAAAGAATTTTATTCGAAATATTTTAAAATAATTTTTTAGGAAGGGGTTTGGTTATGATATAGGAGTACAAATAAAGGCTGCTGGAGCCATTTTGTTGTAATTCTGTTTATCAGTCGGTTGCTCTCATGGTGTCGGATGCTCTCGTGGTGTCAGATGTTACCATCTGACACGTATACATAAAAAAGATAAAATCATTAAAGGACATACATAATCAGTCAGATGGTAACATCTTACTGTACAATCTGGTAGTAGATAAAAGTATCCGTGGTGTCAGGTGTTCTCGTGGTGTCAGATGTTACCATCTGACACTATACATAAAAAAGATAAATTATTAAAGGACATACATAATCTATTAGAAAGTAACATCTAACTGCACAATCTGGTAGTAGATAAAAGTATCCGTGGTGTCAGATGCTCTCGTGGTGTCAGATGTTACCATCTGACACGTATACATAAAAAAGATAAAATCATTAAAGGACATACATAATCTATTAGAAAGTAACATCTAACTGCACAATCTGGTAGTAGATAATAAAGTATCCGTGGTGTAAGATGTTCTCGTGGTGTCAGATGTTACCATCTGACACGTATACATAAAAAAGATAAAATCATTAACGGACATACATAATCAGTCAGATGGTAACATCTGACTGCACAATCTGGTAGTAGATAATAAAGTATCCGTGGTGTAAGATGTTCTCGTGATGTCAGATGTTACCATCTGACACGTAATACATAAAAAAGATAAAATCAAAAAGACATACATAATCAGTCAGAAGGTAACATCTGACCGCCCAGAGAATTAAGTCTTATAAATTCCTGCGGCCATTTTTTCGATGAATCCCTTTGGTAAGATCCTGTTGGCATACACGCTAATGATATTGGTGAAACCTGGAATGATTTCCGATTTTTTGGCGAACATTCCCTTTAGTGCAGTTTCTGCTACCTCATCGGGTCTCATATTAAATTTTTCGGCGATTTTATTAAAGGCATCCAAACCTGCACGGTGTGCAAAACCGGTATCAACGGGGCCAGGGCTCAAACAGCTCACCGAAACCGGACCATCTTTAAGCTCGAACCGCAAGGCTCTGGTAAACGACAGTACAAAAGCTTTGGTGGCCGAATAAATGGCCAGCGTTGGTACCGCCTGATAGGCGGCAGTACTACAAACATTGAGTATATATGCCTGCTTTTCCTTTGAAAGGATTGGCAGCAATAAATGGCAAAGCGAAGTAACCGTAACCATATTCAATTGGCACATCTCTAATTGAGCAGTTAAATCAAGCTCGCCGAATTTGCCCCACAACCCATAACCAGCATTGTTAATCAGAATAGAAATTTCATAATCATTTGTCAGCACCCAGTTCAAAACATCTTTTGGTGCCTGAGGTTGGCTAAGATCAATCGATAAAACTTCTACCTCAACACTATATTGATTTTTAATATCGGATTGTAAAGCACTCAGTTCATCAACCGAGCGGGCAATAAGCAACAAGTTGATTTTTCTTTTGGCCAAAGCAATGGCCATCGATTTGCCGATACCTTTGCTGGCACCGGTTACCATGGCATACTTAATTTTTGTTTCCGACATCTTTTTAATCAATAGGGTGTACACGCAAATATCAAATAAAATAAATCTTATGCCTTATTTATTTTAAAATGGATGTAGAGAACATCAATTGGCATCTTTTTTAACTTATTATTTTTAACAAGTCTAAATAATGCTAGCTTTGCCGAAATTTCCAATTTAATGAAGCACTTATACATCCGATTTTTAACTACGTCTCTCTTCACCTTATTGTCAATTACCCTTTTTGCCCAAACGGAGCAAGGTACAATTAGCGGAAAGCTTGTCGATTCGTTAGGAAATGCTATACCTTTTGCCAATATCCAGATTAAAAAACAGAACCTTAAATCCTCATCAGATAAAACCGGTGCTTTTAAATTCGCTGTTGTTCCGGTAGGAAACCAGCAGCTTAGGGTTTCGATTACAGGTTTCGATCAATTCGAGCAAACGGTGTTGGTCACTGCAAATGCTACGGCAGAGGTTACTTTTATATTAAGAGAGCAGCACTCAGCATTAAACGATGTGATTGTTTCAGCAAGCAGGCGCCCTGAGTCTTTATCGCAAACACCATCTTCGGTAACGGTACTTACAGCAAAAGAATTAAATACTCAATCTACCATCAGCCCGAATTTAGCCAACATACTTTCTTACAGTGTACCAGGTTTGGGTTTTTCTACCAACCAAACCGGTAACTCTGGTCAGACTTTACGGGGCCGCAACGTTTTGGTATTAATTGATGGTATTCCACAATCTACACCTTTAAGGGCAGGAGGAAGGGATATCCGCAGTATCGATCCTTCGGTTATTGAGCGTGTTGAGGTAATCAAGGGGGCAACGGCCATTTATGGCAATGGTGCTGAAGGTGGTTTAATCAATTACATCACCAAAAAAGCTGATCAGGGCAAATCATTTGGAGGTTATACCCAGGCAGGTATTACCGGAAACCTAAAGGGCGACAGTACGATCGGTTACCGTTTTTCGCAACAACTTTATGGTAAGGAAGGCAAATTTGATTACCTGGTAAGTGGTATGTTCGAAAAAACCGGTGTTTTCCGCGATGCGGATGGTTTGGTACTTTCGCCAGAATATGGTTTAGGTGAAACCAAATCTTACAATGGTTTTGTAAAACTAGGTTATAATATTACGCCAAAACAGCATTTACAGGTGATGTATAATTATTTCAGTTCGAGACAACATTCTAAATATATAACCAAAGACGGTGTTTATGGTCAATCGCCGGCAATTGGGATTTACGGAACGAGACTGGGTGAAGATGAGGGTACGAGATTTAACCATAATGCCAATTTACAATACACCAACCAGCAGATTTTTGGTAAAACCGATTTAACGGCGAATGTATATTATCAGGATTTTTATACCATTTATTCCAATTCTGCATCATTTTTCGGAAGCGGTCAATCGGCCATTACTTCAACCAAAAAGGGAGCAAGGGTAAACCTGAATACCCCATTTAACCTTACCGCGCAGGTGCCCATGCAGTTAAATTATGGTTTGGATTTAATGAACGATAAAACGGCTCAAAGTTTAACGGATGGCCGTTTATGGGTGCCGAATATGAATATGGTCAATTTTGCACCTTATTTTCAGGCTTCTGCAACTCTACTTAACGATTTAACCATTAAAGGAGGGTTAAGGGTAGAGAATATTAATATCGATGTAGATGATTTTAATACTTTGGCTACCGGTGCAAATGGTGCCGGAAGTATAGCCGTACAAGGTGGGAAACTAAACTATAATGCTTTGGTGTTTAATGCCGGAGCGCGTTATTCTAAATTCAAGTTCTTTAATCCTTTTATCAGTTATGCACAGTCGTTTTCGGTATTTGAGCTGGGCAGGGTGTTAAGGGCAGCAAAAAGTAATACTTTATCTCAATTGGAAACCAAACCGATTATCGTAAACAACTACGAAGCAGGTTTTAGCAGTGCCATTGGTAAATTGAATTTCAGTGCGGCATATTATTATAGCACCTCTAAACTGGGTGCCAATCTTTTAGAAGTTAACGGTACCTACATTTCTCAGCGTATCCCTGAGCGTGTTTATGGATTCGAAATCCAGGCAGATTACCAGATTTTACGCGATTTGAGTGTTGGTGGTAACTATGCTCAGGTAGAAGGAAAAGGTGATGTAGATGATGATGGCAATTTTAATGGCGATAAAGATGTGTACCTGAATACCACACGTATCCCACCATCTAAAACTACAGTGTACTTTAAATATTCGGGCATTAAAAACCTGAGTTTAGATGTAAACTGGATGCGTGTAGGCAACCGCGACCGTTTTAAAGCCAGTGCTACAGGTAAATATTTAATAGGCGAAGGACCTGTAAAAGCCTTTAACTTGTTTAACGTTGCTGCAGTTTATCAGATCATCCAGCCTTTAAAATTATCTTTAGGTGTAGAAAACCTATTGAATAAGGTATATTATCCTGCCATCTCTCAATTTTATGGTAGCAATGTAAATTATGTGCGGGGAAATGGCCGCAGGTTTAACCTTTCAGCTGGTTATGCTTTTTAAGCAATGAAAAATAAGAAATTCAAAAATGCCATCAGGAATATTCACCTCTGGCTTGGCCTGGCCACTGGCCTGGTGGTTATCATCATCAGTATTTCTGGGGCGCTTTACATCTTTGAAGAAGAGATCAGAGATTATACCCAAAAAGATTTCCGTTACGTAGGGCTTCAACAGAAGCCCTTTGTAGGTTTGGATCAAGTGATCCTGGGCTTCGAAAAACTTTCGCCAAAAGATCAGTTGAGGTTGATCCGGATCGAGGATGCTTTGCCAAACGCAACAGTCGAAATAACCAGTAAAAAAGGCAAGGTTTACTATTTTAACCCTTACAATGCCACTTTAGTGAAAAAGGGCAGTGAAGATTGGCTCGAAATTGTAGAGCACCTCCATACTTCGTTATTGCTTGGTAAAACCGGAGAGTTTATCATGAACTGGTCGGTGGTTATTTTTGTGCTGATGCTCATTACGGGATTAGTACTCTGGTTTCCCGGCCAGATGCGATTGTTAAAACAATCCTTAACCATTAAAAGAAAAGCATCCTTTAAAAGGCTCAATTACGACCTGCATAATGTATTGGGTTTTTATGCCTCGGTGGTATTATTGCTTACCGCTTTGAGTGGTTTATATTTTGCCTTTAAAGGAGTGAAAAATGCAGCAAGCTTTTTTACCGGCACCAAACTGGGGCCGGGGAAAGCTATTGTAGCAACTAAACCTTTACAGATCGATTCGCTGCCGGTGCGTTATAATAAAATTTATACCGAAGCCAAAACCAAATATCCTGGTGCCATTTCTACCAGTTTTTCGCTGCGGGGTAAAGGTGAATTAAGGTTAAGAATGATTTACCCTTACCGTTGGGCACGCAACCAAAACACTTTTTTCTACGAAGAAGCTACAGGATCAATGATCAGGGCCAAATTGTACAAAGATTTTAATGGCGCCGATCTGATCGAAGCCACCAATTACGATCTGCATACGGGTAGACTTTTAGGACTACCCAATAAAATACTTTCTTTTTTAGCCGCCTTAATTGCAGCAAGTTTACCCGTAACCGGTTTTATCATCTGGTTAAAGAAAAGGAAGAAACCAAAAAAGAAAGTAGCTATAGCTGCTCAGCATAATCTTTAAGTTGGTTCAGTCCCGTTTGGCAGAATTTCTGTTGCATGGCTAAATCCAGACCTGCAACAGGTTCGAAAACTTCGGTAAGCGTAACGGGATTGTTTCCTGTAAAGGTGATCAGGCTTTTTCTGTGATCATCAAGCGTGTAGGCAAGGCGTTTATGTTCAATAATTTCGGTGTAAGTTCCCTGGAAATTGAAATTTTCGCTGCCATCTTTTTTTACCATTTCATATAAAAAACCACCTCCTTCTACGAGCTTGTTCTCAATTTTTTTGTTGATCCATTCATCCGCTGGCGCATTCCATATGGCAATGTGTTCAGGTTCATTCCACACTTTCCAAACCAGTTCAATTGGTTTGTTGATGGTAACAGTGGCTGTTAAAGCATTTTCATTCATGTTTGATAGATTATGAGTTAAAATTAGTGCTTGTTAACCTATTTTTAGGTGGCCATTGGAGACAAATAAAGGGTTATTTGAGCGCAAACGGTTTATCTGTATTCCTTCCTAAGAAAAAAATGGTATTCCTATGTGTTGTATAACTGGTATTATTTTCATTGTTTTTCTTCCCATAAAGCCCATAATCTATATTTTAGTTGCCATGAATCCAGAAGAGATTGTTTGATGCATAAATGATTCCCGAATGCCAATTGTTGGCAGTATTATTGTTGAAAAACGGATTCTTGTGCTTTTCGCAGTAAAAGCTTACCATAACACGATAGTCGGAAATGTCAGAAAAAAGAAACTATGATGCAGAGTTCTGCGGGAACTTGCCTATTCACCATATCAATTCCATTCAGGACTATGGATATCTCCTCATATTGGATAACCATACATTGAATGTGATACAAATTAGTGAAAACTTCAGTGCAGTTACCAATGAAGCTCCGGCGCAAATGGTAAATAAACATTTATCGCTATGGTTTAGTCAAGAGGGTGTGGATCAAATTGCTAAACTGATTAAAGGGGATGCCAAAGACAGGATTCCGATCAATCTGACGCTAAAGAATGATAGCAAACAATCGCATTTTGATGGTTTGGTCCACATTAAAAAAGACTATACCCTACTTGAAATAGAAGCGGCGTCAAAGGCTGATCAGAAAAGTTTTGCGGATGTTTTTCAGGAAGTAAGGCAGTTTATTTCGGCCATGGAGCATGCTTCTACGCTCGAAGAAGTTTGCAATGTTGCCATTAAACAACTGCGTAAAGTTTCGGGCTTTGACGGGGTGAGAATGTATACGTTTGATGCGGAATGGAATGGGACAGTAATCGCCGAGGAAATTTCAGGTGCGTTGGAAAGTTACCTGGGGCAAACTTTTCCAGCTTCTGATGTGCCCAAACAAGCCAGGGCACTTTACCTTAAAAATCCTTTCAGGCTGATTTCTAACCGCGATTATAAACCCATCAGATTGTATCCGGTCATCAATCCTTTAACCAATGCATTTATCGATCTGTCTGACTGTAATTTACGTGGCGTGGCTTCGGTACATCTGGAATATATGCAGAATATGAATGTAAGTGCATCCATGTCGATCAGGGTTTTGCGCGAAGGAAAACTCTGGGGCCTTATTTCTTGTCACCACATCGGGCCAAACCATCCCAATGTAGATATGCGTTATATTTTTGAATGGCTTTCGGTCGAAATTTCGAATCGCATCACGGCCATACTAAATCAGGAAGATTATCAGCAATCGGCTTTTAGACTCGAAAAGAGAACCACAATCACAGATCTGATTTATGCCAAAGATGATATTATTGAAGGTTTGTTAGATGATGAAAACCTAAACATCCTTTCTTTGTTTAATGCAGGTGGAGTAGTCGTAAAGATCGGCAACCGGACAGAATCGCGCGGCGATATACCAGATAAAAGTGAAGTATATAATCTGATGCTCTGGCTTGAGGGAAAAGGAATTGAAAAGATATATGGCAATGATTATTTGGGCAATGTATATGAAGAAGCTAAGGCATATGAGAAAGTTGGAAGTGGGATATTAGTGATCCCTATTGATGGACGGAATGGTGATTATGTGATCTGTTTCAGGCCTGAAGTAATACAACAGATCAAATGGGGCGGAGATCCCGAACAGGTAATCAATGTTGATAAAGATGGTACAAACTATCACCCACGAAATTCGTTTAAACTTTGGCTACAAACCGTTTATGGGCAATCGTTGCCCTGGAGCAATAATGAATTGGAAATAGCCGAATCCTTAAGGAATTTTATATTTGAATTTAGAACAAAGCAACTTTACAATTAGCTTAATGGAAAAAAAGCAGGAAAAGGAAAAACAAGAATCGGCATTGAATAGGCGTTACGACAAATATATTGTTGCCATTGGTGCATCTGCCGGTGGCCTGGAAGCTATTCACGAATTCTTCGACCACATGCCGGCAAACTCGAGTTTCTCTTTTGTGGTGATCCAGCACCTCTCTTCCGATTATAAAAGTTTGTTGGTGGAGCTTGTGGGGAAACACACCCATATGAAGGTTTTCGAAGCGGCGAACGATATGGCCATTCAGCAAGATTGTGTGTATATCATTCCTAACAATAAACTGATGACCCTGGTTAAGGGGAGGCTCAAGCTTGCTGATAAATCGCAGATTAAAGCACCCAATACCGCAATCGATCATTTTTTGCACACCCTGGCAAAGGATAAAAAAGAAAAAGCCATTACCATTATCCTTTCAGGAACAGGTACCGACGGCACCAAAGGGATACAAAGCATTAAAGAAAATGGTGGGATGGTTATTGTTCAGGATCCATCTTCTGCCAAATTTGATGGTATGCCCAATTCGGCCATAGCATCGGGCAATGCTGATCATATCATGATTCCTTCGAGGATGCAGGAAGAGCTTTTTAGCTATGTAAACGAAGAACCCGTTAAAGTGCTCGAAAATGGTAAGGTGAATGAAGAACTGCTAGACGAGATTTTTAAACTGGTACACGACAGCAGCGGTAACGATTTTAACCTGTATAAAACCCCAACCATTATCAGGCGCATTGGCCGCAGAATGAACGAAAGGGGCATTAAAAAGCTCGACCGCTATGTGGAGTTTTTGCGGAATAATGCCGATGAGGTGAAGATCTTAGCGCAGGATTTCCTGATTGGAGTAACCAAGTTTTTTAGGGATGACCAGGCTTTCGAACAGCTTTATGAGTATGCCATTCAAGATATCGTCGACAGGAAAGAAAATGGCGATGTGATAAAAATCTGGGTCTGTGCCTGTAGCACCGGACAGGAAGCTTACTCTATTGCTGCACTTGTAAACGATTGTGTAGACCGATCAGGTAAAAAGATTGAGATTAAAATATTTGCTTCCGACATTGATGAAAAGAGTATCGAAATTGCTTCACTAAATCAATACCCCCTTTCGGTTAAGAAGGAAATCCCGGCGAAACTGTTTAAAAAATATTTTCTGCAGGATGGTAAATACATCAGTGTGGTGGCAAGTCTCCGAAAGCAAGTGGTATTTGCCAAACATGATGTCATTAAATCGCCGCCGTTTATCAAAAACGATCTGGTTACCTGTAGGAATATGCTCATTTATGTTAACGGCATACTTCAGGAAAAGATCCTTTCGATATTCCACTTTTCCCTTTTGCCAAATGGCTATCTGTTTCTCGGATCGAGCGAAACCGCTTCTTCCATGAAGGCGGGCTTAACTGAGATTTCGAGTAAATCAAAAATTTATAAGAAAACCGGAAAAATCAATTATTCAACATACAATACCTATAATACGGGCACTAAAACCGCACTCGGGCAAGACCGGAAAAAAGGAAATGCAAACGAATCAATACAAAGCCCTTTAGAAAAACGTTTGGCCAGTTTCCTTTCATCAGATCTGGGTTACGTGGCCATATTTATCGACAAGGCGTACATCATGCAGGATGCCGTTGGCGATTACCGTCAATATTTATCCCTTCCTGAACAAAGCATTGAACTCAATATTTTGAAAATGGTGCCGCGTGAAGTATCAATCGTGCTCAATACCGGCTTACGAAAAGCCTGGAAGGAAAATAAAAAAATTGAGTTAAAGAAGATCCGCTTTAAGCAAAATAAAGAAGATATTTTTGTTGATATTTCTATTTTGCCAGCATCTCCTGAACATAGCAATGGTTTCACCATGGTGGTTTTTGTGGAGCATGTTTTAGAAATACTTGCCGATAAAGATGAATTTGTACTGCCTGGTTTTCATGATGCTACCCAGTCTGAATATGTATTCGAACTGGAAGCCGAACTGAACGAAACCCGCTCGAACCTGCAGATGGCTGTAGAAGAGATGGAAACCACCAATGAGGAACTCCAATCGAGCAACGAGGAATTACTTTCGGCCAACGAAGAACTGCAATCGAGCAATGAGGAGCTCCAATCATTAAACGAAGAACTCCATACCCTAAATACCGAACACCAGTTAAAGATCAAGGAACTGATCGAGCTTAATGATGATTTGGACAATTATTTTAGGAGTACCGACATTGGTCAGATTTTTCTGGATGCCGGCATGTTTATCCGCAAATTTAATCCGGCGGCCATCAGTATGGTCAATCTTATCGAGGCAGATATAGGCCGGTCGATAGAACATATTTCGAACAACATCAAAGCCGAAAACCTGACCAGCGATATCAGAAAGGTATTGCTGAATGGGCATGTGATCGAAAAGGAAGTACAACTGAAAAATAATACGCGATGCCTGATGCGTGTGATGCCTTATTTGAGGAAAGACAGGCGGGCAGATGGTGTAGTGATTTCTTTTGTAGATATCTCTAAAATTACAGAGTTAAACAATATCATTAGCGGTGTTTTTAATGCGAGCCTGAATGGAATATTGGCCTTTAAAGCGCTTAGAGATGCTAAACATTTTATTGTAGATTTTGAGTGCAGCACCTACAACGATTCGGCTTTAAGTATTTTAAAGAAAACCAAATCAGAACTTTTGGGGGCTAGGTTGTTGAAAATGATTCCCGAGCTTGCTGTAAATAATCTGTTTAATAAATATGTTGGTGTTGTAGAAAATGGAAAGGTGCTCGAAATCGAACTTCAGTTTTCTAAAGAGCAATGGTGCCAGCTCATTGCGGTGAAAATGTCTGATGGTTTTGTAGCCACATTAACTGATATCAGTCAGCAAAAATTGGCTGAACACAAGCTGAAAAAGAATTATAACGAGCTTTTAGGTACAAGAGAGAATTTGCGTCAGCTCAATGCCGACCTGGAATTGAAAGTGAAAGAGCGTACCATGAAGCTTTCAGAGAGTGAGGAGCGTTTCAATCTGGTTTCGCATGCCACCAACGATACGATCTGGGACTGGAACCTGGCGCACAATACCATGTGGCGGAGCGATAATTTTACCTCAATGTTCGGTTATCAGAAAGATGCGCAGACCGAAAATATTTCATTCTGGTTTGATAAAATCCATCAGGACGACCGTGAGCGTGTAAAAGCCAGTGTATACGATGCCATTAACCATAACGAAACCCAGTGGACTGCTCAATACCGTTTCGAAAAGGCAGATGGTACTTTTGCCACATTGCTCGATCGCGGAAGTATTCTTCTCGATAATCTGCAAACGCCTTACCGCATGGTGGGCTCTATTGTAGATGTATCGAAACTGGTAGACGCTGAAGTAAAGTTAAATTCAACTGAACGCAAATTCAGGAAGATTTTCGAATCGAATGTTATCGGAATCTTGTTCAGTGATACTGAAACCGGACGGATTGAAGATGCAAATGATATCTTTTTGAATCTTTTGGGTTATACCAGGGCCGATTTCGAAAATGGTAATATCGATTGGATGCACATTACACCAGAAGCTTTTATGCCGATCAGTAAAATATCGGCAAAATTATTAAAGGAAGAAGGTTTTTGTCCGCCATTCGAAAAACAGTACCTCAGTAAAGCTGGTATCCCTGTAGATGTTTTGGTGGGTTCGGCATTGTTAGATGAGGAAGTTCCGAATGGGGCGGTAACCTATGTAATCGACATCAGTAAGCAGAAACATACCGAGAAAAGGCGGAGCGAACTTCAAAAACTGATCAAGAAACAACAGGATGAGTTTTACAGTATTTTCAAAAACGCCCCTGCACTCATCACCATCAGAAGAGGCAAAGGCTTAAAATACGAATTTGTTAACGAGGCCTTTAAAAGTTTTGATGGCGGAACGGATTATATCGGGCGCTCGCGGATCGGGAATGGTTCTAAGTTCGAATCGCCCGAACTGTTGGAAATAGAAGAAAAAGTGTTGCAAACTGGCGAAACGTACGTAGCAAACGCTTATAGAATAGATCAGGTGAACCGGGCTACGGGAAATTCGATTGAAAAGTGGTTCGATATTATCATTAATCCTGTTTTTTCTGATCAGGGCTTAATTGATGGCCTTGCCTTCTTTGGCTTCGAAGTAACCGATTTAATGAAGGCACAACAGGCTACAAAAGAGCTTATGCACCGTAAGGATGAGTTTATGAGTATCGCCAGCCACGAGTTAAAAACACCGATTACCAGCATTAAAGGGTTTTTACAGTTTGCACTGAGGATGGCAGAGCAGCAAAAATTCGATAAGATTTATGAGTTTGTAGATAAGGCGAACCGTCAGATTGGAAAATTGACAGCCCTTGTGGAAGATTTATTGGATGTAACCAAAATACAGGCTGGTAAAATGACTTTCAATTTCTCTGAGTTCAATATTGCCGGCGTAATTGAAGATGCCATTGATGGTTTACAGGAAAGCCTGCATGGACATCGTATTGTACAGGATATTAGGGAAGTTGTGGTACATGCCGACCGTAACCGTATTGAACAGGTTTTGAGCAATTTTATGTCCAATGCAATCAAATATTCGCCCGATGCAGATAAAATTGTAGTACAGGCCAAAACTGAAGGTAATTACCTGTTGGTTTCAGTACAGGATTATGGAATAGGTATTCCTAAAGATAAATCACAGTTTGTATTTGATCGTTTTTTCCGTGTGGAAGCTTCTTCATATAGCTTTTCGGGGCTTGGCCTGGGTTTATATATATCAGCTGAAATTGTGGAACGCCACGGTGGCGAAATTGGTGTGAACAGTAAAGAAGGCGAAGGTTCGGTATTCTGGTTTAAGATTCCGTTAAAGGATGTTCATTAAAATAAGTATCTGTTTATCAGACTGATGTTGTATGATGATCTAGATAAAGCAAACAAAACTGCTTCATCTCTGTCATTATAATTCCTCTAACACAGGATTTTTGGAAAGGGGTAAACATGGATATGGGTACCCTTTTCTGTTTCGACAACGTTTTTAGGGACGAACTTGTTTGGTTCATTTTGTTCAATCTTGTTATACTTCACCCTTTCAGGTTGTATATTAATCTCAACCATTTCGCCAGCACTGTGTTGTTTAAAGATGGATGATAGAGCGAATTTAATTTTAGGTATTGTTTTTTTATTGGCAGGTATATTTGTTTTCTACATCATCTTTAGGCCTGACCGGGAAAAGCGCAGATAATAATTTAGTGTTTTTACCTATAGCGCCCTCGCCACGCGTGTGCAGTAAAATGTTGTTATGTCCCCCTAGCGCACCCGCAATGGTATTAATTTAGGTCTATTATTCACAGGCAAATATAATTCAACCACAGATGGACACATCTGCCCGACTGTTCAGGCGGGCATACACACGGATCTTTATATCTGTGTGCATCCTTTTTATCTGTGGTTAAAAGTTCTTAACTTAACGATATTGAGCACACGCTCCACGCGAGTGAGTGAAAAAACTAAACTTAATATCGAATAAAATATCTGGTTCTTTTCCCCCATTTTCCTATATTTAAACCATAGTATCTCTTATATTAAAAACTGTCTCATCAGCTATCCCATGGTTATGACGGTTAATTTATCCCACGTTAATAAAAAAATAAGACTTACCCATTTTTTGCATAGCAATCTGTTGGAGCATGTTTTTTAGAGGAATTATCAATTAACCTTAATATTTATATAAACCATTTACTATGAGTTTAGACAACAAGATTTCGGCTAAAATTACGGTGGAACAATCAGCCGCCATTGATGCAATATTCGAAGAATTCAAAACAGTTTTAGCGCCATTACTCATCATCAATTTAACTGCCCAAGAACGTAGGGAAACGCTTATAATGGGTGAAAAATCCCTGGCTTTTGTAATTAAAACATTAACTTATGCTAAGCAAAACCCAAATTTGGTGCCTAATTATGTCGATTTAGAAGAAGCGATAAACGATAGTAATCTTGCCGCTAAAATTTATGGTATTTTCCAGCAGTTGAGTACGATGTTAAGGGCCATGGAAGATACGGGTTTAGTGGCCGGTAGCGAAGCTTATCAGGCTGCTTTAAGTATTTACCATTCGATAAAAGGGGCTAGCCGGTCTAATATCCCCGGCACACAAGTGATATACGACGATTTGAAAAAACGCTTCCCAGGTCGTAAAAAGCAAACTGCGACATCAGAATAATACTTCATCCTGGGAAAAGCATATATCGGGAGATAGATAAAAGATATTGAGGATATGAAAGAATATATCGGGAGATAGAAAAAGCATGTACTGGATATGAAAGAATATAGCGGGATATAGAATAAGCATATGCTGGATATGAAAGAATATATTGGGATGTAGAAAAAGCATGTACTGGATATGAAAGAATATATCGGGATATAGAAAAAGCATATGCTGGATATGAAAGAATATATCTGGAAATAGAAAAAGCATGTGCTGGATATGAATGAATATATCGGGATATAGAAAAAGGATGTACTGGATATGAAAGCATATGACCATAATTCGGACTTTTTAATTCCATCATCCATCTTACATTTCCCATCATTAAAAAATCCATCATTTTTTGTACCCTTGTAAAAAATACCCAATGGAAAAAGCACTTATCAGTATCACCTATTGCCCTAAATGCGGTTGGATGTTGCGTTCGGCCTATATGGCACAGGAAATTCTAAGCACTTTTGTTGATGAAATAAAAGGAGTGGCCTTAATGCCCAGCGAAACATCGGGCGTTTTTACGGTATTGGTTGGCGAAAAGCTAATCTTCGACAGAAAACAAATGCAGCGTTTCCCTGAAATTAAAGAATTGAAACAACTCATCCGGGATGAAGTAAACCCATCAATGAACCTGGGGCATTCGGATGTTAAATCATCAGTATAGCAAGTATACTCCAGTTACCTCATGACCAAGAGAGCAGAATATCGAAATTGTTGTATATAAAGTCTACCTATTTTATACACATTTGAGGCGGCCGATCAAGGAGTTGTTAATTAACGTTTTAAGTTCATTCAGATGTTATTGGTTGAAAATGTTTCGGCAGAATTACCGGATGGCTAAAATAAGTTTGCCCGATTTTATTCTGAAATAATAAGTTAGAGAAGTTTTGTGTTTTAAAACCTCAATGGTTTTAATGGCGCCCGAAGTGCCAGACGTGTCAGAAATAACATCGCCAATCTTTAATTGCTCCAATTGTTTGATGGGAGTTAAGGTATCAATACGTGTCATAAAGGTAAATGTAGCGACTCATGGTACTTTTTTGATAGGATTATCGTCTCAAGATTTGCATTTCACGATTATGTGTAGTAATAAATAAGGCATCTTCACTCTTTAATGGAGTTATTGAATTCGGCCGTAAAATATTAACATAAGTGAAATCAATTTTTTTTAAAACTTTTGAATATTTTGCTCACTCATTTTTAATTTTTCTTATTTAGATTAACAAAATATCTCTTGGTTTTAAGTATTTTCATGCTCATTTTGAGCGCTTTAATTTATTGAGTTTTTCCAATAAAAACAGAAAAATCGTATTAGTTAGATATGAGAAAGATATTGTTATCAGTTTACCTCCTCTTTTCTATAAATTTATTTGGCTTTGCGCAATTGCCTGAATTGGAGAAACTAAGGGCTTCGTTAAAAACGGTATCAGATAGCTTAAAATATGTCGATGACTTGAACCGACTTGCTATGTTGATGTACGAAAGCAATGTCGACAGCACCTTTTACCTCGCGAAACAGGCAAGAGAAATTTCCTTGAGACACAATTATGAACAGGGCAAAGCTGATGCATTAAACAACCTTGGTGTTTTTTTTAGTTTAAAGGGATGCAACCAACTTGCCTTGTATTATTATAGCTTAGCCCATACCAATTATATTTCTATCGGAGATTCGGTTAACATTGTACAAACCATGATGAACCTTGGAATTACATATCATGCCATTGGCAATTTTAAGCAATCTGTTAAATGGTTCGATGGGGCTGCCAAAATGGGTAACAAACTCAGTAATGATTCGATTATGGGGCGTGTTATTTTGAACTACTTGTTCGCATTTCCGCAAAAATTCGATAAGAAAGCGACAAAGGATGGGATTAATAAAGTTGAAAAAATTAGTCGGAAATATAATGACGAACGGCAATTATTAACGTTGCAATCAGTTACTGCAAGTGATCTGTTATCGCAAGGGAAAGAGAAAGAGGGACTCCAGCTATATCTGCATGTTATTGATATTGGCATACAAAAGAAGTTATTTCACACGGCTATGGATCAGCTGGCCTATATAGGAGATATTTTGGCAAAAAAAGATTCTGCCCTTGCTGTAGCAAAATATCAAGAGGCGCTTAAAGTTTCCAATGAAAGTGGTTTTTTATCTTACAGCAAGGTAATTGCTAAAACCATGTTCGAGTTTTATCGTTCACGTGGAGACAATATCAAGGCCGTATCATACGGGCGCAAGCTAATCGAATTGGAAGAACGGGAGATTAAGCTCAATAATTCATCCAGTATTGACTACATGGATTATGCACTTAAAGAACAAAAAGTAGCTACATTAACTATACAATCTAAATATCAGGTTGTTTTGATCATCGTTATTACAATTGTTTGTGTGCTCGCACTGGCTATATTAATTGTGGTTAAGAAAAATTTAAGAAAAAATAAAAGGTTAAACGAACAGATAACCAGTCAGAACGATAAGTTGACGGGAACCTTGCTCGCTTTAGAGCAAAGTCAGACCGAGAATACCCAAATGCTTAAAATTGTTGCTCATGATCTTCGGAGTCCTATTGCCGGCATACATTTATTAAGTAATTTGATGATTGATGAAGATAATCGTTCGTCTACAGATCTGGAAATGCTTAAGCTTATTAAAGACTCGAGTAAAAATTCGCTTATATTGGTTAACGACCTGTTGCACATACAATTTAAAATAGAAAAACTTAATAAAGAGCTAATAGATTTGGCCGAACTCCTCGAATACTGTGTGGCCTTATTACGGAATAGTGCATTAGCTAAGAAACAAATAATTAATCTGCATGTAAAACACGTAATGCTTTTAGCGAGTGGTGAAAAACTTTGGCGTGTGATGAGTAATTTGATTGGGAATGCAATTAAATTTAGCCCCAAGCATACAACAATAGAGATTAGCATGGTACAAACTACCGAAGTTGTACGTTTAGGAATTTCAGATGAAGGTATTGGGATTCCCCCAGATATTGAAAACAGAATTTTCGACATATTTACAGAAGTAAAAAGGACTGGTACTGATGGCGAAGAAACCTTTGGCCTTGGTTTGGCGATATCAAAACAGATTGTAGATGCACATGGTGGGAAAATATGGTTTGAAAGAAAAACAGATAAAGGCACCATATTTTTTGTAGAACTTCCGTTCTTAAGCAGTTAAAAATACAGTTATCTTCCATTGCGTACAGCAAATTATTTAAATAATAAATAATACTAATCCTATAGAATTTATATATTTGAATAATGCAGCTCAATCGTTAAAATGTAGTTGTTTTTTTTGATTTGATCAATTGCTTGAGTATACAGAACGCTGCTATTGATTTGATTCAGAACAGTTTTAAGTTTAATAACCCATTCAACCTATGCGTAAACTGATCCAAATTTTAAGCTGTTTGGCCTTTCTGATCTTTTTTAGTGGCACAAAACCTAAAATTTCTCCCCCGGTAAAAGCGCCCAATATTTTATTGATCATGGCCGATGATATGGGCTTTGCCGATATCGGTTGTTATGGTAGCGAAGTAGCCACCCCAAATTTGGATAAACTTGCTGCAGGTGGGATCCGTTTCAGGCAGTTTTACAACAATGCAAGATGCTGCCCAACAAGGGCCTCCTTACTTACTGGCTTATACCCGCACCAGGCGGGTATCGGGCACATGTCTAACGATCCGGAAGATAGCACCAGTTTTAACTACAATTTTCCGGGTTACCAGGGCGCCTTAAACAACAAATGTGTAACCATTGCCGAAGTGTTAAAAACAAAAGGCTACCAAACGTTAATGAGCGGTAAATGGCATGTGGGCTACCACGGCGAACAAAGATGGCCCTTACAGCGAGGTTTCGATAAATATTATGGTTTATTGGCCGGTGCGACAAATTATTTCAATCCATCGGGTGGCCGTGGACTCATGCTCATGAACAATAAAATAGCACCAGAAGGCGAAAATTTTTACCTTACTGATGCATTAACCGATTATGCCATTAAATTTCTCGGCGAAAACAAAAAAGAAAGTAAAGCGCCATTTTTTATGTATTTGGCTTATACCAGTCCGCATTGGCCATTAAATGCGCTCGAAGCCGATGTTCAGAAATACCGTGGTAAATATAAAAATGGGTGGAAAGTGCTCCGCCGGGAAAGATACGCACGCATGAAAAAGCTTGGGGTGATTAAAGACAATTCGTTATTGAGCGAAGATGATGGTGCCGATTGGGATAAACTTTCAGCCGAAAAACAAGATGAAATGGACCATCGTATGGCCCTGTACGCCGCGCAGATCGATCGGATGGACCAGAACATTGGCCGCGTAATCAAAAGTCTGGAAGCCTCTGGCGAAATGGATAATACGTTGATATTCTTTCTTTCCGATAATGGTGCCTGTGCCGAAGGTGGCGAACTTGGTGGCGGCCTGCCTCAAAACCTCGGAACAAAATTGGGCTATATGCTCAGTTATGGCCAATCGTGGGCCAACGCATCCAATACACCCTTTAAAAAATATAAACATTGGGTAAATGAGGGCGGAATTAGCACGCCCTTAATCGTACACTGGCCAAAAACAATCCCCAAAACATCATCGGGCAAGTTTACTGATCAATATGGCTTTCTGCCCGATATTATGGCCACCATTGTAGATGTGGCCAAAGCAAAATATCCTGCCAATTATAAAGGTAACGTCATCACGCCATTGCAGGGGAAAAGTTTGTTACCGGTTATCGAGGGGAAAGATGTAGCTGTTCATCAACAACCTATATTCTGGGAGCATGAAGGTAATGCTGCAGTAAGATTAGGGAATTTCAAACTGGTAAGCGAATACCGGGCCGTACAAGCTACTAAATGGGAATTATACGATTTAAGCAAAGACCGTTCGGAACTTAAAGATCTATCGGCGGCTATGCCAGCGAAAGTGGGAGAGCTAACCAGGGCTTATCAAAATTGGGCCAATTTGGCCGGAGTAGTGCCCTATGGGGAGATCGTAAAAATACAGGCTAAAAAGAAAAAGGTAGCTAAAGTAACGCCTCAGTAAGATCGCTGATCGTGTAGAAGAAATCGTACCGTTTTTGCTATTTAATCCTAAACAACCGCACCACGCTGAGTTTAGGAAAATATGTATATTCGTTTCATACCAAGTATACCACGGTACTGTTTTTTCTATGCTTCATATCCAGAAGGTTTCTTTGTACTTCATACTCTTTGTATGGATGTGTACAGGTATTTGTTTTGCCCAGTCATCAGCTATTCCGATTAAATATTTGGGGGTAGAAAACGGCTTATCCAATAATGTGGTAAACTCTTTATACCTAGATCGTTTTGGCTTTATGTGGATGGGTACCTATGATGGTTTAAACCGTTACGATGGTTACCATTTTAAGGTTTTCAGAAACGGTTGGGGCGACGAACATTCTTTAGTAAATAACCACATTACCGTATTAAACGGCGATGCCAAAAACCGGGTATGGGTGGGCACACAAAAAGGAATTTCTTACTATGATTACGCAGATGCTAAGTTTCATCAACTTATTTACGAAGAAAAGGGAAAAAAGAATGAAGTAAGTTATGCCATTAATGCCATTGCAGTTAGTAAGGCTACGGTGGTGTACGTGGCAACCGATGAAAAAGGTCTGTTTATGCTCAAAAAAGACAGTAACATTGCTCAACGCATCCCTTTTGGCAAAATCAGCGATTTCTCCGTTAAAGCTTTATATGTTGATGAGCAACAAGGCCTTTGGGTATTTATTAAGGATATTGGCTTATGCAGGTACGATGCAGGCAAAAATACCCTTCGCTTAGTGAATGCGGCACTGCGTTCGGTAACCTGTATTACCAAGGGTAATGAACAAAATCTTTGGATTGGAACCGAGCGTGGACTTTTTGAGTTTAATAAAACCAATGGAAGTTTAAACAGGTTTAATCAGCATTTGGGCAACGATAACATCATGAACCTTTTGTTTGATAAACAGCAAAAACTCTGGATATCAACAGATGGAGGGGGAATTACGGTTTATGATACCAAAACGCAAAAAAACAGTTATTTATCGGCAGGAAAAGAAAATGCTTTGTTGAGCAGTAATTCTATTGCACAGGTATATGAAGACCGGGAATCAAGAAAATGGATTGCCACTTTACGGGGTGGGGTAAATATTATCGATCAGGAGAGCGAGCAGTTTAGTACCATTAAACACGATCCATTAAAAAGTAATTCGCTCATTAACAATTTTGTACTGTCATTTAGTGAAGATGAAAATAAAAACATCTGGATAGGGACTGATGGGGGTGGTTTAAGTGTTTGGAACAAAAAACAGAATACCTTTACCAATTATGCCAAAACCAGTGATCCCAATTCTTTAACGAGCAATTTCGTGACCAGTATTTTGAGCGATTCAGGTCAGAATATTTGGGTGGCTACTTTTAGCGGCGGGATAGACCGATTTGATAAAACAACGAAAAAATTTATTCACTACAACTGCTACAATACCTTTAAGGGAGTAGACGATATCAATATCTGGAAACTGTTTCAGGATAAACAACAGAATATCTGGGCAGGTACCACAAAGGGTGGTGCTTTATACCGCTACAATAAA
Organism: Pedobacter psychrodurus; assembly: GCF_032678585.1. Taxonomy (GTDB): domain Bacteria; phylum Bacteroidota; class Bacteroidia; order Sphingobacteriales; family Sphingobacteriaceae; genus Pedobacter; species Pedobacter psychrodurus_A. Next base: position 16,706 of record NZ_JAVTSN010000061.1, on the reverse strand, counting down.
AGCATCGATAAATTTGAGCTTTTTGACCATCGTTTAAAAGATATTCATACACTGTTCCAGGATTCGAAAGGCAGGCTTTGGGCAGGAAACTATACCGAATTGATCAGGATCGATCCAATAGGAAAGAAACATGAGTATACCAAGATCAATTTTGCCATCAGGGCCATTCAGGAAGACTTTAACCACCAGATCTGGATCGGAACAGAAGGGGGTGGCCTGTTGCTTTTCAATCCGGATACTAAAAAAATAAAACGCTATATCCAGAGTGATGGATTGCCCAGTAATTCAGTTCTTAATATCCTTCAGGATGGACAGGGCAATCTATGGTGCAGTACCTATAATGGTTTGTCGAAATTTGATGTGACCCACCATACCTTTAAAAATTATTATGCTACCGATGGCTTGCAGAGCAACCAGTTTAATTACAATGCCGCATTAAAGCTTGCCAATGGTGATTTTTTGTTCGGAGGGATTGGTGGTTTCAATCTGTTTTCACCTGATCGTATCAAAAAGAACAAACGTATCCCGAAAATGGTGCTGACCGATTTTAGGATCAACAATATTCCCCTCGATCAGGATTCAGGTTATAAAAATACCGCTGTGGTTAATTTAGAGCGGATTGAAATCCCTTTTAACGCGGCGGTCATCTCTGTTGATTACGCGGCCATCGAGTTTTCGTTTCAGGATCAGATTTCTTATGCCTATTATCTGGAAGGCTGGGATCGCGACTGGAATTACGTGAATAAATTAAGCACAGCCTATTACTCCAGGTTAAACGAAGGGCAGTATAAGCTGCACATCAAAAGCACCGATACCGAAGGCGCCTGGAGCAATAACGAAAAGGTGGTCATCATCAGGATTTTACCTCCCTGGTACCGTACCTGGTGGGCCTACACCATATACCTCATTATAGGTTCTTCCCTGTTTTACCTTTTTCAAACCTACCGCAACCGCCAAAGAAGGTTAAAACATGAAGTAGAGATTACCAATCTTAAAATGGAGCGCGAAAAGGATCTGAACGAAAAAAAGCTGAATTTTTTTACCAATATCTCGCACGAGCTGAGGACGCCATTAACTTTAATTGTGAATCCGATTAAAGATATTCTAACCAAGAAGGAAGCTGGCCCCGAAAAGAACGATCTGAATGTAGTTTACCGCAATTCGAGACGTTTACTCAGTTTGGTTGATCAATTGCTGCTGTTTAGAAAAACAGAAAGCGAAAACGATGTATTGAAAATTGTAAGGATCAATCTCTACAAGTTTACCCATGAGATTTTTCTCTGCTTTAATTATCTGGCTAAACAAAACCACATCGAATATACCTTTGAGTGTGAAGAGGAAGAGCTGGATATTTTTGCTGATAAGGACAAACTTGAAATTGTTTTCTTCAATCTGCTTTCGAATGCATTAAAATTTACACCGAAAGGTGGTTTTGTAAACTTTAGTGTTAAAACTGTGGGTATGCGCGTGCAAGTTGAAGTGAGTGATAGTGGCCCGGGTATTCCGGCGGATGTGGGTGAAAAATTGTTCGATAAATTTTATAAGGTCATGTCGAACGAGTCGTTAAAAATGGGTTTTGGAATTGGTTTATACCTGGCCAAAAACTTTGTCGAACTGCACAAGGGCCAGATTTCTTTCCGTTCTAACCAGGGCATAGGCACGATATTTTTTATTGATATTCCGGTTGGCGAACCAAACCTGCAACAGAGCGGCGTTTTCCAAAATGAATTGACCTATGTAAACGAACTGATTGCCCAGGAAGAAGAGGCAGAAAGTAATGAGGTCGAAAATGTAGGCAATCTGGAACTGTTGATTTCCGATCTGCATTCAATTTTGGTGATTGATGATAATCCTGAGATTATCGATTACATCAAACACATTTTTCAGGATAACTTTAAAATTTACCGTGCCGAAAATGGTAGCGATGGATTGAAACTCTGCAAAGAATATTTGCCCGATATCGTCATCTCTGATGTAAACATGGATGGCCTTAACGGCATCGAACTCTGTAAAGCAATTAAAGAGGATTCTGCATTAAGCCATATTCCGGTTATTTTATTAACAGGTGATCCCAGCCCGGAGGTAAAACTCAGGGGAATTGAGGTGGGGGCCTACGATTTTATCACCAAACCTTTCGATAAGGAACTTTTTACGGCGAAAATCAACAGTATCATTAAAAACAGGACCAATCTTCAGTCTTATTTTTATAATGAGATCACTTTAAAATCTGATGCCCACAAAGTATCCCAGGAGGATAGGGGTTTTCTTCAAAAGTGCATTACCCTGATTGAAGAAAACCTGATGGAAGATAGTTTTAATGTGAAAATGTTAGCTTCTGAGCTAGGGATGAGCCATTCTAACCTGTATAAAAGGGTTAAGGCCACATCAGGTCAATCTATTAATGGTTTTATCCGTTTCATCAGGTTAAGAAAAGCAGCCGAATTATTGATCAATACCAATCTGAACATCAATGAAGCGGCCTTTAGGGTAGGCATAAACGATAGTAAATACTTTAGGGAGCAGTTTCAGAAGCTCTTTAAATTAACGCCATCAGAGTTTATTAAAAAACACAGAAAAAGTTTTCATAAATACTATAATATTAATGCTACCACATAAAAGTTACGCTATTTTGCGCTTTAGAGGGTATTTATCTTAAAACGCCCCCTGCAAAGTATGATTTAGCCCCCTGTACAAAGCTTAAAAATTTCGGTACTTCGGCATTACCAAATGTAAGAAACCGAGCAGCCTGAATCGTAGAATGTATCAACAACTATATAAGCATATATTTTTAATTTATTTATTCATAGGAATAAACCTGACGTGTTTAGCACAGGAAACAAAACTCAGCACTATTGCCAATAATGGATGGTCGAACAATTCTGTTAATACCGTTATTTTTCGCAAAAATTCTCTAGTCACTTTTAAAAGCATGCAATACGCTGCTTATTACGATCATGAACAAAATGTGGTATTGGCCAAACGGAAAAATGGATCCAGCGATTGGATTACCCAAACTACAGTTTATAAGGGAGATGCTACCGATGCGCATAAATCAATTAGTATTATGGTAGATGGCGATGGCTTTCTACATATTGCCTGGGGGCAGCACAATAACAATTTAAACTATGCTAAGTCCGTTTCGGCCGGTTCGTTAACTTTAGGCAATAAACAGAACATGCTTTCGGAAAAGGAAAATAAGGTGAGTTATCCTGAATTTTACAAACTGGCCAATGGCGATTTGCTTTTCTTTTACCGTGATGGAGGATCGGGTAATGGAAACCTGATGATTAACCGTTATAGCCTGAAAACCCAAAAGTGGACAAGGGTACAAGACGGGATGATTGATGGGGAGGGAGAAAGAAATGCATATTGGCAGGTTGCAGGAGATCAGGCAGGTGCGATCCATTTATCGTGGGTTTGGCGCGAGAGTCCTGATGTGGCCAGTAACCACGATCTGTGTTATGCCAAATCTACTGATGGCGGCTTAACCTGGTTAAAATCTACGGGCGAAAAATATACGCTTCCCATTACGGCGGCCAATGCAGAATATGCACTTAAGATTCCGCAGAAAAGTGAACTCATTAACCAGACATCCATGTTTGCAGATGCCAAAGGCAATGTATTTATTGCGGGTTACTGGCATGATGTGAATGAAAGCATACCACAATATCACCTGGTTTTTAAAACTGGTGATCACTGGAAGGTGAGCAACCTTAATTTTAGAAAAACTGCTTTTAGTTTAAGTGGCACGGGTACCAAACGGATCCCGATTTCCCGTCCACAGATTGTGGTTTGGCCAAATGGAAAACATTATGCTGCAGGTTTGCTGTTTAGAGACGCCGAACGTGGCAACAAAGTATCTATTGCTTTAAATGATGCGCTTGGATCAGAAAACTGGAACATTAAAGATCTTACCGGAACAAGTACCGGCGAATGGGAACCCACTTACGATACCGAGCTGTGGAAAAGTAAAAGAATGCTGAGCCTGTTTTTGCAAAATGTTACCCAGATAGACGGTGAAGGAAAAGCCGATCAGGCACCTAGCAAAGTGCAGGTATTGGATTGGAAACCTATCATAAATAGCAAACTACCCTTAAAATGAAACATCTTTTTATAAAATATAATCTTTGTCTTTTGTTGTTTTTGTCTCTCGTTTCAGTAAAATGGGTACAGGCACAAAACAAAAAAACGGCTAAAACAGCTGAAGGAAATGCAGCGTATTTATTTACTTATTTTACCGGAAATGCTAAAGCAGAAGAAGCCATCCATTTTGCGGTGAGCAAGGATGGTTATCATTATAAAGCCTTAAATAACAACAGGCCAATTATTTCTTCTGAAAAGATCAGCAGTACCGGTGGTATACGCGATCCACATATTTTGCGTGGCGATGATGGCAAAACTTTTTATATGGTGGCTACTGATATGGTTTCGGCAAATGGTTGGGATTCGAACAGGGCCATGGTATTGATGAAATCAACTGATCTCATCCACTGGACATCTGCTGTGGTGAATATTCAGAAACGTTTCCCAAATAACGAAAATCTGTTACGTGTTTGGGCCCCGCAAACCATTTACGATAAAACCACAAAGAAATATATGGTTTACTGGTCGATGAAACACGGCAATGCGCCCGATAAAATCTATTATGCATATGCCAACGCCGATTTCACCGATCTCGAAACTACACCCAAACAACTCTTTTTTAGCCCTGGCAATGGCTCTTGCATTGATGGCGATATCATTTACAATAAGGGAAAATACAACCTGTTTTTTAAAACAGAAGGAAACGGCAACGGCATTAAAAAAGCAGTTTCCAATACACTAACGGCAGGTTACGTGTTGCAGGATAAATATCTGCAACAAACTAAAGATGCGGTAGAAGGGGCTGGCGTTTTTAAATTGAACAATGGCACCGGATATATCCTGATGTATGATGTATATATGAAAGGCCGCTACCAGTTTACCAAAAGTAAAGACCTGGAGAATTTTAGTGTAGTGGATCAGGATATTACGATGGATTTTCACCCGCGGCATGGAACAGTGCTACCGGTTAAACAAGAGGAGTTAAACCGTTTGTTGAGCCGATGGTACAGTGTTGAATCTGTTTTACAAAACCCGCTGAATAAATCGATCAATCAAAATAATATTGTTCTAGACAGTGTAAACCGGAAACTTAATCTACCGGTTAGTTATGGAACCGATTTAAAGGCTTTCGATCCGCAGTTTGATCAGTTTAACCAAATCAGTATTGTACCAAAAGGAAAATTAGATTTTTCTAAAGGCCCGCTGAAAATTAAAGTGGGTATTCCCAACCAACAGCCTAAAACTTATGAAATAAGCGTTTCCGTAGCCAATAATCCCGTTTTAAAAGGCTTTTATGCTGATCCGGAAGTTTTGTATTCCAACAAAACAGGTAAATATTATATCTATCCTACCAGCGATGGTTTTAACAATTGGAGTGGTACTTATTTTAAATGTTTCTCCTCAACCGATCTGGTAAACTGGAAAGATGAAGGAAAGATATTAGATCTTGAAAAAGACGTTTCATGGGCGAAAAAGAATGCCTGGGCACCCACCATTATCGAAAAAAAGGTGAATGGAGCGTACAAATATTTCTATTATTTCACCGCCGCGCAGAAAATAGGGGTTGCGCTTGCTGATGATCCTGCCGGTCCGTTTACAGATAGTGGCAAAGCTTTAATTTCGGGCAAACCAAAAGGAATAAAAGGTGGACAGGAGATTGATCCGGATGTGTTTAACGACCCTAAAACCAATAAAACTTATCTCTACTGGGGCAATGGTTATATGGCGGTTGCACCGTTAAATGATGATATGGTGTCGATAGATAGCAGTGCCATTAAAATCATTACACCAAACAAGGATTTTAGGGAAGGTACCGAAGTTTTTTATCGAAATGGGAAGTATTACTTTTTATGGTCGGAAGATGATACCCGGAGCGAAAATTATCGGGTGCGTTATGGTTTTTCTGATTCACCGATGGGCAACATAACCATTCCTGAAAATAATCTTATCCTGGCGAAAGATGCTGCGCAGGGCATTTACGGAACAGGGCACAACAGTGTGATTAAAGTTAATGGGAAAGACGAATGGTATATGGTTTATCATCGGTTTACCCGACCAAAAGGTATTTCAATGGGGGATGCAGCAGGTTATAATCGCGAAGTATGCATCGATAAAATGGAATTCAATGCCGATGGAAGCATTAAACCCGTAATACCAACCGTTAAGGGCATTAAACCAATACACTAATGAATTTAAAATTATATAAAACGCTTTTCTTGCTGTTGTTTTTAGGCAACACGGTAGTAAATGCCCAAATTTCACCTTCAAAAGATGAGGTATTGGAAATGATTAACCGTGCAAATAGCTATTGGCAAAACAACAATACCCCCGAAGTACGTGCTTTTTGGGACCATGCGGCGTACCATACCGGAAATATGGAAGCTTATGCCATCACCAAAAATGAGGTTTACCGCAAATATTCAGAAGATTGGGCGGAGTATAATAAATGGATGGGGGCAAAATCTGGCGATAAATCCAATTGGAAATATAAATATGGCGAAACAGATGAACATGTACTGTTTGGCGATTGGCAGATTTGCTTTCAAACCTATATCGATCTATATCATTTAAAACCTGAAGAATATAAAATTGCAAGGGCTAAAGAGGTGATGCAGTACGAAATGAGTACCCCAAATAATGATTACTGGTGGTGGGCCGATGGTTTATATATGGTAATGCCGGTAATGACCAAACTGTATAAGGTAACAGGCGATCAAAAATACCTCGACAAACTGTACGAATATTTTATGTACGCCAACAGTATCATGTACGATAAAAAGGAAAAGCTTTATTACCGCGATGCCAAATATGTTTATCCAAAACACAAAAGTGTTAACGGCAAAAAAGATTTTTGGGCCCGGGGCGATGGATGGGTATTTGCAGGGCTGGCGAAAGTATTAAAAGACCTTCCTGTCAATGATCCACACCGGAACGAATACCTAAATAAATACCTAAAAATGGCGAAGGCAATTGTTAGATGCCAGCAACCAGAGGGATACTGGACGAGGAGTATCCTTGATCCGCAACATGCACCAGGACCTGAAACCAGTGGAACAGCCTTTTTTACTTATGGTTTGCTTTGGGGGATCAACAATGGTTATTTAAAAGAAAAAACATACTTGCCAGCTGCGCAAAAAGCATGGGGCTATTTAGCCAAAACGGCATTACAAGCCAATGGGAAACTGGGTTATGTGCAACCGATAGGAGAGAAAGCCATTCCTGGTCAGGTGGTTGATGTAAATTCTACAGCGAATTTTGGTGTAGGTGCCTTTTTACTGGCCGGATGCGAAATGTACCGTCGTTTATCAAACAAGAATTAAATTTTACACGAAAAAATGAGACTTAAAAATATTTTGATTGCTGGTATATTGATCATTCTGATTGGTGGTTCTGTTTTTGCGCAAAAAAAGATTAAAAACACTAAAAATGTGGTATTAACCGATCGCCAGTTTTGGTTACAGCAGATGGATAAGATGGTTAAGCCGGTGCTGTACAAATTGGCCAAGGATAGTTTGCGCATTGCGATGCCGAAAATTACCTCTATCCACATTGACAATAAAGAACACCGGATTAAAGTGCAATATGTAGAGGTTTTAGGAAGGGTTTTAAGTGGTATTGCGCCGTGGTTACAGTTAGAAGGTGGTTCGGCAGAGGAAGTAGCCCTAAGGAAACAGTATCGCGAATGGGCGATTCAAGGACTAAAAAATGCCCTGGATTCTAATGCTAAAGATTTTATGAATTTTGATATCGGCGGGCAACAATTGGTTGATGCTTCTTATGTAGCACTTGCATTGGTTCGTGCGCCATGGTTGTGGGAAAACCTGGATAAGAAAAATCAACAACTGCTGATGCAATCTATTGTGACGACGAGGAGATTCAAACCTGTCTTTTCGAATTGGCTACTGTTCTCAGCCATGAACGAAGCCTTTTTGGCTAAATTTGGTTACAGCTGGGATCCGATGCGTGTTGATTATGCCCTGCAGCAAATGGAACAGTGGTATACGGGGGATGGTATGTATACTGATGGAACATCTTTCGCCTTCGATTATTACAACAGTTATGTGATCCATCCTTATCTGGCAACGCTTGCCGATATTATCGGCGCCAAAACGAGCAGTTATAAAGAAATGTTCGAGAAAATTAAAAAAAGAAATGAGCGTTATGCCATCATTCAGGAAAGATTGATCAATGCCGATGGTACTTACCCTGCCACGGGCCGCTCTATTATTTATCGCGGTGCTGCCTTTCACCATTTAGCCGATATGGCCTGGAGGAAAGCGCTACCAAAACAATTAAGTCCGGCCCAGGTACGCTGTGCTTTAACCGCCGTGATCAAAAAAACTTTAGAGAGCCCAACTACCTACAAAAATGGCTGGTTAACCATTGGTTTATATGGCGATCAACCCAATCTTGGCGATTTTTACAATAACCAGGGCAGTCCGTATATCGCTTCCAATATCTTTTTGCCTTTGGGATTATCGGAAACTGATCCTTTTTGGGCCAGTCCGGCAGAGAAATGGAGTGCGCAAAAGATCTGGAGCGGCGAAAACTTTGAAAACGATCATAGTGCAAGTTTAAAATAAATTAAAATGCAGATCGCTGTATAAATAAGAATAGTTGGTTAAATTACCGTCTTTATAACGTTAAAAATTATTGATTAAAATCATGAACAATAGAATCAGTTTTATATTAGGATTTATCGTCTTCAGTTTACTGCTGAATAGGTATGTTTCCGCACAGCAGGCTTATACTTCTTTTACGCCGGGAAAAATTTGGAAGGATGATAAAGGTGTTCACATTAATGCACATGGTGGCGGTATTGTAGAGCATAAAGGAATTTATTACTGGTTTGGAGAACATAAAATCGAAGGTGAAAAGGGAAATAGCGCCCAGGTTGGTGTACATTGTTATTCATCGAAAGATTTATACAACTGGAAAGATGAAGGCATTGCACTTCCGGTTTCTGAAGACCTGAAAAGTGATATTGCGAAGGGGTCGATCTTAGAGCGCCCGAAAGTGGTTTACAACAAGAAAACCAAAAAGTTTGTCATGTGGTTTCACCTGGAGCTTTTGGGTAAAGGTTATGCAGCAGCAAGATCAGGTGTTGCGGTAGCCGATCGTCCTACAGGTCCATATACTTTTATCAAAAGTTATCGCCCAAATGCCGGTAAAATGCCTTTTTATACCTCTGGAACACCGGAGCAGGATCAGGTGAACTGCGAAAAGCCAGCAAATAAAAGTGATGGTTTTTTCTGCCGGGATTTAGCCGGTGGCCAAATGGCAAGGGATATGACCGTTTTTGTTGATGACGACGGCAAGGCCTATCATGTATTTTCTTCGGAAGAAAATTTCACACTGCATTTGGCAGAGCTTACACCAGATTATTTAAGCCATACCGGGAAATTCATCAGGATTTACGTTGGGCAACAAACAGAAGCGCCAGCTTTATTTAAAAAAGACGGAGTTTATTACATGATTGGCTCAGGCTGTACCGGCTGGGCGCCAAACCCTGCAAGATGGTTTAAAGCAACTTCTATTTGGGGTCCTTGGACTTACATGGGTAATCCCTGCCAGGGAGATGGTGCTCAGTTAACCTACGGCGGTCAGAGTACACATGTATTGCCTGCACCCGGTAAAAAAGGCCAATTCATTTTTATGGCCGATAAATGGGAACCCAAAAATGCCATTGATGGTCGCTATTTATGGTTGCCGATCAAATTTGAAGACGATAAAATTTCGATAAACTGGTTAGATCAATGGGATCTGAGCGTGTTTAAAAAGTAGAGAAAAAACACCGATTTTATATAAACCCAGATGATGGATTGCACAGAAATGCGCAAATGGGATCCTTTTTGCCTAAAAAATCCCAATCATCTCAAAAAAAAGTTAAAAATGAAAACAAGATTAGTATGGCTGGCGGCGATATGTTTATCCTTATCCGCTTTTGGTCAGCAGGCCAAACACAGTTTTAAATTAGGAGATGATCATTTTCTATTGGACGAAAAGCCTTTTCAGATCATCTCTGGAGAACTGCATTATCCAAGGGTGCCAAAAGAAGCCTGGCGGGCCCGTATGAAAATGGCAAAGGCCATGGGCCTCAATACCATCGGTACCTATGTTTTCTGGAACCTGCACGAGCCACAGAAGGGAAAATTCGATTTCTCTGGCAACAACAACATCGCTGAGTTCGTTAAAATCGCACAACAGGAAGGTCTTTGGGTAATTTTAAGACCAAGTCCATATGTATGTGCCGAATGGGAGTTTGGTGGTTATCCATACTGGCTACAGACCGAAAAAGGGCTTGTGGTAAGAAGTACAGAAAAACAATATCTCGAAGAGTACAGAAAATATATTCTGGAGGTAGGTAAACAATTGGCGCCTCTGCAGATTAACCACGGCGGTAACATCATCATGGTACAAGTAGAGAACGAATACGGTTCTTATGCCGCAGATAAAAACTACTTAGATATTAATAGGAAGATGTTTATCGAAGCTGGTTTTGATGGATTGCTTTATACCTGCGATCCTGCGGCAGATGTAAAGGACGGACATTTAGATGGATTATTACCTGCCGTAAATGGAATCGATAATCCGGCAAAAATCAGACAGCTGGTAAACGAGAACCACAATGGTAAAGGACCCTATTTTATTGCCGAATGGTATCCTGCCTGGTTCGATTGGTGGGGAACAGCGCATCATACTGTTCCGGCGGTGCAATACACCAAAAAGTTAGATTCGGTTTTAGCTGCGGGAATATCCATTAATATGTATATGTTCCATGGTGGTACTACCCGCGATTTTATGAACGGAGCCAATTACAAGGACATTTCGCCCTACGAACCTCAAACGAGTAGCTACGATTATGACGCGCCCTTAAATGAAGCGGGTAATGTAACCGAAAAATTTAAGGCTTTTAGAAGTGTAATCGAAAAACATTTACCTGCAGGACAAAGTTTACCGCCAATTCCAGCAGCTAAACCAAGTATCGCGATTGCACCTTTTAAACTGAACAGTAAGGTCGCTTTGTTTAACGCACTTCCAAAAGCGGTCAAAAATACCAATCCATTAACCTTCGAAGACCTTAAACAGAATTATGGTTATGTACTCTACCGTACTACTCTAAAAGGTGGCAAAAAAGGCGAACTGCAACTGAAACAACTGCGCGATTATGCGTTGGTTTTTATCAACCAGAAAAGAGCTGGCATTTTAGACCGCAGGCTTAACCAGAACAGCTTAACGTTAGATCTTCCTGCTGGTGATGTACAGCTTGATATTTTCGTTGAAAATATGGGCAGGGTAAACTTTGGTAAGTATTTGCTGGAAAATAAAAAGGGCATTACCGAACAGGTAACTTTTGCAGGCGCAGAAGTTAAAAACTGGCTGATGTATGGTTTCCCTTTTAGCAGCGATCGCATGGCCATTACCACTCCATCAAAGGCGAAAGGAAACGGACCGACTTTACAGAAAGGTTCTTTCCAGATTTCTACTGCTGCCGATACCTATTTAGATATGAGCGATTGGGGAAAAGGAGTGGTTTGGGTTAACGGCCACAACTTAGGGAAGTATTGGGCAATTGGTCCGCAACAAACCTTATATGTTCCTCAAGAATGGTTAAAAAAAGGAAAGAATGATATTACTGTTTTAGAACTGATCAAACCTGATCAGCATATTTTAAAGGCGATCGGTCAACCGATCTTAAATACCCTCAAAAAATTAAACGTCAATTAAACGTTTAAAAAATTGAAAAATAGGGGTTAAAGCTCAAAATTTAACAAATAGTAACAATTTAACCCCTATTTATTACCGTATTACCCCTCACTCCATCGGGTTTTTAAGTGGTTACTTTGTTGTAATCAATCCATCCTTATTCATGTATAATTTACACATCCGATCAGATTAATATTTAGCAGATATTTTTCTACATACCATTGAACTTCATCAAAGATTCAATAATTAACTAACCAAATAATCTTAAAAATGAAAAGAAAACTACTAGTCACATCTAAGTGTGCGGTAATATTTTTGTTTGCTTTAATCTTATCTTTAGGTAAATCAAACGATGCCATTGCGCAAACAAATGCTCAAATCTCCATTTCAGGAAAAGTAAAAGACAGCCAGGGTAATCCCATTCCAGGCGCTTCCATTAGTGTTAAGGGAACTACGCAAGTTGTAGCCAGCGATAACAATGGGAATTTTAAAATATCAGTCCAAAAGGGAGAAAGTTTAGTCGTTACTTTTATTGGATATGTAACCAGTACTGTATTAATAAGTAACCAAACCCAACTCACGATTACGCTTGCTGATGATAAGGGCAAAAACTTAGAAGATGTAGTGGTAGTGGGTTATGGTACGCAAAAACGTTCTGATATTACCGGGGCTGTGGCCTCTGTTCCGAAAGAACGTTTGTCGCAACTTCCGGTTACCAATGTTTTACAAGCTATTCAAGGTGCTGTAGCCGGGGTAAATATTACCAGTGGCTCATCGGTTCCTGGCAGCCAGCCAACAGCATCTATCCGCGGTCAAAATTCGATCACAGCTGGTACAGGTCCGTTTGTGGTGGTTGATGGTGTACCATTGAGTAAAACAGGCGGTTCATTGAACGATATCAACCCTAATGATATTGCCTCAGTAGAGATTTTAAAAGACGCGTCATCAACAGCTATTTATGGCACTAATGGTTCTAATGGCGTAATACTCGTTACTACTAAAAGAGGAAACACAGGTAAACCCACCATCAGGTATAATGCTTATGCGGGAGTAGAAAACATTGCACATATTTTAGAACCAAGAACGGGTGCTGAGTATCTTCAAAAATATGCCGATTATTTAAAACAGATCAATCAGCCTCAAAATAGTCCTGTTCCGAACTTTGGCGAACTCGTTAATTACAATGCGGGCGTAACCACCGATTGGGTAAAAGAAGTTACACAAACAGGAGTGATGCAAGATCACAACCTCAGTATTTCAGGAGGTAGCCAGGATGTTAAATATTTTATCTCCGGAGGTTACTTAGATCAAAAAGGCCCGATAAAAGGTTATCAATACAACAGGACAAGTTTGAGGTCTAATTTGGATGTTAACATTACCGATTATTTAACAGTAGGTACATCATTGTTTTTTACCGGTAACAATTACGACGGGGGAAGGGCAAATTTACTTTTTGCTACAGCTATGAGTCCTTATGCACCTGTTTACAACGATAAGGGGGAATATAAAATTTATCCGATGGATCCTGAACAGTTGTACACCAATCCTTTATTAGGTTTAGTAACTGATCGCATTAGCAGAAGTACCAACCTTGCCGGAAACGGTTATGCTGAAGTTAAGTTTTCGGGTGTTTTAAAAGGATTAAAATACCGTTTAAATGGTGGTTATACTTTCTTTCCCGAAAATACAGCAGGTTATACCGGTAGAAAGGCCAATGATATGTTGGGTACTGCCAGAACTTTTTATGCGCAAACCAATAGCTATACCATCGAAAATCTGCTAACCTATACCAAAGATATTCAAAAGCACCATTTCGATTTTACGGGTTTATACAGTGCCCAACAAAGAAAATATACCAATACCACCGCAGGTGCTGTGGGATTTGTGAATGATGAACTTTCTTACAATAAATTAAGTGCGGGAGCAACACAAACCAGCGATTCGTATGCCGACCAATATCGCTTAAATTCGCAAATGGTGAGGGTTAACTATTCTTACGATAGCCGTTATTTATTTACCGCAACCGCACGGCGGGATGGTTCTTCTGTATTTGGTGCCAATACAACCAAATATGGAATTTTTCCTTCTGTAGCAGCAGGATGGAACATTAATAAAGAAAACTTCATGAAAAATGTTTCATTCGTAAACAACCTGAAGTTAAGAGGTTCTTACGGTAAAACAGGTAACGAGGCCGTTAGTGTTTATCAAACCATTACTACAGAAGGTGCATTACGTTCGCCTTTTAATGGTTTAAGCACAATCGGCGTTGCTCCAAGTAATTTAGGAAACGCCAACCTGCACTGGGAAAGTACAACAACAGCCAACTTAGGCGTCGATTTCTCCTTATTTGGCGATCGTGTTAATGGTACAGTGGATGTGTATAGTGGTAAAACCAGAGATTTATTGTTAAACAGAAGTTTGCCAATTATTACAGGTTATTCGAAAATCCTGGATAATCTTGGTAAAGTAGAAAATAAAGGTATTGAGTTTACCATTAACACTAAAAACATTGCCAAAGGAGATTTCAGATGGGAAACTTCTGCCAATTTTAGTGCGAACAAAAATAAGATCGTTGATCTGTATGGCGATGGGAAAGATGACTTAGGCAATAGATGGTTTATCGGTCAGCCGATCAATGTAGTTTACGATTACAGAATGACAGGTATTTGGCAAACCGGAGAAGATGCCTCAAAACAAGATCCCGGAGCCAAAGCTGGTGATTTAAAATTTGCTGATCTTAACGGCGATGGTGTAATTACTGCAGATAAAGACCGCGAAATTATCGGTCAGCGCGCTCCAAAATGGACCGGTGGCTTAACCAATACCTTTCACTATAAAAACTGGAATCTGAGTGTGTTTATCCAAACTGCACAGGGCATTACCAGAAACAATAACGATTTAAATTACGGTGATGAAACGGGTAGAAGAAATACACCTGCAGAAATTGGTTATTGGACGGCAAGTAACCCAAGTACAACACGGCCGGCATTATCTTACAACAATACGAGAGGGTACGGATATGCATCAGATGCAAGTTATACCCGCATAAAAGATGTAACCGTAAGTTATGTTTTCTCTCCAAAAATTATGGAAAAATTACACCTGGGCAGTTTAACGCTTTATGCCAGTGGCAGAAACCTGTACACCTTTACCGATTGGATAGGATGGGATCCTGAAAATGATTACGCTCCCCGCGGATCGGGTGAATGGGCCAATAATTATCCTTTAACACGCTCTTTTGTGTTTGGAGCAAATATTTCTTTAAAATAATTATCTCTAAAAAAAAGATCATGAAAAATTTAAAATATATACTGTTTTCTTTTCTTGCAGTTGCGTTGATGTTTTATTCTTCCTGCAAGAAAGCTTTCTTGGATGAAAAACCTTATTCGAGTTATACTCCGATTACCTTAAATGATTCGCTGGGTTTTGAAGCCTCATTGATAGGTCTTTATAACCATGTAAGTACCATTTATTCATACGCCGATCAGCAGGGCTGGCCAAGTGTTTGGCAAGTAGGTACCGATGTGGCCAATGCAACAACAAACCAGCAGGGCGTTGAAGTTCCTTATTATGATTATACACAATTAACCGCTACAGATGGAGCAGCAGCTTATATGTGGAACAGGAATTATATCCTGATTAACCTTTCGAATGTAATTATAGATGGCATAGAAAATCCTGCAGTAAGCGCGATCAGCGCAAAGGGAAAAGCTACTATCGATGCTGAAGCGAAATTTTTCAGGGCTTTTGCTTATAACACCCTGGCTACACTTTACGGTAGGGTTCCTTTAATCAAAAACGCACTTACTGGTCCTAAAACCGACTTTGTCCGTGCACCCCTTACCGAAGTGAACGATTTCATCGTAAGCGATCTTCTTTTTGCCGTGGCGAATTTACCCGATATCGAAGCGGTTAAATCGAATACAAAAGGCAAAATGTACGGCAGGGCAAATAAATTTATGGCCATGCAGCTGTTGGCTGAAGTGTACTTACGGACAGGTAAAAATGACCTGGCAGAACAACAGGCTTTGGGGATTATCAACAGTGGTAAGTTTAGCTTAAACAAAGCCAGGTTTGGCATTAAGGCGAGTCTTCCAGGTGATTATTATTCAGATCTCTTTGTGTATGGCAATCAACGCCGTTCTCAAAACAATAGGGAAGTAATCTGGACACTAGAACAAGAAAACCCATCAAGCGTTGTAGGGGGTATTACCAATAACCCTCAGCAAAGAAGAGTTTGGGGTACCGGATATTACGCCATTCAGGGGATGGTCTTGGCCGATTCTTTAGGCGGTCGCGGATTATCAAGACTGCGATTGAGCAATTGGTTTTTGTACAGCTTATACAAGCCGGGCGATATCCGTAACTCTCAATACAATGTAAAACGAAGGTTTTATTATAACGACCCTGCAAATGCCAAATTTGGACAGATTATTCCATATACCGGACCTGATACTTTGTTTAAGATCAATCCTTCCATTACCAAATGGAATCAGTTCGATCCCAACGATACCTTTGGCTTTGCCATGATCAAAGATTTTATCCTGATGCGCCTGGGCGAAACTTATTTATTGCTTGCAGAAGCACAGTTTAAACAAGGGAAACTGAGTGATGCAGCAACATCCATAAATGAGCTTAGAAAAAGGGCATTTGCCGATTATCCAACCCGTGGACAGGTACAACCTGCTGATATCAACCTCAACTTTATATTAGATGAACGTGCCCGTGAATTGATCGGTGAAGAAAACAGGAGAATGACTTTAATGCGTACAGGTACATTGGTTGATCGTGCCATTAATTTAAACAGTAACGATGCTGCAAAACCATTAAAAGGCTTAACTTCTAAAAACTTACTGCTACCTATTCCATTAACAGAAATTCAATTGAATAAGGATGCACTTTTAGAACAAAATCCT
>NZ_JAVTSN010000060.1:0-39607 GCF_032678585.1 Pedobacter psychrodurus | reverse complement strand
AAGCTTCGGGACAGGATATTGAGCGCATAAAAATAACTTTAAGAGTTGTCATCATTGCGAGGAGGCTTTTTACCATAGGTCGTCATTTCGAGCGGAGTGCAACGCAGTCGAGAAATCTATCGCGCATAGATCTCTCCATTTCGCTGCGCTTCAGTCGAGATGACGAACCACATATAATATTAATAAATGAAAAGAAAACTGCTATTTGGCGAAAGAATGTTTATACGGGGACGGGAAAAGCCCTTTTAACATTGTTATACCTTTCAAAATCAAGGGAGAGATTAAAGAAGATGATTTAAGGTTTGCCTTATTCAGGATCCAGAAAAAGCACCCCTGGTTAACCGCAGCAATTCGTATCGACGAAGATAAAAGGCCTTGGTTTGTAACCAACCTCACCGAAGATTTTAAAATACCTGTTCGTATGGTAAACCGCGTTGATGACAACCATTGGGCACAGGAATCTATTTCCGAGTGGAAAACTGTTTTTGATGCCACAAACGCGCCACTATGCCGCATGGTATGGATTAAAGGAAAAGAAGTATCTGAATTTCTGATGGTTTACCACCATTGCCTTTGCGATGGCACTGCAGCACTTTCCATTTTAACCGAACTGCTTCAGCTTCTGGATGAGCCTGATACCGATATCGGCCGGGAAATTCCGATTATGGGCGTGGAAGATGTAATTCCTGAAAAAGTATTGAACAGTTACCGCAACCGGACTAAAAACGGACTCATCGGTAAAATTGCTACGCTTGCACTTTGGATCATCCCAATTAAAAAAGTAGCGGTAGAGCGCAAAAATGATTTTATGATCAACTGGAAACTCGGTCAGGACTTTACCAAACAGATCATCCAGTTCTGTAAAGCCAACCAGTTTACCGTAAATACACTATTAAGTGCCGCTGTTTTAACTGCTTTTAAAGAGGTAAGAAAAGAAAAAGCATTTAATAAAATATCACTTCCTGTCGACATCCGAAACTTCAATCCGATCATTAAAAAAGACCACATTTTTGCCTTCGGATTAATGATTGTGCTTTCCTTATTGCCGGAAAAAGACTTTTTAGAGAACGCTAAAGCCTTGCAAAAATATGTGAACGATAAATCTTCGAAACTCAACCCCTATAGCTTAATGATGATGATGGAAGCCTGCCATCCGGCACTTAAAAACTTCACCAACTTTTTAAAATATGGAAAATCGAGCAACGACTGTATGTTTTCCAACCTGGGTAAAATCGATATTCCTTACCAGTATCAAAACTTTCAAGTTGAAACCATATTCAGTCCTTCGGTAATGGGCCCGTTGGGCAATACCACCACGATGATCGCCTCTACCTATCGCAACCAAATGGATTTTACTTTTGTAGCCAGCGAAGGTTATGTGCCTTTTGTAGAAGCAGAGGCCATAATAAGAAAGGGTAATCGATATTCTTAAAGCTCAGGTAGAGCAGCCCCTCGAAATTTTAAGCACAACCGCATGAAAAGAAGATTAATTTTAGGAGAAAGGATCATGCATGTGGATGCTAAAACACCACTAAACTGTGTTTTCGGCGCCAAAATTTCAGGCAAAATTAATGAAGACAACCTGCACAAAGCATTACTTAAAATCCAGCAGAAACACCCACTGTTGCAGATGAATATCGATGCTACAGGCAAAACACCGTATTTCGTACGGAACGAAAACATCGGTAAAATACCCGTACGGATTACCGATCGTTTAACAGATAACGATTGGTTAACACAATCAAAAACAGAGTGGTATAAACTTTTTGATAATCCGAACGAACCGCTCGCAAGATTGGTCTGGCTAAATGGCGAAACCGAATCAGATTTTCTGCTTGTTTTGCCACACTGTATCTGCGATGGCACCACGATATTAAATCTGATGCGCGAACTGATGACTTTGATGGACAATCCAGAAGAAGGACTTGCTCCCTACCCCTCATTTCTTTCCGTTCGCGATCTCTTGCCAGAAGATTTTGCCATCACCAAAGCAGGGCATTTTAAAGGAAAAATTTTTGCCACCCTTGGCCGTCTGTTTTTCTTTTTCAAATCTACTTCCAATAATAATGTAGACCGGAGCAATTACGCTGTACATTGGAAAATGAGTGCTGAGGATACCAAAAAGCTATTGGTAAAGTGTAAGGAAGAAAACACCACTGTTCATGCCGCAATCTGTGTAGCCTTTATGGAAGCTTTTAAACAGGTACAAGGTGTTAAAGCACATGGCAAGGTAATCTGTCCGGTCGATATCAGGCGTTTTGTTGAAGCCATTAAACAAGATACCATGTTTGCTTTTGCACCAATTGCAGAGTTAAAACTCGATCAGGCCGAAAGCAATTTCTGGACAAAAACCAGAAAATTAAAAACCGATCTGGAAGCAAAAATAGATGAAATGAAAGTTTATGATCTGTTGAGCATGAGCGAATATTTCCATTCATCGGTCAATAAAATGATTGGATATTTAAAAACAACCAAAGGTACGCATGATATTACACTCAGCAATATGGGGCTTTTAAATATCCCTAAAGACTATAAAACTTTTGCATTGGAAACAATATATAGCCCAACGGTTGCTTTCCCATGGAAAAATGCCAATACATTGGTGTGCAGCACTTTTAACGGGCAACTGGATTTCTCTTTTATGTCGAACGAATCGTTCCTTAGGGAATTTGAAGCCTGGCAGATAAAAGACAGCGTGATGGAACTGATTAAGGAAAATTTAAACGAATTGGCCAATGCCTGATGCTATAGAATACGATGATCAGACTAAGATTTCGAACTGGCGAAAGTTTGTGCGCAAAAACCTGCTGATACACCTTATACCGAACACAATACTAAATACTATTGTGCCTTATTTTGCTTTTAAAGCCCAAAATTCGGTACATTTATTTAGCGGCGAGCAAAATCTGGCCAGGTTTTTACTCCCGATGTCGTTATTGTTACCGTTCATGATTACCCTTGATATTTTGAAAAAAATAAAAGAACTGCAACATTCAGATGCCATTAATTATAAGATAGACGAAAAAATTACCGGCTATCCTTTTATCCTTAAAAAAGCAGGATTGAATGGTTTGTACAGCATTGCCATTGTATTTACCATGATGCTGGTATTGCATTTTTCTTTCCCTAAAAACCACGATTTCGGCATTACCCCTTCAGCGGTTTGTGCAGGATTATTGGCCGGTTTGTATTCGATTACTTTTTTTTATCTCGCAATCAGGAAGTTTAAATATGATGCTGTAACGTAATATCATGTTAAAAACAGTTGTCATTCTGAACGCAGTGAAGAATCTGCCCAATAAAAAATTACCATTCAAAAGATATAATAACTCCATCGCTCTGCTTTGTGGCCCTTTAAATACTAGAAAACTATAGCTACTTTTTACCTAAGAAACCAAGAAACATAGTTTTTATCTGTGTGCATCCTTTTCATCTGTGGTTAATATCCTAAACAAGCCTTCGTTAAATAGCCCTGATGGAAGTGGATCCCGATTTAAGCACTAGTTTTTACTTTTTATTTTGTGCTTGCTTGTTTCACAGGTTTCTTCGGGAGCAACGTACAGCAGGACGGAACCCAGCCTATACTTTACAGGCAATGCGCTCCAAAAAAATCAATAAACTTCACTTGGTAAAAAGATATTGCTGATAAAATTGCATTGTAAAGATCCTTCGACTACGCTCAGGATGACACAATGAATAAAATTTCTGTGTTTCATCGACCAGGGATTCTTCTTAGCGCTCAGAACGACGGTAAACTATTCCAACCAAATCATCTGTGTAAAAGCACCATTGGTGGCAATATCCCATGCCTCTACCCTAACCCACTTCCTACCTTTTAAATTTACAGGCCAACTGAATGTCTTTTTGCCAAAAGCCTCAGTCGTGTTTAAATTAATGCGATCGCGGTAAACCTTTACACCATCACCCGATACAATTTCGACAAAACTTAAAGGAAATGTCCAGTCGAGTTGCATATTGACCACAACTTTACCACTATTACCCATCTTTAATGTCTCACCCGCACCCTTTCCGTTAATATTAAAGGTTGGAATCAATACTTCACCTGTGGAAACAAAAAATTTACCTTTCCGCATGACATCCAAAACAGGTTGCCAGCCATCAGCATAATCCGGTACCTTATCCAATTGTAAATAATTTACATTTAAATGCGCATACATTTCATTCTGCTCGGTAATGGTAAAGATATCTGCTTCCGAAATAATATGTTTTTTTAAACCCCAATTGGCCATATCGTCCATCAGGTTTAATACCCTTTTACTTAAAGTGGGTAACGACAGATCGCCGGGAATGGCTTTCCATGCAGCGCCCATAAAGGTTTCAGATTTAAAAAAATCTTCTTCTTTATATTTATCCGGATAACCTGTTGAGGCTTTTGTTCTGGCATGTGCCGTCCACGCTAAACCATGTTCCTGTTCCAATAATTTGAGCATTTCTGCCTTATCATTTACACGGTAAACCTTGCCATATTTAGGCTCATTGCTTTCGAAAGGCTGATCACTTTTTCTCGACATGATCCAGTAAATCGGTTTAGGAAAAAATGCCAGCCAATGCCCGCCATAAAAATTATTGGCCTCTTCTCCCGGTAACAGCAGAAATTCAGGATCTGATAATCTTTTGGTTTGTTTAAAAAGCGCATCTAATTCTTTTAACCGTGTCGAATCCGGTCCTTTTGGATGACCAGGTCCATGAAACTCAGCCAGCTTCACAATATTCAAACCTGTTTTCTTTAGTACCTCCACAAACTCAGGTTTCTCCGGAACAGGTTTTCCACTCAACACCACATCTGAAATAAATTCATTGTGAAAATGACTGGCCATGGTTTTGTAACCCGCCAACGGAACATACGTATCGTTATGTGTAAACTTTTTCACTTCCGTTAAAGCAACATCTGCTTTGCCAGTACTCAATAAGCAGAAAAAATTAAGCCGCTGTTTGGTATTTGGTGGTGCATTAAACCAGGGAACATAACGTTTATCGCCTAAAGGATCCTGACGGATGCCAATTCCAAAATCAGGAATTAAATTCAAATAATTGCTGCCTTTCCACGTAAATTTAAGGTTAAAAGCTTCATCCAAAGAATAAAAATACTGGTGTGGTGCCGGGAAAAGCGCCAAAGTGCCACCAGGATTCTCACCAATAACGGTACGGTATTTTACCTCGAGGTTTTTACTTTGATCTGTTTTAACTCCCTTTTCACGCTGAAGATTTCCTTTAACGTCGCTCCAAACTACATTTGCCCAAATCTCCTTTTTACTTGTTAACCCGGCATCGTACAAAATGGCGGTCGAATCTCTTTCGGTTGATACTACTGCGGCCACATTAAATAATGGGCTTCCATTGTATAAAGTAATCTCTAAATCGCCCTTAAAAGGTTCACTCTGTATGCCCGCTATTTTCACAATGGTTTGTGCGCCATGTGTAGAAACACTAGCCTTTCCTTTTTCGAATTTTACCGCATTCGTGGTATAGGGTCTTGTGGGCACTCGATCGAAAAACACATCCCATCCACCGCTCGAAGGGCTTAAGGTACGTTTCCCAACACGCAAAACAAATGCAGGATCCAGATTGGCAGCCACTTCTTTAAAAGCGCCTTTTTTACCCATCAGCAAACTTTTAAATAACGGCTTGCTTTGATCGAGGTCTAAAACCATTTTACCAAATGTATTTTTACCCACTGGCCAGGTGAGCATCAGCTCCTTTTGATGGGTAGAAACCAGGGTTCCGTTTTGCTTAAAAGATTTTAAATTAACCTGACTTTGTGCATTTAAAAAGGAGCAACAGATGATTAACAACAAGGAAACAGCAATTTTCATAGGGAAATAATGATTTTTATTGGTTAGCAGATTAATGGCAAGATAATGATTATGAACAAAATATAACTTGTTCATTTAAAAACGCAGCGCTTTTTATTCATTATTTATTTTATTAAAAAAAATATAATAACATTGCTTAACTTGATATTCACTAAAAATCAATCAGCTTGCATCCTATACTCACCAGAAATAATGTAAAAGTCCTAGGCGAAGGCAGCCAGGTAATCATGTTTGCCCATGGCTTTGGCTGTGCGCAAAGCTCCTGGAAATTTATTACCGATGCTTTTTTGAAGGATTATAAAGTAATCTTATTCGATTATGTGGGTTCAGGCGACTCAGACATAAATCAATACGATAAGCAAAAATACGCCACATTAGAGGGTTACGCCTGTGATGTAATCGATATTATAGAAGCGCTCGAGTTAACTAGTATCATATTTGTTGGCCACTCGGTAAGCAGTATGATCGGCATGATTGCCGCACTACAAATTCCAGAAGCATTTAAAAAACTGATCTTTATTGGACCATCGCCAAGATATTTAAATGATGGCGATTATATTGGCGGATTTAATGCAAATGATATTGAAACTATATTTGAGCACATTGCCGAAGATTATGTAGGCTGGAGCAAGCAACTGGCACCTGTGGTTATGGATAATCCCTCAAGGCCAGAGCTATCAGATTTTTTACAGGAATGTTTTGAGGCAACAAATCCAAGTGTTGCGCTTGCCTTTGCAATGGCCACCTTTAAAGCTGATTACAGGGATAAATTAAATAATCTTGAAGTGCCAAGTCTTACCCTACAAAGTTCGAACGATATCATAGCACCATTATCGGCAGGTGAATTTATCCATAAAAACACGCCCGAAAATTTCCTGGTAGTGATGAAAGCTACAGGCCATTTTCCACATATTAGCGAGCCAGAAGAAACAATTAGGGAGATAAAAGATTTTATTGAGGAAATAAGTTTAAAATCAGCATCTGATCATCTGTATGCATCTTAAATGCAGCTAAATCAGACGACAACATTACTCTTCCAGAAACTCCTGAGCCTCTTCTTTAGCCTTTGTGCAGATGATTTTAATCAGCTCAATCCGATGCGCCAATTGCGCTTTCGATAAATCGTCATCTTCAATAGCTTGTAGGTGGGCACTTAGTTTTGCCCCTAAACCCATAATGTAAATGGTAGAACGCATTTTATGCGTTACATTTTTCAATTCATCAAATCTTTCATTATCCAAACAATCCGTTAACAGCATCAACTCGGCAGAAATCACTTCAATAAACTTACTGGTTACTTCACGTTCATAGTCCGTGTCGCCCATGCTCACTTCTTTCAGATAGCTTAAATCAATAACTTTAAACCTCTCAACACCAGTATTTCGGGAAGTATTTACAGTCAGTACATCAAATTGCGTGAGCACACCAACAAGTTCAATTTTGGAGATGGGTTTGGTAAAACAGCCATTCATCCTTATAGCAAAACATTTTGCTTTCACTTCTTCCACATCATCCCCGATAATGGCAACAATCGGAATATCCAAATCCCCTCTGATGGTTTCCACCAATTGATATCCGTCCATTTCAGTACTGTTTACATCAACCAATATCAGCTTAAATGTAAAATCATGAAGTTTTTTGAAGGCTGCGCCAGCATTTTCGGCTATATCAAAGCTTACATCATAGGCCTTTAGGTAAGCCGATAACAGTTTTTGATCTACAGGATTATCATCAACGATTAATACATCAATCGCTGTTCTTCCCATTTGAACATCTCTATTATTAGCCTCCATAAACCATTACAATATCTGCATTCTTTTATTCAAAACCGCTTTATAGGCATCAGATACCGGCACAAAATTTTGATGTATAATTAAGGTATTGCCTTCAACGGTATCTATTTTACCAACATTGACAATGAACGACCGGTGCACACGAATGAAAATATTGCCCGGCAGTTTATCCTCAATAGATTTTAAGGAAGAGTGAATGGAATATATTTTTTCATCCGAATAAATCTTTACATAATCGCCTTTTGCCTCCAGATAATTAATCTCATCCAGCTTGATGCGTCTAATTACCCCCGAATCTCTGATAAAAACAAAATCATCCTGATGGTTACCTAAAACCAAACTACTTAAGCTATAGATTTCTTTCGCCTTATTAATTGCTTTTAAAAACCGGTCGGGCGTTATTGGCTTGGTAATGAAATCGACAACATTTAAATCAAATGCAGTTACGGCATAATCCTTTTTCGAACTGATGAATATAATAAGCGGTCGTTTTTCGCTTAAACCCTTAACCAGTTCTATTCCTGATATCCCGGGCATTTCAATATCCAAGAGCAATAAATCTATCTTATGAATGGCTAAGTTTTGATAAGCTTCTGCAGCACTCTCACATTCGGCAATTAATTTTAGTGACGGATCAATCTGCAAAAGATGGCTCACCGTGCTTCTGGCAATCACATGGTCATCCACAATTAAACAATTCATCAATTTAGGGATTAGGGTAGTAAATAAAACTAAGCATAACGGCATCAATATTTTATCAAAAAAAATAATGAACAAAATGAATAAAATATATATTTGTAAAAAACCAATTCCATTTTCATCACGTATATACGCCCGTCCGTCTAGGATTTTTGCCTTTCTATCGCCTGGATATCATTCAAATAAGTAGATTAATGCTAATTTAATCAAATATTAAACAGAAATCATCACCATAAAAAAACAAGAGAATAAAATGAACAACATCAAAGCACTTGCACTTTCAGCACTAAGCATCCTATCGGTTTACACAGCGAAGGCACAAACTTTTAAAGAGCCTGTTGGCTATAAACTTAAAAATGGCATGAACATCATTATCTCAGAAAATGACCAGTCACCAAAAGCCTATTCGAGCTTTACATTGGATGCAAAAGCCTTCAACAATAAAAAAGATGGGGTAGTTGAATTATTGAATGCTGTGCTAAATGAAAATGTTGGTAAAAATGCTAACATCAGTTTTAACGACAATAGCGGAAAATTGGCTACCGCAAGTGCTGATCTGGATAAAGATTTAACAGCAATGGCTTCCCTGGTCCAAAATGCAACCATAGATCAAAATACGTTCAATACAGCTAAAGCGAAACTGCTGACCAGCTTAAAATTGCAGGATTATGATTACGATCAAACGGTGAACGAAAAATCGATTAACGCCTTAATCCTGGAAGATATTAAAAGTTTTTATAGCCAGATCTCTCCTGAAAAAACTTTTTTAACCATCGCTGGAGATGTAGAATTAAGTTCAGCCAAATCATCAGCTAAAAAAGCTTTTGGTAACTGGAGCAAAACCCAAGAAATTGCTTTAAATGTAGCAAAGTAATGATCAAACCAAACAACTGGGCCCTTTGATTAATTTCGAAGGGCTTTTTTATGCCCAAAATGTTACAGAAAACCGAATCCGACGGCTATCTTTTCGACATTTCATTCAATATATTCGCTTTCTAAATAATTTTTGATGAAAAAATTCTACAGCCTCCTGGTTATTACTTCAATAAGTTTAACTATTCAGGCACAAACTCTTGTTAACCGCAATACAGATATCGATAAAATGGTGAAGTCTGTAAATCAGGATTCATTGAAATCGTACATTACAAAAATGGTTGCTTTCGGCACAAGAAATACCTTAAGTGATATTAAAAGCAAAACAAAAGGAATTGGGGCAGCGAGAAATTGGGTAGTGAGCAAATTTAACCAATTTGCCAAACAGGGAGATGGCAGGCTTACCGCTTTTCTGGATACCACAACATTTAAACCAGATGGCAAAAGAGTAGATCAATCTACGCTTTTGGGCAACGCCGTGGCCATATTAAAAGGCACTGATGTTAACGATAAACGTGTTTATGTAGTGAGCGGTCACCTCGATAGCCGCGTTACCGACGTAATGAACAGAACCAGCGACGCACCTGGTGCTAACGACGATGGTAGTGGCGTAGCGGGCGTAATTGAAGCAGCAAGAATTATGAGCCAGTATAAATTTGCGGCGACTATAGTTTTTGTAGCTGTGAGTGGCGAAGAACAATCCTTACTGGGTTCGGGTTTTATGGCGGCAAAGGCAAAAAAAGAAAACTGGAATATTGATGCCATGTTGAACAATGATATGATCGGCAGCAACAACAGCAGTGAAACACAAATTATAGACAATACCAGGCTGCGTGTATTCAGCGAAGGTTTACCCAGCTTCGAATTGGATAAAAATGCAAAAAACATCCGTCAGTTTGGTTTAGAAAATGATGGCAAAAGCCGTCAACTGGCCAGATACGTCAAAGAAATCGGCGAACGTTATGTAGACCAGTTAGAAGTTAAATTAATTTACAGAAATGATAGGTTTCTTCGCGGGGGCGACCATACGCCCTTTGTAGAAAATGGTTTTACAGCCGTTCGTATTACCGAAATGAACGAAAATTTCGATCACCAGCACCAGGATCTTAGAACCGGGAAAGGCGTGAGATACGGCGATCTGCAAGAATTTATGGATTTCGAATACCTCCGTAAAAACACAGGTGTAAACATTGCGGTATTGGCCAACCTGGCAAAAGCACCTTCATCACCAACCGAGGTTAAAGTGGATGTAAAAAACCTGACTAATTCTACTTACTTATATTGGAAAGCCCCTGCTAATGGTACCGTAAAAGGCTATTATGTTTTGATGCGAGAAACCAGTAGTGCGGTTTGGGAGAAGAAATTTTTCACCTCTGCAACCGAACTGAGGTTACCGTATAGCAAAGACAATTATTTATTTGCCGTACAAAGCGTTGGCAATGACGACAATGAGAGTTTAGCTGTTGTTCCCGGTATTGGCCGATGACAAAACATTTAGGTTTTACCATTGTTTAAACTCAAATTTGCAGCATGAAATTTAAACCGGTAGCTTTTATAATTAATATAGCGATTACGCTTGGTGTTGGGGCATTAGGCGGATGGGCAACCTTTCAATCGGTTAAAACCTGGTATCCCACATTAAATAAACCCTCATTTAATCCTCCAAATTCACTTTTCCAGCCCGTTTGGACAACATTATATCTACTTATCGGGATTACGGCCTACCTCGTGTGGATAAGGCGCGATAAAATTGTTCATTTCCCGCGTACAGTTGCCATTTACCTCATCCAGTTGATCCTGAATTTAGGCTGGTCGTTTATTTTCTTCTACCGCCGTGAGGTTGGTTTCGCCCTGGCTGAAATCATTTTATTGCTCATTTTTATTGTGATAAATGGACTGATGTTCTATAAAATAAATAAATGGGCAGGTTATATATTCATCCCCTACTTTCTTTGGGTAAGTTTTGCAACAATTTTAACCTACAACATTTTCATTTTGAACTAATTTTAAAAGAAAACACCTATTTTTAGGGGTGGTAACTTTTAAAAGATTTTTGCTGATCCTCTTCGTTCTGTGCTGTAACCAATTGCAGGCACAAAAGGTGGGCCTTGTTTTTAGCGGTGGTGGCGCCAAAGGATTGGCCCATATCGGTACTTTAAAGGCCCTGGAAGAAAACCACATCCCGATCGATTACATTACCGGAACATCCATGGGTGGTATTGTGGGTGCCATGTATGCCGCCGGTTATAGTCCCGCGCAGATAGAAAAAATAGCTTTAAGCAGCGATTTTCAAAACTGGGTAAACGGCCGTTACACCAGTGATTATACCTACTATTTCCAGAAAAATGCACCAAATGCCTCCATGCTTACCGCAAAAGTGGCTATTGATACGGGTTTTCATTTTAGTTTCCGTTCTAACCTGATCAATGATATCCCCTTAAACTTCGCCTTTCTCGAACTTTTCTCGCAGGCATCGGCTGTTTCCAAAGATAATTTTGATAACCTTTTTGTACCCTTCCGCTGTATGGTGGCCGATGTGCTTTCGCAAAAAAGTATAACGGTAAGTAAAGGGAGTTTGGCTGAAGCCGTAAGGGCAACTATGACCGTTCCGATTATTTATCGCCCAATTAAACTGGATGGCAAATATGTGTTCGATGGCGGTTTGTACAACAATTTCCCTGCTGATGTAATGGAAAGAGATTTTAAGCCCGATTATGTAATTGGTGCCAATGTTTCGTCAAAAACTTATAATGAGTACCCAAAAAATATCGACGACCGTTTAATGAACCGTTTTTTGGTATATATGTTTCTTTCCAAATCGGATTCTACCATGATCGGCAAAAATGGCGTGTACATCCAACCCAATCTGGCTGGCTACAGCGTTACCAATTTTGCTCCGGTAGAAGACCTGATTAAAACAGGTTACGATGCTACGATGGCCGATATGCCAAGGATCAAGGCCCTGATCAGTAAAAGGGTAAGCGACGAAGAATTGGCTAAAAGAAGAGAAAAATTTAATGCAAGAAAACCAGATCTGAAATTTAGCAACATCATTGTATCAGGCGTAAACAATCAGCAAAAGAAATATGTAGAAAGGCTTTTTAAAAGCGACAAGAGTACATTCGACCTTCAGGATATCAGGCGTGGTTATTACAAACTGGTTGCCGATCAGACATTCGAAACCGTTTATCCTAAAATTTCCTATCAGGCCGCAACCGATAGTTATACCTTCGAAGTGGTAGCCCAACCGAAAAAAAGCTTCAAGTTAGAACTTGGTGGAAATATCTCTACAAGGCCCATTAGTAATGTTTTTCTGGGTGCCCAATACAATTACCTCGACAGAAAATCTTACACTTTTGGAACCAGTTTTTATTCAGGCCGTTTTTATGAGTCGGTACAGGTAAATGGCCGCGTAGATTATCCTACTAAATTACCACTATTTTTAGCTGCCGAACTCACCTATAACCACTGGAATTTTTACAATACCAGTCAGATTTTCATCGAAAATCCACGCCCGATTTACATCGAGCAATCAGACCGAAAAATTGACCTCATGATGGGTGTACCTTTAAATTACAACACCAAAATCGTATTACATTCCACATTCATCAACAATAATGACCGCTATAGCCCCAATAATACCTTCGCTGTAGGCGATCTGCTCGATCAAACCATTTTTAATGGTTTTAGGGGCTCTTTAAATCTCGAAAAAAATTCGCTAAACCGTAAACAGTATGCCAGCAGAGGCCAAAGCTTTTCGCTAAGCTTCAACTATACCACAGGCCGTGAAAATTATAATCCCGGTAATATTTTCCGAAACACCCCTGGTTTTGTGAACATTCCCGGCAGCAGTAATTTGCGCCAATGGGGAAGCATCAAACTCACACAGGAAAATTATTTTCTGCACATCAAAAAATATACATTGGGTTATATCGTAGAAGGAGTGATCTCTAACCAGCCTTTATTTAGCAACTACTACGCTACGCTTTTAACCGCTCCGGCTTTTTATCCTTTACAGGATAGCAGATCGTTATTTCTGGATAAGTTTAGGGCTACAACCTATGCAGCAGGCGGCATCAAAAACATTTATAATGTTAAAAAAAATCTTGATTTTAGATTGGAAGGTTATTTATTTTTACCACACAAAGAATTCGAGCTGAATAATTTCCAAGATGTAGATTACGCTAAAGCCATTACAAAAATACGTTATGCAGGCACTGCAGGTCTGGTTTATCACTCCCCGCTAGGTCCTGTAAGTTTAAGTTATAATTTATATAATGATGCAGTTAAAAGAAATGGCGTATTATTGCATATCGGTTATTTAATTTACAATAAACGTTCTATCGAATGAAACGAATCTTACTCCTGTTATCGCTATGTTTAATCGGTTTCCTGGGCGCAGCACAAACCGCAGCCATTAATAATTTTCTGGTAAAAGAGAATCTGCTTAAGAACAACAAATTGGCCATTATAGCGGCCGATTCGCTGAACAATCCCAACGAGAATATCAATGGCACCTATACCTTCAGTGTAAGCGGATTTACCCAAATATTAAAGTTTAACGATGGTATAGCCGTGCTGCCTCTGCCCATAGATAAATCTACCTTCGTTTATATTAAACACCAAAACGATACAGGCACACACAGCAAACTGGTGTATGTATACAAAAAAGACACTGATTTAAGTCCGTATGCGATAAACAGTTTATGGCTTTTTATCATTCCGATTGCACTCATTATTATCGCTTTTGCCTTCCGTAAACTCATCATTTTTGTGGTGATTATATTTTTGGTATTTGTGTATTTCAACCATAGCAACGGACTAAACCTTTCTACCTTTTTCGAAAGTATTTTTGATGGATTGAAGAATCTCGTCTGAGAAAACGTTGTCAACTTTAGGCTCACGCTCGTTTCAAACGAGTGTGTATATAATTAATCGTTTTTAACGATTAAAACGATACACTCGTTTATCTATTTCAATGCTGGTTTTAAAACGAACACAAGCACAACTGATAATAATTTGTTTTTACTAATATTTTTAGTAAATTCACCTCATGGAAAATCTATTTTTAGTGTGTTTGGTCCCTCCTGTTTCTATAGTAGAAGACATTGATGAGATCAGAAATTACATTTCAGAAAAATTTAATGTCTACGAATCATTAAAAAGGCCCGCGCATATCACGCTATTTCCTCCTGTTAAGTTATCTTCACATGAGGCTGAAAAAAGATTCTTTAAAGCGCTTGAGGATGCCGCTTTCGGTACTCCATTTACACAGGTACTCAGAAACTTTAATTCATTTCATGAAAAAACATTTTATCTGGATGTGGAGCAGAATGAGGAGCTGATGAACCTGGAAAAACAGATTGCAAAAGCATTACAGCCATTAGAACTGATCGGGAAAAAAGAAAAATTCAATCCACATCTAACTTTGGCTTTCAGGGATATAAAACCACCTGTTTTTCAACAGCTTTTAGCCGAATTTAAAGACAGAAAGTTCAAGCGTGAGTTCCTTGTTTCTTCGTTCTCGGTGTACAAACACATGGATAAAAGATGGCAACCCTTTAAGGAATTCACACTTAAAGATCCAGCTACGAAACCTAAAACATTAAGCCTTTTCGATTGATTAAAAGGGCATACCAATACCGAAGTTGTACTGCACAAAACGGTAAGTATCAGGAATGTGGGTTGAATTATAATTGTCTTTAAATTCTCTTGCCCCAGAGAACAACTTACTGATTACCCATTGATCCGAACCTGTAAACTGAGGGTCTTTAAGTTTCAATCCCACATCGAACCTAAATACAAAATATTGCACATCATATCTTAACCCAAAACCAGTACCGATAGCGAGTTGCTGAATAAATTTATTTAACTTAAATATTGTCTGTTCATCTCGCTCAGGCACTTCATACGCAATAGATTCACCTTTCCGTAAATTCCATACGTTACCGGCGTCAATAAACGCAGCCCCCTTTAAGGTTGCCCCAAAAAACTTTTTGGCCAGGGTAAAACGGTATTCAAAGTTGGTTTCAATACGCATCGTTCCAATTTGATCGAGGCCAAAAAGTGCCCTCCTTAAAGTATCAGTCGCTAAAATACCCCTATTATAATTCCCCGGACCAATTGTCCTGGCCTGCCAGGCCCTTACCCCACTTGACCCTCCTGCAAAAAACTGTTTCTCGAAAGGAATTCCTGAAGATACCGAGTTGCCATAAGCATAGGCAACACCAGCATTTAAACGTGCAACAAACTGTCTTTCACCGCCCAAATGTTTGTACCACCTGATATCTACTTCCGGACGGGTATATTGGTTAAAAGGCAAGCCTAAGATTTTTGCCGGTTCACCATTAGCAGGATCACTTTTAGCACCGGTTAACTTAGATATGCCCTGCAACATATTACCTGCAATATCCATCCCTGCCCTTAAATAAACAAAAGACCTAAACTCGTTCAGCTTATTCGCATTTAAGGTATAGGTATACTTCATGCCTAATGTTAAATCCTTACGGCCAAGCAAAGTAGAATAATAAAGATTATTTAATATGGTATTTTTATCTAAACCAGGATCCAGATTTCCAAAACGGTACTCAAAATTTAAAGGTGTAAAAGAGTGGAGTTTAGATTTTGTTTCCACCCAATCGTATGTAATGGAATTAATAAAAATCCTCCTTACCGAAATATCCTTTTGTAAGGCATATATGTAACTGCTCGAAAACGTAGTGTGCGGCATTCCGTTACCACCCAAAACCGGATTATAAAAAGGGATCATCAACCTCGGCACGGTAATACTGGCGCTGATCGAAAAATCCCGCTGATAGATGTCGCTAAAAACTTTGGCTCCATTACCAATCCGCGATTGCAAACCACCTTTAACCTGCAGCTCGAACCGTTCGGCTCCCCGAAAGAGGTTGTTATTGGTATAGGTATTACTGATGTTAAATCCTACCGTACCACCATTAAATGGTACCTCGCCCTCCACACGGTTACTCATTACTTTTTGTGGGATCAGCTGAATTACCGCATTTACCTTATTTGAAGTGCTGTCTCTTCTAAAATAATCAATCTTCACATTTTTAAAAATATTCAGCTCGTATAAACGATCGTAAGTAAGGTTCTCGTTGCGGATATCATAAAGCTCACCTTGCTTCAAAAAGTCGTACCGCACGATAGGATTACGCCTGTACCGCTTAGAGAAATCGGTAAAGATGATCCCGTTTACGGTATCCTTGCTCAATTTATAGCGCACCGAATCTGGAAAACCATCTGGGTTTGGCGCAATAATCATATGCGTGTATCCAATATTAAACTGTTTATGCGGCCCTTCAGCCGGGTCGGTCACATTCAAGTTCAAATCAATTTTATTGGTTTTAGAGCTCGCTTCTGCACCATAAACATCAAAATTTACATAAGGTCTTAAAAAATAGAAATAACCATTCTCTTTCATGATCCGGTAAATCTGTTCGCGCTCATAAGTTAGCGAGTCCTCATCATATTGCATGCCTTTGTGCAAATGTGTGATATTCGCCTTATTCGATTCGTAAAGGCTTTTAATACTTCCATTCGCAATGGAATCGCTTAGTTTATCTATAAAATAAGCTGGTCCCGGTTTAGCGCTAAAAATAACTTCTGCCTTTTTATCAGCCACTTTTATCGCAGCGGTAACTTCAGCCTGGCGGTAACCTTTACTCTTTAAAAACTTCTGTATCTGGGTTCTCGAAATTTCGACCAAAGTACTGTCCAGAATGGCAGGCGGTGTGCCAAAAGGTTTAATATCACTGGTTTTGTACCGGCCATCTTTGGTATTGAAAAAATTGTACAAGGGTACATTAATACTCAGTTTTGAAGCCGGCCTAAGATCTTTCTGAACGTAATTGTAAGCCTGCTCTTCAAATTTCGCATCTACGCTGTCAATAGTTACCTTTTTCACTATCGATTGATAGTCGGCAATGTATTTAGTTGATGAACAGGCCTGAATTAAGACAATAATAAATAGTAATATTGCAGTGCTTTTCAGTTTAATATTTATTGAGTTTTGGTATGCTTTCAAAATCACAGATTAGTTTTATAAAGTCGTTACATCAAAAAAAATACCGTAAAGAACATGGTTTATTTATTGTTGAAGGTATAAAATCCATAAAAGAGTTTATTCAGTCAAGCTTCCAGATCCATACCCTATTTTACAACAGCGAACAATACAATTTGTTACCCAAATTGCCTGCAAATATAAACTTATTTGAAGTAAAGAACGCTGAATTAGACAAGATTAGTACGCTTCAAACGCCACAAGGCTTTTTAGCATTGGTCCACATCCCCAAAAACATCACATTAGACCTCAAAACTTTAAAAAATCAGTTCACTTTAGTATTAGATGGTGTTCAGGATCCGGGAAATATGGGCACTATAATTAGAACTGCAGAT
The DNA here is from genome assembly GCF_032678585.1 of Pedobacter psychrodurus. Classification (GTDB taxonomy): domain Bacteria; phylum Bacteroidota; class Bacteroidia; order Sphingobacteriales; family Sphingobacteriaceae; genus Pedobacter; species Pedobacter psychrodurus_A. Next base: position 21,990 of record NZ_JAVTSN010000060.1, on the reverse strand, counting down.
TGGTTTGGCATTAAAAACATCATCTGTTCTGCCGATTGCGTAGAAGTATTCAACCCCAAAACCGTACAGGCTACGATGGGATCTTTAGCAAGGGTAAATGTTTACGAAGCCGATTTACCGGCATTATTAACAGAAAATACCATCCCCGTATTTGGCGCATTGTTAGATGGCGAATCGATTTACAAAACCCAGTGGGGAGCTGAAGGATTGGTGATTTTGGGCAATGAAGGAAAAGGAATATCACCAGAGGTGATCAAAAAAATAAATAAACCGGTAACTATCCCCAGGATTGGGGAAGCAGAATCGTTAAACGTGGCCGTAAGTGCTGCAATCTTTTGCGCTGAGTTAGTGCGAGTTCGAAATTAAAACGAATTTTATTGAGATATTATTTGCGGACTAACTAATAATTGCTATTTTTGCAGCCTTGAATTTAAAAGGTCGAGTGGCCGAGTGGCTAGGCAGAGGTCTGCAAAACCTTCTACAGCGGTTCGAATCCGCTCTCGACCTCCATTTGTACAAATAAAATAATTAAAAGGTTATTACCATGGCAGTTACCAGATTAAAAAGAAAAGACAGAAGAAATAAAAATACAGCTCACCAAGAGGTAGCATTTTTAAAAAGAGCAACTAACATCGAGTTAGGAAGCCGCTCTGCACAACCTAAAAACGATCAATTGGCTAAAAACAATGCTGTTTTAGCTGGTTTAGCAAAATAGTTTTTAGAAATTTCTTCTTAAAAGATTTAAAGCATCCTTCTGATCAAAGGATGCTTTTTTTGTGCTTTCATTTTTCTCGCACACCATTCTGGTTGTAGGCTTCTGACCATTAAGAAGTTTAGGTCATTAAGTTTTCCCGCCCCTGAACCACCATAATCTTTACCTCATCCCTGAGCTTTTCAACAAATCAATATTGGACCTCACAACAAAACGCAACATCTCCTGAATACCGATCTTTGTGTATAAAATTTTAAGAGATGACAAATTCAGATCAAAACCCACTGGTTTTAGTAACCGGAGGAACCGGTTTTGTGGGCATACATTGCATTTTACAGTTGCTGGAAAAAGGATATCGGGTAAGAACAACGGTCCGTTCGCTATCCAGAAAAGATGAGGTAACCGAAATGTTAAAAAACGGTGGAATAAACTCCTTTGAAAAGCTTTCTTTCATCGAAACCGACTTATCAAACGATAACAACTGGGATAAAGCTGCCGAAAACTGCGATTATATTTTACACGTTGCTTCCCCTATTTCCTTATCGCTCCCAAAAACCGAAGACGAAACCATCAAACCTGCAATAGAAGGTACCCTAAGGGTATTAAATGCGGCCAAAAAAGCAGGTGTAAAAAGAGTAGTGATCACCTCCTCATTTGCAGCGGTTGGCTATAGCCATAAAGATGGCAGCTTTATCACAGAAAAAGATTGGACCAATCCTGACGACAAACACTTGTCGGCCTACCTAAAATCAAAAGTATTGGCGGAGCGCGCAGCATGGGACTTTATAAAAACCCAGGGCGAAGGCTTAGAATTAGCTGTAATCAATCCGATGGCGATTTTCGGGCCGTTACTAAGCCATAAACTTTCAAGTGGCCACGACCTCTTAAACAGGATGTTCGACGGATCGATGAAAGCCATTCCGCAGATCACTTTAGGCATTGTAGACGTAAGAGACGTGGCCGATCTGCATATCCGTGCCATGACCGATAAAAATGCCGGCGGCCACCGCTTTTTAGCCTTATCTGGCGGTACACTTTCCCTTCCTGAAATTGCTTTACTCATCAAAGAGAAAATGGGCATCAAAAACATTGTAACGAGGGTGGCTCCAAACTGGCTGATCAGGTTAATTGCACTTTACAATCCGGGAGCAAGAAATATTGTTCCGCAATTGGGAAGAATAAAAAATGCGAGCAATGAAAAAGCACGTACAATATTAAACTGGAAACCCAGAAGCAACGAAGAGGCCGTAACATCGGCCATAACCAGTATGATCAAATTCGGGGTGATCAAAAAATAATTTGTTTTAACATGATAATAAGCCGTAATTGTATACAAATACAGTTGATTAAGCATTATAAAAAAGATTGAAATGAAAGTAATCATTACAGGGGCCACCGGTATGGTAGGCGAAGGTGTTTTGTTCGAATGTTTAGAAAACCAAATGGTAAAAGAAATATTGATGGTTAACCGCAGGCATTATGATCTGGAACACCCTAAACTAAAGGAATTACTAATCAGCGATTTCACAAAACTCGAAGGACTCGAAAGTAAGTTATCTCATTATGATGCCTGTTTTTATTGTGCCGGAATCAGCTCAGTGGGCATGAATGAGGAAAAATACAATTACATCACCTACGAAACCACAATGGCTTTCGCCGGGCAATTGGCAAAACTAAATCCCGATATGGTTTTCAATTTTGTTTCGGGTTCACATACCGATAGCACCGAAAAAGGAAAAATCATGTGGGCACGGATAAAAGGAAAAACTGAAAATGCGCTAATGAAACTCCCTTTCAAAGCACAATATAATTTCCGACCTGGATTTATGAAACCCTTTGAAGGACAAAAAAACGTAAAAACATTGTTCTGGCCAATCATATGGATTTTCCCAATCCTATTACCCAAAATATCGTTAACGCTTAAACAGGTAGGGCAAGCCATGATTAATGCAGTACAAATGGCTTATCCGAAACAGGTGCTTGAAATCGCAGACATTAAAATATTGGCTGCAAAATAACTAAACTACCATTGGCTGAAAATCCACAACCACAGATTCGCAGATTATATTTAATCTGCGAATCTGTGGCAAAAAAATAAAAGTAGTGCGCTAAAAGAGCTAGTTTAAATTAACGAATAAGAACAATGAAACCAAAAATGCGCCGATTCTTAAAAATACTGAGGAATTCTTTTCTTTCTATACTTGGCTTGATATTACTTTTGGCGATCATCACGTTTTTTTACATGAAACAGCCGCAATTTGGTGCTTTACCTTCTGGAGAACGACTGGCCAGGATCGAAAAATCTCCCCACTACAAAAACGGAGAATTCCATAACCTGATCGAAAAACCAACCATTGCTGAAGGATACAGCATTGCTGGCGAAATTTACGCCACCCTCTTTAAGAACAATCCCAGAACAAGTCCGGTTGACAGCATTCCTTCCATTAAAACCAATCTGTTCAACATACCCTTAGATTCCAATGTCCTAGTGTGGTTTGGCCATTCTTCTTGTTTCATCCAACTGGATGGTAAAACGTTTTTAATCGATCCGGTATTTAGCGAACGGGCATCGCCATTACCCTGGGGTCCGAAAGCCTACAAAGGAAGCAACATCTATAGCGCTGCAGATATCCCGCCTATCGATTATCTGATCATCTCCCACGACCATTATGATCACCTGGATTATCCAACGGTTGTGGCCTTAAAAGAGAAAATCAAACATGTAATCTGCGGCTTGGGCGTTGGCGCACATTTCGAATACTGGGGTTATCCAAAGGAAAAAATTATCGAAAAAGATTGGGACGAGCAGGTTAATATTGCCCGCAACTACACCGTTTACACTGCCCCTACCCATCATGAATCTGGTCGCGGCTTACGCAGCTCCAAATCACTTTGGATGTCGTATGTGATCCAGTCGCCATCCATGAAAATATATTATAGCGGAGATGGAGGTTATGATGACCATTATCTCGAGGCAGGCAAAAAATATGGTCCTATTGATTTAGCCATTATTGAAAACGGACAGTATGATAAAGCCTGGCGTTCGGTGCACAACTTACCCGAAGATGTATTACAGGCCGCAAAAGATTTAAAAGCGAAACGTATTTTACCTGTCCATTCCTCAAAATTTACCCTGGGCAAACACCCCTGGGACGAACCTTTGATCAAAATTTCAGCACTCACTAAGGCTAACCATATCCCTTTACTTACACCTATGATCGGGGAAATTGTGTATCTTGATCAGCAAAAACAGCCATTCAAACAGTGGTGGCTAGGAATTAAATAAAAGCGGCGAAATGTTCACTAAGGTAGAAAAAATCACATCCTGTTATATTGGCCCGGCCATTTCGCCAGAGCAATTTGTTGCGGAACATTTGTTCTTGTACCTGATTAAAGGAAAGATAGAAGGGTATGATGGCAATAAACATTATAGCCTAAACCTGGGGGAATGCTGCATCATCAGAAAAAATCATTTAGCAAGATATAGCAAACAAAGAGAGGAAAATGAATTTGAAAAGGTTGTGGTTATTTTTGATGAAGCCTTTCTGAAAAAATTTCAGGATAAGTACAACATAAAACTGACCGGATATAGTGCTGATGATGTATTTTTAAGACCTAAAAAAGATGAACTTATCCCAAATTTCTTAAAATCGCTTGGCCCCTATTATCAGGGCGAAGGCAAGATAGATGAAAACTATTCGGACATTAAAAGGGAAGAACTGCTCACGATCCTCTTGAGCAACAATCCCGAATATGCCGATATATTTTTTGATTTTGGGATCCCCGGAAAAATAGATCTCGAAGCGTTTATGAACAAAAATTATAAATTCAATGTGAGTAATGAACGATTGGCCTTTTTAACGGGAAGAAGCAGATCTGCTTTTAAAAGGGATTTTAAAAAGATATTTAACGATACACCGAGCCATTGACTGATCCAGAAACGCCTGCGCGAAGCACATTTTCTGATCGAGAACAAAAAGCAGAAAGCCTCAGAAATCTACCTTGATCTTGGTTTTGAAGATTTATCGCACTTTTCCTTTGCCTTTAAAAACAGGTTTGGATACAATGCTTCGAGTTTATCGGTTTAAAAAGCTTAAACCAGCTCCTTACAAATACTTTTGATCAATCCCGGGCCTTCATAAATAAAACCAGTATACAATTGAACCAGACAGGCACCAGCATCTAATTTTTCTTTGGCATCTTTAGCTGAGTGGATTCCACCAACACCAATAATCGGGAAAGCTTTGTTCGATTTTTCTGTTAGATAACGGATAACTTCCGTAGAACGTTCTTTAACAGGTTTACCGCTCAAGCCTCCGGTTTCGGCAGCTAAATCTTTCTCTGTGGTCAGATTTTCTCTACTGATGGTTGTATTGGTCGCAATAATACCGGCGATTTTGGTTTCTGCAACAATTTCGATGATATCATCCAATTGTGCATCGGTTAAATCAGGTGCAATTTTTAATAAAATCGGACGGGAAATATCGTTTTTACGGTTACGCTGCTGTAAGGTATTGAGGATCTTTTTTAAGGGTTCTTTTTCCTGCAGCTCACGTAAGCCCGGGGTATTGGGAGAACTTACATTCACTACAAAATAATCAACTACATCAAAAAGACGATCGAAACATTTGATGTAATCACTCACCGCATCTTCATTTGGGGTAGCCTTGTTTTTACCGATGTTTCCACCGACCACAATATCGGGATGTTTATCTTTTAGCAAACGTAAACGTTCTGCCATTACATCCACACCCTTATTATTGAAACCCATGCGGTTAATCAATGCTTCATCGTTGGGCAAGCGGAACATACGCGGTTTATCGTTGCCAGGTTGAGGCATTGGGGTCACTGTACCTACCTCAATAAATCCGAAACCTAAATTACTCAGCGACTCCACATATTCGCCATTTTTATCAAATCCGGCAGCCAAACCCACTGGGTTTCTAAATTTTATTCCAAAAACCTCGCGTTCCAGACCTTTAATATGAACATCAAAACTGCTACGGATAATGGTTTTACCCAAGGGAAACTTGTCATTAAACCATTTTAACCGCTTTACTACAAAATAATGTACGTTTTCAGGGTCAAATTTGAAGAATAGTGGTTTAATTAAGCGATACATGGCACGAAGATAAGAACTTAATGTAAATTACCGAAAAAAGGTTCATTCGTTCAATAGTCATTAGTTCATTAGCCTGAACGCCAAATCCAATCCTGAGTACAGTGTAGGTTCATAGTTGATGGTCAATGGTTTTATAGCCATGGTCGATAAGCAACCGGGCCATTAACTATTAGACTATGAACCATCAACTCTAGGCAATCGCCATCCACCAGTGAACCAATGTTCAATAGCCATTAGTCTGAACGCCAAATCCAATCCTGAGTACAGCGTTGGTTCATAGTTGATGGTCAATGGTTTTATAGCCATGGTCGATAAACAACCGGGCCATTAACTATTAGACTATGAACCATCAACTCTAGGCAATCGCCCATCCACCAATGAACCAATGACTAATGAACCACAAGACTTAAGCTATTTAGCGATGAACCATCAACTCTAGGCAATCGCCCATCCACCAATGAACCAATGAACCAATTCTTCTAGTACGCTGCCGTAAACTGCTCCTGGTGATGTGCCTTATTTTCCAGCTCATCTACAATTACGATTGCTAAATCTTCGACCGATAAAATAGAACGGCCTTCCTCATTAAAAACCGGAGATGTTTTGCCCAAACGGTATTTTCCTGTACGGCCAGTGGTGATGCCCTGATGCATTTCGATTGCCGGACTAAAAAACAACCAGTCTAATTCTGTTTCCTGTTTCAAGGTATTGAAATAATCTCTTACCGCTGTTGCGCCTGGTTTGTATTCGGCAGGGAAATTAGGTCCATCCACGATTTGGTGACCATCAATCTGCAAGGTACCCGCCCCACCGATAAAAATGTAACGTTTAACACCTGATGCTTTTACTGCGGCCTGTATAGCTTTAGCACCTTGTACGGTGTCGTTATATAAATTCGGGTTGGTCCATCCTGCATTAAATGCACTTACCACAGCATCACTACTTTTTAAAGCCTCAGCTAATTTTTCGGTATCCAAAACGTCTGCTGCTACTTTGCTTACTTTATCTCCGCTGTTTTCTATTTTATCAGTATCCCGCGCAATGGCGATCACTTCATTTCCACGGTTGACCAATTCATTTAAAATGGCCTTACCTACAAAACCCGATGCTCCAATTAATGCTACTTTCATGTGATTCAATTTTTAAATTTATTAATCTATTTTTTATATTGTAATATATTTTGTTACAGTTATACGCAAAAAAAAAATTATTCAAATTTCGATGCAAAGTCAGCCAGTGTCTGTTTCGACAAATTTGCGATCAAGGCATTTTCAGCATCACTGTACAACGCATCTAAATGTTGATTGATCTGTCTGCCGATCGGACATTTTGGATTTGGTTCATTTTTACTCTGTCCAAGCACATTGCTGCCTCTAACTGATTTATACACTTCGCCCAAGTTAATGTCCGCAGCGCTTTTAGCCAAAAATGAACCTCCGCCCTTGCCCTCTTTACTACCCACAAAACCATGTTTACGCAAATTCATAATCTCCTTACGTACTAAAACAGGGTTGATATTAATACTTCCCGCCAAATATTCCGAAGGCACAACACCACCTTTGGCCTCGTTTAATAAGGTTAGGATATGCAAGGAAATTGGAAACCGGCTATTGCTCATTCTGTAATTATTTTTATTACAGTACAAAGGTAAAATAATTTCTCTGCTTCCTCGGGAGTTCGCATCATTTAACTTTATTCTGACAATAATTACGTTTTTGAGACCAATGCATTTAGTTGTGCATACTGCAAAAGCATAATGGTTTTCCCATCTTTAATCTCTCCGTTAATTACCATACTTAAAGCATCGTTAAAAGGAATTTCCAGTACTTCGATATTTTCCTGCTCTTCATGATGACCGCCGCCATCACTTATTCTCACCTCTTTTGAATATTCGGCCACAAAAAAATATACAATCTCGGTTACAGAACCTGGCGACATATAAGCTTCAAAAACTTTTTTTACATCCGTAATTTTATAACCTGTTTCTTCTTCGGTTTCGCGCTTGATTGCTGTTTCAGGGTTATCTTTGTCTAGCAGACCGGCGCAGGTTTCGATGAGCATACCATCTTCATTTCCATTTAAGTAAGTAGGTAAACGAAACTGACGGGTTAGAATAACACTTTGTGTTTCTTTATTATAAAGCAAAATAGTGGCTCCATTACCCCTATCATAAGCTTCACGGCTTTGGGTTTCCCAGCTTCCGTCTTTTCTTTTGTATTCAAATGTTACCTTATTCAGTGTGTACCAGTTATCAGAAAGAATTTCTTTGGCGGTTATTTTTACGTTACTATTATTCATTAGGAGATCATGTTTTTTTCACACAAACCTATACATTTTATTTAGCGCTACCGAACGATCACCTTAAAAACAAGAGCAGCGGATGAATCATCGTCACCCTTCAGAAATGCAATATTCACAGTTAAAGTAAGCTGCTTTTCCGTATTTGACTTTCCATCTGAAAAAAGCCTTTAAATTTCGTACTTTTGCAGCCGAAATGATTTCAATAAACAATTTAACATTCCTGATTGGCTCAAGGGCTTTATACGACGACGCGAACTGGCACATTAAACCTGGCGATAGAGCTGGTTTAATTGGCGCCAACGGAACAGGAAAATCAACATTATTAAAAATAATTGTAGGCGAGTATGCACCGAGTTCGGGTACCGTTTCGATGTCGAAAGACCTGAAAATTGGCTACTTAAACCAGGATTTACTTTCTTACGACTCGCACCATAGCATTTTGCATGTGGCCATGGAGGCTTTTGAGCGCCAAAACCAGTTGCACGATGAAATTGAAGAACTGCTTAAAAAAATAGAAACCGATTATAGTGAAGAGGTTTTATTTAAATTAAGCGATAAACAGCAAGAATTTGAAGCCTTAGATGGCTACAACATCGAATATAGGGCCAACGAGATTTTAGCTGGTTTGGGTTTCAGCACTGCAGATCAACTGCGTCCGCTAAATACCTTCTCCGGAGGTTGGCGTATGCGTGTAATGCTTGCAAAAATATTATTGCAAACACCAGATATCCTATTGCTGGATGAGCCGACCAACCACATGGACTTACCCTCTATTAAATGGCTGGAAAACTATTTAATGGGTTTTGAAGGAGCAATCGTAATCGTATCCCACGATAGGTATTTCTTAGATAAAATTGTAAACCGTACGGTAGAATCGCGTAAAGGAAAACTAAACGTATATGCTGGTAACTACAGTTTCTATGTGGAAGAAAAAGCATTGCGTGGCGAGATCCAAAAAGGCGAGTTTAAAAACCAACAGGCCAAAATTAAACAGGAAGAGCGTTTAATTGAACGTTTTAAGGCCAAGGCGAGTAAAGCCAAGATGGCACAATCGCGCATGAAAGCTTTAGATAAAATGGAGCGTGTGGATGATGTGGATGATGACAACCCAACGGTAAACTTTGCGTTTAAATTCTCTAAACCATCTGGCAGACATGTGGTACGTATAGAACACGCCAATAAGAGTTATCCGAATGTCCACATTTTAGATGATGCCGAAGGTGTAATCGAAAAAGGAGATAAAATTGCCTTGATCGGTGCGAATGGTAAAGGTAAATCTACCTTATTGAGGATGATTGCAGGTGCCGAAAAATTTGATGGTTTCTGCGAAACCGGTCATAATGTAACCACTACTTTCTTTGCACAGCACCAACTGGAATCGTTGCACCTAAACAATTCCATTTTAGAAGAACTGCAGGCCTTTGCACCAAAACATTCCGACACCGAATTGCGTAGCATTTTAGGTTGTTTCTTGTTTACCGGCGATGATGTTTTCAAAAAGATCAAAGTGCTTTCAGGTGGTGAAAAATCGCGTGTGGCACTGGCAAAATCATTAACTACAGATTCGAACTTCCTGATTCTGGATGAGCCTACCAATCACTTGGATATCCAATCGGTTAATATCCTGATCCAGGCATTAGACCAGTTTGAAGGTACTTTTATTGCCGTATCCCACGATAGGTATTTCTTAGATAATGTGGCCAACAAAATCTGGTTTATCGAAGGCGAAAAGATTAAACAATATCCTGGTACGTATGCCGAATATGAAGAATGGAATAGTAAAAGGGTAATTCCCATAGCAAAACCTATTCCGGTTAAAATGCCAGAAAAACAAAAAGAAGCTCCAAAACCGGTTACACCCAATACGGCTAACCAGTTAAAAAAGCTGAACGACGAGCTGCAAAAAACGGAAAAACTGATTTCTGAATTAGAGCAAAACGTTAAAAATATCGAAACCGAACTGGCGGATGAAAATGTTTATAGCAAAGCTGATAAATTAGCCGAAGCCAACAAACGTTATCTTGCTGTGAAACAGGATTTAGATAATAGTCAAAGCAAATGGGAAACCTTAGCTGCTGAAATTATGGAGCTGGAAGGTTAGTTTTTAACTAACGATAGATATAACGCCGTTCCGATTTACATCGGGGCGGCTTTTTTGTTTTTTGTTGCCAAGGAGACACTGAGTTTTTTTGAGGTTCAATTGATTTGTTAAGAGTTGTCAACTTTCTCGCCACCTTGTTATTCAAGTTGACAACTCTCCGACCTGAAGCCACTATACCCGTAAGATGGAAACATCTGACGGCACGCAATCCTCCGTGTCTCCCTGCCCTGCCGTTCAGGCGGGCGTGGCATCATATGAAAGAGTATTCCGTGTAATCCGTAGCTAATTTCAACCTTGTGTTTTGCCACTTCCCAATAAAACTTTACTTTTAACCATGCAGAAAATATTATTTCCGGTTTTATTTTTAATCTCTACATTCGCTTTTGCGCAAAACGATACCAGGTTTAGCAACGAGAATAAAATTTATCTTCCAAATATTAAAACTGTACTTTGTTACAACAGCAATAAAGAACAAAGTTTACCGGTGATTATGCTCAATTCGTCAGAAACCTTAACTTTTTCTTTTGACGACTTGCTTGCAGGCACTAAAAATTATTGGTACACCATTGAGCATTGCACTGCAGAATGGCAACCTTCCCAAATTTCGAGCATTGACTATTTAGGGAGTTTTAACGACGACCGCATCATCAACTACCGCTATTCCTCTAACACTACCCGGAAATACACCCATTACGAAATCAGCTTACCCAATTCGCAGATCCAGCCAAAAATTGGCGGCAACTATGTATTAAAGGTTTATTTAGATAACGACAAAAACAAACCCGTTATTTCACAGCGTTTTTATATACTCGATAGTCAGGTGGCTGTAGCGGCAGAGGTGACCAACTCCTTACAGGTTGAAAACAGAAACTATAAGCAAAAAATCAATTTCACCATCAATCATGCCTTCCCCATTCCAAACCCATATCAGGATATAAAAGCCGTGGTGATGCAGAATTTTAATGCCAATACCAGTCAGATCAATACCAAACCGGCATTTGTAAGGCCAAATCAACTGGTTTACAACGACCTCAATACCAATGATTTTTGGGGCGATAACGAATTCAGAAAATTCGATACCAGAAGTTTGCGGTACAAAGCTGATAACGTTAAAGATATTTACCGTGATAAAGAATCGGTGAATGTAATGCTTTTTCAGGATGCCTCCAGGGCAGTTGGTGCATTTGCCAATCAATACGATGAAAACGGGAACTTTTTTATCCGAAATACGGATGGCCGTGATGATAAAACAGAATCTGAATACATGGGTGTTTTATTCACACTAAATGCGCCAGCGCCCAGTGCAAATGGCGATACTTATGTAATTGGCCGCTTTAACAATTATACCATGAGCAATGAAAACAAATTGCTTTATGATGCCAACAGAAAACAGTTTTATGGCAATATCATGCTTAAACAGGGGCTTTACGATTATGAGTTTGCCTGGTTTAACAAGGATACCAAAATATTGGAAAGCAGGCCTTTTGAAGGCGCATTCTTCCAGACCGAAAACAGCTACCAGATTTTTGTGTATTACCGCCGCCCGGGTGCCCGCTGGGATACATTGGTGGGTTATACCAATCTGAGCAATAAGGTAACAGATAGAAGATAAGTCAACATTGCAATGTGCAAAAAACAAACCATATCAGATATATAAGCTTAAATGAACTTATATTCCTTATATGGTAAAAGACATTTGCATATAATGTTCTTAAACAATTAATTACAAAAAAGGATTGACTTAAAAGATCTTCACCAGACAGATCCCGAAACAAGTTCAGGATGACGACAACTTTAATTGTCAACTTGACTTTTAATATTGTATTCCTTACCTTTATTGTTACATTAATTTTCTTTGATTTAAATGTGGTTATTTACTTTAGCATTTCAGTAAGCAACCAGATAACACCTAGAAATTAGTATTTCTAACCAAAAACTATGTTTAAAAAATTAATTGCCGTTGCATTAATCATCAATCCCTGCGTACAGATTTTTGCGCAAGGCACTAACAGTTCCTATACCCAATCCATCAACGGAACAAAACTAAAATTCGATATGCAGGCCATTCCTGCAGGCAAATTTAAAATGGGCAGTAAAACGGGCAAAGCCGACGAAAAGCCTGTTCATGAGGTTAACCTCGATGCTTTCTGGATCGGAAAACACGAAGTAACCTGGGATATCTTCGAGCCCTTTCTCTACCGTGATTACGAAAAAAAAGCCAGCGAAGGTGCTGTTCCGGCCGAAGTTGATGCCGTAACCAGACCCACCAAACCTTATCTCGACATGACTTTTGGTATGGGCAAAGAACATCAGCCTGCAGTAGCCATGACCCAATACAATGCCATCCAGTTTTGTAAGTGGCTGTATGTACGTACCGGTGTTTTTTACCGTTTGCCAACCGAAGCTGAATGGGAATATGCCTGTAAAGCAGGTACCGAAACCAGTTACTCTTTTGGCAACGATGCTACTAAATTGGGTGATTATGCCTGGTTCAAAGAAAACAGCGATAACAAAACACACCAGGTGGGTTTGAAAAAACCAAATCCCTGGGGATTGTTCGATATGTACGGAAATGTGAGCGAATGGACATACGACCAATACGTTGCTGATTTCTACAGCCAAAGCAAAGATAAAACAGCTGAAAACCCTGTCGCCACACCCGAAAAACTTTATCCAAATGTGGTGCGCGGCGGTTCGTACGATGAAATTCCAGGCAATTTAACCTCAACCGTTAGATTGGCTTCTGATCCATCCTGGAAACAGTTAGACCCACAGATCCCGAAAAGCAATTGGTGGTTCCCGGAAGCACCATTTGTAGGCATGCGATTGGTACGTCCTGTAAAAACACCTTCGAAAGCCGAAATAGACGCTTATTACAATAAACAACCTATAAAAGACTTTTAAAAAACCCAACCACAACAAAAAACTAAACACATGAAAAAACCAATTAACCAACAAGATCGTCGCGATTTTTTAAAGGCCACTGCCATGCTTGCAGGCGGAGCCATGTTGAGCAGTATTCCACTTACCGGCGCTTATGCTTCAGGATCAGATACGATTAAAATTGCCTTAATCGGCTGTGGCGACCGTGGTACAGGAGCGGCATTTCAGGCCTTAAGCACCAAATTCAATATTAAACTGGTGGCTATGGCCGATGCTTTTCAGGATCGCTTAGACAGCAGTTACCAATCGTTAAGTTCCAAATTCGGAGCTAAAATAGATGTTCCGAAAGAACGCCAGTTTGTAGGTTTCGATGCCTATTTAAAAGCAATTCCTTTGGCCGATGTAGTATTATTAACCACGCCTCCAGGTTTCCGCCCGATCCATTTCGAAGAGGCCGTTAAACAGAATAAACAGATTTTCATGGAAAAACCTGTAGCTGTTGATGCGCCAGGTATCAGAAGGGTATTGGCCGCAGCTGAAGAAGCGAAAAAGAAAAAATTAAACGTTGTAGTCGGTTTACAACGCCGCTACCAAACCAACTATCGCGAAGCGATTAAACGCATTAACGATGGCGCCATTGGCGATATCATGTCGGGCCAGGTATATTGGAACAGCGGTGGTGTTTGGGTACGTCCGCGCACGGCAAACCAAACAGAAATGGAATATCAAATGAGAAACTGGTATTATTTCAACTGGTTATGCGGCGATCATATTGTTGAGCAGCACGTACACAACATTGATATTGCCAACTGGATCAAAAACGGACACCCGGTATCGGTACAGGGAACAGGCAGTCGCGCCTGGAGAACGGGTAAAGATTATGGCGAAATATATGATAACCACTCGATCGAATTAACTTACGCAGATGGTGCGGTAATCAATAGTCAGTGTCGGCACTTTGAAGGCATCAGCAACCGTGTGGACGAATCTTTCCAAGGTACAAAAGGCAAGATTTATCTTTCAGGAAGCAACCAGGCCATCATGAAAGATTACAAGGGTAAAGAATTGTATAACCACAATACAAAAGGAAACGCAAACCCTTACCAAACAGAGCACGATGAACTATTCGACGCCGTTTCTAAGGGTGAGTATAAATTTAGCAATGTAGATTATGCGGCTACCAGTACGTTTTCTTCAATCATTGGTCGTTATGCTACATATTCAGGTCAAACCATTAAATGGGATGAAGCATTAGCCTCGAATATCAGTTTAATGCCTGAGCGTTTTGCATGGGATGCCAACCCAAAATTAATGCCTGATGAGAAAGGATTATACCCTATTGCCATGCCTGGACAAGCAAAGGTGATCTAAAAATAAACGAATGCGTTGTAGATATTTGCTTTTCCTTTTACCGTTGATTTTCGCCTTCTCTTTAAAAAAAGACTTAAGGCAATACAAAATCAGTGGTTATGCACAGGGAACCGATTATGCTATAATGTACTATGCTGCTGATAGTTTAGCTACCAAGCAAGGTATCGACAGTTTATTAAATGAAATTGATTTATCGATGTCGCTTTACAAAAAGGGATCATTGATAAATCAGTTTAATTCGGCAGCAAAGGAAATCAAAACCGACCATTTTATAAACGATGTACTCAAAAGGAGTTTCGAGATCAACCAGGATACCAAAGGCATTTTCGACATTACCGTTGCTCCCCTGGTACAGGCATGGGGATTTGGACCAAAGGATGCCAAATCTGAACCAGATCCAGCTACCATTAAATCCATCCTGACCTGCGTGGGTATGCAAAACCTCAAACTCAAAAATGGACTGCTCATCAAATCAAAACCTTGCGTAACCATCGATTTAAACGGAATTGCCCAGGGTTACAGTGTCGATTTAATTGCCGCTTACCTTGAAAAAAAAGGAATTAAACAATATGTGGCCGAACTGGGTGGCGAAATCAGGATATTGGGTCCTAAACCAAATGGCGAGGCCATGAAAATTGGCATCGAAGGTCCCGATAAAGACGGTACTCCGGTAATCAGGCACATTGCTGCCATCAATACCGGAGCAATCACCACATCCGGTAATTACCGGAAATTCCACCAAAGCGGTAAGAAAAAAATCTCGCACCTGATCGATCCCAAAACAGGCTATCCGCTCGATAATGAGATGATCAGTGTTACCGTTTACGCCAACGATGCCATCACCGCTGATGGTTACGACAATGCATTGATGGCCATGCACCTTAAAGATGCCATGGCTTTTGTAGAAAAAAGAAAAAACCTTGAGGCCTATTTTGTATACCACCAAAAAGATGGCAAAGTTGCCGACACTTTAACCACAGGATTTAAAAAATTAATCACACACTAATACCGATCAGTTTAAAACCAAACCGATGAAAAGAAGTGAATTTATAAGAAACAGCTTGCTCACTGCTGGTGCAATTACCACAGGAGCCGGAATAACCAATACTTTTGCCGCCGAAAAACAAAACATGACATTAAGCGATAAAACTTTCAATCTGGATTATGCACCGCACCAGGGCATGTTCGAAAACCACGCGGGTAAGAGCTTTTTAGATCAGATCCAGTTTATGTACGATAAAGGCTTCCGTTCTATTGAAGATAACGGCTACCTGAACCGTTCGGTTGAAGAACAGGAAAAAATCGGGAAATTACTCGCGAAATTAGGCATGCGCATGGGCGTTTTCGTTGTAGATGGTGGCGACAACTGGAAAACCTCCTTAACCACAGGTAAAAAAGAGTTTAAAGATAAGTTTATAGAAACCTGTAAAAAATCGGTTGAAGCGGCTAAACGTTGTAATGCCAAATGGCTTACCGTTGTACCTGGCTTTTATGAAAGGAATCTACCCTATGGCAATCAGTTTGCCAATGTTATCGACGCCATGCGTGCAGGAGCCGAAATTTTCGAACCTCATGGATTGATTATGGTACTGGAAACCTTGAGCGATACACCTGAGCTTTTCCTCCAAAAAACAAACGAAACCTATGCCGTTTGTAAAGCGGTGAAAAGTCCGTCGTGCAAAATCCTTTACGACATTTACCACATGCAGCGTACAGAAGGCGATTTAATTAAAACCATCGACCGCTGTTGGGATGAAATTGCTTATATCCAGATTGGTGATAACCCGGGCAGAAAGGAACCAACAACAGGCGAAATCAATTACAAAAACCTGTTTAAACACCTGCACCAAAAAGGTTATAAAGGTGTGATGGGCATGGAACATGGCAATTCGAAAGGCGGAAAAGAAGGCGAACTGGCCGTAATTTCGGCTTATAGAGCTGAGGATAACTTTTTGTAGGCAGTAAAATATTCCGTGGTCTGTGTCCTCACAGACCACCGATATGACCTGTCATTCTGAACGCAGTGAAGACTCCCAGGCAAAAGAGCCACCAATCTCGCCATCTCACAAGCCTATTACGTTAAGTCTACTCAAAAAAGATCCTTCACTTCGTTCAGGATGACAAATCTGTATTTTGTGGCTGGTGGACTCACCAACATTGTTATGTTTTAGGCTAGGCGCGTATAAATTAACCACAGATAAAAAGGATGCACACAGATACCGAAATCCGTGTTTATCCCCGCCTGACCAGTCGGGCAGGTGTGTGTATCTGTGGTTAAAAAATTCTTAATATATACTACTCAAAAAAGATCCTTCACTGCGTTCAGGATGACAAACCCCTATCTTATGGTTAATAAAACATCAACCACTTTTAATCATAAATGATCTGTGGGGACACAGACCATGGGATTAACAACCCTACCCCACTTTCAATACCCATACCGATACACTGCCGGCATTACAATGAAACTCGGCCCAGCCATTTTCATCAATGGTAATTTCTTGTGGTCTGTAACCTAAAGCATCAACAAAAACCTTTCCGGCGAAGTGCTTGCCTATTTCCATTTCTTTAAAGCCTTCTTCACCTGTACTTAACAATACCGCAAGTCCGCTATTTTCGTGTTCCTCATCACCGGCACGCGTCCATCCTACGCAAATACCATGATCAAAATAATCGCGTTGTTCACCGTAAGCCAGGGTGGTACGTATTTTACTCATGGTTTCCACAGCCGGGATGGCCACCAATTCTACATGTACCTCCTCTCCTTCTTTATCCTTATCGTCGTAAATGCCACCATACAGATCAGGGAAAAATAAACAAGGAATCCCCTGAACACGTAACAGAATCATGGCATAAGCCAAAGGCCTGAACCAAAAATCGACATAGGATTCTAAGGCCTGTAAAGGTTGCGAATCGTGATTATCGACAAAAGTTACCGCAAGATCGGGTTTTACCTGAACCAGGGTGCCATCAAAAATGGTCCGCATATCATATTCCTCATCTTTACTGGCCAGGAAAAAATTATGGTGTAAAAGCGAATCAAAAATCTGGGTCCGCCCTCCGGTAGTCTCAATGTATTGCAATTGCCCTTGTATATCGATTACATTCCAATCTTCGGCCACAATAAAAAACTCGCGGTTAAATTTTTGGTTTAAATGATCGATCCATTCGACAATAAAATCGGGATTGATGTGTTTCACCGCATCCAACCTAAAACCATCTACTTTTGTGGTTTCTACGATCCATTCGCCCCAATATTTTAACTCTTCAATTACGGCACGGTTGCGGTAATCGATGTCATTATACATCAGGTAATCGTAATTGCCAAACTCAGTAGAAGGAACATTTTCAAAACCTTCTCCCAAATAGTTTTGGATAGAATAAATAGCCGTTTCCTGTTTGTCTTCGGCCCAATCTACCCCACTAAAACATTCATGGTCCCATATAAACTCAGAATATTTACCTTGCCGGCCCGGAAAAGTAAATTTCGTCCAGGCTTCTATTTCGAAAACATCGCTGGTAAATTCATTTCTATCCTCAGGATTTACCGTTCTGACTTTGATTTTCTCGAGTTCATCGCCACCAGCTTTATGGTTAAAAACGGCATCGGCTAACACGCCAACTCCATTATCGTGAAGGGCGTCTATCGCTTTAATGTATTCATCTTTCGAACCATGTTTGGTTACTACACTTCCTTTCTGGTCGAACTCGCCCAAATCGAACAGGTCGTAAACTGCATAACCTACATCATAGGCTGCATTGTTCGATTTATAAGCGGGTGGCAGCCAAACAGCGGTTACACCGATTTCTTTTAAATGACTCGCTTCGGCAGCTACTTTGGTCCATAAATTTTGTTCTTCGTTATAATACCAATGGAAAAATTGGATAAGCGTCTGATTTTGCATTAATTCGATTTTTGTAAGGATAACATGATAATTGTTGAATTGTTTTTGGCTAACATGGAACAATCCGGATTTTCTTTTTTCCTGAGATTTGGATGATTATTGCAGCAAAAAAGCCAATTAAAATCTGCGGTGATCTTTTTGATCTGCGGGAAACATATCTTACATTCTTTTTCCCGCTGATTTCGCCGACGCCCGCAGAAAAACGGCTTAATCTGCGGTGATCTGTTTGATCTGCGGGAAACATATCGCACATATTCTTTTTCCCGCTGATTTCGCTAATGCCCGCAGAAAAACGGGTTAATCTGCGGTGATCTGTTGGATCTGCGGGAAACATATCTTACATTCTTTTTCCCGCTGATTTCGCTAATGCCCGCAGAAAAACGGGTTAATCTGCGGTGATCTTTTTGATCTGCGGGAAACATATCGCACATATTCTTTTTCCAGCTGATTTCGCCGATGCCCGCAGAAATACGAGTTAATCTGCGGTGATCTGTTTGATCTGCGGGAAATATCTTACATTCTTTTTCCCGCTGATTTCGCCGATGCACGCAGAAATACGGTTAATCTGCGGTGATCTTTTTGATCTGCGGGAAACATATCGCACATATTCTTTTTCCCGCTGATTTCGCCGATGCACGCAGAAATACGAGTTAATCTCCGGTGATCTTTTTGATCTGCGGGAAACATATCGCACATATTCTTTTTCCCGCTGATTTCGCCGATGCCCGCAGAAATACGAGTTAATCTCCGGTGATCTTTTTGATCTGCGGGAAACATATCGCACATATTCTTTTCCCGCTGATTTCGCCGATGCACGCAGAAATACGAGTTAATCTCCGGTGATCTTTTTGATCTGCGGGAAACATATCTTACATTCTTTTTCCCGCTGATTTCGCCGATGCACGCAGAAATACGAGTTAATCTCCGGTGATCTTTTTGATCTGCGGGAAACATACCGCACATATTCTTTTCCCGCCGATTTCGCCGACGCCCGCAGAAATACGATTTAATCTGCGGTGATCTTTTTGATCTGCCGGAAACATATCTTACATTCTTTTTCCCGCTGATTTCGCCGATGCACGCAGAAAAACGGCTTAATCTGCGGTGATCTTTTTGATCTGCGGGAAACATATCGCACATATTCTTTTCTCGCCGATTTCGCCAATGCACGTAGAAATACGATTTAATCTGCGGTAATCTGTTTGATCTGCGGGAAACATATCGCACATATTCTTTTTTCCCGCTGATTTCGCCGACGCCCGCAGAAATACGATTTAATCTGCGGTGATCTGTTTGATCTGCGGGAAACATATCGCACATATTCTTTTCCCGCTGATTTCGCCGATGCACGCAGAAAAACGGCTTAATCTGCGGTGATCTTTTTGATCTGCGGGAAACATATCGCACATATTCTTTTCCGCTGATTTCGCCGATGCACGCAGAAATACGATTTAATCTGCGGTGATCTGTTTGATCTGCGGGAAACATATCGCACATATTCTTTTGCCGCTGATTTCGCCGATGCACGCAGAAATACGATTTAATCTACCGTGATCTGTTTGATCTGCGGGAAACATATCGCACATATTCTTTTCCCGCTTATTTCGCCGATGTCCGCAGAAAACAAGTTAAATCTGTTATAATCTGCTTGATTCGCGGGACAAATCTTACACATGTTTTTTCACTAATTGTCCAGATCATCCAGAAAAACATCTTTTCGATCTGCTAGAATCTACTTACAATACGATATTAACACACAATTTACTTACTTTTGCGCTCAAATGAGCCTTAAAAAGAAATTCGCTAAAGAAAGTTTTACCATCATGAACGAGCTGGTATTGCCAAATGATACCAATACGTTAAATAACCTAATGGGTGGCCGTTTGCTACACTGGATGGATATTGCCGCAGCAATTTCAGCTCAAAAACACTGTAACCGCATTGTGGTAACCGCTTCTGTAGACAATGTTTCTTTTAAACAACCGATAAAACTGGGCGATGTAATTACCATCGAAGCCAAAGTAACCCGGGCTTTTAATACCTCAGTAGAAGTGCGTTTGGATGTTTGGTCGGAAAATATCCCGAGTGGCGCACGCCAAAAAAGCAATGAAGCCTATTATACCTTTGTTGCGGTTGATCAGAGCGCACGTACCATCCCTGTACCAGAATTAATACCGGAAACACCAGAAGAAGTAGAGCTGTTTGACGGGGCTTTGCGTCGCCGCCAATTGCGACTGGTTTTAGGCGGAAAAATGAACCCTGATGATGCCAGCGAACTCAAGGCTCTTTTTTTTAAAGCATAATTTTTACATTAAATTTCTTTTTGCTTAGCCTGATTGTTTTATTTTAGCGGCTTACCCTACGCTGAAAAATATGACAACTTACACCATACTTATTATTTTAAGCGGATTAGTCATTTTCTCTTATCTGTTTGATTTAGTGGCGAGTAAAACCAAAATACCATCGGTTTTATTGTTGCTCTTATTGGGTATTGGGTTACGTTTCCTGGTTGATTACCTGAAAGTACAAACCTTCAATTTCCTCTCCATCCTGCCAACATTGGGTACCGTAGGTTTAATTTTGATTGTTTTTGAAGGCTCGCTCGAACTTAAATACGACCAGCATAAAAACAAGATTATCCGCAGTGCATTTTTATCTGCCCTAACCATTTTGTTGGGTACCATTACCGTTATTACCACCATCATCTATCAGATCACGCATCACGATCTGTATACCTGTATCGCCAATGCCATCCCTTTCAGTGTAATCAGTTCGGCCATTGCTATCCCCTCGGCCGCAGCATTAAACAATACCGACAAAGAATTTGTGATTTATGAATCCTCTTTCTCTGATATTTTAGGGATCATCATCTTTAACTTCGCCATTACCAACCATTCCATCACCACCTCGGCATTTATCGGTTTGGGGCTCAGTACATTTTTAATTATATTGTTATCGGCCATTGCCTGCGTGGTGCTGTTGTATATTATGGGCAGGTTGGTGCACCACATTAAATTCTTCCTCATTATCGCCATTCTGATACTGGTTTATGCCATCGGTCAATCCTATCACCTATCCTCACTGGTGCTGATTTTAAGTACAGGTTTATTCCTCAACAATGCCGACACCATACAGAATGTTTGGTTCAGGAGCCTCTTTTTATACAAGAATTTAAGTGCCGATCTGTCGCAACTTTATCAGCTATCGGCCGAAAGTGCCTTTATTCTCCGTACTTTTTTCTTTGTGATATTCGGTTTTACCATGAATATCGGCGAGCTGAACAACAAGATCGTACTGGCCAATGGCTTTTTTATATTGATCTCGATATACCTCATCAGGATTTTCTTCCTTAAAGTATTTAAAAAGGAAAACCTAAGTCCGATTTTATACATCGCACCCCGCGGCCTGATCAGTATTTTGCTTTATTTTAACCTGCCCGAAAGTTTAAAAATACCCGAAGTAGGTACGCCGTTTTTATTCCTGGTGGTATTGGGATCGAGTATTGTTATGACGCTGGGGATTACCTTGAGTACCAAAAAAGGTTAATTGGTTCATTGGTTCATTAGTCATTGGTTCATTGGTCATTGGTCATTGG
>NZ_JAVTSN010000059.1:0-41033 GCF_032678585.1 Pedobacter psychrodurus | reverse complement strand
ATAGCCTGGGTTTTGTACCATATTCAGGTTTCCGGCCATCTCTTCTCCAGGTATGGGCCATAACCAGTCTTTATTCGTAAACTTCCTGGTCTCGGCAATTACCGTAACTCCCGTTGCAGGATTGGTTGCGCCATAAACAACGCCATTCATCACCTGATCAGCAATACGCCATCTTCTCATATCAAATAAACGGCTCCCTTCAAATGCCAGTTCAACACGGCGTTCTCTACGGTAGAGTTCGCGCATTTTTGCTTCTGTATTGTATACGGTAGTATTTACATTCGGCATGCCAGCCCTGTCGCGGATCTGGTTAAGATAGGTCACTACATCAGGATTGTTCCACTGACCGCTTTCTACAAGGGCTTCAACATACATTAAAAGTACATCCGCATAACGGTAGATCATAAAATCCAATGATCCGTTTTCCGGACGGGTACGATCGGCCAGATCGGCATATTTCCTTACCCAGAAACCAGTACGCGATGAGTTGTTTGCACCAATTGCACAAACATTGGGCAGTGGCGCAAATGGATCAACAAGCGTATAAAAGGTAGCACCCGGATAAATAATACTGGCTTTTAACCTCGGATCACGATTATCGTTATAATTGGGGTTCCTTTTGTAAATCTCCAGACTGTCGGCTCCCAGTTCAGCCAAAGTCTTACCCTGCTTTGTTTCATAGCTATTTACCATTGCGGCAGTTGGGTTTACGGTCGATGTTCCACCGGCATTTGGCGGTGCAAGCCTAAGAAAAGCATCCTTGTGGTTTCCGTTCTGTATTGAGATGATCCTTTCTTTATTGGTTTCTCCCGAATACATAAAAAGATTGAGATAACTATTTTTGGGGTCAGCAGCTTTGTAAAGCTCATAATAACGCAGATCGATTACCTCTTTTGCTGCCGATGCCGCCTGTGGATACATGCCTGCATTAAGAAAAGCAACTGTTTTCATCGTCAGGGCAGCTCCTTTGGTTACGCGGTTAAAAATATCGCCACCCTGGGCAGAATAATCTAAAGGCAGGCCTGCCGCACATTCGCTAAGCTCGGAAGTAATAAACTGGATCACTTCTTCTTTGGTATTGCGTTTAAGATCTGATTCGTTTGGTGTGATGGATTTGGTTACGATGGGTATCGCGCCGTAATATAAAAACAGTTCCAAATGAAAGAAAGCGCGATACGCCCTTACTTCGAGCATATATCTTTTAAGATCTGCCGGATCAACATAAGCGCTTGATGCATTCTCCAGAAAACGGTTGGCCAGCCTGATCCTGCTGTAATCGTCTCTCCAAAAAGGCAGAACGGCCATAAAAGCAGATGGCGGCAGGATTGGCGTGGCATTACCAAGCGCAATGGTATTGATTTCGGGAAGGAAATTTGCGGTCCATACTGCATCATCGGTAAGCCCGGTGAAGGAGATCCTCGTATTTCCGTTAAAATTAAATACCCCTCCCGGAAGCCCTCCGGCAAGATCATTCACTACGGTAAGCAGTTGGGCTTCTGTTTTCCAGAATTGCTCATCGGTAGTAGAAGTCGGATTGTCTTTGGTCAAAAATTCCTTCGTACAGGAAGGGAAGAACAGCAGGTATGCTGCCGCCAATACATATATTTTTTTCATAAGAGAATTTCCATAATTGATCGGCCATCTGCGATGGCCTGTTTTTACGTTGGTCTGTTGTCTTTTACTTGCCATGTCTTTTAAATTTTAACATTGATTCCGAAAGTATAAAAGCGCATCATCGGGTAGGTGGTATCCGCCCCTCTGGTTTCAGGGTCTAAATATTTCATATCCGTAAAAGTGAAAGGGTTCTGGGCATTGAAATACAGGCGCACCTGCGAAAGCCTTGCTTTTTTGATCAGCTTTTCGTTAAAAGTATATCCAAGCTGAATAAAACGTACCCTTGCGAATGCCGCATTGGTTTGCCAATAATCGGAAGCAAGGGCATTATTGCCAGGTGAAGGCGTTAACCTTGGTAAACTGGCTCCGGTATTTTCAGGCGTCCAGGTATCAGTTTGCCAGGTCATCGGTGTACCGCCACCATCGGTAAAGTTCAACGGGGCATTGTAACGACCGGTATAATAAGCGTCGGTTTTGGTAAACCCGTTCAGCTGAGCCTGCAGATCAAAACGTTTAAAGTCTAATCTCATGTTCAGGAAATAGTTCCCCTTAGGATTTGGATTGCCGATAACCGTACGGTCGGCACTGGTAATCTGTTTATCGCCATTTAAATCCAGATAGCGGATATCACCGGCAACCTGCCCTGCAATAATGGGTACTCCGGCAGCGATATCAGCCTGCTGAAGAAGACCACTGCTCATATAACCGTAATAACTGTTTAGCGGAAAGCCTTCTTTTTGAATCTGCGATCCGTTGACGTAAGGACCCTTGGTTAAGCTGAGTATTTTGTTTTCATAGTAAGAATAACCAGCGCTAACACTGCCTTTAAGTTGCTTTCCGATTTCATAATTATAGTTTACCGCAACTTCCCAGCCCTTATTGCTTACTGAACCTGCATTTACCGGAATTGAACTACCCAAACCTGAAGATAACGACAGCGGCGGGGTTAGCAGGATATCTTCGGTCTTTTTATCGAAATAATCAACCGTTAAACCGATTCGGTTCTCCAAAAATGAAGCATCAAGACCGATATCTAGCATTTTTACCGTTTCCCAGGTAATGTCGGGATTTCCGATTACTGCTTCCCTACCCGTTCCGGCATTGATCGTGGTCTGGTACTGGTAAAGCCCTACGTTCTGGTTGTTGCCCAATAGCCCATAAGATGCTCTTAGCTTTAAGTTGCTAATGGTTTTAACATTCTTTAGGAACTCTTCTTTATTGATATTCCAGCCAAGCGCTGCTGAAGGAAATACGCCCCATTTTTTGCCAGGACCAAATTTGGAGGAACCATCGGTACGGATGGTACTTTCAAAAAGATATTTATCGTTATAAATATAATTCAGCTTTAGGAAAAAAGAAGCCAGATTCGCTTCTGCAAACTGATTACTGGTACTGGGATTATCCATTTCCCTCGATAAACCTGCCAAACCGTAAATGGTATGTTTCGCAAAGGTTTTGTTATAATCCAATGTTGCCGACATGTACTGGTAGTTCTTCTTAGCCAGTCCGGTGGTTTTTATCGCGCCAAACTGGTAACGAAGTGCATTGGTAAAATAATCAAGAAAATTATAGGCATCGCGATTTGTTACCGAACCGGTACTAAATGTTCTGAAAAGGTATTGACCACGCAATTTTAAACCTGGGATAATATCCCATTGCGGCTGAAAATTGATATTGATATCATCATCCTTACTTAAGGTATAACCACCTCTTTCCAGTTCGGCAAGCGGGTTTAACATCTCGCCGTAAACACCATAAGCCTGATAACCATCTGCCCGATCCGGATATTTGGCCACAATATTTGGTGGAATCCGGTATGTTTCGTACAGAATATATCCAGGCCCGCCAGCACCAGCGGCAAGATTACCGATACGCTGTACTGGCCTTTCGCTTTCTTTTCTCACCAAGGCCAGATCCAGGTACATCGACAGTTTATCGCTTAACGTTACACTGGTATTTGCCCTTAGGTTATACCGGTTAAAACTGGTATTGGAAATGATGCCATCCTGCTTGAGGTAACTTCCGGTTACGGCAAACCTGGCCAGGTTATTCCCTCCCGAAATACCAATGGTATGGTTTTGTGAATTGGCCTGGTCTTTTAAAATCAGTGCAGACCAATTGGTATTTGGATAAACCAGCGGATCTGTTCCCGCTCGGGTAATGTCGATCTGACTTTGGGTATAGGTAGGTGTACCGCCGTTGTTGCGTTGAGCAAGATTTACCATTTCCATATATTGTGGTGCTTCAACAAACTCGGGGATATAGGTTGGTTTCTGTATACCGAAATATCCATCATACACAATACTCACCTTCCCTACCTTACCTCTTCTGGTGGTCACCACGATTACCCCATTTGCCGCTCTGGATCCATAAATAGACGCTGCTGCTGCATCCTTTAATACACTAATGCTTTCAACTGTCGTGGGATCAATGTCATCCAAAGGATAAGGCACACCATCTACCAGGATGAGGGGATCTGATACACCAAGGGTAGAAATACCGCGGATCAGGATTTTTGCAGCGTCACCCCCTGGAAGACCTGAGGCCTGCTGCACGGTAAGACCGGTTACCCCACCTTGTAAGGCTTGTGAAAGCTGTGTAATGGGTTTATCCTGAATGGTTGCTTTGATATCAACCAGACCCATGGAGTTGGCCAAATGTTTAAGTTTACGTTCGGTATATCCGGTTACCACTACCTCATCGAGAGCATTAATATCCGCTACCAGCGAAATGGTCAGGTTTTCTTTTAGGTTTCGGATGGTATACTCCTGGTTTTTAAAACCTACATAGCTAAAAAGCAGTATATCACCCTGATTAATGGAGATTTCAAAATTACCATTTGGATCTGTTGTTGCCGAGATAGTCTTATCTTTCACCTTAACAATAACACCGGGTATGGGCGTAGGTGGCTCTCCATTATCAAAAACGCGTCCTTTAATTTTAAATAAGCTATCTGCCCTGTTTTTCAAAACTGGCATACTTTTAATAATGACCGTATTTGTGGATATGGTATAACTCAGATTCTGCCCGGAAAGGCATTTTTCGATCACCTCTTTTAACAGCATATCCTTTACGTTAAGGTTAATGGGTGCTATTTTTTTAAGGTCGGCAGAACGGTAAAGGATATCGTAACCTGTTTGCTCACGCAGTTGAGCAAAAACAGATTCAACAGGCGCATTACTAACCTTTAGGGTTACTTTCTGTGCGTGTATCGATGCGCTTACCTGCATAAGGGTAGCGAGGCAAATAAAAAATGTCAGTTTCATCCTGAGCAAGATTGAACTTAAAGGCTGGGCATAGGGCTCCCTTAAGAATCTGGTTAAATTTCTATACATTTGTTTGGGTTTAGTTATTGTTGATTTCCGATTAATTGTAATTATCCTGAACGGTGGTTTAAACCGGTGCCGGAAGTGGTGAGAAACTTCCGGCTTTTTTGGACAATTGTAAGGGTTTAGCGTAGTCTTATTCCATTACAATAATCCTCCTTCCTTCAATCTTAAATTTAAGATCACACAATACTTCCAGATTTTTAAGCAGCTCTGCAAGTGGCTTTTTTCTATTCAGCGTACCCCCAAAAAGCTGCTTATCGGGTGTTTTAGAAAACACAACATCAGCATCATACCATCTGGAAATCTTTTTCATAATCGCGGAGATATCTTCATCCCTAAAGCTGATCAATCCTTTCTTCCAGGCAATGGCCTCTGCTACATCAACCGAATGGATAGCGATGGCACCATCATACCGGGCTACCGCGGCTTTTTCACCTGGCTTTAACAGGGCACTTTTACCCTTGTTTAATAGGCGTACCGAACCTTCGAGTAAAGTAGTTTCCATGCCCGGTTGATCCGGATAAGCATTAATATTGAAATGTGTGCCCAATACCTGAACCGTACTATTGCCCACTCTTACCTGGAAAGGATGTTTGCTGTCTTTTGCTACTTCAAAGTAAGCCTCTCCTGTTAATTCAACCAGTCGGTTGCTGCCGGTAAATACAGCAGGATAACGCAGTTGAGAAGCGGCATTGAGCCATATTTTAGTGCCATCATCCAAAACGAGTGCAAATTGCCCTCCCCTTGGTGTAGTTAAGGTATTCATCGCAGATGCAGCGCGATCCATATGTATTCTGGAATAATCCAATGTATTGTTGCGCTGTACAATTCTTGCACCTGCGTAAGTCATGTTTAAAGTTGTAGCGGTATCCAGATGGATCAGGTCCATTTTATCCAATGCCAGAACGGCATGATCATAACCTGGAACAAGCGGCCCTTTAGCGATTTGATTTTGACGTCCCGATGGATTCCTACCGAAAAAATAATAGAGGGAGAAACTTATCGAAAGCAGCACAAAAAGAGAAGCGGCTATTGATAGATACCTTTTAAGCGGGAGCTGTTTTTTTGGAGCAGCGGCGATAAAACGTTTGTCGGCCAGTATCTGCGAATAAACCGGAGATAGGCGTTCCAAATCCCAGTCATCCTTTATATCATCAGGAGGGATTACTTCATCTATTGTACGATCAAGCTCCTGTTGATCTGCAATGGAAATATAGTCCAATAATTCCTTTGTATCCTCTGGACTTATCGTATCTGAAAAATAGGCATGAAGTAAAAAAGTAAGTCTGGTTTTGTCCACTTGCAGAAAGTTAGGTGCGTTCTTAATATAGAACACAGGTACGCCTGCATAGGACTAGTGGGAAAGATTTTTTTTTTAATCCAGGAAAAAATAAGGGACTAAAAAAAAGAGATGGCTGTAGTTTAGCTTCGATTTTAGGGTTTTAAGCGCTTCAACCATATGGTTTTTAACAGTATTGGGCGATATCTGCAGTTTTTCGGCGATCTCCCGGTGCGAAAGCCCCTCGTCTCTGCTCATTTTGAAAATCAACTGTTGTTGGCTGGGCAGTTTTTTCAATAACGTACCTACAAACTGCTCCATATCGTTGGCCAGAATTTCTTCTTCCGTGGCATTGTGCAATTCTGAAATCCTATTGATCAATCCGGAGAAAAGCGCAACAGACTGATTAATCTTTCTAAGCTCATTTAAGCACAAGCGCTTGGCAATAACATATAGGTATAGATAGATATTTCCCTGTACATCTAACTTCTCTCTGTTCACCCATAAATTGATAAAGGTTTCCTGTACAATCTCTTCACTTTGCTGCTGATTTTTCAGAAAACGGAAGGCCAGTGCATAAATTTTCCTGCCATACAACAGGTATACACTGTTGAAAACAGAAAGATCGCCAGATCTTAAAGATGCAAGCTCATCAGCTGAAATTGTTTTGTGCAATTTGGTTTATTTTAGGGATAATCCCTGTAATATTAAAACTATTAAAGTGAATTTGCAAATTTCAAATACCTATTGATCAGCCTTTTGATACAGGACAGTACAGGATGCGAATCCAATAATTTGTTCATTGGAATACAGAAATCCATTCATAATGAGCAGATTTATGCATCAGGTTATTGGACGTCTAAATAATTAAATATAAAAATATTTGTTTATTGTTGTCGTGAATACTATATTTGTGACTACAATAAATATATAGCATGAGAAAATTAGATTTTGCTTCCCTTCAAGTTAGGGATTTAGACACTTCGAAAGACTTTTACACCAACAAACTGGGGTTTGAAATATCGGTATCTACACCCGATGCCTGTATTTTTAGCTACAATCAGGGTGAAGCCAGCTTTGCCATCAGAAAACCAATGATAAACCTAGAAGGAAAAGAACTTGGTGTTGGTGCCTCGTTATGGTTTGCCATTGATGGGAGTATGGAGGATTTAGAGAAACGGCTTCATTTAGTAGAAGTCAAACCGCTTGGCGCAATCAACACTACCCCATTTGGAAGAACGCTCATCGTAAAAGATCCTGATGGATACAATATCACTTTTTTACAACCAAACTAATCCTAACATGGAAAATCAAAAACCAAAATACTGGATCATTGTAGCCTCCAAAGACCATGTTAAAAATGGCATAGCTGAGGGATTCGCACAAGCCTGCCATGGAAAAGCCTCGCCCTTAAGAAGAATGCGGCAGGGCGATTTTATCATTTATTATTCAGGCAAGCAGACTATGGGTCAGCCCCAACCCTGCCAACAGTTTACCGCCATCGGCAAGGTAACCGACGAGCATACCTATCAGTTTCAGGTTACTGAAGACTTCTGCCCTTCAAGGCGAAATATCGAATTTTTGCCGAGCAAAGATATTTCTATCTTACCTTTGATCGCTGAACTGGATTTCATCCAAAACAAAAAAAGCTGGGGTTATCCCTTCCGCTTTGGTTTTTTTGAGATTAAACAGCACGACTTTGAACTGATCTCCTCACAAATGCTCCTACACCATTATGCCTAACAAAATAGAATTTCATTTTAAGCGTCCATTGGATAGCCCTGGCTATCTGCTCGGCCAGTTAACCATGTTATGGCAGCGAAAACTGAAACGGGTGCTTGATCCTTTAGACCTCACCCATACCCAATTTGCATTGCTCTGCGCACTGGCTTGGCTCTCCAGGGAAAGCGACAATGTTACCCAAATTGATATCGCCAACCAGGGCAATGCCGACCGGATGATGGTATCTAAAGTATTGCGTACACTGGAGGAAAAAAAATTCATTACGAGGCAGGAGCATAAAACTGATACCAGGGCAAAAACCATCAGCCTGACCGAGAGCGGCGAAACCGTGCTCCAAAAAGCCATTATCGCTGTGGAGTCGGCAGATATAGCATTTTTCTCTTCGTTGAACCAAGATCTTCCTATCTTTAATTCCAATATGGCTTCGCTAATAGAAACGAATAAAAATGATTAATGAAGAAATCAGAGACCTTCTTTTTTATTTAAAGGATCGTTATGATGTAACTAATAAACTTATGCGATGTCTTAAAAAAAATAAAACCTATGAACAAGCATAAAAGTATGATATTATTTTTTTTGATAGCCTTTTTAACCGGGACCCAGACATTTGCACAGGATGGTAAAGTTGCGTTAATAAATACTTTCATCGCTAAAGCGAATCAATCGGGAGCTTTCAACGGAAACATATTGATTGCAGAAGGTGGAAAAGTAATCATCAGAAAATCTATTGGATATGCAGATGCATCAAAAAAGATTCCGCTTAGCACACCCTACCGTTTTCATATCGGATCTATAGCAAAAGAGTTTGACGCGGTAGGTATCATGATGCTTCAGGAACAGGGCAAACTAAACATAAGTGATAAAGTTTCCAGGTTTTTTCCTGAACTGCCCGGTTGGGCCAACACCATAAGCATTAAAAACTTACTGCAGTACACCAGTGGATTACCCGAAATAAAATATAAGACTGTACACAGTGATGCGGATAACTGGAAAGACCTTCAATCCCTGGAAAAACTCGATTTCGATCCCGGAAGCCGCTATTCCTATAACAATAACAACACATTTTTGCGTAGGCGGATTATTGAAAAGGTAACAGGCATTTCCTTTAACCAGTTCGTAAAGGATAACATGCTCAAAGTTGCAGGTATAGCAAATGGAGCGGTTGATCCGACAGACAGCGATCTACTGATCGCCAGGTCATTTAACAATGAATTTAAACAGGACGGCCTTGAAGTACCGATTTCGGGATGGACCTGTTTAAATATTGATGATTTTTACAAATGGTCACAATGCATCAATAACTTTTGCCTGATTAAACCGGAATCTACTGGAGAAATTATGAGCTCCTTTGCCGCAGACCAGCAAGCTGGCCTTGGCGGCGGTGAACTGAAAGGCAATAAAGTCATCACCCATACGCATGATGGCAGCGCCCTACACTATCAGGCGCTGTTAACAACAGATGCCTCCAAAGGCCGGACGATTATAATCCTCTCCAATCAAAGACAGGGAAATGTTTATGAAATCGCCGCCGCAATACAGGCCATTTTAGACAACAAGCCTTACCAGGAATTAACCAAAATTGAGATCAAATAAAACTGTTCTGGTTAACGAGGGCAAATTGATTTTAGCCCGATCTGGAAAAGACTGAACCCATACTAACACATTCTCCGTGCTAATGGCCGATGACATGGCATATGCCTGAAACAGATCGATTAGGCAAAACTTATCCAGCCATATTTCTAAAAGCACAAGTCATCCAACTACATTGCCCAAACCCTAAAACTTTCGCTAATAAGGGTACTCATTTCCGATAGTATATCATCGAGGCTATAAAAGAGAGATACAATTTTATTTAGGCAAATGAGCAATCAACTCGACTTCCAATTTCGCTTTGGACATATATAACCGTTGTATCTGCACCCAGGTTGCGGCCGGGAAATCGTTTTTGTAGAACTTTTTTCTGACATAGTTGAACCTTTTCATGGATTCGATATCTGTGGTATATAAATTTTCTTTAACCACATTTTCAAAGGTAGCCCCATAGCTTGCTAATGAAGCTTTTAAATCGTTATAAACAGATGAAATTCCCTCGGGCGTGATATCGTTTGTTACTGCACCTGAAATGTACAGGATGTTGTCAACTTTTAAAACCTGACAATATCCGGCAACGGTATCCTGCTTCAACTCCTTGTTCCAATGCCATTTTTCCTTTTTAATTTTAGTTTCCTGTGTAAACCCTTCACCGTAAATTAAGAGAAAAGACAGTAAAAGATAATATCGTATCATTATGATCCTGGTTTGGTTTATTTAACAGGTTTTAGTCAAAAACAAATCTATAAAATTTTAGATATCAACCAGCGGGTAATTTTCCAGCTGGCCTTTTGTTCTTTTGAAATTGATTTTGAACAGCAAGGTGAGCCAGTCGCCAACAGGTATGCGCCCGATCAACAAATCAACTACTCCCAATTGTTGAACCGAGCGGCTTCATCAAACAAAAAAAATTCATACATTGTCTCCAGTATCAAGGTAAGCATTACCATATTACATCCCTTAACTCAAAACACATTCCAAATGATAAAGAAACTGGTGTTTGCGCTGCTCCTCTTTACTTCCTTAAACGGGCAGGCACAGGAAAATCTGAATTTTAATCGTAATAAAGAAATCGCCTCACCGGAGATCAATGCTGATAAAAGCCTGACCTTTCGGTTAATGGCTCCAAATGTAAAAAAGGTAGAACTGCAGGGCGATCTGCTTGGAAAAAATGATCCCGTTGCCATGACTAAACAGGATGATGGTTTGTGGAGCTACACTACTTCTCCCTTAAAGTCCGAATTGTACAGCTATTCATTCATTGTGGATGGACTGAAGATCAGGGATGCAAATAATGTTTACCAGATCAGGGATGTAGCATCGGTAGTGAATGTTGTTATTGTTCCGGGCGGAAAGGCAGATAACTACCTGGTAAAAGATGTGCCTCATGGAACAGTTAGCAAAAGATGGTATAAATCACCTGGAAATGAAAAAGACAGAAGAATTTCCATCTACACGCCGCCAGGTTATGAGAATGATAAAAAAAAGTATCCGGTATTGTACCTGTTACATGGTATGGGCGGTGATGAAGAAGCATGGCTGGCCCTTGGCAGAACTGCACAGATTTTAGACAACCTGATTGCAGATGGCAAAGTTACACCAATGATTGTGGTTATGCCCAATGGAAACGTAGCACAGGCCGCAGCCCCAGGAGAAGATTCGAAGGGACTGTATAAGCCAGGCATGCAACTGCCCAATACGATGGATGGCAAAATGGAAGAAACGTTCCCGGACATCATTAAATTTATTGAAGGAAACTATAGGGCAAAAGCAGATCCGGCCCACCGGGCTATTGCAGGTTTATCAATGGGTGGCTTCCATTCCCTGCACATCAGCAGGTTTTATCCAAAAACATTTGATTATGTCGGTCTTTTTTCGCCGGCCATCATGCCATTCGCCAAAACGACCTCTCCTGTTTACGAAAATTTTGATGTTACCTTAAAAAACCAGTTCAATAACGGTTTAAAATTATATTGGATTGGCATAGGCAAAACCGATTTCCTTTACAAATCGGTAGCAGATTACAGAAAAAAATTAGATGAAACTGGTGCAAAATACACCTATTCGGAAAGTGAAGGTGGCCATACCTGGTCGAACTGGCGCGACTATCTTGTGCTTTTCACCCCACAATTATTTAAATAAATTATATAAGTTATTCCTTAGCTGTTTTTGTTGTATCCGCGATTATTCGGCACGCCATTCATCACTATTAAAAAACAATGGGCAGCAGCCTTAGTCAGAAGAATGCTGCCTATTTAGCCTGCCTGGCTTAAGAAAAACCAGTGCGACGATTGCAGCTAGCATAGCAAGTACGGCAGCACCTTTCAACACCAGTTGATAACTGTGGATAAAGGATTGCCGGTTGGTTTTGTTGATCTCTATTTGTTTCCGGATGATAAAATTTTTAGGTGCCCTTGCTGCCCCAAATCCGGATGCGCGGCTTTCTATTATTTTATATTCGCTGGGGCTATAGTTCCTGGATTTCAAATCCAGGGTCACGGTATTGGAAAATATGATCAGCGCCAGGGCGCCAAAAATAGCATTTGCAAAAACCGAGGCTATCCTGCTCAAAGAATTATTGATCCCGGAGGCCACTCCCGAAAACTCTTCCTTTACCGATCCCATTACTGTGGCCGTGAGTGGAGAAACCGTAAAAGACATTCCAATGCCTAAAGCCAGAATACCCGGAAAAAATGACACCCAATACGTTTTAGGGCCTTCCGTTTCACCGGCTAGCGACAACAGGAAAAACCCCAATGCACTTAGCATAGGCCCAAAGGTTAAAAACAACCTTGCCCCATATTTATCCGAAAGCCTTCCTGCAAAACCTGAAAGGGCAATCATTAATAAGGTGAACGGGAGAAAAGCCATTCCCGATTGCAATTGGCTGTATCCCTGTGCCTGCACGAGGTTTAGGGATAAAAACAGCATTGCGCCTCCTAATCCCGCGTATAGAAAAAATGTCAAAAGGTTAGTCCCTGCAAATACTTTATCCCGAAATAAACTTAGCGGCATCATGGGGTTGTCTGTTTTCCATTCGACCCGGATAAAAATCAAAAAACATATTATTCCCATGCCGATGCTTCCCGCGACAAAAAACGTCCAGAAACTATGGTCAGGAAGGCTAAGCAGGCCATATGTGATACAGGCGAGAGATAAGGCAGCGATTATCGCCCCGGGAAAATCGATTTTCTTTATGGTTTTATGATCTAGGGTTTCAGCTACCCGAAAGAGCAATATCAGCACCGCAATGAGGCCTAAAGGCACATTTATAAAAAAGATATATCTCCAGAGTGCATATTTCACTAATAGTGACCCCTCCATTTCAGTGCAAAGTGGCCGCCAAATGGATTGCCGAGTAAATACAATATTGTTCCTTTCCCTCTGAACAAATACCAACAACTCCCCCCAACTGCTTGTTGGATTCAGTTTTTTCTAAAATAATTCATCCTTGACTCAAATTAGCCCAAAACCAGACGTTCTGGGTAACCCAAGTTACGAAATCTCAGAAAATGCGATATAAGCAACTCAGAAGGACTGATGGACTAACACCACGCCTTAAATCGTGAGAGCTTCCTACAGGCTCTAATTTCGCTTAAATTCGAAGAAATATTTCTTGAAACTATGATCTAAAAAAGCAGCTAAGACAACCAAAACGGCCACTTTGCTCCGTAATCGAGCGTCAGTTTGAAGCGAAATGCGGCGTCACTTTGAAAACGGAACGACCGGCCATTTTCCCTGAAATACCCATGCTTATCTCTTGAATAATCATAATAGTCGAATTTCAAATACAAATCATCATTACTATTCACTATTAAGTTATAGTCCTCTGTATCTATCGATAAATTGCCAGGTTTAAAAGAGATATTAATACTTGATAATAGTTCGTTTTCCTTTTTGATTAGCAACTTTGGGTTACTTAGGCTAGTAACAATTGTTTCATCAATTACTATAATAAAATCAAAATCACGCTTACCTTGTCCATAGGTACAGACCGTTAAAAAAACAAGAAAAAGCACTAACAAAACATTTTTCATATTATCGATTATTTATTATACGCAAAATGGCATCTCTCTTCAATTCAACCTTCGGATTAGAGTTTCTATCATATATAACCGCACCATTAGGTCTTGACGGAATGTTTAGTGAGCCATTTGGATTTGTTGTTACCCATTCTAGCGCAAGTCTTAGCGCCCCGGCCCAAGCAAAGACCTCAACTTGTGCTTTCTTTAAAATCACAACTACATGCTGATATCAATTTCCCATAACCGCTTTATGCTGCTATAATCATCTGTAACCAATACGATATCATTATCTTTCCATTTGTAATTGAAATAATAAACCGATTCTCCATTAATAGGACTTTCATTAATTAACAAAATTCTTTTTATCTCTTTCTCCTTTTTATCGGCTAGAATCCAAAAAACTTTAAGTTCTTTAAGTCCCCATTCACACAAGAGACCGAATTTATGCTTTTTATTTGGTGAGCTTTTAAATTTGTCCTGAACCAGGAACTCATAGTTTAAATCGGCTTTCTTACAAGAATTGAATGCATCTAAAAGTGGATCCGAGTCCCAGCCCTCTTTATTCGCAATTATCATCATCCCCCGATGAACTATTTCAAGCAACATCTCCTTTTTACCCGGGTCGCTAATACTAAAATATGCTTCGAATGAAAATTCCATATTTATACCTTTGCAATCATTCCAATCAGTATATTTATTCAACTCCCCACCCCAATCATCACTTACCTGTATAAAACACTTTTTTACCTTCCCAACATCATATTTTATTAAAAAGGACCAATAAAGTTCTGAAATGCACCAACTTTGAAGATTAAATATTGATGCGTATTCATGTCGAAATTTCGCCCTTAAATCGATTTGTGATAATGACATTATTTATTGGGTTTTGGTCTAAGTTGATTAATGCCCCCCTGCCTCCGTTTAGCATTGAGAAGTCGTTAACCTTTTGCTGCTCCTTATTCAATCCAACTCACTAGCACAAGTCTTAGCGCACATCGCCTTAACCATAGTCTGATTTCTGGCTAAAATTAGATTTACTAAGTAAAACTTATCCTAGCTATATTCCGAAAAGCACAAATCATCCACCTCTCATTTTTAAAATGTTAGGCATCTAATTTAATATATTTTAGGCACAAGTTCTGCATCACATTGCCTAACCGGCTAAGCCTTGCGCCAGTTAGGATTAGTTCTCCTTTTATACTTGTCAAAATTTCCTAGAAACCCCTCTCAATGGGTAGTCCATTAATTTTACGCGGAAATCGTGGATATTTTTTAAAGAATTACCACTTAGTATTCCAAAGTTTTTAACTTGACTTTTAATGGATGTTTAGTTAAGTGTGAAATCGAATCGACCAATTGTAAAATTCTCTGCTTTTCATAATAACGATTAATATTATATCCAGGTGGAGGCAAGAAGTATAATCCGTCTTTTTGAGAAAAAAGGTCTTTCCCAGATTTTGATACTACTTTTAAATCATTATTAACTAATTTGTATAAATTATAATCTAAACTTTCAAAGTCGATCTTCTTGTATCTAGTCACAAAATTTCCATAGTTAAATGTCTTGTTTAATTCTTTGCTCTTAATTTCTATAAATCCATTTCTTTGGAAAACGGTAGAATAAATTTTATCATTCCCCGTAGACTGTCAATAAGCTTATCAATAGCTGGAAGTTTTTTTTGAATTATGCCTTTTTTTATAAAGAACCATCCCCAGTTATGTACACTACTTATATCTGAAAAAGAAATGTACCGCTTATATATTCTAGCTCCTTCTCTATTTCCTTGCTTAATAGCATAAATGATGGATTTATTTGGGTTTTGCTGCTTCAAGAAACCTAATTGACTCTCAAAATCTCCCAGAGCACCATAAGTTATTATATTGACTATTGCTATATCATTTAATCTTTCAAGGGTATCGATCTTTTGTTCTTTTCTGATATTCTGAAGCTCAAGATAATAAACGCTTTTTTGTTGACAGGCAAAACAGATCAGCACATATCCAACTATTATTATTTTTATTATACCTTTCATCTTCCAAATCTTAGTGACCAATATAAAACCCCCACTAGCGCAAGTCTTAGCGCCAGGCCCAAGCAGAGGCCTCGAATGTGCTTTCGTTAAATCAATATATTAACTTTAAAAAAACTTTAAAGCACAAGTCAGCCGGCCCTCATTGCCTTAACCGGTAAGACTTGCGCTAGTATGCGTTGACTCACATTATTATGTTAAACTCAATGCTAATAACTCCGGGAGAATTAAGAAAAACTTAAACAATATTTTTTAATCAAAAATTAGATGCTGATACTTGGTGAGACCACAATCAAAAATAAATAGCGCTGTGCCCACAATGCGTTTTTGAGGATATCTTCATTATTGGCGTATAGATATCATACCAATTTCTATTAACTTGATTGGTTTGTAACTTATTAAATAATACACTCTAAACAAAAAAAGCAGCTCTTTTCAGAACTGCTTTCAAAACCTGGGTGGCTGATGGGGCTCGAACCCACGACCCTCGGCACCACAAACCAATACTCTAACCAACTGAGCTACAACCACCGTTTTTAGTGTCACAAAAGTACGACTTTTAATATTTCCAGCAAATATTTTTTTCGAAGTTTTTACAACAAATTTTTAATTCCTTAACATTCAATTATTTGAAATCAAAATATTTTCACATACGCAGATAAAACAAGCTATTTTGAACCTAAAAACATAACTTTACAGCGTTTATGATCGAAATTTATACAGACGGAGCAGCTAGCGGAAACCCCGGACCAGGTGGTTGGGGTACAATTTTAAGGGCAGGACAACACTACAAAGAACTGAGTGGTGGCTTTAGAATGACCACAAATAACCGCATGGAGCTATTGGCTGTAATAAAAGGATTAGAAGCATTAAAAAGCCTGAACCAACAGGTAACCGTTTATTCCGATTCGAAATATGTGGTAGATGCCGTAGAAAAGAAATGGGTTTTCGGCTGGGTAACCAAAAATTTTAAAGACAAAAAAAACAAGGATCTCTGGTTGAGGTTCCTGGAATTGTACAAACTACACAAAGTGAAGTTCATCTGGATAAAAGGCCACAACGACCATCCTGAGAATGAGCGTTGCGACCGCTTAGCTGTTTTTGCCTCACAAGACAAGCAAAATTTAGCTATAGATACTTTTTTTGAAGTGGAAAGAAGCAAAGCGCAGCTTTAGTCTAACCCACCGATTACATTTAAATCTTCAAGTTTAGCATTTACACTGGCATCAACAGAAATTGATTTTGCGGTATATAACAACATCATTTCTTCTGCTTTTTCGACCATCTTTTTTGAGCCGATAAAAATCGGAACACGCTGATGCAATTCGGTAGGGTTGATATCGAGTATACGATCAAAGCCTGTACTTGCCTTGCCCCCAGCCTGCTCAATAATAAAAGCCATGGGGTTACATTCGTACAACAACCTTAACTTCCCGTTCGGAGAGCGTGAAGTAGTTGGATAAATATAAATTCCACCCTTAATTAAATTCCGGTGGATATCGCCCACCATCGAACCGATATAACGTGAGGTATACGGGCGCTTCGTGGCCTCATCTTCAACCTGACAATACTTAATATACTTTTTAACCCCATCAGGAAAGTGTACATAATTCCCCTCATTAACCGAATACATATAGCCCGCTTCGGGTATTTTCATCTGCGGGTGCGAAAGACAGAACTCACCAATTGAGGGATCGAGCGTAAAACCATTAACGCCCTTCCCTGTGGTATACACCAACATGGTAGATGAACCATAAATAATATAACCTGCAGCAACCTGTTGCGTGCCTTTTTGCAGTACATCCGCCATACTTGCCCTGCCATCAACCGATTTTCTCCGATAAATAGAAAAGATCGTTCCTACGGCAACATTTACATCGGTATTCGAAGAACCATCTAAAGGATCAATACACACAATATATTTGGCATTTTGAGAAACCGGCGAATCGATATGGATAATTTCATCTTCCTCTTCAGTTGCTACAATACAACATTCGCCACCACTGGTTAAGGCAGCAATAAACTGTTCATCTGCATAAACATCCAGTTTCTTTTGTTCCTCTCCCTGGATATTGGTGGTTCCCATATCGCCAAGAATATCAACCAAACCCGCTTTATTGATTTCGCGGTTTACAATTTTAGCGGCAATGGCAATATCCCTAAGTAATCTCGAAAGTTCACCTTTTGCATAAGGGAAATCTGCTTGTTTTTCTATAATAAATTGTCCTAGTGTTTTAACGCCACAAACCATACTTAGTGTATATTTTACATTATCTACCCGATAACTCTATAACCTCTAAGGTATGAATATTTTCATCAGTTATGCAAAATCTGATCAGGGTCCGCACCTTGTGCCAGCCGTGTTTTCCTGCTGATCCGGGGTTTATATGTAAACATTTTATTTTTTCATCAAACATTACCTTTAAAATATGCGAATGCCCGGTAATGAACAATTTCGGAGGGTTAGTGTATATTTCAGGCTTAACATACGAAGAGTATCGCCCTGGGTATCCGCCAATATGCGTCATCCATACATCCACCCCCTCGCAACTAAATCGATTTTGTTCAGGGAATTCAGATCTGATTGTTGCATCATCTATATTTCCGAATACCCCGCGTAAAGGTTTAAACGCTGCCAGAGGTTCGGCAACATCAGGTCCAAAATCGCCCGCATGCCAAATCTCATCCACACTGTCGAAGTGTTTAAAAACCGCTTCATCCAAAAAACCATGCGTATCAGAAATTAATCCTATTTTTCTCATTTTGTAATTTAATACCCTCCAGTTTTTACACATTTAACTGACCTCAAAATTATTTTTATTGGATTAAAAAATTCAGAAAAAACCTTTTTTCTAAACCTAAATAACAAACAAAGTAAAAGAAATCATCATTTTTAAGTTATAGGATATTATCCTCTACAACTATAAAATTTTAGCTAAATTATCTTTACACCAGCGGCCAAAACACCTAAACATTTGAGTAGTAATATAGATAAGACTGTTTTATTTAATCTTTTCTTACCTGCTTAAATATTCCATTAGGCTGGATAAACGAAACAGCTATAGCCTTTTCTGTCCCTTCTTTCTTTTCAAATTTTAGACTAAATCCCTTCAGATTTTTAAAATTGAAAGTATCGTTTCCTACAGAAATGGTTTCATATTCTGGCTGACCAGGTACCGAAACGAATAAAACCTTACCTTTTAAGTAGACTTTACTCATGCCTTTTTCGCCATAACTACCAACATAACCAGCTAAATTTGCTGCGCTCAATTCGATCGTCTTTGTCTTATATGCAAACACAGCAGGTTTCATTCCCCGTTCGAGCGGAATACTAATTCCCTCTATCTTGCCATCCTGACCGCTGATGAAATTAAAACGCAGGTCACTTTCGGCTGTGTCAATTTTACCGTTTTTATCTATCCCACTAATGCTAAATACATCGTAATGATAATGCCTGAGCAGGAGTTTCTCTTTACCCATCATGGCAAAAAGTGAATCATTTTTAAAGGTTACATTAACTACACCATAAGCAGGATTATCAAACAAACCATCATAATCTTTTAAAGGATGTGAAGGTTTGGTATTTAAAATATGTGCATTTTCAGTGGTTTTCTTCACCGCTTTCTCCCTTTCTTTCGCCGCAGCTTTTTCTTTATTGGTTCGCCCATTCCAATCAATGATTTTCAACCCCAACAACCTGTCGGCAATACTGCTGTATACGATTTCCGGAACACTTGAAGTATTTTGATTGGTTAACACGACAATACCCAAATTATCGGTCGGAAAAAAGGATACGCTAGCCGAAAAACCATTGATATTACCGCCATGCTCTACCATATAATGACCGCGGTAAGAGTTGATCATCCAGCCAAAACCATAAGTAGATAGGTAAATATCATTATCCTTCGCTGGTAAACCCCCATCTCTCACCATTTGAGAGCTCGCGGCTTCTCTGATATAAGAAACAGGCAGAATTTCTTTTCCCTTATAAGTCCCGCCGTTAATCCAAACTTTCAGCCAATGCGTCATATCGTTTACACTGCTATTGATGCTCCCTGCAGGCCCCATTCCGTCGATATTAAAATAATCAATTTTTTCGATACCGCCTTTGCTGTTAATCGTGTAAGGCAACGAAGCTTCGCTATCTTTTTCGAATTCAAAAATGTTGGTATTGGAATGGGTCATCTCCAATGGATCAAAAAACTTTTCTTTAATATTCTGCTCCCAGGTTTTTCCGGTCAGTTTTTCAACAATCATGCCCTGCGCCAAAAACATAAAGTTATTATACTGCCACTTTTCGCGCACGGCGGCCGTCGGCTCCATATAACGCACCCTTTGTATAATGCTATCGCGGTTGGAAGTATTAAATATAAACCACGAAAGATCATAACGCGATAAACCGGTTCGGTGGCACATCATATCACGCACCGTAATCTGGTTGTTCATATTATCGTTATAAAACTTTAATTGCGGTAAATAAGAGGTTGCAATACCATCATATGAAAGCTTTCCTTCTTTTTGCAACAGACCAACAAGACCGGATGTGAAGGCCTTTGTACTCGAGCCGATGGCAAAAAGGGTATTTGGAGTAACCGGTTTTTTGTTTTCTACATCACGATAACCGAAACCCTTACTGTAAATTACCTGATCGCCCTTTACCACAGCTACCGCAAAACCAGCCACCTGCTGATCTTTCAAAATCCTGTTTAATAAAGTATCAATCCCTTTTAAAGGATCTACTGTTTTTTGTTTTTTCGATTGCGCAAGGGCAGATAGTGCCATTAAGCACAATAAGAACACATTTAGGCTACGTTTCATTTTAATTTAGGTGAGATATTTATACGCCCTAAATTACAAATGATAATGAGGATTCTATCAGAAAATGGTTAAATTCAACTATTCCCTTAGTAAGCCAGAAAAAAATCACTGAGCAAAAGCTTATATTCTTGCGTATGCTGCTTTAAAGATTCATAAATATAAAAATCATTTTCCTTCAAAACCGCTTCACCTTTTTTCAAACAGATGATCTGCCTGAAAGTTGGCTTATTTTCATCAGAATGAATATGGATCCGCTCCACAAGTGACAAACCGTAGTGAGAGGCATAACCGATCACCTCATCAGCCTGCTTGATGGGTAAAATGAGCCAGATCATCCCGCCATCAGCCAAAAGAGCATTTGATTTTTCAATCAACATGGCAAAAAAGTCTTCATGCGCATGCCTCGCTATTCCTTTCCTCTCTTCTTCACTCTTTAAGTCATTTACAAAAAAAGGAGGATTGGAAACAATGAGGTCGAATTGCTGAGTATGACTATATTCTTCAATTGAAACATGTTTAACCGTTAACCGCTCACTAAAAACTGAGGATTGAAAATTCCTTCCAGCAGTTTCCGCAGCCTGTTCATCAATTTCTACCGCGTGTATATTTGCATGCGGAAAACGTTGTGCCAACATCAGTGCAATTACACCTGTGCCCGTACCAATATCCAATATTGCCGATGGCGAAGGGTGGGCAACAGTTGCAGCGAGCAACACCCCATCAGTATTAATTTTCATGGCGCAACCGGTCTGGTCGACTTCAAATTGTTTGAACTTAAAAATACTCATCTTAAATTTCGTACAATTCTAAGGGCAAACCATCTGGGTCAGCAAAAAAGGTAAACCTTTTATCGGTAAATTCATCAATACGGATCGGTTCCGTTATTATGCCCTGATGATTCAAACGCGAAATTTCTTTTTCAATATCCTCAACCTCAAAAGCCAAATGCCGTAAACCTTGTGCTTCAGGTCGCGATGGCCTCGCCGGAGGATTTTCAAAAGAAAAAAGCTCAATCTGATACACCCCGTTTACTGCCAGATCTAATTTATAGGATTTCCTTTCGGCACGATAAACTTCCGCCAATACAGTAAAACCCAATTTATTTACATAAAAATCTTTCGATTTTTCGTAATCAGAACAGATAATGGCAATATGATGGATGCGAAGCATAGATAATGATTGAATGACAGATTGATTGATTGATTGAATGAATGAGTGAATGAGTGAGTGAGTGAGTGAGTGAATTACCGATCGTATAAGCAAAGTTGCAAAATATCTAATCAGTAAATGAAAATTATTTTCAGCATTTTCTCATTCAAAACTCAATCATTCAATCAACATCCATTCTCTCATTCAAAAATCAATCATTCAATCATTATATTTTGACATTCCATCATTCAAAAATCACTCATTCAATAATTAAATATTCTCTCATTCAAAACTCAATCATTCAATCATTATATTTTGACATTCAATCATTCAAAATTCTCTCATTCAATAATTAAATATTCTCATTCAATCCCTCCACTACACCAGTTTTTTCATTTAAAAAAGCTATTTTTGCAACTTCAAAAAAAAAGCATGATTCATTTCTTCCTTAGTCAATCGCAGGCGATTTTTGTTCTACAAACAGACAAAGCGCTTTCTACCACTGATATTACTAAACTTGAATGGTTATTTGGCGGCGCCAAAATCTCGCAAGAAACGGCCCTAACCGGCTTTTTCGTTGGACCAAGAGCAGCAATGATTACTCCCTGGAGTACCAACGCCGTTGAGATTACCCAAAACATGGACATGCAGGGGATCATCAGGATCGAAGAATTTAAGCAGGTTGAAGAAAACTTTGCTGATTTTGACCCGATGCTTTCTCAAAAATACAGCAAGCTCGATCAAGAGGTATACACCATTAATATCAAACCTGAGCCGATTTTAGAAATCAACGATATTGCTGCTTATAACAAACAGGAAGGACTCTCTTTAAGTGATGAAGAAGTTGAGTATTTAAATACCTTGGCACAAAAACTGGAAAGACCTTTAACCGATTCTGAAGTTTTTGGTTTCTCTCAGGTGAACTCAGAACACTGCCGCCACAAAATTTTCAATGGCAAATTTGTAATCGATGGAGTAGAACAGCCTACTTCATTATTCAAACTGATCCGCAAAACATCCGAAGAAAACCCTAACGATATTGTTTCGGCCTATAAAGATAACGTGGCTTTTATTAAAGGCCCTAAAGTACAGCAGTTTGCACCTAAACGTGCCGATGAGCCTGATTATTACACCACAAGCGACTTCGAATCGGTCATCTCATTAAAAGCAGAAACCCATAACTTCCCAACCACAGTAGAGCCTTTTAAT
Organism: Pedobacter psychrodurus; assembly: GCF_032678585.1. Classification (GTDB taxonomy): domain Bacteria; phylum Bacteroidota; class Bacteroidia; order Sphingobacteriales; family Sphingobacteriaceae; genus Pedobacter; species Pedobacter psychrodurus_A. Next base: position 18,247 of record NZ_JAVTSN010000059.1, on the reverse strand, counting down.
GGTGCTGCAACGGGCTCAGGAGGCGAAATCAGAGACCGCTTAGCTGGTGGACAAGGTTCATTGCCTTTGGCCGGAACCGCAGTTTATATGACAGCGCTTTCGCGTTTGGAAGATAACCGTCCCTGGGAAAAAGGTGTTGAAGAAAGAGAATGGTTATACCAAACCCCAATGGATATCCTGATCAAAGCATCAAACGGTGCTACAGATTTTGGAAATAAATTCGGACAACCGCTCATTACAGGTTCGGTATTAACCTTCGAGCACGAGCACTTCGACAAGCTCAGTATGACATCGCGCAAGTTAGGCTTCGATAAAGTAATTATGCTTGCAGGCGGTATCGGTTACGGTAAAGCCAGCCAGGCACAAAAACTTAAACCAAAAGAAGGCGATAACATCGTTATTCTTGGTGGAGAGAATTATAGGATCGGAATGGGCGGAGCAGCAGTTTCATCTGCAGATACCGGTCAGCATGGAAGTGGCATCGAATTAAATGCCATTCAGCGTTCAAACCCCGAAATGCAGAAACGTGCAGCCAATGCGGTACGTGGCATGGTAGAAAGCGATCACAATTCGATTATCTCTATCCACGATCACGGAGCAGGTGGCCACTTAAACTGTTTATCAGAACTGGTAGAAGAAACAGGTGGTTTAATCGACTTAGATAAATTACCTGTTGGCGACCCTACCCTTTCGGCCAAAGAAATTATCGGTAACGAATCGCAGGAAAGAATGGGATTGGTAATCGGCAACGAGCATATCGAAACCCTACAAAAAATAGCCGATCGCGAACGTTCACCAATGTATACCGTAGGTAAAGTAACCGGCGATCACCGTTTTACCTTTAAATCTGCAACGACAGGTTTAAAGCCAATGGATTTTGAACTGGCCGCCATGTTTGGCAGTTCACCTAAAATCGTAATGGACGATCAAACCATCGACCGTAAATACGAAGCCGTTGAATACAACAATAATGAATTAAACACCTACTTAGAGCAAGTACTTCAATTGGAAGCAGTTGCATCTAAAGATTGGTTAACCAATAAAGTAGACCGTTGTGTGGGTGGCCGTGTGGCCAAACAACAATGTGCAGGTCCGTTACAATTGCCTTTAAACAATTGTGGCGTAATGGCATTAGATTTCCAGGGTAAGGAAGGTATCGCCACTTCAGTTGGCCATGCACCACTTTCAGCTTTGATCGATCCTGCAGCGGGTAGCCGCAATGCAATTGCCGAATCACTTTCGAATATTGTTTGGGCGCCGTTAAAAGATGGTTTAAAAAGTGTATCACTTTCTGCCAACTGGATGTGGGCCTGTAAAAACGAAGGCGAAGATGCCCGTTTATATGCAGCGGTTAAAGCCTGTTCTGATTTTGCCATCGATTTAGGAATCAATATCCCAACCGGGAAAGATTCGTTATCGATGAAACAGAAATACAAAGATGGTGATGTGATTGCACCAGGTACCGTAATCATTTCTGCAGGAGCAAATTGTGATGATATTACTAAAGTGGTTGAGCCAGTATTGCAGAAAAATGGCGGATCAATTTATTACATCAACCTTTCTAATGATACGTATAAATTAGGTGGTTCGTCTTTCGCACAGATTTTAAATAAAATCGGCACCGAAACACCGGATATTAAAGATGCTGCCCAATTTAAAACCACCTTCAATACACTACAACAATTAATTAAAGCGGATAAAATCCAGGCCGGACACGATATTGGTAGCGGCGGTTTAATCACAACCTTATTGGAAATGTGTTTTGCCGATCGCGATTTAGGCGCAAGTTTAGATTTATCTTCATTAGCAGAAGCAGACAGCATTAAAGTACTGTTTGCAGAGAACATTGGTATTGTATTCCAGGCCGATGCTTCGGTTGAAGAAACTTTCAAACAGGCTGGTGTTGCTTTCCATAAAATCGGTGAGGTAAATACTTCAGCTAAATTGGAAGTTAAAAATGCTACAGATAGCTTCAGTTTCGATATCGACCATTTACGTGATGTTTGGTTCAAAACTTCATACCTGTTAGATAGCAAGCAAACTGGCAACGGATTAGCGAAAGAACGTTATGATAATTATAAAAACCAGGTTTTAAACTATACTTTCCCACCGCAATTTGATGGAAAGAAACCTGTAATTGATACCACCAAGCCGAGGCCAAAAGCAGCCATTATCCGCGAAAAAGGAAGTAACTCCGAACGCGAACTGGCCAATGCGATGTATTTAGCTGGTTTCGATGTGAAAGATGTACACATGACCGATTTAATTACCGGTAGAGAAACTTTAGAAGACATTCAGTTTATCGGTGCCGTGGGTGGTTTCTCTAACTCTGATGTTTTAGGATCAGCTAAAGGTTGGGCAGGTGCATTTTTATACAACGACAAAGCAAGATTGGCTTTAGAGAAATTCTTTGCCCGTCCGGATACCTTATCGGTTGGTGTTTGTAACGGTTGCCAGTTATTTGTAGAGTTGGGCTTAATTAATAAAGACCACGCCGAAAAACCTAAAATGCTGCACAACAAAAGTGGCAAGCACGAAAGTATTTTCACTTCTTTAACCCTACAGGAAAACAATTCGGTCATGTTATCTACTTTGGCCGGAAGCACTTTAGGTGTTTGGGTATCACATGGTGAAGGCAGGTTCTCGTTGCCATATGCAGAAGATCAATATAAAATTGTAGCAAAATATGCATACGAAGGTTATCCGGCCAGTCCGAATGGATCTGATTATAACACCGCAATGTTATGCGACGAAACAGGCCGTCACCTGGTAATGATGCCACACATCGAGCGTTCATTGTTCCAGTGGCACTGGGCAAATTACCCACAAGGCCGTAAAGATGAAGTTTCACCATGGATGGAAGCCTTTGTAAATGCACGCAAGTGGATTGAGAATAAAGGATAGACCTTTGATGGAGGATGTAAAATGGATGATGGAATTAAAGCCATCATCCATTTTTGTTTACAGACCACCGTGCCACTACCAATGGAAATGTGGATTAACAAAAGTATTCTGAATGATTGCTTTATCAGAAAATGAGCGTTCCGCTTTTCATAGCTGCTGTACACCCGCCATCACTTATAGTCCTCGTTCCGTTGCACTACACTGCGGGCTAACCGCTCTGTCGGGTTTATTGAACAAAAGCCTGTTCTTCAACATACGGCCTGTTTCTGCCCTCGCAATAAACCTTTAATAGCGCTACCTGCCTTGCCACCTAAACCCGACCGAAGTGGAAAACCCGCAGCCTGAGGTACGAGGGCGAGGATTTGAAACAAAGGGCGGGACTGCAATTACAAAAAAGTGCTTTTCTCGCTTTCCAAAAAAGCAACAATAAATACTTATCCTTATTAAGGTCAGAACCAAAGCGGTTTTATAAATATATTTCTGTCCTGCCACAGATGAAAATCTCAACAGGGTGACAAACCGCGAGAACCAAAAAAACGGCCCGGGCACCACCCAAACCGTTTCAATTTACCCAACCCTACTTCTCCTAAAAACCTGGAGCGTTAATAGAAAATTCATCTTTTAATTAAAAAAAGGAGGTGTCATCCTGAGCGTAGTCGAAGGATCTTTTTTGATTTCTCATATAATATTAGGTCTTCGGCTACGCTCATACTGACAATGAGTACGTTTAAGCAAATAAAGCCCCTCCATCATCCATTTTCCATCTCCCCTCTGCCATCCTTTCTAAATCCCCTGAATATCACTCCTCACCTCTTTCCGCCAGTCCCTTCCATATTTACGGTCCATAAAAGAAGCCACTACTTTATTATAATCGTTAATAGAAATATTAACCGGCATTACACAGCCAAAACTATAATAAGCAATACCATATTTAGCTTCAAACACTTCCTGTCCCTTAACATATGAAGATACAATGCCCCCACGGATTAAAAATTTAACACTTCCATTCTTCAAGTCGACATTAGCAAGTTTAGTACTGTATACTTTAGCACTATCAATAGTCTTTACAATTTGAGCACTCAAATGAAGCATTGTAAAACAAACAAGGAATAATATTAAAAGGGACTTTTTCATGATGGAATGCTTTAATTAGAAATCTGAAAGTTGATGGCCATATTATACCTCACCCGTACTGGGGTACCTTTATTTTTTCCCGGTTTCCATAACGGTGATTTTTTAATTACTTTAATCGCTTCCTCATCACAACCAAAACCAATCCCCTTAATCACCGATACATCGGTAATCGAACCATCTTTCTCTACCACAAAACTTACATATACTTTACCTGCAGCACCTTCTTCCTGTGCCCTGGATGGATATCTTAAATTACGCTCCATATATTTAGACCAGGCTTTAGCACCACCGGTAAATTCAGGGTACTCATCAGCACCTAAATAAATTTCTTTATCCTCACCAGCACCCGTACCTTCTTTAGCTGTCCCCGTGCCATCGCCACTTCCCTTACCATCAGAAACAGTAGCATTAGGAGCCACAACGCCATCCTGAGTTTTAGGACCGATCACTGCCAGTTTGATATCATCAACTGTTGGTGGCGGCGGAAGCTCTGTTTTATCAACCACCACTACTTGTGATGGAAGCGCTATTGTTTTAAGCTTAACCGGATCAGCTTGTTTGGGCTGAGGTTTTTCTTCCGGTTTGGGCACATCCGGTTTCATCTGATGGATCTGATCGGGTGGGGTAATCACTATTATTCCTTTATCATCATTTACAATTGTTTTTGGAAACAACTTCGCATAAATCAAAGGAGAAAAACACAACAGGATAAATAAACTGCCAGATACGAAAAGTGCCCTTGTCATAATCGACGAAGATTTAGACCTTAATTGATAAGCACCATAGTTTTTGTTGCGGTCTGCAAATACAAGATCGAGCCACTCGGTTTTGTATACGTTAATGAAAGAGTTGAACATAGCTTTTATTTTTATAGCATGATGCAGCCAAATCACCGATTCCATAAAAGCGTTAAAAAATCTATTTTCTTTACAAAAAATGAAATTTTTCATCTGAAAAACATTTTTTTATTTCATTTTCAATAAAATTGATATAAATAATACGATTGTTTTACGAAAATTAATAAAATATACTATTTTTGACAAAAAACATAACAAATTAATGAAAAGCTTAAGAACCATCGCATTAAAAGAGGCTCAAAACAGAATTTCACCAGAAGTTAAAGCACCAGCAGCAAAAATTTCTGACTTTTTTGGCGCTAATGTATTTGATAAGAGAAAAATGAGAGATTTCTTATCTAAGGACGTGTACGAAAAATTAATATCATCCATCAACCAGGGTGAATTAATTAATTCAGACGATGCCAACCAAATTGCAACTGCTATGAAAGCGTGGGCAATGAGCGCTGGCGCAACGCATTATACGCACTGGTTCCAGCCATTAACTGGTACAACTGCAGAAAAACACGATTCATTTTTTGAGCCAAGTGGCGATGGAGCTATCGAGAAATTTGCTGGTAGTGCATTAGTTCAACAAGAACCAGATGCATCTAGTTTCCCTAACGGTGGTATCCGTAATACTTTCGAAGCACGTGGTTATACTGCATGGGATCCTTCTTCTCCAGCTTTCATCATGGAAAGTAAAGCAGGTAAAACACTTTGTATCCCTACAGTATTTGTATCATATACCGGTGAAGCCTTGGATTATAAAGCACCTTTATTAAAAGCATTAGCTGCGCTTGATAAAGCTGCCGTTGATGTTTGCCAATATTTCGATAAAAGCATTACTAAAGTAAATGCTTCTTTAGGTATCGAACAAGAATATTTCCTGGTTGATGAGTCGTTATTCAATGCTCGTCCCGATTTATTATTAACTGGCCGTGCTTTATTCGGACACATGTCTGCTAAAGGCCAGCAATTAGAAGATCATTATTTCGGTTCTATCCCTGAGCGCGTATTCAGCTACATGGTAGATTTCGAAAACGAAGCTTTAAAATTAGGTATTCCTTTAAAAACCCGTCACAATGAGGTTGCACCATCTCAGTTTGAGTGTGCACCGATTTATGAAGAAATCAACCTGGCTATCGATCACAATCAATTGTTGATGGATTTGATGGAAAAAGTTGCCCGCCGTCACCATTTCCGTGTATTGTTACACGAAAAACCATACGCAGGTATCAACGGATCAGGTAAACACAACAACTGGTCGTTAATTACCGATACTGGTAAAAACTTATTGGCACCAGGTAAAACGCCTAAAAACAACTTAATGTTCCTTGCTTTCTTTGTAAATACAATCAAAGCCGTTAGCGAGCATGCCGATTTATTACGCGCAAGTATTGCATCAGTAAGCAACGATCACCGTTTAGGTGCCAACGAAGCGCCACCTGCAATTATCTCTATCTTCTTAGGTTCTCAATTGAACGACGTATTAGATGAGATTGAGCACTCACGTATCAGCAAAAAAATCAAAGAAGATAATGCACTTTGGTTAGGTATCCCTAAAATCCCTCAGATTTTATTAGACAATACCGACCGTAACCGTACTTCTCCTTTCGCATTTACAGGTAACAAATTTGAGCTTAGAGCTGTTGGATCTTCAGCAAACTCTTCTGCACCAATGACGATCTTAAACGCGATTATGGCTGAGCAATTGGTTAAATTTAAAGTTGAAGTTGATAAATTGATCAAAAAAGGCGACAAAAAAGACATCGCTTTATTAACAGTAATCAAAAAATACATCAAAGAATCTAAAGGTATCCGTTTCGAAGGCAATGGTTACAGCCAGGAGTGGGAAGATGAAGCGGCAACACGCGGTTTATCAAACATCAAAACTACACCTAAAGCTTTAGACGCTTATTTAACTGAAAAATCTGCTGAGTTATTTGCTACAACAGGTATTTACAGTGCACGTGAGATTCATGCCCGTCATGAAATCATGTTAGAAAACTTCTACAAAAAATTACAGATCGAAGCACGTGTAATGGGCGAAGTGGCTAACACAGCCATTATCCCGGCTGCAATTGCTTACCAAAACTCTTTAATCGCAAACGTACAAGGATTAAAAGCAATTGGTGTAGATAGCAAAGTTTCTATCGATATCGTTAAAAAATTAACTGAGCATTTAGAAATTGTGAAAACCAATATCGATGCGATGTTAGAAGAACGTAAAGTAACCAACAAAATCGAAGATACCCGCGAAAAAGCGATTGCTTACGATGAGAAAGTTAAATCTTACTTCGATATCATCCGTTACCACGCTGATAAATTAGAGCAGATTGTTGACGACAGCGTTTGGCCTTTACCAAAATTCAGAGAATTGTTATTCATGAAATAGATTTTAAGCCGTAAGGTTTAAGGTATAGGGCGTAAGGTTTTAAACTTTACGCCCTTTTCTTTTTGGTTCATTAGTTCATTTGTCATTGGTTCATTAGTAATTGCAAACTGGTTAATCGGTTAATTGTTTAAATCGGTTAATCGACTCCCAACTCCAAACTTAGTCAAGTTCATTAGTAATTGTAACCTGCCAATTGAAAACTGCCAACTGAAAATTGGTTAATCGGTTAACTGTCAATCGGAAACTGCCAACTGTAAATTGCAAACTTGTTAATCGGTTAATTGTTGAAATCGGTTAACTGTCAACTGCCAACTGAAAATTGCAAACTGGTTAATCGGTTAACTGTATTCCTGTATATCGTCCTCCTGAACTTGTTTCAGGATCTGATAGAGAGTGCTAAACCCTGGCTAATTGCTTGATCTGTGTAAAAAAATCCATCCTAAAACTAAAAACAACCTTTAACAATCTCAAACCTTGGTGTGCTTTGTGCTTTTGTGGTCAAATCAGTTTAGCTGTACGGAGGTGCCTTAGGTGGTAAAAATTAATTTGGAAAGCAATTTCAGTGCGCATCGGTTAATCCAGTCCTGCTTTCCTTCCTGCTGTAGAGTTTTCTCCAGATTTTTAATTCATGGTTTACAGCATCCATCCAATCAGGTTTAGTTCAGTTAGGCAGGTGCAAGAGAAACCCCGCCACAACGAACTGCTCTTCGTACCCTAATAAGCCCGATTGTATGGTCCAGAAATAAAATCCTACTGTGTGGGTGTCTTTTTTTAAAATAGTTTGGGCGTCATGCAAACCGGCTTTGAAAAACCACAGGCTTTACCGAAGGACGGCGTCAATTCCAAGTGGCAGAAGAATCAAAAAAAAAGGTGTACAATAGCAATACCAGCACTAACAAACCTGAAACGCAGTGGTTTTGTGTTCATTTGCACCGAATTGAAAGTTTAGTATAAACTCTGAACACAAAACGAAGTGCCACTGTTTTTTTGATGAGCGTGGGCACTGAGAAGCCACCTTGCTGGATCCGATAGCTATCGGATGACAAAGCGCTTTGGGTACTTTGGCGCTCCAAAGTACCATGCCTCCGCGGCAAAGAGCGGAAAAGATAATTGAATATTTTTGTCCACACACCGGGACGTTAAGTCTGGAGAGGAAAAGCGGGACTGAAAGCCGCCATGAAAAACGAACATTCACTTCCAAAAAAAATAAAATACTCCCTTTCATAATCGCAAACCTTTGTGTGCTTTGTGCCTTTGTGGTCAAATCAGCTTAGTTGCACTCAGGCACCTTATGTGGTAAAAAAACCTTGCCGCTTAGCCGTAAAAAACCTTAAGTATTTAGCTTTAGTCTTTCCCCTTAAAACCTTATCTTTGCGCCAACATGAGTGATAACAGGTACAATCAACGTGGCGTTTCTGCCTCAAAAGAAGATGTGCACAATGCCATCAAAAACATCGATAAAGGAATTTTCCCTAAAGCATTCTGCAAAATCATCCCCGATATTTTGGGTGGAAATGAGGAATATTGCAATATCATGCACGCAGATGGTGCAGGTACCAAATCATCTTTAGCTTACGTATACTGGAAAGAAACCGGCGATATTTCGGTATGGAAAGGCATTGCACAAGATGCCATCATCATGAATATCGACGATTTAATCTGCGTGGGTGCTACCGATAATATTTTGTTATCCTCAACTATCGGCCGGAACAAAAACCTGATCCCAGGTGAAGTAATTGCCGCCGTAATCAATGGAACTGAAGAAATTTTGGCCGATTTACGCGAGCAGGGTATCTCCATCTATTCAACAGGTGGCGAAACTGCCGATGTGGGCGACTTGGTAAGAACCATTATCGTCGATTCTACCGTAACCTGCAGGTTAAAGCGCGAAGACATCATCAGCAACGATAACATTCAACCAGGCGACGTAATTGTGGCCCTGGCCTCTTCCGGACAGGCTACTTACGAAACGGAATACAACGGTGGTATGGGATCAAACGGATTAACCTCTGCCCGCCATGATGTTTTTGATAAAACCGTAGCCAATAGTTATCCGGAAAGTTTTGACCCGGCAGTACCTTTCGACCTGGTTTTCTCTGGAAAAAAACAGTTGACAGAAGAAATCGAAATTGAAGATTTCGGCAAAATCACCGTTGGTAAACTGGTATTATCTCCTACCCGTACCTACGCACCTGTAATCAAAAAGATTTTAGAAGCTTACCGCAGTCAGATCAATGGTATTGTACATTGCAGCGGTGGTGCACAAACCAAGATATTACATTTCATCAATGATGATATCCATGTGATTAAAGATAATTTATTTCCTATTCCACCGCTTTTTAAACTCATACAGGAGCAATCGGGCACCGATTGGAAAGAAATGTACAAGGTATTTAATATGGGTCACCGCATGGAGTTATACGTACCACAAGCAATTGCCGAAAGCATTATCGAAATATCGAAAAGTTTTAACATCGATGCGCAGATCATCGGTCGCGTAGAAAAAGCTGAGCAAAAACAGGTAACCATCGAAAGCGAAAAAGGAACTTTTGTCTATCATTAAGAGATAATATTCAATTAAAAAGCCTGCTGAAATTAAATTTTCAGCAGGCTTTTTTTTTACGGGTTATTCACGATCTACAAATTTGTGGAAGGTACTTTCCTTTCCATCCGCCTTTTTATCCTGATAAAGGAAATCGAGTTTATGATCATCAAAGGTTTTAAAGAAGCTATCCCAATCTGTTTCTTTTAAATCAGAAGAACTGTTACTATGTTTTGGGAAGTGTATCCTTAAAATACCTTCACTTTTAGTTTTTGCAGTATCAGCAACTATTGCTGGTACACCATCATGTTTTTCTACCCATGCTTTTATGGTAGCATGATCATGGGTTTGTTTTGAACTGCTCATTGTTTTAAATATTAGTTTAATAAATAGATCTAATCTTAAAATCCTATACCAGCCCAAATGGTTTTATTTATTTACAAAAAAATCCCCGATCAAATTGACCGGGCGTTTCAAAAACATTTAGTTACCTGTATCAACTATTGTAACCTCAAAATCCGTTCACCATACTTAATTTCTGTTTCGGAGGTGATTTCAAATTCGTATTCTTTCACTGTGGTTATAGTTAGCTTTTTACCCTTAATTTTGTAGGTACCCCTATCTGAAACATCGCCACCTGGTACTATATCTGCTTTGCCATCTACCATGAGTGTAACACGAATCGCACTGCTAAGGTATCCATTTGGCTTGGGTACATTAATTTCATAAAATGTTTTTTCTTCCTTTACCGTTAGCTTTTTACAAGAAGTAAAACATAAAAACAAGAGTGTTAAATAGATAAGATTTTTCATATTTTTTTTTAGATTTATTACAAAAACGTATCTAGGATAATAAACGCTACAATTTCTATTCATCATTACAGCATTTCACGCTGCCAAATACTTACTCTAAAATACAATAATAGTATTTAAAATAAAATCATAAAAAAATCCCCGATCAAACTGATCGGGGATTCATAAAATATAAAGTGAATTAAGTATTAGTTAAAGTTATAACGAACACCAAATTGCATATAGTAAGTAGAAATAATAGTTTGCGATGTACCAAATGTTTCTTTCACGATATCATTATTAGCCGTATTCAACCTAAATGTTGGCTTAGTAGTATTGTTAATAGCACCAACATTTTGAGGAACAAGAATTGCAGCGTTGTTCACGAAATTTTGATTACCCCATTTACGGTTTAACAAATTCCCAACATTAAAAATATCAGCAGTAAACTGGAAAGAGTTTTTTGTTTTTCCAAAATTCTTGAACACCTCTTGGGTTAATCTGAAATCGAATTGATTTCTCCAAGGAGAAGTCGCAGCATTACGTTGAGCATATTCACCTTTATGTTTACTTAAATATTTATCCTGCTCAATATAAGCCATAAAAATATCACTTTGTTGTTGAGGTGTATATGTCTTTTGGGTAGGTCCTGTACCTACAACCACATTACCACTAAAAGTAATATCAGACGCGTCTTTTGGAATATAGATCAAATCATTTCCAGATATACCGTCACGATTGAAATCTGAACTATATGTATAAGAGAATCTTCCTTGCTGAGACCCCTCATAGAACAGTGAGAATGATGTTGCTAAATTACCAAAATATTCTTTTCTGTAAGAGATGTTAGCAATTACGCGGTCAGGATTTAAGTTACTAGAATAACTTAAAGTTGGCGAATTAGGATTACCCGTTGTTTGAGGTATAGACCAAAGGTTTAACAATTGATCACCACCACCATCACCGTAATTACGTTGATCAGAACGTGTATAAGCAATCATAGCATTAAGACCACCTTTGAACTGTTTAGTCAATTGAGCAGTAGCTTGCCAGTTATATCCACCTTTTGCATTGCTCATTTGAATTACGTTAAAACCAGAAGAACTTGTTGCAGCAGCAGTCGTAGCAACAGCACCCGCGGCAGTTAATGATACGTTTTGTCTTGCAAATGCACCAGCCGAAGTTGTTGGCAATTGTCCACCAGAAGGGAACATAGGCCTATTATCCCCATATCCACTAATATTTAAAGCAGTAGGGTCAACTAAATTGATATTTTTGGCAACAGCTACATTTAAATCTCTTCCGTAAATACCTTCTAATGTACCTACGATACCCCAAGGCAATTTAATATCAAATGCGATACTGGATTTCCATGTTTGTGGGAATTTCAAATTAGGAGACATTACGCTAATGCTACTTGGAATTGATGAACCTGCGGCAGGTGCAGCAGATAATAAATTCGGTGCAATACTTGGATTGAAAAATGGCGTATTTGCCTGACCAGAATAAGTTTGAGTGTATTGTAATAGACCTGCATCACCCGATTGAGAAACGATCCATACAAAAGGAATACGACCAGTAAAGATACCCGTACCTCCACGTACTTGGAAAGAACGATCACCAAATACATTCCAGTTAAAACCAAAACGAGGTGAATAAGAAATTCTGTTTTCAGGTAAAACACCAGTATCTACTTTTTGACCTGCAAAATTTAAACCTGCCACTAAAGGATGGGTTTTAACTTCACTAACATCTGGATAACTAGCTTGTTCAACACGTAAACCAGCAGTTAATTTCAAACGATCAGAAACCGTAAACTCGTCTTGCAAATAAGCAGAATATTGGTTGAATTTAAAACTTGGATATGCCTGAGAACCATCAGCAGTTAAAGGATAAGTTACGGCGTAGTTTGATGGTTTTGCACCATTTACAAAGTCATTCCAAGAATTAAATACATAATAACCTGTACCAAAACGTTGGAAACCATTTTTAGTTGTACTAAATTCTGCTTGTAAACCAACACTTAAGTTATGTTTACCCAAAGCAATACTTAAATCATCAGAATAAGTATAACCTTTAACATCTCTTAAGTTGCCATAAGTAAATGGCTCATAACCAAATGATGTTGCAACAGCAGAACCATCTAGGATATCAACCAATGGAAAAGGGCTACTATCTGATTTTCTTGGATCATTCTGATGTGAATAGGTAGCTCTCGCAACATTTGTTACTTTACTTCCGAAAGATGATGTTAACTCAGCAACTCCTGAATATAGATTAGCCGCTTGATAGTAATTTGAATTGGCAAATGACAATGCAGTATTTGCAACCCTATTATTTGCAGATGCAAAAGTTACACCAGAACCTGTTGTAGAATTACTCAAAGATGATGGCGACTGACTTTCTACCTGATTATAACGTACACTAAAGCGTTGAGTTTTAGAAATATTCCAATCTAAACGTGCAAACATTTTTTCGTTGTCGCTGATATTTGAATAACCTTGGTAAGGACCCGTTTTATAACCATACTTAGAATCTAAATAAGCAGAAACCCCATTTAGAAAATCTACCGTTGGCCTAGATACAAACGAAGGAGAAGATCCTCCGAACGGAAGTGCTGATGTAGCGGCAATTTTAGTAGTACCTGGAGATACAGTATGTTTTTTTTCATAATTCACAAAAAAGAACAATCTATCTTTAATAATTGGACCACCAAAACTGGCCCCGTAATTTTTCTCATCTAGCTTTTGAAGCGTACCTAATCTAAATTCTTCACCGATTCTTTTTCCTTGTTGTTCTTCACCGCGCATCGTGTAGAAAGCATTACCAGTAAAAGTATTTGTACCTGAACGGGTAACCGCAGTTACAGAACCTCCCGTAAAACCGGTCTGGCGTACATCAAAAGGAGTTACATTGATCGAGATTTGCTCCAATGCATCAATCGAAATTGGAGAACCACCAGCAGGAATGTTCTGACCAATACCAAATTGATTATTAAAGTTGGCACCATCTACCGTAAAGTTATTTGAGCGGTAGTTACCACCCCCAATTGATGTACCATTAGCTTGTGGTGTTAAACGGGTTAAATCGTTAACACTACGGGTAATGGTTGGCAAACTTTGAATTTGTTGCTTTGTAATAACTGTAGAAGTACCATTTCTGCTTGAATTCATGATGCTGTTAGTACTTTGACCAACAACTTTAACTTCTGATAAAGTAGAGCTATTGTCTGCTAATACTACATTCAATAAGTAAGGTTCACCTAATTTTAAATAAACATCAGTTAATTTTTCTGGATTGTAACCAACAAAACTAATTTCAATGGTGTATGGTCCACCTACGCGAGTACCACCAATTGTAAAACGACCATCGCTGTTTGTAGATACTGAATAAACAGTACCGGTTGGTGTGTGTGTTGCTTTAACACTTGCACCAGGTAAGGCGCCTTTGGCATCCTTAATTGTTCCTGTTATTGATGATGTGGTTACCTGTGCGCTTGCACCAATAGTAATACCTACAAATGCCACAATAACCAGTACTAATCTTAAAAGTAAAGATTTCTTCATACTTTGTTTTTTAAATGTTTTTTGTTGTTGAATAATAATCTAAAAAGGGATAATTAATGCTACAAAGTTACCCAATAAAATTTAACACATTTTAACATTCAATGTTAAATAATTATTAAGTCGGGCAAAACTTTTCAACATTTAACACACATTGAGTCTGTTATAACTTTCACTTTATCAATACATTGATGACACAAGTAAATTTTTAACAACAAAACTTACCGTTGATTATAATTTAAGCAAAAAACCCTTCTAAACATTGGTATTTTTCTAAAAAGAGCTACTAACAGCAATTCTCGAAGCAAAAACAGCACATTAATTTAACTTATCGCCGTAAACGGCTGCAATTTTTTAGCATAAACTCCATATAATGCACCAACACAAAACCTTAAATTTTAAGCAACAATATTCAGTCAGTGTAAATTTTACCTGCTATCTCAATATTGATCTAGTCAATTGACATTTTTTTTTTAGTTTTGAACGATTGTTTAAGGATGACGACCCTTTAACTTTTTGTAAGGTGAAAATAGGAAACTATAAGCACGAGATTAATCCGCCCAAAGCAGAGACTCCTTCATCCGAAGATTACAGCGAATACAAAACAATTAAAAAATAAATCTCTTAAAATAGATAGGGGCCATATCATTAATGATGACTTTAATAATATAAACTCCATTTGAGAGATAAAAAATAAACTAGAAAAAACAGATGAATTACGATGTTATTGTTTTAGGCAGCGGCCCAGGTGGTTACGTAGCTGCAATCAGAGCTTCTCAATTGGGACTAAAAGTTGCAATTGTTGAGCGTGAATCATTAGGTGGTATTTGTTTAAACTGGGGCTGTATCCCTACTAAAGCCCTTTTAAAAAGCGCGCAGGTTTTCGAATATATTAATCATGCAGCTGATTACGGCATTACAACAGCTGGTGCAACTGCAGATTTTGCAGCAGTGGTAAAACGTAGCCGTGGTGTAGCAGACGGGATGAGCAAAGGCGTTCAATTTTTAATGAAAAAAAATAAAATTGACGTTATTATGGGTACTGGTAAAGTAAAACCAGGAAACAAATTAGAAGTTAAAGGTGCCGATGGTTCTCAACAAGAACTAAGTGCAAAAAATATCATCATCGCTACAGGCGCACGTTCGAGAGAATTGCCTAACCTGAAACAAGACGGTAAAAAAATTATCGGCTACCGCCAGGCCATGGTACTTCCTGAATTGCCAAAAAGCATGGTAGTAGTAGGTTCTGGTGCTATTGGTGTAGAGTTTGCTTATTTCTATGCCACAATGGGTACCAAAGTAACCATCGTCGAATTTATGGATAACGTTGTTCCGGTTGAGGATGAAGACGTTTCTAAACAATTATTGCGCAGCCTGAAAAAAGTGGGTATCGATGTAATGACTTCAGCAAGTGTTGAAGCGGTTGATACTAGCGGTGCAGGCTGTAAAGTTTCTGTTAAAACAGCTTCAGGTATGCAAACCATCGAAGCCGATATCGTGCTTTCAGCGGCTGGTATCGTAGCCAACATCGAAAACATTGGTTTAGAAGAAACCGGTATCAAAACCGAAAAAGGTAAAATCGTTACCGACGAATTCTACAATACATCAGTTAAAGGATATTATGCCATTGGTGATGTAGTTGGCGGACAAGCATTAGCCCACGTAGCTTCTGCAGAAGGTATTATCTGTGTAGAAAAAATTGCTGGTCAGCATGCAGAGCCTTTAGATTACAACAATATCCCGGGCTGTACTTATTGCACTCCAGAAATTGCTTCAGTAGGTTATACCGAAAAAGCAGCGAAAGCAGCGGGTTACGAATTGAAAATCGGTAAGTTCCCATTTTCAGCTTCAGGTAAAGCAAGTGCTGCAGGTGCTAAAGATGGTTTCGTAAAATTAATTTTCGATGCTAAATACGGCGAATTATTAGGCGCACACATGATCGGTACAAACGTTACCGAAATGATTGCCGAGATCGTAGTGGCACGTAAACTGGAAACCACTGGTCATGAAATGATTAAATCTGTTCACCCTCACCCTACCATGAGCGAAGCCATTATGGAAGCTGCCGCTGATGCTTACGGAGAAGTGATCCACTTATAAGTCCAGAGTCTGTAGTCGAAAGTCTATAGTCCAGGGTCCACATAACAAAACCCTTTAGTTAATCCTAAAGGGTTTTTGTATTTTTAACCAATCAAGTCTTGATACCTGATACTTGATACTAAATACTCGATACTACAAAAATGAAACTCCACACCATAAACTCAGGCTTATTTAAATTAGATGGCGGCGCTATGTTTGGCGTTGTCCCAAAGGCGATCTGGCAAAAAACCAATCCTGCAGATGCGAATAACCTTTGTACCTGGGCCATGCGTCTTCTTTTAATTGAAGAAGGTAATCAATTGATTTTAGTGGATACCGGTATAGGAAACAAACAGGATGAAAAATTTTTCAGCCACTATTATCTGCATGGCGATGATACGATAGAAAAATCGCTGGCACAACTGGGTTTCGGAACAGCTGATATTACAGATGTTTTCCTCACCCACTTACACTTCGATCATGTTGGTGGCGCAGTGGTAAGAGAAAACGATAAACTGATACCAGCCTTTAAAAACGCAACCTACTGGAGCAACGAAAAACATTGGCAATGGGCTGTAGAACCAAATGCACGGGAAAAAGCCTCTTTCCTGAAAGAAAACATTCTTCCAATCCAGGAAAGTGGGCAACTTAAATTTATTGAAGAGCAAGAAAACATCGAATGGCAGAAAAACATCAACATTAGTTTTGCATACGGACATACCGATGCCATGATGTTGCCAAAAATTAACTATAAAGGACGAACCATTGTATATATGGCCGATTTATTGCCTTCCGTTGGTCACCTTCCCCTACCCTATGTAATGGCCTACGATATGTTCCCTTTAAAAACCCTGACAGAGAAACAAGCCTTTTTAGAAGAAGCGGTTAACAACAACTATATATTATACTTAGAGCACGACCCTATTCATGAATGCTGTACCCTACAAAGAACAGAAAAAGGAATCCGTGTGGCCGAAATCTTCAACCTAAGCGACATTTAAATGATCAGACCAGCCAAACCCACAGATGCAGAAGAAGTAGTGCCATTGATTATCCAGGCGATGGGTCCACTAGCGCATAAATTAACCAATATTGAAGACGACGAATTGATTAATGCGACATTTACGCACTTCTTTAAACTGGAGGGCAATCAATACAGTTACGGGATACCCTGGTTTTTGAAGAAGAAGGCAAAGTACTGGGATCCTTAAACACTTATGATGGGGCAAAACTGCTCGAACTCCGCAAACCTTTTTTAGCCTATGTAGCAGCGCACTACCATGCAAGCGACCTCAATCAAGGCACAGAAACCGAAGCCGGAGAGTTTTACCTCGATAGCATCAGCGTTAAGCCCTCCGCCCAGGGAAAGGGAATTGGAAAACAATTAATTAAGGCTGGCATCGATTGGGCTAAAAAACTTGGTCACCATACTGTTGGCCTTCTGGTAGAACAAAATAATGAAAACGCAGTAAAGCTTTACCAAAAAATGGGTTTCTTTATCCAGAACGAAAAACAATTTATGGGTGGCTTGTATCACCACATGATTTTTAAGATCAAATAATTAGCCTCTGGTTATTCACGCTTACCGCCAAACGCTTTTCGCTGAACGCTCCCCGCAAAGCGCTTCTCAAATTTATTTCCATTTTTATTTGTATTTAATCTAAATAATACCAATTTTTGTAACCGATGGAAAAAGCATGTATCGATATTAACGAACTGGTTAACGTATTCTCAAATACCCATGGTTCTATTTATCAATCAGATAAATTAAATTGCTTTTATGTAGATTTTGGCGGCAAGTTTGCCCGCTTCAATTGCCTGTCGCTCCAAAAATTGAAAAAGGTTGTAGAAGATATCGATATCGAAGCACTTCTTTTAAATACCCACAAAGCCGATTTCGAATTGGTTACCTTTAATGGTTGCGAGCACATCTATTTATTGAGTGCTTTAGAAATCATCGCCTTAAAAGATTTATTACAGGGTACCTTTACCATGTTCAA
>NZ_JAVTSN010000058.1:0-41952 GCF_032678585.1 Pedobacter psychrodurus | reverse complement strand
TATTGATTAATAATTGACAATGACTTTGAAATCAGCAATACGCTTTATTGCTGATCAGTTGAGCACTTAAAGTCAGTTACGGTCTTTCTTTGCTTGTCATAACGGTAAACGCCGTTCATCGATCCAAACCAGATAGTTCCATCCTGAGCTTCCACAATCCCACAAAGCATTTTGTTTACCGACATGATTTCGCTTACAGTTGGCTTGTCATTGTTTAAGGTCTTCTGATCATAAAGGGAAAGTCTCCAGGCCCCAACCCCATTCGGACTTATGCTACCAGTAGTCCAGATGTTTCCTTTTTTATCTTCAATTATTGCGCAAGCTGCCTTATTAGATACTTTAGTAAATGTACTGCCGTCATAGCGCCAAAGACCATTTTCAACGAACACCGTATCGCCTTTTTTATCTTCGATGATCGATGCACCAAACCAGATATTACCTTTTCTATCTTCAATGATCGACCATATGTTGTAGAAGGCTTTACCGTCTTTGTTTTTGAAAATTGTAAATTTGTTCCCATGTCCATCCCGCAATCTGGTGTCATAAAAACATGCCTCCCCGCTAGTGCCAAACCATAATTTCCCCGTTTTGTCTTCAAGGATCGTATGAACAGCACTATTGGAAAGCCCATCTCCAATGGTAAAATTTTGAAAGTATTTTCCCTGCCCCATTTCGTTTTTCCCCTCCGATCTGGTACGACCATCGTAACGGCTTACTCCACCGCCAGTACCGAACCAGATCATGCCGGCCCTATCTTCATATATGTCGAAAACTCCATTACTGGCAAGTCCCTCCCGAATAGTAAAATGTTGAAAGGATTGGCCATTATAACAATAAACACCCGAATCGGTAGTGGCGAACCACAGGTTGCCGCGACGATCTTCCAGAACATCCCAAAATCTGCACGAACCTAGTTTACTGGTGAGATTGGTAAACGCATGTTCTTTTGGCTTGCTGGCGTCGTATCGAAAAACACCACCAAATGATGATGCAATCAGAACGGTACCATTTCTGCCATTCTTCACATTTCGGACCATGGTAGTGGGCCCGTAAGAGGATACAGTGTCTCTGGTTTCGGCCTTAATATCCTCTTTTAATCTGCTTGTTTGGTTTTGTTCGCAGGAAATGTGACAAACAACTATCAAAAACAAAATAGGCAACCGTATGTATTTCATATTTATTTATTTAATATTGGTAACTGGATGAGATGATGAAGCGGTCATAAACAATATTTATTCTTTTGCCCATGATGATTACATGCCTGATTAAATTGATTGAGCGAAATTACTATGCTATCTTTCGGTATGGGGAATTTGGATTGTAAATAAAAATGTAAACTTTGTAAATAAAATCATTGACAAATGGATCTTCGCCGAAATCTCCTTTCCGGGAAACGTAAATACCTGTTAGGGTTAATTTTGCTCTCCTTAACAGTTATAATCTGTGCAGCTTTCAGTATGACGGACAGTAACGAATTTGACTTTGCCAGAAGGGAAGTTTTGCTCCGCAAGATTGGAGATCAGGTGCTTCTACAATCGGGCGATCGTATATCAAGAGTACTCCCGGTAAAAAAAATCGCCGAAAACGAATACCAGATCAGTTTTGAACATGCATTTACTTTTGAACCCGCCGCACTAGTGAATACAACCCGGCGTGTGTTGGCTGATGATCACCTCACAAGTGAGTATGTGGTTAAAGTATTAAACTCAGGCAACTCGAGTGTAGCCTATGCTTATGCCATATCCAAAAGTAAAAAACATGATGTTGTAGCCTGCCTGGGAAGAAAACAGCCCAAAGCAGCTTACCTGATCAATATTAAATTTAAAGCCACAACAATTAATACCGCAAAGAATAGATATCTTTTGGGTAGCCTCCCATTTTTAGCATTTGTAGGTTTTATTTTTCTGAGCTCCGTTAAACCACGAAAAGCCTTACCTAAAGAAACTCAGCATACAGATTTGATCACTTTAGGTTCCCTTTTGTTTGATGCGAAAAACCGGAAGCTTATCATCAATGAAAACACCATAGACCTCACCGGGACAGAAACCCGCCTATTGCGCATTTTTGCATTGTCTCCGAATGAGGCTATAGAACGAAGCCGCTTGCAAAAGGAGATCTGGGAAGATGAAGGTGTGATTGTAGGGCGAAGCCTGGATATGTTCATCTCAAAACTGAGAAAAAAACTGGAATGTGATCCGAATATCAATATTATGGTGATACGGGCCAAGGGGTATAGGCTTGAGATTGGGAGTTAAGAAGGGGGCTTTCCGTGTTGAATTGATCAAGTTGAATCCAACTTGGTATTTATAAAATGCTATCTTAAACCATTGATTAATGAATGACGTGTGCAGGATTAGTCAATCAAATTACTCAAACAGATATTGCATGATACTATTTTTTCCATGCTTTTGTATTATTAGGAAAAAATGATTTCTCCTATCCATTGTTTAATTGGTTTATAAGTCATAGTACCTTCCCCATTTTTCAGGGAATCACCTACCCTCATTTTTTCGTTAAATCTCCAGTGAATGGATGCATATAGTGGTTATTTATGAGCCAATCGAACGGAATCATTAAACCCAACATGAGCCTTTTGCTAAAGTAATTTGAGCCTTTCGCTAAAATGCGCGATGGATTTTCTACTGATCTTTGTTTTATTAAAAGCAAACGATCATGGATTTACTACAAATAATCATCAACTACCATCAGGGTGAAGCCAGACATGGGTTTTGGGCCGCAGTAATCGGCGGACTATTGTTGATCGGCGGTTTAATGCTTTTAAAATGGGCTTCGCCCCTGTCGCTGCTTAAAGGTTTTTCTGTGCCTATGCTTTTGTTTGGATTACTATTGGGCATAGGCGGCGGGGCCGACGGTATTTACACCCGTAGAGCAGCACCTGGAAAAATAACACGGTATCAAAAAGATTCAAGCGCTTTTTTAAAACAGGAAAAAGTAAAGGTTGAAAAGACCCATCGTGGCTGGAAAGGTATCAGGATGCTTTGGGGGCTATTGGGATTAAGCGGTTTAGCACTTTCCCTATTGATCACTAAGCCATTTTGGATTGGCGCAGGACTAGGCACTTTGGCTTTAACCGTGATCATCTCCATTTTCGAGTTCTATTCTATGCGCTTTAATGAGCGGTATTATCATGCTATTCAGTCTGCAACGGTACAAGGGCCGAATACCTTTGCAAAAGACATCGATAGCAATGCTTTACCGCAGGTAACCGTGCCACAAAGATTGATCGGAGTACCAAACCATAAACAAACACCTGCGAAACCTACGGTCGATACGCTACAGCCCAAGATTATAGCTTTCGACAGTTTGCAGCGTTTATCTGCTCCATCCAGAGCCAACGTTCTGGTGAGCGATTCTGTCAACTTTAATATCTCCAACCGTTTACAATTAACCGCATTGCGCAATGAAACCATAGCGCTTTATCATCACGATAAAAAAAGTGAAATAAAGGATGATAAGAAGATCTCGGGTCATCATTTAAATGTTAAACACTGTGGTTCAGCAAGAAATATATTCAAGACAAAAACAAAACAAATCATCAATAACATGAAAAAAGTAGCATTAGTAACCGGCGCTTCGGCCGGTATTGGGGCAGCCACTGCTCGTTTATTGGCCAAAAGTGGCTATACTGTTTATGGTGTTGCGCGCCGCATAGATAAAATGGAGGCACTTAACGATCTTGGCATTAAAACCATAGCCATGGATGTGGCCGATGATGTATCGATGGTTATGGCTGTGGAGCAGATCATAAATGAGCAGGGCCGCATCGACATTTTAGTGAACAGTGCTGGTTTCGGTTCATATGGCGCTGTTGAAGATGTATCGATGGAAGATGCCCGCTACCAGCTGGAAGTGAATGTAATCGGCCTGGCACGCTTATGCCAACTGGTATTGCCGTACATGCGTGAACAGCACTTTGGTAAAATTATCAATATCACTTCCATTGGTGGTAAAATGGCTACACCACTGGGCGGTTGGTACCATGCCAGCAAATTTGCTGTAGAAGGTCTTAGTGATAGCATGCGCCTGGAAGTGAAACCCTTTGGTGTAGATGTGATTATTATCGAACCGGGTGGTGTAAAAACCGAATGGGGCGGTATTGCCTTTGATAGTGCCGAAAAAACTTCAGGACATACGGTTTATGGCGGCCTCACCAGTAAGGCGAAAAGCGTTTTTGCTAAATCGGAGGTCAACAATGTTGAACCCATAGTAATCGCCGAATTGATTAAAGCTGCAATTGAAAAGAAATCGCCTAAACCGCGTTATGCGAAAGGTTACATGGCCGGGACTATATTATTGGCAAAGAAGTGGCTGAGTGACTCCATGTTTGATAAAATGTTGATGAGCCAGATGAAATAACATGACTGTAAAAATATATCTTTGAATATGACCAACAGCGAATTACAATATAATATATTGTACAGTTGCAGTGCAGAAAGAAAAAGAGATGGCGAAGCAATTGTGCAGGACCATGTTTTGTCGTACGTGATTACCGGTGAAATTACCTTTTACTATAACGGCGGCACATTTACCTACGGCCCTGGATCTATTGGGCTTCTGCGCAAAAATCTATTGCTGAAGTCAGTTAAAATTCCTGCTATGGACGGAACACCCTTTCAATCGATAAATATCTTTCTTGATCAAAGTACATTGCGAAAATACAGCGGCCAGTCTGACGTGATTGCAGATGGTCTTTATGTAGGTGAGCCCGTTATCAATATGAGTTACGACACTTTTCTGAAAGGTTATTTTGATTCCATCGTTCCTTATTTCAAGTCAGATTTGCCTTTAACAGCAAGCATGGCTGAAATAAAAACATGTGAGGCGATTGAACTTGTACTGCGCCACAACTCCCGCTTGAAGAATATGCTTTTTGATTTCAGCGAGCCCTTCAAAATTGATATAGAAATATTTATGGGACAAAATTACCTTTACAATGTACCCATTGCCCAGTTTGCCCGCTTAAGCGGGCGCAGCCTGGCTACCTTTAAACGCGATTTTAAAAAGGTGTTTCAGGACACACCGGAGCGCTGGATCAAAAAGCGAAGGCTTGAACGTGCACATTTTCTGATCAAGGAGCAGCATCAGGCGCCAGTTGCCGTTTTTAATGAAGTGGGATTTGAAAGCCTGTCCCATTTCTCAGATGCCTTTAAAAAATTTTATGGCTATAATGCGTCTTCTTTAAAGGGCAATCAATTTTGATCGCCCCTTTTTATTCATAAAGAACCATTAATCTCCCGCTAAAGTAGATTTTACTGCTGTTTATTTAAATATTTCTCAATACGCCACCATCAGCCCGAAGCGCTGCGCCATTTGTGGCGATAGCCAGCGGACTCGAAAGGTAAACGGCAAGGGATGCGATTTCGGAAGGATTGATGAAACGCTGCAACAGCGAATGTGGATTTGTTTGTTGGATGATGGCATTTTTTAGGTGATCAACCTCCATATTCTGCGCTTTAGCAATTTGTCCTACGGTTTCTGCAACGCCATCAGAATAGGTTGGCCCGCCCAAAATGGTATTTACGGTAACTTTAGTCCCTTTGGTGAGCTTGGATAATCCATTGCTAACAGCCATCATGGCCGCCTTGGTCATTCCGTAATGGATCATATCAGCAGGGATGTTTACACCCGATTCGCTACTGATAAAAATGATTCTGCCAAAATTATTCCTGAGCATCTGTGGTAGTACTTTCTTCGATAACCGCACACTGCTCATTACGTTGATTTCAAAAATGTTATGCCAGTCTTCATCCGTTATATCTTCAAATTCTTTCAATTCAAAAACGCCAAGATTGTTGATTAAGATATCTATATTTTCGAGTACACTTAATAAGGCTGTTACCTCCTCTTTATTTTCAAAATCTGCGGCAATGCCCGATACCTTTGCATCTGGGAACTCTTGCTGTAAATTTTGTACGGCCAGATTGGTTCGCTCTGGCTTTCTGCCATTAATAATCACCTCAGCACCCTCATTTAGCAATTGCTGTGCAATTGCAAAACCAATGCCCTGGGTTGAACCACTGATAAAGGCTTTTTTTCCGTCTAATTTTAAATTCATTCTGTTATATTAATTTTGTAATGATCGATACATAAATAGATAAAAAAATTAGCTGATCACAGCCAATTGCATTTCAATTTGAGTTTTTAGTATTGCTTTGTTGGGATACATTCTTCGGAGTGTGTTTAGTCCGCACCAAAATGTAATTAAATACCTGCCCAGTATTTCAGGAGCCATAGTCGTCTTTAATTTCCCTTTTTTCTGTTCATTTGTTATAGCTTTTGTAAACATCTCTTCTACCTCCTTCAAAATCTTTACCGCATCTCCTTCCAGTTTCTCGTCGATAAAAGTCATTTCGACCACAGTATTGGCAATGATACATCCTCTTAAATGTTCGTTTTCATCCGCCAAAGCAATACTCCTGAAGAAATCCTTAATTAATGCTAAAGGCGTTTCACTATTATTCAATTCCATTTTAAAAGCATTAAAAGCCTGTCGACGTTCTGCTATGGCTTTTTGAAAAACTTCTTTTTTTCCACCTTTAAAAGTATTGTAAAAACTTCCCGCTCCTGCTCCGGTTGCTTTCTGCAGATCGCTTAAGGAAGTTGCGCTATATCCTTTTTCCCAAAATACCTTTTGGGCTTTTTTTATAATATCGGTGTCTTCGAATATGGCGGGTCTTCCTCTCATGGGTAATTTATTTTGTAGTGATCGATACAAAAATAATGGAAATTGAGATAAATGCAAATTTTTAATATTTTTTCTGATAAATTTTGCGATATCGGTACGCTTGGGTACCGCGCCAAATCTTCAATTAGATATTTCTTAGACTGAACCATATAGGACATGAAAACGCATATCAGCTTAAATGGCCTTATATTCCTTAAATGGTAAAGATAATGACAGCTTGACGACCGACTTATGCAAGGCGTAAAAGTAAATCAGGATTAATAAAGATGTGTTCGACCCAATATCATTAGTGATATTTTGATTGCCATATATTGTCATAAACATCATCAGTTCAATGGAAATGAGACAGGCGATTTATGATCCGCTTTTGATTCATCACAAAAAGACAAATCCGCTCCTGTATTTAGAATAATACCCCCATTTACTTATAATATTACCCCTCCTGCCAATTTCATGCACGGTAAATTTGGGTAACCAGATATCAATCAATTACCATTATGAAAAAAATCACATTAAAGCTCCTGACCGGAGCCTGCCTGATCAGTTTAAGCTGTAAAAAAGACCCTGAACAGAAAGCTGTGCAAACACGAGCAAAGATTTCGGCAAAAGCACAAACGGAATTAGCTGCCAGTGCCGTCAATCTCGACGATTACACTTTGACATTAGAAGATAATTTTGACGGCGTTGGTCCGCTGAATTCGCGTTGGAACTATAGGGCCGAAAATACGGTTCGTGGCTATGCGACTATTCTGCGTTCCAATGTTTCGTATGCAGTGAGCGGAGCCGGTATTATAAGGTTAGCAGCCAAAAGAAATGGCGATACCTTTACCGCCAGTCAGATTTCGACACAAAACTCATTTCTACAGAAATACGGCTATTTCGAATGTCGTGTGCTCGTTAACCGAACAGTTGGCCCGCATTGTTCCTTCTGGATACAATCGCCAACTTATGGCAATACTAACGATCCGGGCGTTTCAGGAACAGAAATCGATGTGTTTGAACATCATATGGCTAACGGACCCAATATTGCCCGCCATAACCTGCACTGGAATGGTTACGGGGCCGATCACCAAAGCATAGGATCTCTGGAAACCATCAGTGGTCTTCAGTATGGCTTTCATACCTTTGGTGTGGAATGGACATCCTCAGCTTATATTTTTTATGTTGATGGCGTTGAAAGATGGCGTACCAGTACGGCTATTTCGCACACCAGTGAATACCTCATATTTAGTCAGGAAATTACCGGATTTGGCGGCGACCGTTTTACAGGTACCTATCCTGATTTTATGGATGTCGACTGGGTAAGGGTGTACAAAACCAGAAAAGCATCGGTATTTCAGGATTGTG
The DNA here is from genome assembly GCF_032678585.1 of Pedobacter psychrodurus. Classification (GTDB taxonomy): domain Bacteria; phylum Bacteroidota; class Bacteroidia; order Sphingobacteriales; family Sphingobacteriaceae; genus Pedobacter; species Pedobacter psychrodurus_A. The sequence continues at coordinate 33,899 of NZ_JAVTSN010000058.1, read as the reverse complement.
GGTATAAAGGTTGGGCAAAACAACTCCCGATCGGTAATTATACCATGGCACAATTGGCTGCACTTGGCGTAACAAACGATGCCATTTCTTCTATTTCAGTGCCTTCAGGTATCAAAATACAGCTTTATCAGGGCGACAATTTTACAGGGTCTTCTATTACTCTTACTGCCGATAACAATTGCCTTACGGATGAAGCTTTTGATAATAATGTTTCTTCGATAAAAGTAAGTGCCAATTAAGATCGATTAAAACATATCGTGGGATCTGGATATTGCACACGTTAAAAAACCAATAGGCAAAGAAACGGCGCAGGATGAATCTGCGCCGCTTCTTTCGATATGAAATCTTAGTTGTCTTTCGACTAAAGTTCTATTTTGCTCGACAAAATACATCAAACCACTCTTCGTAGCCCACTTTCTGCCATTAGTCTAATAATAAATTTAGAGTGATGATTTCTAGCTTGATTTGCATATCAATTAGAAACATATGAAAAAGAAAACCGAATTCCTGTTAGTTATTGCATTCCTATTTGGGTGCCTGAATATTTCATTGGCACAAATAGTAGTAAACAAGCCTACTGAAATTAACGTACAAAATGATGCGTTAAAATCTGTGTCGATGGACAGTTACGAAAAATTTAAAAAATCTGTTCAACCGCTTGTCGACAAAATGGGTGTCAAAAAAATTGTCGGCCTTGGAGAAGGCACACACGGTACTGCCGAATTTTACAAATTACGTTATTGGATTACACGTATTCTGGTAGAAGAACATGGATTTAACCACATTGCATTTGAAAATGACTTTAGCGATGGCTGGTTACTCAACAAAAAATTGAATACCAACGCAGACCTCAATCAGCTAATGAAAAAATACATGTTAAGTATCTGGCAAAATGAAGAGGTAAAAGAACTGCTGATTTGGGTTAAAAATTACAATAAAAGTCACAACAAAAAGCTAGAAATAGATGCGATTGATTATGTATTCATCAATGCTGATATTGAAATGTTGGAAGATTTATTGGGCAAAAACAAGACATTTTTAGCTGCTGTTAATCAATTACAGAAGCCAGCAGCCTACCAGGATAGTGCATGGATAGGCATGAACCGTGATGATTTTAAATATGATATGAACATGGTGAGTAAAAACGCTTATGCAGGTTACCTGCTAGCCGATAGTTTAGATCAGAAAATAATGGTTTCTGATTTAAATGCTGCAATAAAAGCCGATAGTCATATTGCACTCGTTAACATTAAACAGGCTTTTGCGCCTTTTTACCATATGCTTACCAAAACGGCTGAAGCCAGTCGCGATGCAAATATGGCAACCACGGCAACCTTAATTTTGAGCAATCCGAATGACAAAATGATCATCTGGGCGCATGATGCACATTTAGCCAAGAAAGAAGTTTTTGATGGTGCCGTTGGTGGAACGGGTGGCGAATTGCTCAAAAAATTCCCGAATAACTATTTTGTATTGGGTACAGGAACAGCAACCGGAACTTTTGCAGCAACCACAGAAAGCCGCGACACCTATACTAACCCGATGAAAGCTTATCCATTAGAAAGCCCGATCAAGGAATCGTGGGAGACTTTACTTACTGCCGGTAATAAACCTAATGTATATTTTTATCCTACGGTGTTTAATATCAAAAATGAGGTAAAACCCTTACGTATTGTGGGGTACACGCCAAAAAGTGGCCCTACAACTTTCGATAAAACAAATTTAAGCGATCATTATGATGCCTTTATGTTTATCAGCAACTCTCATGCTGCTACGCCTTTAAAATAGCATTATTCAGTTCCATTAAGTTAAGCGTTTTTAACCACAGATGGACACACCTGCATTTTAGTTCAGGCGGGGTAAACGCGAATCTTTATATTCCCCGCCTGACCGGCTGGGCAGGTATGTGCATCCAATCAATCTGTGGTTGAACGAAACTTTGTGATCAGCTTGTAATTATGTTTTGAGAATACCATATTAAATCATTACTTTTTCGAAATACTATTCAATTAAAGACCAGAAATTAATGGTTACGATAATATAAAATAAAGATGGATTTTATAGGATATATACGAGAACTTAGTCTTCGTCAGCCAGAAAGCATTGGTAATTTTTATCCATTTAATATCCCGGCAATAAAAAGTTTGGTCAACTTAAAATTTCATCCCGGTGTAACTTATTTTGTTGGCGAAAATGGAATGGGCAAATCAACATTGTTAGAAGCGATTGCGGTTTACTGTGGTTTTAATGCAGAAGGTGGTAGCAAAAATTTCAACTTTAAAACAAAGGACTCCCATTCTATCCTTCAGGATCATATTGTATTAAGTAAAGGCCACAAATTAATGAGTGATGGATTCTTTTTAAGAAGTGAGAGTTTTTATAACGTGGCTTCAGAAGTTGATACGCTTAATGATGAAAAAAGCGGCCTTTATGAGAGTTATGGTGGTAAATCCTTACATGAACAATCACATGGAGAATCATTTTGGGCATTGATGAATACCCGCTTCATAGGAAAAGGGCTCTACATTCTTGATGAGCCTGAGTCTGCCCTATCTGTAGTTCGCCAAATGGCCATGCTTTCGCGCATAAATCAATTGGTAGAAGATCGGTCGCAATTTATTATTGCCACACACTCTCCGGTTATTCTCGCTTATCCCGACGCTATTATTTATGAATTTGGCGAAAACGGAATCAAACAGGTAAAATACAAGGAAACAGAAATGTACCGTACATTCAGGGAATTTATTAACCATCCCGAAGAAATGTTATCGATCTTGCTGAGTTAGCCCCCGCCTTAACCGTTAAATTTTCATAAAATCAATAATCAGAAATAGGTGCTGTATAATCTCTAATCAGTGTTTTTGCTTAAAAAGTATTTTAAATTTTTTAATTCAAATAAATAAACGTTAATTAGACATTTATTTATGGTTATGAGCACAGCAAAATATGTAATTGGAGTGGATTACGGGACGGATTCTGTCCGCTCCGTTTTAGTCGATACAGCAAACGGAAAAGAAATATCCTCCTCAGTTTTTCTTTATCCCAGATGGCAGAAAGGTTTATATTGTAAACCAGCAATTAATCAATTCCGCCAGCACCCCTTAGATTATATTGAAGGTTTAACGCACACCATAAAAGATTGTTTAGCAAAAGCCGGCGGTGCAGATATTGCGCATTTGGTAAAAGGTATTTCGGTAGATACCACCGGATCGAGTCCAGTGGCTGTTGATGCAACGGGTACTCCCCTTGCTTTGACCAAAGATTTTGAAGAAAATCCAAATGCCATGTTTGTACTTTGGAAAGATCATACATCGGTTAAGGAAGCCGCAGAAATTAATGAACATGCGACAAAATTCAACACCAATTACCTCAAATACGTAGGCGGAATTTATTCATCAGAATGGTTCTGGTCTAAATTATTGCACATATTAAGGGTTGATTCATCCATAAAAAAAAGCGCGGCATCCTGGGTTGAACATTGCGATTGGATACCATTTTTACTTTGCGGTGGAAATGATATCGCAACAATGAAACGCAGCCGTTGTGCCGCCGGACATAAAGCTTTATGGGCAGAGGAATTTAACGGTTTACCGCCTGAAGATTTCTTTAGCAGTCTTGACCCGCTTTTAACCGGATTTAGAGATAAATTATTTGTAGACACATACACATCTGATATTTCAGCCGGAACATTGAGTGAAGAATGGGCAACGAAATTAGGTTTAGGTACCGATGTAATAGTTGGTGTAGGTGCATTTGATGCACACATGGGCGCAGTTGGTGGGCAGATTGAGCCTTATTACCTTAGCAAGGTAATGGGTACCAGCACCTGCGATATTCTGGTTGCGCCGAATCAGGATTTACATGGGAAATTGATTAACGGTATCTGCGGTCAGGTTAATGGATCAGTAATTCCGGGAATGGCAGGTTTAGAAGCAGGTCAATCTGCTTTTGGTGATGTGTATGCCTGGTTTAAAAACTTAATCAGCTGGCCATTAAATCATTTACTTTCCGAATCTGATGTAATTGATGAGGCTACCGCCACGGCTTTAAAAGCAGAATTGGAAGGTAAGATTATTGCCAACCTAAGTAAGCAAGCCGCTGCGTTGCCAGATGGTGATTATGCAGAATTGGCCATTGATTGGTTAAACGGACGGAGAACACCCGATGCCAATCAGGAATTAAAGGGAGCAATAACCGGTTTAGGTTTAGGAACTGATGCCCCAAGGTTTTTCCGCGCTCTGGCTGCCGCAACCTGTTTCGGTGCTAAAGCCATTGTAGATCGATTTAAAGAACAAGGTGTACCGGTAAAAGGTATTATCGGTATTGGTGGTGTAGCAAAGAAATCGGCATATATTATGCAAATGATGGCCGATGTGTTGGAAATGCCGATCAGGATACACCGTTTCGAGCATACCTGTGCACTGGGTGCAGCAATGTTTGCAGCCGTAGCTGCCGGTGTTTATCCAGATGTTGAAACCGCCATGAAAGCCATGGGAACAGGGTTTGAAAAAGAATACAAACCCAATATCAAAAAACAAAAAATGTATCGCCAGCATTATCAGCAGTATTTAGGATTGGGTAGATATTTAGAGAAATACAACAAAAAAGACGTAAAACCTTATTTGTCATGAGCAACTATCAGGATATAAAAGAGCAGGCCTACAGGGCCAATATGCAATTGCCCAAACTGGGCTTGGTGCTTTTTACTTTCGGAAATGTAAGTGCTGCTGACCGGGACAAAGGTGTTTTTGCCATTAAACCTAGTGGTGTACCTTACGAAGATTTGTCGCCCGAGAAGATGGTGATTGTGGATTTTGATGGAAATACGGTGGAAGGTGATCTTCGCCCTTCTTCCGACACTAAAACCCATGCCGTTTTATATAAACATTGGGAAGCTATAGGTGGGATTGTACACACACACTCTACTTATGGTACGGCCTGGGCACAGGCACAAAGGGCGATTCCTATTTTCGGCACTACCCATGCAGATCATTTAACGGTGGATATTCCCTGTGCACCACCAATGGATGATGAGATGATCAAGGGTAATTATGAGTACGAAACTGGTTTTCAGATCATGAACCACTTCGAAAGTCTGGGTTTAAGTTATAAAGAGGTGGAGATGATTTTAGTAGGTAACCACGCACCTTTTACCTGGGGGAAAACAGCTGAGAAAGCAGTTTACAATAGCGCCGTTTTAGAAACTGTAGCGCAAATGGCTTTGTTAACTGAACAGATTAATGCGCAGGCGCCAAAATTGAAAGATTCGTTAATTGAGAAACATTATGAGCGGAAACATGGTGATGGCGCTTATTATGGACAGAAATGAGTATGGAGTCATTAGTTCGGGGTTTTGAGCTTTCGTCATGCTGAGGCAGGAAGCATCTGTAACCGATGCTTAGGAAACGACAGCCCAGCCATTCGCGACAATCTTTTTCATTCAAACCTCGCAGGTTTTAAAAACCTGCGAGGTTTGAAAAAGGACTTTCGCTACTGTCGGGTTTAACCGAGTAAGGTTTACCTGGGTAACCTAACTGATCCGATAGCTATCGGATGGAGTGAACATGAGCCCAACCGCAGGTGGCTGAAATAAAACGGAAAGCAGGACTACTCTAACCGATGAACACAGGGCTCTGCTTTAAAAAAAAAGAATAATAATTGTGGTCTGTGAGGACACGGACCATGGGAGAAAAATTAGTAACCTCGCAGGTATTTAAATGGTTCAGCCTTCAATGAGACGTTGAAAACAATATAAACAACGAATTAAACCTGCGAGGTTTGAAAAGAGCATAAAATTAAAAACAACATTATAATGATTGATTTAAAAAAATTACAAGTTTGGTTTATTACCGGCACACAACATTTGTACGGTGAAGAAACCTTAAAACAAGTAGCAGAACACGCACAACAAGTGGCTGATTCGTTAAACCAGAACGGAAGTATTTCGGTTTCTGTGGTTTACAAGCCGATAGTAAAAACGACTGAAGAGATTTTCGAAACTTTACAGCAAGCCAATATCGACGAAAGCTGTATCGGCGTAATCACCTGGATGCATACCTTCTCCCCTGCTAAAATGTGGATCAGGGGTTTGAATGTATTACAAAAGCCTTTGTTGCACTTACATACACAGTTTAACCGCGATATTCCGTGGAATACCATTGATATGGATTTCATGAACCTGAACCAAAGTGCCCATGGCGACCGTGAGTTTGGTTTTATGGTTTCGCGCATGCGTAAAGACCGTAAGGTAGTGGTTGGCCATTGGCAAGATGAAGAAGTGGCAAAACAAATTGATACCTGGTGCAGGGCCGCTGCGGGATGGCACGATTGGCAAGGTGCTAAATTTGCCCGTTTTGGAGACAATATGCGTTATGTAGCTGTTACAGATGGCGACAAGGTAGAAGCTGAAATGAAATTTGGTTTTGCGGTAAATACTTATGGTATAGGTGATTTGGTAGCCGTAATTAATGGAATTAATGAGGATGCTATTCAAGCTTTATTAAAAGAATATAACGAAACCTACGAAATTGCTGATGATTTAAAAGCTGGTGGTGCCCGGCATTCATCCGTTTATGAAGCTGCTAAAATTGAACTGGGTTTAAGGAAATTTTTAGAAGATGGAGGCTTTAAAGGTTTCTCTGATACTTTTGAAGATCTGCATGGCATGATTCAGCTACCTGGAATTGCTGCGCAACGTTTAATGGCCGATGGTTATGGTTTTGCGGGTGAAGGTGACTGGAAAACTGCAGCTTTGGTGCGTGCCTGTAAGGTAATGGGCGCTGGTTTAGCCGGTGGCAATGCATTTATGGAAGACTATACGTATCACTTCGATCCGGCCAACTCCATGGTTTTAGGCTCGCATATGCTTGAGGTTGATGCCTCATTGGCTAATGGAAGAGCCAGTTTAGAGGTTCATCCTTTGGGGATAGGTGGCAAAGCAGATCCTGCACGTTTGGTTTTTAACGTTGCTGGAGGAGATGCTTTAAATGCATCTTTAATTGATATGGGGAATCGTTTCCGCTTGTTAGTGAACGAAGTACAGGCTGTTGAGGCTGAACATGATTTACCAAATTTACCAGTAGCTCGTGTGTTATGGAAACCACTTCCTGATATGAAAACCGGTTGTGCAGCATGGATTTATGCTGGTGGTGCGCACCATACGGCATACAGCCAGAATTTAACCACAGAACATTTATTGGATTTCGCCAATATTGCGGGATTGGAATATGTAAATATTGGTGCAGATACCAAAATCAATCAATTCAGAAATGAATTGCACTGGAATGAGGTTTTTTATAAATAGTTTTTAATAAATTAATGCTCAAAGCCGGTAATCTGACGATTACCGGCTTTTTTCTGCTTACGAAGTTTAGCGGGTAATGCATGGGAGAACTTCGTAAGTTTTCGGTGGAATATTTATTTGGTTATATTTATTACTTCCGGCGATAAAATCGCCAATCTCAATCATCCCCGTTACAAACGAGGACGATTATTGGGTTTAGCGGGTAATGCATAGGAGAACTTCGTAAGTTTTAGGTGGAATATTTATTTGGTTATATTTATTACTTCCGGCGATAAAATCGCCAATCTCAATCATCCTCGTTACAAACGAGGACGATTATTGGGTTTAGTGGGTAATGCATAGGAGAACTTCGTAAGTTTTAGGTGGAATATTTGTTTGGGTTTATTTATCACCTCCGGCGATAAAATCGCCAATCTCAATCATCCCCGTTACAAACGAGGACGATTATTGGTAGTGCATAGGAGAACTTCGTAAGTTTTAGGTGGAATATTTATTTGGGTTTATTTATCACCACCGGCGATAAAATCGCTAATCTCAATCATCCTCGTTACAAACGAGGACGATTATTGGAGTCGTCATCCTGATCAGATAGCTATTGGATTTATTTCAGGATCTTTTTATGAGATATATTAGCATGACGATTTAATCATTCATACTAACCATCGCCTTAATCACCCCGTTTTTCGGATCCAACCATTTTTCGAAATTATCTTTAACTTCTTCAAATTTAACCTGATGGGTAATATAGTTTGTCGGATTAACCAAACCAGCTTTCATTGATTTGATTACATGTTCAAAATCTTCGATTGTCGCATTTCTGCTACTCATTAAAGTTGATTCACGCTTATGAAACTCGGGATGGTTAAAAATTAAATCTCCTTTTTGCAGACCAATTAAAACAAACCTTGCGCCATGTGCCATGTAGTTGATGGCATTATTGATTGCTTTTTGGTTGCCTGTGGCGTCGATTACAACCGTAGGCATATCGCCATTCGTAATTTCGCTCAGCTGTTCAATTACATCAGGAGCCATTGCGTTCACCACGTGGGCTACTTTCAATTTATCCTTACAAAAAGCCAAACGGTCTTCATTAATATCTAAAGCAATCACATTTGCTCCAGCTATTCTTGCAAATTCCATGGTGCCTAAACCTATTGGTCCGGCGCCAATAACGAGCACAAATTCACCAGGCTGAATATCCGCCCTGCGAACGCCATGCGCACCAATGGCTAATGGCTCAACTAAAGCGAGTTCATCATAACTCAATCCTTCGCCATGTAAAAGTGTTCTGGATGGTACTTGTAAATACTCGCGCATACCACCATCCACATGTACACCGCAAACCTGCATTTTCACACAACAGTTGGGTTTATTCATCCGGCAGGCAATACATTCGCCACAATTGAAATACGGGATAAAGGTCACGGCCTCTCCTATTTTAAAGCCATCTGCTCCGTCGGCCTCAATCAGTTCACCAGAAAGTTCGTGACCTAAAATCCTTGGATAATTAAAAAAGGGCTGTGTGCCCTCAAAGGCATGTAAATCGGTTCCGCAAATGCCGATCCGTTTAATTTTTATGATGGCATGGTCTTTTTTAAGTTCAGGCTTTTCAGTTTCTGAATATTCAAAGGCTCCAGGGGTGGTACAGGTAAGGGTTTTCATTTCTAATTTAATGATTGAGTTTTGAATGAATGAATTATTGAATGTTGATAGCGATTTAAAATCATTCTATCATTCACTAATTAATTTTTATGCGTTTGCTAAAGCTCTATCTAAATGCACATAACCACCATCAACATGGATAATCTGCCCGGTGGTATGACTTGATTTGTTCGACATTAAAAAGGCAGTCATGTTTGCAATTTCTTCAGCGGTGGTCATCCTGTTTTCCAATGGGATTTTCGAAGTAATTTCTTTTAGTTTTTCTTCGGCATTTTCTAAGGTTTCAATCCAGGTTTCGTAAGCTGGTGTCCAGCACTCTGCAACCACAACTGCATTTACACGGATTCCATATTTTAACAATTCAACCGCCCATTCACGTGTCAAAGCATTTCTTCCTCCATTTGCCGCGGCATAGGCCGAAGTATTTCCTTGTCCGGTTTCAGCAGTTTTTGAGGTGATATTTACAATCGCACCTCTGCTTTTAATTAGTTCGGGCAAAGCATGGTGTGCCATTAAATAATAATGCACTACATTTTTATGCAAAGAAGCCATAAAGTCTTTATAGTTTCCGTTTTCCAAACCTACGCCATCGTTAACCCCTGCATTATTCACTAAACCATCAATTCTGCCGAACTGAGCTACAATATTTTTAACTACTGTTTCGCAATCATCAGGGTTTGATAATTCGGCCACAAACTGCGCAGCCTGACCGCCATTTTCTACAATAGCATCAACCACTTTTTGATTATCGGCTGCTTTTCTGCCCACAACTACAGCGATGGCATTTTCTTGCGCAAATACTTCTGCAATGCTACGGCCAATGCCCTTTGCAGCGCCGGTGATGATAATTACTTTTTCTTCTAATTGTAAATCCATATCTTATTTAATTTTGAAGGATTGAATTTTGAATGAGTAGATGTACGTAGCAAATTGTCTACAAATGCTATCAATCCCTCATTCTGTCATTCAATCACTCTATCATTCAATCATTATTTTTATATCCGCTTTTCTAGATTCCGGCAGTACTTTCAAATCTATTAATTTTCCATCTTTTAACCTTCCTTCAACTGTTGTTTGGTAAGGGGCATGAAGTTTAAAATGTACATCCCATTCTTTTGGCCATGCAGGAAACAAATAGATCTTTTTTCCGTCCACCTGCATCAGCATTTCCTGTAAGCCAATCATACCAGATCCGCCCCAGTTGTGGTCGGGCGTCCAATCGAAAGCTGGTCCCCAGAATGCAGGGAATCTTCTTCCAGAGTCTTTTAGTTTTGCCGTTGTTAGCCTTGCCGCATCATTGGTTAAGCCGAGTCTTGCCGCAAAAATATTATCCTGTTTCCATCCTATATGGCTACGGAATTTCAGTACATCGCTATCGTATTTGAAGGTATTGATTGCGGTATCCAAACCGGGTTTGCCTACACCATAAATGCCCCATGGGTAAACAGGATACAATTGTGGGCTTTCAGTATTGTTGATCCGTTCCCAAAGTTTCGCTGGCGAAATGGTGGTGTGGCCATCAAATTGCCTGAAACTGATTGGCGGAATGCTTTTTAACATAGCTGTCCATTCTGCTTTCTGAGTTTCACTTAATGAAGGCTGCTCAATCAATCTTTCCAAAACCGTTTTGAAAGCAGCAATCGTTGAGGTAGAATTATAAGCCATCTTATAGGTTTCAGCTCCTGAACCAGGGTATAAAACCAAGTGGCCATCAGCATCTAAAGCTTTCGCTCCTCTTTGTTTGGCCAAATAAGCATAATGTTGTTTAAAAAAGGTTAATGAGCTTTCGATTAAAGGAAGATATTTTTCGATGTTTTTACCACCGTATCTTTCGGTTTCCAAAATCATCATACAAAATTCCAGAACGGTATCCCATTCGTATTCCAACCAGGCATTGTATTCCATCCCCTTGTTAAAATCTACCGGACGTTTCCATCCGTATTCGGCAGGGTTTGGCAATCCGAAATTCTCCAGTTGCTCTGTAAAACTTGCTCCTTTGTGCCCCCAGGCAGCTTCGGTTCTGATTTCTGCATTCTTCAGCAGATTAAGATAAAAATCAAATTGTGGCTTCATCATATCGAAATCGCCGCTTTTCAGCATCGGCCAATACACCAGGCGTTGGTTTTGTGCGGTATGGGTTCCACCGCCCCAGTTTCTAAAATCAGGTGTGTAATTTAAAGTACTATCCGTTAATTGAGGATCGAAAGTGAATAAACCGCCATTAAATTTTGTTGGGTATTTACCAAAGGCATTACAGCCTAGCATGTAACGGAACAACTGGTAGTTTTTAGCTGATTGATTAGCCGTTAAATCTTTAGCATTGATATCAATAAAACTCTTGTTCCAGTACTCGTTCCACCATTTGATGCTGGCTTTCTGGTTGGTTTTGGCTTTATCCTTGATAACCTCTAGCGATTTTTCCCAGTCTGAAACAGTTGCAGCTTTGCCGGTGTTCAAAGTAATGGTTATTTGATCCGATCTGGATGGAGCTTTACTTTTTAACTTCCAGCCCTGAAACGGCGTATTTAGATATGTTCCGGTATAATTTCCAGCAGGAAACATATTTTCGCCATACATAGATCCACCGAAAATTAGGTTCTTCAGAGGATTAAATAATTCAGTTTTTCTGTTTTCCAGTCCCTGTTGTTTTACGGCAACATCAAATACAGTTTCGGGTTTGTTTTGATGATAAAACTGTATACTGTTGTTTTTGAAGCTGATTTCGTCTTTAAATGTTTTTACAATCCCCTGAGGTGCCCATTTATAAGAATTCTGGTTGTTCTCCTTGCCTTTAGTCACCCGATCTTCAAAACGCCAGCTTTCGTAACTCGCTTCTGTAATCACCTTCTGACTGGATTTTACTTCCAGATGGATGATGGGATTAAAAACATTCACCCAAACCTTTATTTGCGTGTTGAGTTTATTATTTGAGCCAGTAATTTGTGCATAACCATCTTTCAGAATCAACTCCTGTTTAAATGTTTCTCCGGCAAATGGATTCGGACTTAATTTTAGTTTTACGCGGCCAAGTTTGAGCAACGTATTGTTTTCGTCGAAAGTGCCACTACGGGATAGGTAAAGGTAAATATCGCCTTTTTCTACCCAGAGGTTTAGGCCGATATCTCCGCCTCCGACAGGCATGGATGCTGATGAATTATTGCTTTGGGTAGTCCAGGTAACATTGTCTTTTTCTTGAGAAAAAGTATTGGTGGTAATTAACCACAAAGGCACAAAGAACACAAAGGAAAGCTTAGTTTTCTTTAAAAGTGTGTTTTTTGACCATATAAGACACGTAAGAACATTTAAGAGCCTAGAGCACCTACATTGTGTTTTATTGGTTAATTTTATTCGGTGCATTATGTTTGACCCCCTAAGGCACCTGAGCACACCAGAGACAGCGTGCAGAATAAATCTCAACCATATAAATCCGATAAGAACATTTAAGTTCTCAGCCAAAATAACTGGTTTGCTTTGTGTCTTGGTGGTTAAAATCATTTAATTATTTATCATCTTATAAATCGTCCTTTCGACCGAAGTGGAGAAATCTTTCAGTTAGAAAGACCTCTCGGCTTCACGATGCTTCGCTCGAGTTGACGCAAACTAATTATTCCAATCATCGGTACGGAAAGAGGAAACGGGTAAACCGTCATTGCCAAACAAATCGCCGGTTACAAAATCCTTAAACGCGTAACGAACGGCAACGGGTACTTTAACTTCTGCTGCTGAAACATTTACACTACTTCCTTTTATAGTGGCTTTTGCAGGGTAAAATTTTTGATCTGCGCCAGCAACTTCGAATAAAGATAATTCTTTACCAAATGAAGTTAGTCCATTTGGTACATTTTGAAACTTGATTACGGCCGAGTTTTTTTCAATTATTAAAGATTCATAAGTTGGGCTCGCAAATCCAAAACCTTTAATATTATAAGTTTGGGCCAGTGCGAGGTAAGCCAATCTTTCACCACCTTGCCTTTTGTTTGCCGGATGGATGGATTTTTCTTCTCCAATATCCATCAAAACAGCCATTCCGGAGTTTGGGATTTTAGTCAAAGATTTCCGCTGTGCATCTCTTAAAAAGGCCGAATTATATTTCCCGCCAATATGATTAGGCGGTAACTGCGCATAATTATAGGGTGCAATCTGAGCATAATAAAAAGGAAACTCACCATTATCCCAGTTTTTACGCCATGAGGCCACCATTGTTGGAAATAAATCTTCGTAGCGGTCTGCACGCTCATAATTAGACTCGCCCTGATACCAGATGGCTCCTTTTATCCCATAGCCGATAACCGGATACAACATACCGTTGTACAGCGTAGTTGGGGTGCGGCTCACTTCTTTGATGCTATCTCCCTTTGATGGGATTTTGATCTCAGTAAAAGGTTTCAAATCTTCTGGCGACATCCAGGCCTCTATCGTTGAGCCGCCATAACTATCGTTAATGATGCCAATTGGAACATTTAACATTTCACTTAATAATGAACCAAAATAATAAGCAGTAGCACTAAAATTTGACACCGTTTCTGGTGCGGCCAATTTCCATAAGGAAGCTTTGCTGTTTTCCTGTCTTTCCATAATTGACGAACGCGGAACAGTATACAACCTGATATTTTTATTAGCTGATTTTAAAATGGCTTTATTGGAACCGATGATGGGTTGACTTTTGAAACCTTTCAATGGCATTTCCATATTGGATTGACCACCGCAAAACCAGACTTCACCAATCAGAATATCTGTTAAAACCAATTTTTCGCCATCGTTTAATTCCATATCATATGGGCCGCCGGCTGACGGGGTGGAAATTTTGGTTTTCCATTTACCAGTTTGATCAGAAGTAACAGTATAATTTTGTTTGTTCCAGGAGGTGGTGATTTTTACTTTGGCTGATGGTTTGGCCCAACCCCATATCGCCACATTGCTTTTTTGCTGGAGCACCATATGATCGGTAAATATGGATGCAGGTTTAACCGTGGCTGATGCGATGGTGCAGCAGACCAGGTTTAAGAAAATGATAATTTTTAGTTTCATTAGTTTTTTTACTTCTTAAAATAATCGTCATTCCCACACAGGTGGAAATCTTAATGCAAGCTACAGGCTTACCAGGACATTATGATCCCGGATTAATGTAGGTGTTACCAATATAATTTATTGCCGAAAGTGTTTAGGTTTTGAAGCGTTGGCAGTGGCCTTATCATTATTTTTTTTGTGTTTTTCTTTAATATTTTTGCTGAACTTAATGGTGTTGTAGTTTCAGTTTTAACTCCTTTTACAAGATCAAAAACCGTTTCAGTTGTTGCATTTTGCCCATCGCATACTACACTAGAGATTTTAATCAATTGGAAAATCCCATTTTTATAGATGAACTTGTGTTCATACCGAACATCATTTTTTTCGGAGCTCATTAATAAAAATCCTTTTTCAATAAAAAAATATGGGATGGTATTTTTAGTATGTACACCGTTTACATATTGGGGTTCAATGACATCAGTTGAAGAAAAAACCAGTTTAAATTTCTTATTTGGCTGTAAAAAGAATATTTGCAACCTTAAAGGAACCGATGCAGCAATCGTATCCATGGTAATTACGGTTTTATCAATTAAACCATCTTTATTTAAATCGCCCTCTTCTAGTCTGATCTGGACATTAAAATTATCCTTTGCTTTCTTTTGCTGCGCATAAACAACAGTTTGAACCAAAACCAGAAATAGTACAATTATTCTTTTCATTTATTTGAAATATTAAGTGATCGATTTCTATTCAACTTGTATTAATACTGGTCCTAATAATCCTGCCGGATTTAAAGGTTTACCTTCCAAACGGAAAGGCGCTGTTGTTTTGGTAATCCGTTTATCCTCTGGCAATTTACTGTCGCCAATTAAACGGTTAGCCCAGGTATTGGTCACTTCAATGGTAATTTCATTTTCACCTTTTTTGATGGCCTTACTGATTTCCAAACGATGCGGTGCTGTCCATAAGGTGCCGCAATTTATACCGTTAATTTTTACTTCGGCGATACTGGAGAAATCACCTAGATCGATCCAGATTTTTTTCTTAAACACAGCATCAAAAGTGAATTTTTTTCTGTAAACAGCCGTTCCGGAGTAGTACTTAACTAAACTATCGGTGTTTTGTGTCCAATCGGTTAAATCGTTAAAAATGATTGGTTTTGATGGCCCACCGTAAGCAGTGTCGAATTTCACTTGCCAGGTTTTGGAAATATCTAAATCTGCTTTTTTGATTTTTTCCCCTTTCGCCTTTTTCGATTGTTCCTCTGAAATTTGCGAATAGAAAGAATAAACAGCAGGGGTATCCAAAACAACAAATATGGATTGGTTGGGATATAGCGTTAAATTTAAGTCAGTGCCACCAATAGCGTTGTTAATTTTATACGGATTAAACCAGGTATCACTTACCGCATCGTAAGTTTGTACTGATTTTTTACCATTTCTTAGGCTTATATACAATGCTCTTTCTTTATTTTGTTGGTTGGTAATAAAATAAATTTCCTTTGTACCATCCATTCTGTGTGTGTAGCCAATGCCATTTGCATAACCGTCACTTAACCTACCTTCTATTTCTTCACGCACACTTAAATCTCTTTGCAAACCTAACCCATCAAAAGTTTCCCCATAAAAAGGTGCCTTAAAAATTTCGCCCAAGCCTGATTTCTTTTTATAAACTGGCCGGCCGTTGTTTTTGTAAGACTCAAAATTTCCGCCCCAAATATCTTCCACTATCTTCTTAAATTCTTCATTCTTAACCTGTTTAATACCAGATTGATATACAGGTTTGTCTCCAACAATCACTTTAGCTCCTGCCTTGATTAATACGGATAGCTTTTTAATCACGGCATCACTCATATACTGGTAATTGGGATTCATTTTCATATTGCCCGGTATAACCAAAATTTTATAAGTTGCTCCGCTTTTGAATATTACATTTCCATCTTTAACAGTCGCTGTGTTTAATACATCAGGATTGAAACTATCATATGCGTAACCCCGCAATGGATTTACCCAGTTTTCGGGATCGGCCATATTTGCAGAATGCGTTACGCCAGCAGGGATTTGCCTTAATGGCTCACCAACATTGGCCAAACGTTTCTGTTCTGATTCTACAACATCACTTCTAAATATACCCGGTAAGGTTTCTACCAAACGATCGGGTAAAACCGAACGGCGGGGCAATTCTTCACCAGTGAAAACGGCGATTTCGACAACAGGTTTACCTTGCTGTAACAGCTTTTGGGTTCTTTCTGCATACTCAATCCAGGCTTTTCCTGCCTTCCACCAGGTTTGATCGCGTTGAAAATATAAACCTACCCCATCTAAAGTCATTCCTGGCTTTCGGTTGGTCCAGGGGTTATGCGTAAAAACATGATAAACGAGTTTATTGATCCCAAGCGCATAATTCCGGTCCTGCAAGGTTTTCATATTTGCCGGACTTTCGTTCCAATCCATCCGAACAGTGGTAAATGCCTCAGCCTGAATAATGTTTTTGCCATATATATGCGCCCCGGATATCGCATCTAACATATCATTTGGTTTGTCGTGCGTCGGGCTGTTTAACCAAAATTCGCCCATTGGTACATCTACCATTTTGTAATGAAGCAATCCATCGCTCACCATTGTTGGTGCGATGCTTTCGGCCGTAAAAATTACGCCCTGCTCCTTTGCCAGTTTGGCCAAAGTTTTATAAAATTGGTCGACCACCAGTTCGGAAATCGTTTTTCTGATGTCGTAAAGGAAGTTTTCGGATACAGCGGCACTTTCTACAGGTAAGCCTGTCATGATGGGTAGATACGGCGTTAAATCGTAACCCCTGCGCTTTAGAAATTCGGTTTTAAATACTGGCGACCAGTTTTGGCTGCCACATTCCCAGCTATCTACATGAAAAATGCTTAATACTTTTTTGGCGATATCTGGTCCACCGTGTTTTAATGCGGCGCCATACCAGCTCTTAAACTGTAGTTTTACGGCTTCTGGATTAAATTTATCACATTCCAAACCCATTCCGCCGCCGCCAGTGGCATTCGTATGCCCCGTTGACGTATGCCCAATTCTTAAGATGGTCCAGTTTCCTTTTGGTGCTTTCCAGTTTAGAATTCCATCAGCATTTAATTTGCCGGTTAGGTTTATGATCTTATTTAATGGTACACACAAGTTTTTAGCAATCTGCTCTTCAGTACTTCTCTTGCTCACGCGCCAAACCGATCCATTTTTACCTTCGAACTGGTTAATCTGTGCTTCAGCAGACAATTCGAGATTAAGGAGTTTTAAAGAGGGTTTCCATTTCGCTGCATCTAAATCTTCAGAACCCGGTTCAGACCCTTTTTTATCATAAATAAACCTGAAAAACTTTGCTGTTGTAGGTACAATCGAATGGGTAACATCTTCATCCGTATCCTGCCAGCCATGGCGTGGTGCTTCTAATCTGCCAATAGATTTAAAATTTTTTCCATCATCACTTATCTCAATTGCTAAACGTTGTGCCTGATAATTATTGCCACTAACTTTAATGTTTATTGTTCGGCAAGTGAAAGGTTTTTCAAATTCATATTGCACATAACAGGGTTCGTTTGAACCAAAGTTTTTTTTATTCCCCAGTTGAACCAGACCCGTGGCATCCGCTCCATTGCTTGCTGTTATTTTCGGAATAATATTTCGGGTAGAAATGCTTTCACCAACTGGCGATGGATAGGCATAAACGGCAATATCTTTATAATAGTTTTCTTTTGCTGTTGGTTGAGGTAATGTGATTTTAGCATTTGAATTACTGATATTTATCTTCGACCAAACCACTTTTTGCATAGAAAGCGCTGGCGTAATCCACGGGCCGCCTGCCAACGCGAAACCATCACTCACATGCATGCCCAATTTCAAGTTTAACCGTTTGGCTTCTGTCATTGCAAACTCGACCATTTTCCACCATTCGGGTGTAAGCTGCACAGCCGGCGGTGAATAAACAGGAACTTTATCTGGTTCCTGAATGTTCATGAGGTAAGCTCCTGCAATGCCATTTGATTTCATGGCTTCCAGATCTGCGGTGATACCTTCCTTGGATACCGCTCCTTTAACCCAATACCAAAATACCCAAGATTTTGCATTTTCGTTTTGTTGCGCAAAAACGTTTGCTGAAAAATTAACACTAATCAGTATAAAGCATAAAACCTTGATGTATTTAAAATTCTTCATTATTTGTGTGCGATTTTATAGCCTCTTAATCCGAAATAAAGGACGAAAACAAAGCAAACCAATGGAATGCTGTAACCAATTTGGATATTGTCGCCATACATATCGATTAAACTACCCATGCCGAATGGCAAAATCGCTCCACCCACAATAGACATAATTAGCCATGAAGAGCCAGGTTTAGTATCATCACCTATGCCATCAATGCCTAATGCAAAAATGGTTGGAAACATAATCGACATAAAGAATCCTATTGCTCCTAAAGCATATACCACATAAGAACCTTGTCCTAAAATAGCTGTCAGACACAATAATATGGAGATGATGGCATAAATGGTCAGGAGTTTACTGGATGATACAAACTGCAAGATTGCGGTTCCTGCAAAACGGCCTGCTGTAAATAAAAAGCCATAAATAATTAAATACGAGGCGGCTGTTTTCTCATCAAAGCCTCCGCCTTGTTGCGCCATTCTAATGAAAAAACTGGTTACACAAACTTGTGCTCCAACATAGAAAAACTGGGCTACAACCGCCCATCTTAAGTGTTTATGGCGTAACGCACCAAAAAAGCTTCCCTTAGCTTCTCCATCAATGCTTTTAGTTTTGATTTCTGGCAGATGGATAAAATAAAATATAGCAGCAATCAACAATAAAATAATCCCTAATGTAATGTAGGGTGTTTTAACCGATGCGGCCTCCTCAAGAAAATAATTGTTCCGATTAACTTCGGTCATGGCCGCCAATTCTGCTTTAGTGTGCGATTTCCCTGAAAGGATAAATAAGCCACCAATTAACGGCGCTACCATGGCAGCCAGGCCATTGAAAGAAGCTGCAAGGTTAAGCCTATTTGTAGCTTTGGCAGGATCGCCTAATACAGCAGCATAAGGATTAGCGGAGGTTTCGAGCATAGTTAAACCACAGCCAATGATGAAAAGGGCGATTAGAAAGGTGATGTACGAAAGATTATTGGCAGCGGGAACAAATAGAAATGCGCCAAATGCAAAGGCCAGCAAGCCTGATATCATAGTCGCTTTATATCCCCACTTTTTCAAAATCATTCCTGCGGGAATCGCCATTAAAAAGTAGGCAAAGAAAACTGAAGTATCAATTAAAGTAGACTGCCTGTTATTTAAGTTACAGGCCTTTTTTAAATGTGGAATAAGAATCGAATCTAAATTGTGCGCCATTCCCCAAAGAAAAAATAGGCTTACTACGAGAATAAATGGAAGTATATACTTTTTTCCTGAAGATGGATCTTCCTCTGTTACGATTTCTGGTGTATTGTGGTTCATTATATTTGGTTTTTTCTTTATTTGAAATGGCAAAAAAGATTGCCGCGTCGTTCCTCCTCGCAATGACGATTTTGTTTTACTTTTTTTTCACTACTAAGAGGTGGTCGCAAACCAATACCACCTCCCCGTGTTGGTTAATCATTTCTACATGTTCGTTTACCGTACCATATTCTGGTCTTTTGCTTTCTGCTTTTTCAGAAATGGTAATTTCCGAGTGAATGGTATCACCAATGAAAACCGGTTTCACGAAGCGTAATTTATCATATCCTTTACTCATGGCCTCTGGATTGATTTCTGAAGCTGTTAAGCCGATTCCGATGCTAAAAATCATCGTTCCATGCGCAATTCTCTGTTTAAATGGTTGCGTTGCACACCATTCTGCATCCATGTGATGTGGAAAGAAATCGCCGGTATGACCTGCATGGACAACAAAATCTGTTTCTGTTATCGTGCGGCCTAAGGTTACACGTTTTTCCTGTAATTGATAATCTTCAAAAAATGTTGATTTGAAATACATAGTTTTAATCTTTATAAGCGATATAATCGCCTTTCTCATGCATCCTCGTTATAAACGAGGACCATATATCTTAGTTATTTAACTGCTCTTTCACCTTTACCCCACCCATATCACTCGATTTATAGGCGCTTTCTACAACCGCCATTGTTTGAATCACATCTTCAACACTGGTATGCAAAACGTTGGTCGAGCCTTCGTTATAACGCATTAAATTGGCCATGGTGCCGATAAATGCTTCTGGAAACCAGGAGCCTTCCAGTTGTACGGTTTGCCACTCGGTTTGTTTACCTGCTTCAACAATGCAATACTCAAAAACATCGGGCACTCCATGAGGATAATCCATCAACAATCCTATTTTCGCTAAAATAGAACCTTTGGTTCCCTCCCATTTGATATAACTTTCCTGGTGGTTTGGGCCAAAATCATGGTCGTGGTTGGTATTGATTACGGCATGCATCGTATCTCCGTAATCGAATAAAATCGTTGAGCGGGACGAAGAGAGGCTTTTGGCCGGATGTTTTAGGGTTTTTGCCAGAATACTTTCAGGATTGCCTAAAAACGAACGGATTAAATCCACATAATGAATGCTATGGTATTGAATCTCTAAACGGGGATGGATTATTACATGTGGAAAAATCTCCCAGGGTGTTTTAATGGTAACGCGAACTTCCATGTCGTATAAATCACCAATTAATCCTGTTTCAATCAGGTATTTTGCTGCACTAACAAATGGTGCAAAACGCAATTGAAAGTTAATGGCCGCCTTTAAGTTTTTTGCCCTGCATAAACCGAGGATTTCTTTTGCCTGATCGAAATCATCACCCATTGGTTTTTGAATCAACACAGCACTTCCATCGGGCAATTGTTTTAAGGTTTCGATATATTGTTCTGGCATAATGGTTAAATCGTAAACTGCATTTTCGGGAGCGAGTTTTACGGCCTCAGTAACAGAGTTGTATACGTTTGGAATGCCAAAAGTATCCGCCAATTTCTGTGCCCTTTCTTTTGTCCGGTTTACAATCCCATGCACTTCAAAACCCGCAATTTTATAAGCGGGAAGATGCGCATCAGATACAATTCCACCAGCACCGATAATAATGATGGGCTGTTTAGTTAATGGCAATTCGGGTTTATATTTGATGTCGATACTCATTTGTCAATTTCATTAATTTGGTTTTGTGCCTGTTGGATCAATTCTTCAGTGGCTTGATCTGTATGAACTGCCTGCAAAACCATCTGATCAATTATTGCTGCAATGGCGGCCCAATTTGTTTTTTGAGGCAGCATATTGGCTACCTCATGCAATTGTTCCAGTTTATGGTAATAAGGGATTATTTTATTGATTTCTTCATCTTTCCATGTCGAAATCCTACAACCAATTCCGCCTGCTAAGGTGAGTTGTTTGTCTTGTTCCTCCGCCAGGGCAAAGCGGAGAAAATCGTAAGCAATATCTTTATTTTTACTGCCCTTAGCGATGGTATAAAGCCAATAAACATTTAAAGAGGCTGATTTTTGATCAGGTGTGCTAGGCAAAAGTGTCACATCAATTTTGCCTTTTACTTTTGAATTTGGATCCACTTCGCACATGGCAGCAAAGCCAAACCAATTTATCATCATGGCTGCCTCACCTTGCGAAAAGGCTATGCCTGCAGCTACAGATTCAAATTCAGCTGATTGAGGGTGAATGGCCGTTTTATCGTTAACCATTGCACGGTAGAAATTCAATCCATCTATCGCAGCTTGTGTATTGATCTGGATAAGGCCATTTTTATCCACCAAACTTCCGCCTCTGGTCCACAATTGTAAACAGAAATCAAAAATGGTATTGTGCCCGTCAGGGTGGCCAGCAAAGATGCTTCCATACAAATGATCAGCCGGGCGGTTAAAAAAACGTGCAATCTGATGAAAATCCTCCCAGGTTTTAGGGACTTCCAGTGCTTTTCCGAACTGTGTTAAATAATTGGCTTTTTCGGATTCATTTTCGAACAGGTCTTTCCGGTAAATAAAACATTCAGGACCATCATGAAAGGGTAAACCCACCACTTCCCAGCCAAAACGTTGCAGACTTAAAAGTGATTTGCTCCATCCACGTGGGAAATCATCTGGTTTATTTTTATTGATATATGGATTTAAAATTTCAAAATCCTGTGCGGTATATCCCTCTAAAATCCAATCGGTACTGATGTGTGCAATATCGAAATCTCCATTTGCCAAACCTTTTTTTGCAATCGTACTGTCGTAGAGCTCATGCAGATCCATCACCACCATTTCCAGTTTCAGCTTACAGCCCGAAAACTTGCAATATTGATCCCAGAATTTCTGCATGGCAGTTTCAAAAGGTGCAAATTTACGAACGGCTATTCTGAAAGTATCTATTTGGTTATGCATTTGCAGTGGTAATCTGTGTTATAAATTCCTGGATAATCTTTTCATTATCTTGTCCTAATTTTGGCGAACCCTTTGATGAGGTCAGCAACTCGCCATCAATCCGTATCGGGCATCTGGTGGTCTCATATCTGTAACCATCTACCATTTCCACCTGCTGTATCATGTTCAAAACCTTAAAACCGTCGTGTGCCATGAGGGCATTCCAGTTTAAAACATCTGCACACCAGATATCGGCAGGTTCGAGTATCGCGAGCCAGTTTTCAGTAGTGGAAGATAAAAGATGTTCGGCTAAAATTGCTTTAATTTCATCCCGTTTATCAAATGCTTCACTTACTTCTACGTAATCTTCCAGTTTCTCGCAACCTAGCAAATTGCCAAGCTGTGGAATCGAACCCATCGCCAGGGCTAAATATCCGTTTTCTGTTTGATAAATACCATATGGAGCGCCCAAATATGCGTTGGCATTGTTCTTTTTTGATCGTTCTGGTAAAAATCCACCATCATTCATAAAGGTGGTAATGGTTTCGAACTGGAAATCGTAGGCCGATTCCATCATACTCACCTGTACAAAACCACCTTCATTTTTCATGGCCTTGCGGTATAAACAAGCTAAAAGTCCTTGCGCTAAATGTGCGCCAGCCAACATATCTATTATAGACAACCCCATTGCAACAGGGCCACTATCTGCGTTTCCGGTTAAAGATGTTAATCCGGTAACCGCTTGTAACAATAAATCCTGACCTGGTTTGTTCTTCCATTCGGTAGTTGTTCCATAACCCGAAATTTCGCCATAAATAATGGTTGGATTTAGTGTTGTGACGGATTGATAATCGAAACCCAAACGCTCCATTACGCCGGGGCGGAAGTTATGGATCATTACATCGGCTTTTTTGAGCAGCTCACGAACCATTCCACAGTCATCTTCATTCTTTAAATCGACTTCAAAACTTTCTTTATTTCTATTAATGGCATGAAAAACCGATGATTCTCCATTCATAATCAGGTTTGAAGTATAGAGCGTACGACAAATATCACCGATACCCAAACGCTCAATTTTGATTACACGGGCACCCATGTCGGCCAGGCGCAAACTTGCCGATGGACCAGAAAGAAACTGGCTGAAATCGATCACTAAATAATCTTCAAGCGGTAGCATAATTTTATTTTTTTATAACAGCTGTCATTCTGAGTGCAACGAAGAATCTTTAACCCACTCGTACTGTCTTACACATTTTTTTATGGATAAGATTCTTCACTTCACTAATTATGACCGTCATGCTGTCCCGAACATTCGGGATCAGCATCTTTCCAACAAGGTAGACCCTGCAATAAATCCGATTGCTATCGGATCAGGGTGACGTTAATGTTTCAATTCAAACTCTTTATTAATATATTCTGTATCAAAACCCAGTTTCGGTGCAGCTTTCGAAGCAAATAACTTCTTGTTGTCCAAACGGATCGGACTAACAGTGGTCTTAATCTTCTTGCCTCCATCCAAATCCAAATGCTGTGCTATATCCAATTTTTTATAGGTACTTAAGGCTGTTGCCGTTTGATAATTCAATACTTCAGCACACCAAATCCCCTGGTTTTCCAATAATTCAATCCAGGTTTTGGTATTTTCCTTTTTAAAGGTTTCAGCCAATCTGACGATTAATTGATCGCGATTTTCGAAAGCCGAACCGGCTCCCGCATATAAATCTGAAATATCACAATTAATTATCGTACAGATATTTGGGAGGTTACCCATTGCCATGGCGATATAACCATCGGCAGTTTCGTACATGCCATAAGGCGCGCTTAAATAGGCATGTGCGCTTCCCTTTGCCCCACTTCTATCAGGCAGTTTTCCACCATCATTTAAGTAAGTGGTGATGACCTCGAACTGAACATCCAGAATGGATTCCAGCAAACTCACTTCAACAAGAACACTTTTATTTGTTTTAGTTCTTTTGATTAAAGCCGCCATAATGCCCTGTGCCAAATGGTTGCCACACATAATATCAGACACCGAAAGACCGAAAGGAACAGGTCCGTCGACATCAATCCCCGATAAAAAAGTAAGTCCTGAAATCGATTGAACCAATAAATCCTGTCCAGGTTTGTTTTTCCATGGCCCCTCATTGCCATAACCTGTAACAATACCATAAACAATTTTAGCGTTTATCGTTTGTACCGTTTCGTAATCCAGTCCAATTTTCTCCATCACTCCCGGACGGAAATTATGCGTCATTACATCGGCTTTACTGATCAGTTTTTTTAATCTTTCTAAATCCTCAGGATTCTTTAAATCAGCAGCGTAACTTTCTTTATTGCGGTTAATGGTGTGAAAAAGCAAACTGTCTTCATCCACAAAAAGATTTTTAATGGATAACTGTCTGCAAGCATCTCCTGTTTTTGGCCGTTCGATTTTGATTACGCGTGCGCCTAAATCAGCCAGTTTTAAACCCGCAGATGGCCCTGCCAAAAACTGGCAAAATTCTAAAACCAAAAGTCCTTCTAGTGGTCTGTTCATGATAATACCAGGCTTTTAGATTTCTGATAGATTTCATTCATGCTTGTTAAAACCTGAATTTCATCGCCACCATTCACTAAATAATCACGCACCACATCACCTGCATGGTCTTGAAAATACATCGAACCGTGATAACGCGGACGAAGAAAGGCTCTTTGCAAGGCCGGTAAAGTATTTAGAAAGTAATTGTGGCTTTGTCTGTTCACCTCTTCATTTTTCCATGCGGCCAAATATCCAGGCTGACCGCCGCTTTCGAAGAACAAAGTAGATTGACAAGTTGGTGCCCCTACGAATGTTACATATTTGGCAGCCATCTCCACTTCTTCGCATTTAGATGAAATGGCTAAACCCGTTCCGCCTAATGTACTCCTGAGATTGGTTTTGCCATCTAAGGAAATCATATCATGAAATTGCAAAGCTTTGCGTGCATAACCGTTACGCGAATAATTTGAGTAACCATAAGCAAAAGGACAATAGGCAATTTCGTCGGTTAAAGTCATGGCTTCATATACCTGAATGGGGTTTCTGTTGAAGTTTGCCGGATCTATTTTCGAAGCCAGCTCATGGTACATCTTTAAAGCACGAACGCCAGTTTCTGTAGAAACCACTTCTTCATCCTTTTGACAAGGATCTTCACCCAATGAACAGCAAAGCGTATAAAAATTCATTAAAACATCAATCGGGATGCCTGCAAAGGCTACTAAACCTTTGTCAGCCAGTGCCAATAAATCTTCAAAGGATTTGGGTAGTTGCAATCCCTTTTCTGCAAGTAAATCTGGTCGCGATGCTGCTACAGGCGTTGCAGCATCAATTGGCAAAGCCCATAAATGTTCATCATAGCAATAACTTTCGTACGATTGCCCAACTGAATTTTCTTCCTGGTCTTTCAGGTATGCTTCTGAAAGATAAAGATCCAAAGGCACAATTGATTTTGTTTTTGCGGCAAAACCTGCCCAGGGATGGTCGATCACCAGCAGATCGAACCGTTCTGCTAATTCTTGTATCGAAAAATCGGCAAATTGTTGCAAACTTCTTTTCTCCCAGGTGATATTTACATGAGGGTACAGTTCAGAAAACCGTTGCGCCGTTGCCACCATGGGCAAAAGCCCACGACTGTGGTTCCAGGTTATTCCTTTTAAATTAATCATCTTCTCCACTATATTTTCTCTTTATTTCTGTCATTCTGAACGCAGTGAAGAATCTCTGACTTCAAACTACTGCCTTATTAGAGCCTGTTCTCGTAGGTTGCAGATTCTTCGTTCCTCAGAATGACAAATTCTTTATTGTGTTCTATTTATTTCTTTAATGGTCGCTGTCTCCACCGACCATGTTTTTTAATTATTTCGGTCGGTGAGACACCAACCGATAGATTCATTTCTGTTGTTTCTATCTAACCGTTTTAATTGTGATGGATGAAGAAGCCAAACCAGCTGATGTAGCCGTTAATTTTATTGTTCCGCTTTTTTCCGTTGATTGTAATATCGCCAAACACAATCCATGGAAAGCCTTGCGGTAGTTCGCTTTAAACGGCTCCAAACTGGCCTGGAATCCATTGTCCACTCCTGCGATAAAACCAAGGCCATCTACTTTAAAATCGACTAAATTATCAGCATCTGGCACTACATTTCCCGCTGCATCCAAAATGCGTATGGTAACAAATGATAAATCTTTACCATCAGCTTTTATATTTTTTCTATCCGCTATTAATTCAATTTTCGCCGGATCTCCTGCCGTTTTAACCTCACGTACTAAAACATCTTTTCCATTTTTCCGGGATACAGCTTTTAATGTTCCAGGCTCGAAATTGACCTTCCATAACACGTGCAGTTCATCACCCTTTTTTGATCTCTTGCCAAGGGACTTTCCGTTCAGGTAAAGTTCTACCTCATCGGCATTGTTATAATAAGCCCAAACTTCTACCCATTTTCCTTTCGCCCAGTTCCAATGCGGAAGAATATGTAGTACAGGTTTGTTTGTCCATTCGCTTTGGTACATGTAATATGAATCTTTCGGAAATCCGGCTAAATCAACAATTCCAAAATAGGAACTTCTGGCTGGCCATGGATAAGGTAAAGGCTCACCCAAATAATCGAAACCTGTCCAAACAAACAAACCGGACACATGATCATATTTTTTGGCTGCTGCCCAGGTTTCTTCGTGTGTAGAACCCCAATAGGCCGAAACATTATCGTATGCTGATGCCGACCATTCGCTATTACCTTCTGTAAATTTGGTTTTACCATCTTTTGGCCAGCGGCGAATGGTATCGGCAGTATCGTAAAACCCTCTGGTTGCTAATGCAGAAGTGGTTTCTGTTGCCAAAAATTTAACGCCTGGATAGTTTACAGGGAAATCTTTATACAACTTATGATTGTAATTTAATCCATAAATATCGAGTGCCTTGGCCTGATAAATAAAGTTCTTATCCGCTTTTGTTTCAGTCAATGCCGAGATTACTGATCGTGTTTTATCTAAGTTTTTAACGATCCCTACCAATTCTTTTGTAATGACTATTCCTGTGCTATCAAACTGTTCACGGATTTCGTTACCGATACTCCAAAGAATAATCGATGGATGGTTACGGTCGCGTTTAACCATGTCTTCCAGATCTCTTTTGTGCCATTCCGGAAAATTGAGGTGATAATCATTTTTAGTTTTCTTTTTCACCCACATATCAAAAGCTTCGTCCATTACTAAAAAACCCATTTTATCGCATAAATCTAAAAACTCAGGCGCTGGTGGGTTGTGGGCAGTACGGATGGCATTTACGCCCATTGCTTTCATGATTTCGAGTTGACGTTCCATAGCCCGCACATTTACAGCCGCACCTAAGGCACCTAAATCATGATGCAGGCAAACGCCCAAAATTTTCATCGGTTTTCCGTTTAACGAGAAACCTTTTGTCGCGTCGAAATTGAAAGAACGGATACCGAATTTGGTTTCATAAGTATCGATTACCTGATTGTTTAACAAGATATTTGTAATTAATTTATATTGATATGGGTTTTCAACAGACCAAAAAACGGGATTTTTAACTTGAATGATGCTACTGATATTTGCTCCTGTTGACTCTATGTTAATCGGTTGAGCTTTGTTTTCGATCACCAATTTACCATTGGCATTGTAAACAGAATTGATTACTTTAATTGCTTGTACTTTTAGGGATTTATTCTCTATCTGTGCATGGAGTTTGATCCTGCCCGACTGATCCGTTGTTACAAAAGTACCCCATTTTGCTACCGCAACCTTTGCTGTTGAGCTTAACCACACATTTCTATATATCCCCGAACCGGAATACCAGCGTGAGTCGGGTTGAGCAGCGTTATCGACTTTAACGGACACTATATTTTTTCCAGTCTTTAAAAATTTACTGATCTCATACGAAAAAGAGCTATAACCGTAAGGCCGTTTACCCAAATATTGCCCATTGATCCAAACTTCACTATTTTTATAAACGCCATCAAATTCAATGGTGATTAATCTATCCTTGAAATTGGCAGGAGCAACAAACTCTTTTCTATACCAGCCAATGCCTGTCGGCAAAGCGCCACCCTCCGGTTTTGCAGGATTTTTCTCATCGAATTTCCCTTCAATGCTCCAATCGTGCGGTAAGGTAAGTTTTCTCCATTTTTGGTCGTTAAATGAAGATGATTTTGCAGCAGGCTCATCACCGAGATAGAATTTCCAGTTTTTGTTGAAGCTGATTCTGGTGCGTGGTTCTGGAGTGGCAGGAACGCGTGAGGTCTTCATCGCGAGGCCGAAGCAATCTGATTTCACGATTGATATTGCTTCGTTTCCCACAATGACGAATGACGAAGATTTCGCTTCAGTCGAAATGACGCAAAAAGACAACGTCATCAAAAGCGTCAAACCAAAAATTCTATATTTAAATTGAGGGCTCTGCATCTTAATTCTTTATTTCACCAACAAAATTCACTTTACTTTTACCCAAATCTTTTGATGTAGCTACAGCAATGCCGCGTTGGTCTTGTTTATTTACAGCACAATAAAAGTGATATACCGTGTCCTTGTATTTCAAAACGAACGATTTGTGGGCATATAATTCATCATATTTTTCTGATGATTCAATCAGGTTGTTTCCCGTCCAGTCGGTCCAGTTTATCAGATCATTGGAGGCTGCAAAGCGGTTAAATGAACCTTTTCTATCCTGCCAAAAAGCACCAAAGTAAAACATCACCCAGGTATTACTAATCTTTTGAATTACAGCATCTCCTGTAATGCCAACCGGATGGTGAACTACAGGGTTTTTATTGAAGCGCTGCCAGTGAAGCATATCATCCGAAACCGCCATACCGATCCGTTCATACCAACGCGTTTTTTTATTGTTGACCAATGAATCACCAACAGCATTGTAATACATCACAAATGCATGTCCGGTTAATTTTTGTTTATCTTCAATTACCGTACTTTTAAAAAGCTTGTTCCGGTTTTCCCACCAACGCACATCTGCATCACCCGAAGTTAGTACGGGTTTGTCTAATCTATTCCACTCCTGAACCATTGATGGATCTTTAGTGGTATAAGCCATTCCGATCGACAATGGTTCTACTTCATATCCTTTCTCTTTACCTCCAAAATAAGACATCCAATATTTTCCATTGAATTGATTTACGCTATAACTCCCGCCCCATTTCGTATCCAGCAAGGCGTTGTAACCTGCTTTTTGGTTATCGTCCCAATTGCCTGCATCGCCGAAAGACATTAATTTACCCTGATTTTGCCAATGCAATAGATCTTTGCTTTTTGCCAGCCAGGTTTCGTAACCGCGACCGCTAAAAATCAGATAAGTCATAAACCAGAATTTACCCTTTCTAAAAATGGTCGGGCAATCCATTTTATGGTCTTTATCCTTAGTAACCATTACCAAACCATATTTATAAGGCGTTTTTACTTCCTGATAAATCTTTTCCATCGTTTCTGCTGAAACAGGATTGGCCGTTTGGGCATTCAATTTTAATGCACTTACAAAAAGGAAAAAAACGATGATTATCTCTTTCATTGATGCTTCAGATTAAATTTATAATAACCTGATCCGATAGTCACCTTAGTTTTGCCGTTTTCACTATCTGCATCCGTAAACGACGAATTATATTCTTCAGTAATTACAGATTTCGGAAAGGCAGGAAAATAAACGGTAGCCTTTGTATTCACCGGGATATTGATTTCCAACGTGAAATTTTTATCTGTTTTCGTCCATTTGCTTGATATTTTGCCGTAAGGAGAATTGTAACTCACATCTGCCGAAGTTAAATCACCCACTACTTCTGGTTCGATTTTAATGTGGTTAAATGCAATCGAATTTTCGGACTGACGGATACCACCAACGCCACTGTACAACCATTCCATTAAATGCCCGAGCATAAAATGATTGTTGGATACCGTTGGTAAAGCTGCCCAGGACTCGGTTAGCGCCGTAGCGCCTTTTGCGATCTGCATCCCATACCCTGGTACATCCGAACGGCTGTTCATATCAAAAATCACATCCGATTTCCCTGCATCTTCTAAAACACGTAACACATAACGGTAGCCGATGTCGCCAGCTGTTAAACTATTTTTCCGGTCTCTGATATCTTTGACTAAATTCCCGATCACTGCATTTTTATCCTTTTCTTCAACCAGTTCCATATACACAGCCATCGCATTGGCCGCCTGCGAGCCTGTTGCGTATTGTTTGGTTTTGGTATCGAAGAATTGGTGATTGAAAGCATTTCTTACTTCAACCGCTAGTTTTGAATAGCTAAGCGCATCAGCTTTTTTGCCCAAAAGCCTGGCTATTTTTTCCAATATTCTTAAATCGTAATAATAAATTGCGGTACCGGTAACACCCATTGGCGTTAATTGCGATACACCAGGCGGTTTTTCGCCTAAATCGTACCAATCGCCTAAACCCTGCGATAAAATGTGCTTATTGGCCTTCGTTCCTAAATAATTGATGTACCCTCGCATCATCGGGTAGTAATCTGCCATCGCCTGTTTGTCGCCATACCATTGGTATAAATACCAGGGCATTAAAATTCCACTGCTACCCCATTCAGGCGAATCGCGGAACATATCTCCACCCCATTCGAACTTTACATATTCTGGTGCAATTTCAGGAATCAAACCACTCGTCAATTGTGAGTTTTTCATATCCTGCAAAGCTTTTTTAAACAGCGGTGCGGCATTGTAATTGTACCGAACAGAACTGCCCATTAAATGCAATTCTTCTAACCAACCTAATTTTTCGCGATGCGGACAATCGGTAAATACGCTCACCATATTGCTTTTAATGGCCCAATCGATCAGGCTGAATGTTTTATTAAATAATTCGTTAGAAGAAGAGAATTTACCCACTTGCTGAGCAGCATTTCGGATATGTAGTGCTTTTAAACCTTCGATTACGGCTTCGTTTGATGTATTTTTATTACCAACTGGTATCCCACCTTTAACTTGTAAATAACGGAATCCGGTATAAAAGAATTTTGGTCGCCAGATTTCTACTCCTCCTCCTTTTAGTACGTAGGTGAAATATGATGGTCCGCCACTATTTTTTTGCGTTACCGAACCGTCGGCTTTTAACAGTTCAGCTGGCATAATGCGAATAGTATCGCCTTTTTTACCACGCACTTTTAGTTCAATAATCGCAGATGCATTCTGCCCCATATCATATACCCATTCGCCGTTGGCCACTGGTGTAACCGATTTAACAGTGAAATTTTCGAAAACTTTTACAGGCTCTTCTTTCTGTGCATTTAATTTAGGACCATCAACCAACAAAGACGATTTCCATTTTGCATCGTTAAAACCAGCTAAATTCCATCCTTTTTGTTCCAGATTGGCATTATAATCTTCACCACCATAAATGCTTGAAAAGGTAATGGGTGATGGTGCGGTTTTCCAACTTTGGTTGCTGACAATATTGACTGAAGTACCGTCGATGTATTCTATCAGCACCCTGCATATCATTTTCGGATAACCAAAAGCCACTTTTAGTTTTTTATAACGCTCTTTAATCGGCGGAATATAATAAAAACCATTGCCGAGCATCACACCAATTGCATTTTCCCCTTTTCTAAGTTGTTTAGTTAAATCGTAAGTGATATATAAGGCCTCTTTGTCGTATTTTGTCCAGCCGGGAGCCAGGAAATCGTCTCCAACTTTCGAACCGTTCAAACTCATTTCAAAATGGCCTAAACCAGAAATAAAAGCCGTAGCTTTTTTAATTGTTTTGGCTACTGTGAAACCTTTGCGGAACATCGGCAAGATATTGTTGCCGATGTGGTTGTCTTTTTTACCATCTGTTGGCAAACTGTTTACATTAGAATCGGCCAGTTTTTCATAGGCAATCCATTTTGCACCTTCCCAATCTTCAGTTTTGAGTAACCCCATTTGCCAAAAGGCTGAGGTACTCCATTCAGATTGGTTTCCAAAATTATCCCAAACGCAAACCTTCCAATAATAAGTTTTAGTGGATAAAAGCTTATTCCAGCTGTAGTTTATGTGGATGGATTGACTTGAATTTATTTTTTTAGTATCCCAAACATCTCCAATATTCTTGCCCAGCTTATTTAAGCTGCTCGAAACCAAGATCCGGTAAGCTACCTGCATCACGTTATGTTTGGATGAGATTAACTTCCAACTTAAATGAGGTGAAAGTACAT
Organism: Pedobacter psychrodurus; assembly: GCF_032678585.1. Taxonomy (GTDB): domain Bacteria; phylum Bacteroidota; class Bacteroidia; order Sphingobacteriales; family Sphingobacteriaceae; genus Pedobacter; species Pedobacter psychrodurus_A. Next base: position 1,370 of record NZ_JAVTSN010000058.1, on the reverse strand, counting down.
CAATTCCAATTGGATTATTTTTGTATTCACAATCTAACCGGGCAACCTTGATATCTTGCGCGAAAAGCGAAAAGCTTAACAGATAAAGCCAGGAAAAGATTACGAGTTTGCTCATCAACTGTTGTGCACCGTTACCGGCGCTTGCTTAGGTTTATAATTGGTTATCAGTGATAAAATCCGCCTAGAAATAAATTCTTAATTCGTATAAATTAAGCCTAATAAATTTCTTAACTTTAAATTGCTATCTCTAATTCAAATATAAATGTTTTTTTTAAATATGAAAACATATATTCGTATTAAAATTACACGAAATCTTCTTTTGTAGAAATAAGAAAGCATTTTGTATGTTTGAGATTGTAAAAAAAACGCTACAGCCAAATTTAAACCCGTATGAACGAAAAAGAATCGAAGTACCAGGCCCCTGCTTTGGATAAAGGACTTGATATATTGGAGTATTTATCAGCACAATCTATCCCATTGTCTCAAACCGAAATTGCCATTGGTATTGAGAAAACACCTAACGAAATTTACAGAATGTTGATGAGTTTGGAAAGCCGGGGTTATATTTTGCGTGATGAGGTTTCGGGCAAATACCGGCTGTCGCTAAAACTTTTTTACCTTTCACACCGGCATTCGCCTATTGATGAGTTGCGTAAAGCTGCCCAGTTTCCGCTGGAAGAGCTGGCCAATAGCATCCGCCAATCGTGCCATTTAAGTATTTTATATATGAACCAGGTGATGGTGATTATCCATGCCAAAAGTCCGGGGCCAATTGCACTTTCGATTGAGGAAGGGAATTTGTTTCCTTTGCCTTTAACGGCTTCAGGTAAGGTTTTATTGGCTTATATGCCCGAGGCTGAACGTAGCACAACCTTAAAAAACAATGCCATTTTCAAAAAATACGCCAAACCTCAACAAGAGGATTTTTTAAACTCTTTGACTGACATTCAGCAAACAGGTTCCTATTTTAAAAATAGTGATTCGGTTTCAGGTGTAACCGATCTTTCGGTACCGATCGGCATTGCCAGTAATAATGGTATCATCGCCTGTTTAACTATTTCTATGTTAAATGCGATCAATGTAGACCAAACTATTGCCAACGATGTGATTCTTGAGGAAGCTTATAAATGCGTTAAAAAGATTGAACAACGAATAGGAGTTTAACCCCCAACCCACTTGTTTGCGCTCGTTTCACAACGAGTGCGTAGATTTACAAACGATTTTATCGTTTGTAAACGACAAGTTATTCAACGCTCGTTAGAAACGAGCGTTAGCCAGGTTTTTGAAACCTGATTTTTATGTATACGTGTCAGATGGTAACATCTGACACCACGAGAACATCTGACACCACGGATAGGTTTATAGGCTTA
>NZ_JAVTSN010000057.1:0-42806 GCF_032678585.1 Pedobacter psychrodurus | reverse complement strand
ATGTAGCTTGCCCTGCTTTTTTTTACAAAATTAAAGTTTAATACAATTCGAAATAACAAACTAACGTCATCCCCATTTTTTTCAGATTGCGCCCTGATGAGTACTCGCAATGACGATTCTTGCTAGGAATTACAATCTTGGGAGCTATAAAAAACAAAAAATCCCGGCATTTCTCAATGTCGGGATTTAATATATTAATTAAATAATTTCTCTCTAAACACCACCCATTACGGTTAATTTATCCATTGTTGGATTAACACTTCCGCCCATTGGCTCTAAAGTTACGGCAAAAGCCTGTGCTTCCTGGATGGTCTGCATTTTTAACAATGCTTCGTTACTGGTTGAATCGGTTTTCCCAAATACACCTAAACTTACTGGTTTCCCATTTACCAAGGCCCATAACTGATATTCATGTTCGGCATCGGTTTTTGGTAAATCCATTGCCACATAATTGATCAGTACGCTTTTATCTTTTTTGTTCCAGTATACCTTCATTTTTGAAGCTGGACTAAATGCCTGCCCTGCCATACGGATGGTTGCCCATTCTTTGCTATCGGCCATGGCAGCCATGTTATCTAAGCCCTGGTTCTCAAATTCCAGTTTACTTACTACACCGGCAAATTTTTGTTTGTCTAAGTTTAAACTTGCAATTTGGTCGTGTGCGGCGTTCAGCTTGTTATATGTGATAAACAATGCCGCCGTACTTACTACCAATAAAGCTACACAAGCCACTAAGGCGTAACGTAAAGTTCTCACTTTAGCATCACTTCCATCCAAACGTATAATTCTTGGTTCTTCTGCGTAAATTGGTTCGGGTTGAACATTCACATTCTCTTCAACTTCACTTAAACCCAACTTCTCGAATAATCTTGTTTCTACATCTGCAGATGGTTCTACAGCATTTTGCATAGCATATTGCTCCATAGCTTGCTCAATGGCAGCTATTTCATCTCTAACCTCAGGGTTTTGAGATGCCATTTCCTCAACCTGCAACGCTTCTTCAGGTGATAAATCACCTAAAACGTACAGCTCAAGTACTCCAGATTCGATATATGCTTTTAAATTTTCCACGCTCAATTAAAATTCCTTCTCAATTCAATAATAGCCAACCGGATCCGGGTTTTCACCGTACCTAATGGCAGATCTAACTTTTCTGCGGCCTCCACATGTGTGAAACCCTTGTAATAAACTAAATCAAGAACTGCTTGTAAATCCGGTTTAAGGTTTTCTACAAGTTGCTTAACTCCAAGAACATCGGGATTAAACGTAACCTTGTTTTGTTCATCAACGAAACTTACGTTATTTTCTATATCTTGGTTTTTGAGTGAATTCTTAAAATCTTTAGAACGTAGTTTGTCGATCGATAAATTGCGGGCAATATTCATCATCCATGTAAACAAACGTCCTTTGGTATTATCATAGTGTGTAGCCGACTGCCAGATTTTTACGAAAGTTTCTTGTAATACATCTTCAGCAAGCTCAGTATGGGTAATAATGCGTGAAATAACGCCGTAAAGCGCTGACGAATACATGCTGTACAGTGTTTTCAGTACCGCGGGATCTTTCGATTGCAGTGCTTGAACAAGTTCAGGCTCAGTTAGGGTTAATTTTTTTAATGCAGTCACTATCGGTCACTAAGATACAATACAGAACAGTAAAAGCAAAAAAATGTTTTATAAATACATTCCTTTAAAGAGTGCGATTTATTAAAACATTCTAAATCAGTTGTAAATAAATGAATTTATGCGATTCCTTCAATCGGGAAAAGGTGTTTTTCTGCATGGTAAGATGAACGTACCAGCGGACCACTTTCTACATATTTTAAACCTTTAGCCAAACCAGCTTCTTTATACATCGCAAAGGTATCTGGGTGGATCCAGTCTATAACCGGATGGTGGTTACGGGTAGGTTGTAAGTATTGGCCTAAAGTTAAAATATGAACACCATTAGCAACCAGATCGTCCATGGCTTCGAAAATATCTTCTTCAGTTTCGCCCAAACCCAGCATAATACCTGTTTTTGTTCTCAAACCAAATTCTGAAATTCTTTTTAAAGCCTCTAAGCTTCTGTCGTATTTTGCCTGGATACGCACTTGTTTGGTTAAACGCTTAACGGTTTCCATATTGTGCGAAACCACTTCTGGTCTTTCTTCTAAAACACGGTATAAATTATCCCACTGACCTTTAAAATCAGGGATTAAAGTTTCTAACGTGGTAATTGGACTTTCTCTGCGGATGGCCTGTAAGGTTTCTGCCCAGATAATCGAGCCGCCATCTTTTAAATCATCACGGTCTACCGAAGTAATAACACAATGTTTAACGCCCATTAATCTTACCGAATCGGCAATACGGTTGGGTTCGTCTACATCAACAGCCAAAGGGCGACCGGTTGCAACTGCACAGAAAGAGCAGCTACGGGTACAGATGTTCCCTAAAATCATGAAAGTTGCCGTACCTGCACCCCAGCATTCGCCCATATTGGGGCAATTACCACTTTCGCAGATGGTATGGAGTTTATGCGTGTCTACTAAACTGCGAACTTGTGCATATTCCTTACCAACGGGCAATTTTACACGTAACCAATCTGGTTTACGTTTAACTTCAGTTACAGCAGGTACTACCGGTAAATCAATCATGCCACAAAGTTAACGAATAGGATTGAAATGTTACAATATGGAAATGTTTGAGGGTTGTAATAATGTAGGAATAGTTGGTTAATCGGTTAATAGTTTAAATCGGTTAACTGTAGGGACAACTTGCGAAGTCTGCCATGAGCGGTGGCCTTTGCTGACTTCGCAAGTTTAGCCAGGGCTTCTTGTGGTATCAGATATTTCTATCTGACACTTAAAACAATTAAGAGAGATTCATTTCAAATACAATCTGCCGTTTATTCTCCTTAAAGCCCAGCCGCTCATAAAATTTATGACTCTCTATCCGTTTGGTATTACACCTTACCTTTAGTTTTTTTATGTGGTGCTTTTTTGCCCAAAGCTTTACGCTTTCGATTAATTGTTTCCCGATTTTTAAGTTGCGGTAAGTTTCGTCTACGATCAACCCTCCGATTTCGACAAAAGGTTCGGATTCTATCCTCAGGGTATAAAAGCCATGGATCCAGCCTACAATAACATCATCAATAACGGCAGCAAAGGCACAGTTTTCATTACTTTTGTTGATCTGCCTGATTCTGGTCAGTGTTTGTTCGGTATTGCTTTCATAGCCTAGCTGCGTAGAAAGTTGAGCTACACCCTGTGCATCTTCTTCTGAAATTTCTCTGATTTGAACCATTGTATACTGATGTTTTATAGGCGGAGCTAAAATTAGGGATTAAAATTTTGTTTACCATCAGATGGCAACATCTAATGGCGCAAATGCCTGGCTTTGTTACCCAACAACACCAAACCATGCGATCTAAACCCTATTGAAGCGGCAGCTCCCGATTATTTAAGCACTGGTTTTTTGCTTTTTATGGTGTGCTTACTTGTTGCACAGGTTTCAATCGGGACTATAGCGGAAAGAGGGACTGCTGTAGCCGATAAGCAGTAACGTACCTTTTCTAATATTTATGAAAAATCGACATTACAACCTTAATGTTTTTTGCGGTCAGATGGTAACGTCTGGCCCCACGGAAACCTGTTTATAAATGTTACTTAAAAATCATAAGCTGAACATTACAACTTTAAACGTTTTAACTTTCTAACTAAATCTTACATTTGCAGTATGAATACTGGCTTACAGCTTTATAATACGCTTTCGCGCAAAAAAGAACTTTTTCAACCCTTAAATGCACCCAATGTTGGGATGTATGTTTGCGGTCCTACCGTTTATAGCGATGTGCACCTGGGCAATTGCCGCACTTTTATATCATTCGATTTAATTTTCAGATACCTTAAATATGTCGGTTATAAGGTGCGTTATGTACGTAATATTACAGATGCAGGTCATTTAGAGGGCGATAGGGATGAGGGCGACGATAAATTCGCAAAACGTGCAAAGTTAGAACAGCTTGAGCCGATGGAAATTGTACAGAAGTATACCCTGGGTTTCCATGATGTATTGCGCATGTTTAATACGCTGCCGCCAAGTATCGAGCCTACCGCAACCGGGCATATTATCGAACAGATCGAAATGATTAAGGTAATTATAGCCAATGGTTACGGTTATGAAGTGGATGGCAACGTATATTTCGATGTAGAAAAATATAGCAAAGAATATAATTATACAATTTTAACCAACCGCAATCTCGAAGATATGTTAAACAACACCCGCGAACTGGGTGGACAGGATGAGAAACGTGGAAGGTTGGATTTTGCGCTCTGGATAAAAGCGAAGCCAGAAACATTAATGCAATGGCAATCGCCATGGGGCATGGGTTTCCCGGGTTGGCATATCGAATGTTCGGCCATGAGTGCTAAATATTTAGGAGCTGAGTTTGATATCCATGGTGGCGGAATGGATTTAGCGGCAACACACCACACCAACGAAATTGCACAATCTGAAGCTTGCAGTCATAAGCAACCTGCACGTTACTGGATGCACACCAATATGCTTACGGTAAATGGCACGCGGATGTCTAAATCGGCAGGCAATGGTTTCCTTCCTTTAGAACTATTTACAGGCGACCACCCTTTACTGAAGAAAGGTTATAGCCCGATGACGGTAAAATTTTTTATGTTGCAGGCACACTACCGCAGTACACTCGATTTTTCGAATGATGCCCTGGATGCTTCAGAAAAAGGCTTTCGCCGTTTAATGGCTGCGATTGGTTTGTTGGATAAATTAACCGTATCAGAGCAGAACGATTTTGATATTGATGCATTGAAAGAGAATTGTATCAATGCGATGAACGATGATTTTAACAGTCCGATTTTAATTGCTGAACTGTTTGAAGCGGTAAGGATCATCAATACCGTGTACGATGGTAAGGGAAAAATCTCTGCTGAAGCATTAGAAAAGTTAAAACAACTGATTAACGAATTCGTGTTTGATATATTGGGACTGAAAGATGAAGATGCCGGAGGAAACGACTTAAATGGCGTTTTAGATATGGTCATCAATTTAAGGACCGAGGCCAAAGCGAATAAAGATTATGCCACTTCAGATCGTATCCGAATAGGCTTACAGGAATTGGGCATTCAGCTTAAAGATGGCAAAGAAGGTACAACCTGGAGTAAAGCCTAACGAGTTTGGAGTACCGAGCCGATAATTTTAAACAATGAGGAAAATTGGTTTAGTAGGTGGTATCAGCTGGGTATCGACCATAGATTATTACCGCTTTATAAATGAGGGTGTAAATGAGCGCTTGGGTGGATTAAATTTTGCTGAATGTTTGATTTACTCCCTTAATTTTGGTGATGTTCAGGATAAAACCTGGGAAGGATCGTTTGACCTTTTGCTAAATGCCTGTGAAAGTTTAAAGCGTAGCGGTGTAGAAGCTATTGTACTCTGTGCCAATACCGCCCATCTTTTTGCCGATCAGCTTGAAGAAAAAATCGCTTTACCAATTATCCATATTGGTTCTGAAACTGCTAAAGCCATAAATGCTGCAGGAATTAAAAATGTGGGCTTATTAGCCACTGTGTTTACCATGGAAAAGGAGTTTTATACCAAAAAGCTCGAAGATTATGGATTAAACGTATTGGTGCCAGCCAAGAAAGAAACCCGCGATTATATACAGCTTACGCTTAAAGAAGAATTGGGTAGGGGGGTAATCGCAGAAGAAACCAAAGCCCGCTACATTAAAATCGTTAATGAGCTGATTGCAGATGGTGCTGAAGGTATAATTTTGGGATGTACAGAAATCCCAATGCTCATTAGTCAGGCTGATTTTGATATTCCGGTATTCGATACCACTAAAATTCATTGCCAGGCGATTGTGGATTATGTGCTTTCTTAGCAAAACCTTATTTATTACCATCCCCCTGTCCCCTTCAAAGTGGGACGATTTAAGCGCGGGAAAATAAATCTTATACATTTTGAACTCAGCAAGGAATTTGTCCTCTTTTGAAGGGGGCTGGGATGAAAAAATAATTACATCAATTTTCCGTTACATTAAGCAATGAATAAAAAATTATTAATACTGGCATTATTCGCGTTAATCGGATTTGAGGCCTGCCAGAATAAAACGAACCAAAATACTGATGACAGTGGAGAACAAACGGTAAGTTTATCTTCTCCAGATTTTAATGCCGATAGCGCCTATGCCTACACCAAAGCACAGGTAGATTTTGGTCCAAGGATTCCCGGTACCTTAGCCCATCAAAAATGTGCTGATTATTTGGTAACTAAACTAAAATCTTTCGGTGCCGAGGTAAGCATCCAGGGACAGAAAATGCAGACGTATGATGGTAAAAGTTTTCAATTGAAAAATATTGTGGCTGCATTTAATCCAGATCAAAAGGAACGGGTGTTGATTACTGCGCATTGGGATGCGCGTCCGTTTTCTGATAAAGATACTGATCCAGCGAACCAGGGCAAAGCTTTCGATGCGGCAAATGATGGAGCAAGCGGTGTGGCCGTAATTTTAGAAATGGCACGTCAGATTCAAGAAAAACAGCCAAATGTAGGAGTAGATTTTGTATTGTGGGATTTGGAAGATTATGGAAAGGCCGATGATGAAACACCTGATGACGTAACCTGGTGTCTGGGCTCGCAATATTGGGCAAAAAAAGCAATTGCTACTGGTTATAAAGCCTTGTACGGCATCAACCTGGATATGGTTGGCGGCGGCAATGCCCAGTTTACGCAAGATGAAATTTCGCGCCAGGCTGCTCCTAATGTGGTGAATAAAGTTTGGGAAATCGGTGATGAGATTGGTTATGCATCTTATTTTACCAGCATTCCAAGTGGGAAGCTGGTAGATGATCATTTTTGGATGAACAAGGCAGGTGTTCCTTCTATTGATATTATCCATTACAATGACAACAGTGGCTTTTACATCAACTGGCATACCCAATTGGATAATTTGGCCAATATCGACAAGAATACACTAAAAGCAACCGGACAAACGGTTTTAGAAACCATTTATAGAGAAAAATAGGTTTTTAATGTGTAATTGTTAATTACTTTTAAACCCATACATCAAAGAAAATTTTATATTCGCCAAACATATTATCTTAATTAATAATGAAACAATTATTTTCAACCGCAATAGCTTCGCTTTTAGCCCTAGGCGCTTTTGCTCAAAAAAGTGACGGAACAACCAAATCTTTGGTAAACGCCGAAAAGGATTTCGCCAAGTCAATTGCCAAAAATGGAGATAAAGAAGCTTATATAGACTATTCATCTACCAGCACCTTAGTATTTAGGCCAAACCCGGTGAATGCTAAAACTTTTTATGCTGGCAAGGCAAATGCAGAGAATGATGTAACATGGACGCCAAATTTGGCTAAAGTATCACGCAGTGGTGATTTAGGTTTTACCACAGGTCCTTATGAAATTGGAACTTCAGAAAAAAAATACGGTCAATATCTGTCCATTTGGAAATCGGAAAACGGTAAATGGAAATTGGCGATTGATCTAGGTACAGAAAGTAACAAGCCTCTGGCTAAAGTTACCCCATTGTTTGTTGAGCCAAAAGATCATGTTGCACCAAAATTCTTAAATGAAAGAGAAATTAAGGCTGGAAAAGAAATTATCATCACTACCGAAAAAACATTAAATACATTACTAAAAACGCATGGCATTGCTGCTTTTGGTGGTTTCTTAACCAACGATGCACGTTTGCTTTTCCCAGGTAATGAAGCCATTGATGGAAAAGGTAAAATTGTTGCTTTTTATAACAGCATGATCAGCAAAATCAATTTAAAAACAACTGGTGTAGATAAAGCAATCGGTAGTGATTTCGCTTATACTTATGGTGTTGCTACCATCGATTATAAGGCCGATTTACGCGAAAGTTTTAATTATGTTTTCGTTTATGAAAAAGCTGCTGATTCAAGCTGGAACTTAATTGTGCAGGCATTTGTGCCCGCAGAAAGATAAAAAAACAATGTGAATTAAAGAGGGCTATCCATAAAAAGAGGCCCTTTTTTTATTTCGACATTTTACCTTCAGCTGTAATTAGGATCTGATTTAGCTCAATGTTATACCCTAATTGTGAGCGTTAACAACTTCCGTTCAGGTTGGTGATTAAAGTTGTCAACTTACTAATAAAAACACCCATTTTACGTTTAAAATTTATGCACAAAAAATTACTTCTACTCTCTACGCTCATCTTAATTTTCTTAAATGTTTCAGCTCAAAAAAAGAAATTCGATGTACAGGGTAAAGCTGGCGCAAGAGGCATTATGCCAGAGAACACCATCGAAGGGATGTTAAAAGCTTTAGATTTAGGTGTTACCACTTTAGAAATGGATGCGGTTATTTCGAAAGATAAACAAGTGGTGCTCTCTCAGGAACCCTACTTTAATAACGAAATATCCCTGCAACCCAACGGGAAAGCGATTACTTTAAAAGATCAGAAAAATTTTAACATCTATAAGATGGATTATGATGAAATTAAGAAGTTTGATGTGGGCAGTAAGGTACACAGCCGTTTCCCAGGGCAAATGAAGTTTAAGGCTTATAAGCCATTACTCTCTGAAACCATAGATGCGGTTGAGGCCTATGTAAAAGCGCACAAAATGGCTAAACCGGTATATAGCATCGAAACCAAAACGATTAAAAAGGGCGATAACGAATTTCATCCTGAGCCCGCAGAATTTGTAGACCTGATTATGAGTGTGATCAATGAAAAAAAACTCGCTAAAAGGGTAATTATCGAATCGTTCGATATGCGTACACTTCAATACCTGCACGAGAAATATCCAAAAATACAAACTTCATTGCTGATTGATGAGAAAGAGCCTTTTGAAGATTATATCGAAAAATTAGGCTTTAAACCGACCATTTATAGTCCTTATTCGGTGCTGGTGGGTAAAGGTTTGGTCGATCGTTGCCACGAAATGGGCATCAAAATTATCCCCTGGACGGTAAACACAGTGAAGGATGTAAAGTATTTTATGAGCTTGGGGGTAGATGGGATTATTACTGATTTTCCCAATATTATGGGGCAACTTAAATAGCTGATATAAATGGCATAAAAAAAAGCGTTCTAAGTTATTCAGAACGCTTTTTTTATGTTTTGTGCCGCGAAAATCCTAGTGGTGTGCTTCTGGTTTTTCGTGTGCTGCTTCAGTTTTTTCATGGTGAGCAGATGCTTCTTTGTGGTTAAAAATTGGCCTAGTGAAATAGACACACAATAATAAAACCAGAATCCATGCAGTTAAAGGTAAAGCCCAAATGCCTGTTGTTTGCTGAACCGGTGCGTGTGAATCGTGAGCTGACATATCGAATATTTTTGATTTAAAGATTTATGCTTTGTAATTGTGTGGTAAAGATAGCAACAAAATTAAAATAAAAAGATTTAAACTGGTGATTTGTGCCTGTACAAGTATGAGGATAAAAGGCATTGCCTTTTATCCTTGCAGATCGTAAATCATTGCTTTGGTACTGTTCATTTTACTTTTGATGCGATTCTGATGTTCGAGCAAGGTGCTTTGTTCATCCTGGATGGCATTAAACAGTTCCGCTTTTTTAAAGTAGTTTGCCGCTTCTCCAAAATTTTGTTGTTGCTCGGCATGCAAACCTAAACTTTCGTAAATGTGTGCTTCGCAAACGCCTGGCACAAGCAAGGCCTTGTCAGCAACCTGTTTTACAAGTTTATGCATCTTCAGTGTGATCACAAGCTTTAAATATGGCTCGTAAACTTCAGGGAAATCAGCATCTAATTCAATGCAGCGTTTGTAATAATAACCCGCAGTTTTATAATCTTTAAAGTGGGTTTGGTAAATATCGCCCAACTGAAAATAAGCCCTGGCGTAATCAGCGTCGAAAACAATAATCTCGTTAAAATATTGAAGTGCTTTAGGCAATTCGCCCCAATGCAATTCTTCAATGGCCTGTAGATATTTTTCTTCTACAGTGGTGTAAATGTCCATAATGGATATAATTAATGTTGATAAGCGATAAAATGCTTAGCAACTGCGTAATAAAATGATTTTAATTTGGGTTTATGTGCCCTGGAGCTTAAAACCGCGTTAAGGGTTTGGGAGGAAATTTAAGTCAATACCCAAGCCCTTTATGCCACAAGACTGGCTAAAGTTTAATTGTTGGATATGTAGTTGACGTAGCATTTCTATAAATTTTGATGCAAAGATATTTATTTTCAGCGAATTGCAAATTTTAAAATGAAATTATTACTGGGTAACATGAGCAAGATAAACGATAACATAACTTAATATGCAAGCTACACTATTGTAAGTGATGGATTGGATGAAATTTTCAAAATGTTGTTTGGTGTCGATTATTTTTGCTGCTATCAACCAAAAAAACAATGAAATGCCAATGTCTAAGAGATCGAAATATCCTTTTGTAAGGTGAAGTAGCTGTAACAATTCTAATCCAACAGCGAATATTAGCGGAACAAAAACACAGTTAAATCGCTTATTATAAAGTTCAAAATAAAACTCTTTAGAGGTTAGAGTGACACAGAAAACCCATAAGCCTTCTGGCAATGAATAAATAATGTATCTGTTTAAAGGTAGGTTTTCTGTGATGGTCTGTTTCAGACTTTCGTAAGTTTTAAAGGAAATCAACTGAATGATCATCTGATTCACCAATGTTTTATCAGTCCGGTAAAAGACATAAATGAACAAGCTAATGATTAAGGCAAAGCAAATATACCAATAGTGCTTTTTCAAGATTTGGTAAAAATTAGGATTTTAAAATAAGAAAGTGGTTTTAAAGCGATTTCTTTTTCCAGTGTAAACTGATCCATCCCCTTAATATCTTCCATGTAAAATAGAGATTTTAAATGAAATAAATTAGCGCCTATATTAAATATCCGATCAAGGTATTTTAGCCAATTATTCGGGGTAAAGTGGTTTAAGATCAGAAGTTTTCCGTTGGGTTTTAAAACATTATGGCACTGGCTCAGTAGTTTTTCGGGTTGATCTGCAACGGCTATAACATGCGATAATACGACATAATCGAAGCTGTTATCTGCAAATTTAAGGTGTTCGCCATTCATTTCGAACAGTTGCATGGCGCCTGTCGAATTCTTTTTAGCCATATTCAACATCGAGGAAGAAATTTCTATCCCTGTAATGTTGTGGTTATGATATAGATAGAAATGTGAGCCGTTGCCTACACCGATTTCGAGTAAGTTTCCGTAAGGCAGCTGATTAATCTCATTAAAAAATTTTTTCTTTTGAGGTTTGAGGAAAATATCGACCAGTGGATATAGAAATGAAAACCGGTTATAAAAGTTCGTTTGAGCGCTCAATGTATAGTTTTAAGAATTAAAGTGAATCAGGGCATTTTTAATTTGCCGCCTGTGCCTTAAAATATGAACTATGGCGTGTTCGAGCATTTGTTCTACATCATATTGCTGTCCCCACCTGGTGTCTATTTTTTTTGATTGATCTAGCTCTTCCATGGTGATATCGGGATTACTGTTGAAAAAGTCCTCGTTATATTTAAGGGCTTCCCGAAGCCGGGAAATATAAAGTGTTACCTCATCAAATTGCAGCCGTTCTGGTCTAAGGGTTTCCAGTCCAATGGAGTTTTCGATATAAACGGCATAACTGAACATCGAAGCGGTTACATGCGTTAAGATGGTTTGGATGGAAATACAGTCTGTATTTGGACTTACTGGCTCGATGGTTTTCAGCAGTTGATGTTGGCTAACGGGCTCAATTACCAAAATCAGTTCATCAACTGCTTTTTTATATTCGTCCATCAGTGCGGCTATTGCACCGCTAAGTTTATTGGTAACCATCTTAAAACAAATATAATAATTTTAGTTGGTCGGGATTTGCAATCCAGGCCTGTTATATTGTGGATTGTAATCCACTAACAGAAGGATTAAAAATCCTTAGCTCACAAGATGGGATTACAAATTCCGACTAACTAAAAAATTAAAGTTTTATCATCACACTGCCAGATGCAAGATCATGGATGGCCCTTCTCTGTAGATTTGAATTGATGGTTAAAAAGGAGATCCAACCCAAAGACAGTTTTATTGGGTACCGGAGAATGGCTTGACCGATATTGATTTTTTGGTGAATATCCTCATTTTTCCTTACTCTTATTCCTTTGACATAATTGCCAATGGTGCAGCCAAATGTCATGAAGAGTGGTTCGTAAATCACAAATAGAAATGCAAACAATAAAATCCGTACCCATTCTGGTACATTGTTAAAGCCGTCTAATACATTTGAAAAACACACCATAAGAATGATGATGACTATAGTGTCGATAAATGTAGATTGTAGCCTTTCTACCAGACTTGGGTATTTTTCTTCCATTTTGAGTGCGCTAATTAATTGTAAAATGTAAGTTATTAAAAATAATAATATTTTAGATAACTAATCGTGCATTACGATGGACGAGATTTACAATTACGGGCTGAGTTTGGATTTTAATCCACTAACAGAAGGATTAAAAATCCTTAGCTCACAAGACGGGATTACAAATTCCGACTAACAATAAGTCCCGACTAACAATACTACAATAAATCTTTAATGATTTTTTCGATCGATAAACCTTCTGCTTCTGCACGATAGTTACGCACGATACGGTGGCGTAAAATAGGCTCAGCAACGGCTTTAACATCTTCGATATCTGGAGAGTATTTCCCGGTTACTGCGGCATGGCATTTTGCGCCCAGCACTAAAAACTGAGAGGCCCGTGGCCCAGCGCCCCAGCTGATGTATTTGTTTACCGCCTCGGTAGCAAATTCACTATTCGGACGGGTTTTGGAAGCTAATTTTACAGCATATTCCAAAACATTGTCTGTAATGGGAATATCGCGGATCAGTTTCTGGAAATATTGGATATCATCTGCATGGATAATTTTCTGCAGTTGAACGGTTTTATTGCTTGTAGTATTTTTAACAATGTTCAACTCATCTGCAAAGGCAGGGTAGTTTAATTGAATGTTGAACATGAAACGATCCAGTTGTGCTTCGGGTAGGGGATAAGTTCCTTCTTGCTCAATTGGATTCTGCGTGGCCAAAACGAAAAATGGTTTTGGTAAAATATGTGTTTGACCAGCTGCCGTAACCGATTTTTCCTGCATTGCTTCTAATAAAGCGGCCTGCGTTTTCGGAGGGGTTCGGTTAATCTCATCAGCCAGGATAATATTAGAAAAGACAGGCCCTTTTATAAATTTAAAGTGCCTGTCTTCTCCTAAAATCTCTGCGCCAATAATATCACTTGGCATTAGATCTGGTGTAAACTGGATCCGGTTGAAATCGAGATCTAAAACAGAAGCTACGGTTTGTACAAGTAAAGTTTTGGCTAATCCGGGTACGCCAACCAACAGACAATGTCCGTTACTAAAAATGGCGATTAAAACAGATTTTATGATGTCATCTTGTCCAACTACTACTTTGCTTATTTCGGCTTTAATGTTGTTGAAAGATTGATGAAGTGCATCAACAGCTTCTACTTCGTTCTTATACTGCATTGGTGTTATTTTGCGGCTGTGGTTTTAGTCCAAATTTTTAATTCATCACAGGTATTAAATTCGTCGTCGATTTTAATGTAGGTACTTTCGCGACGTTTTTCAAACCATTCGCTTAAAGTACGATTAATTTTATCACTTTGTGCGGCATCTCTGATTTTTGGAAAATCTTGAACAAGATTTGCTTTGTGTGGTGGTATTTTTGATTTTAAATATAAAATGCGGTATCCTTGTTTTCCATCGGCTGCGGTAAATAGATCTGGTTTAGAAATGCCACCAATTTTCATGCTGTCAATGACTAAAAATATAGATGGATCCAATTTGTCAACCGGGATAAAAGTACTTCTTGCCTGCACGTTTTCTGCATTAAGCATCATACCACCATTGTATTTACTTTCTTTATTATCCGAATATAAGTTTGCAGCAGCAGCAAAGCTTAATTTTTTACCGATAATGTTGTGGTAAATACTATCTGCATGAAGTTTTAAACGGGTTAAACTTTCTGGTGTGGTTTTAGGCATAATTAAGATATGTCTAACGTGTACTTGTTCACCTCTACGCTCCAATACCTGTAAAAAGTGGAAACCATAATCTGTTTCGAACACTGGCGAAATTTCTCCCGCTTTTAGTTTAAATGCCCATGCCGTAAACTCTTTAACCATGGTAGTTCTGTCGATAAAACCATAATCACCACCATCAGCAGCAGAACCCGGATCTTCTGAGTAGGTTTTGGCCAACACACCCATATCCTCACCGCTTTTAACCCTTAAACGAAGGGCTTCAATTTTATCACGGAATTTTTGTTTTTCCGCTTTTGTTAACTGAGGGTTTAAAACCACCTCGCCAACTTCAACTTCAGTATTAAATTCAGGAATGCTATCACCCAAGGTTTTGAAATATTTTTCAACCTCCATTGGCGTAACATTGATGTTCTCGGTAATTTTTTGTTGCATTTTCTGTGCAATCAACTCATCTTTTACCGATGGTCTGATCTCATCTTTGTACTGTAAAACAGATTTGTTTAAAAATTGCTCTAAACGCTCCTGTCCACCGGCACGTTGCATACTGTAACGCATGCGTTTGTTTACCTCATCATCAACCGCACCATCTTCAACCATCACCGAATCGATTTCAGCCTGTTGTTTAAGCAACTTTTGGGTTAAGGTTTGTTGTAAGATTTTACATTTGATATCGTTATTGGGCTGATTTCCCTGATAAAGATATTGTGTGTATTGTTGGTTTAAATCTGATAGCAGGATAATATTATTCCCTACAACAGCAGCAACTTTATCAACGGTATGCTTTTGTGCGAAACTGTTTAAAAACAGGCAAATTAAAGCGGTTGCTACTAAAAAAACTTTCTTCATTCTATTTGTTATATTTTGCAAATTTAATACTTATGGTCTTCAAAAATCAGTTCGGTTATAACCTGGCGAGTTTTTTAAGCTCATTTTCATTAACCTTGACCTGATATTTCTGTTTAAGGCTTTTTAGCCATTTATCTTCTAAGCTCAGTTGGTAATCGGCAATTACCTCTCCTCTAACTTCGCTTAAGGGTTTATTGTAATGCTGTTGGTTTTGATTGTAAAAATCATGTATCGCCTTTTCATCTTCCTGTGCCTTATTCCAGATCTTTTGTTCTGAAACATTGAACATTAAAACACCCTCGCGGTACTCATTCAATAAAAAATCGCGGTCTTTGTTGCTTACCCCAACTTTTTTATGCGTTGTTAATGCATCCTCATAGGTTTTGATTTCCTCCTGATAGCTGGCATTTTTATCCAGTCCCATATCACGGGCATCCAAAACCTTAAGTTTAAAATTTATATATAAATTTAAATACGTTTGTAAAGTGTCGTACGCAGCACTCATGTTTCCATTATGGCTTTTTTTGTACGCCCACATAAACTCCTTGGCACTTATCGATTTACCGTTTACCACAGCAACGTTTTGTGCAAACGAAATGCTATAAATAAAGCTGAAAATAAATAGGCAGTAAGCTTTCCTCACGCAGAGCACTCTATAAATTTTAAGGGATAAAAGTAACAATTAGCGACGCTATTATAAGATATTTAACTAATTTTAACAGAAATTATTATTCAACAAAAATACGAATGGAAAACCAGGTTACCAACAATGCGAATGCTTTACGCTTATTTTTTACCGAAGAGGTCTTTCTGGTAAAGGATGAAAGTGTAGAAATTCTGCCTTTACGTAACGCTGAGCCGGTTTTTGTTTCCGAAAATGTTTCTGCTACCGAAGCAAAAGAATCTGGTTTAAAACCGGAAATAGCACAAATTCCTCAGATTAATGCTGCAAAAATTCCAAAAGTTTATCCGCAAGGGCCTGAAATTCCGCATATTGTGGCTGAACCGCTCCCCGAAAAAACGTTTAAATTTTTAGGTGGAAATAAAAAATCGGTACTGATTTTAGTGAACGATAAAGAGAACGATGTAAGTACCGAACAGGGTAGGGAACTGTTGCGCAAAATTGTGAAAGCCGTAGATTTGGGGACGCCTGATTTTGCCATTTTAAATTATGCAAATTACAGTGGAACGGATTATACAGAATTGCACCGTTTTTTTAAACCAGTTATCATGTTAGCTTTCGGAGTGGAAATTGCCGAGTTAAAACTGAACCTTAGCTGGCAAAATGAAATCATTGTTCACGAGACTACAAGGATTATCTTTGCACCTAATCTTCATCATTTGGATAGTGATTTAACTGCAAAAAAACTCTTGTGGGGTCATCTTCAGAAAATTAAATAACGTTTTGGTATTTTAGCATCAAGTAGGTAGTTTGGAGTATCAGATATTGAGAAGCCAGTATCGAGATTGGCGCTATAGCCCTTGGACAGAAACCTTAACCTTTCAACCTGCTAACTTTACAACATTCCAATTCATTCAACCTTGCAACTTTTCCCAATGAAAAAACTAGTTTTCGCTACGAATAACCAACATAAAACCGAAGAAATACGTGCTGCACTTGAAGGTAAATATGAAGTGCTGAACCTGGAAGATATTGGTTGTTTTGTCGACATCCCTGAAACTGCTGACACTTTTGAAGGAAATGCAACTTTAAAAAGCAGTTATGTGGTGGAGCATTTTAAGTTAGATTGTTTTGCCGACGACAGTGGCTTAGAGGTTGAGGCTTTAAATAATGAACCTGGGGTTTACTCTGCCCGATATTCGGGAAGCCGTGATAGTTTAGAAAATATTCAACTTGTTTTGAAGAAACTAGAAGGTAATAATAATAGAAGGGCGAGGTTTAAAACCGTAATATCTTTAATGCAGGACGGTCAAAACCATATTTTTGAAGGTACGATTGAAGGAACAATCAGCACAGAATTATCTGGCTCGAAGGGTTTTGGTTACGATCCAATTTTCCAACCTGATGGTTATGAAATCACTTTTGCCGAAATGGATATGGCGGAAAAGAATAAAATCAGCCACAGGGCTATTGCACTTGGAAAGATGATGGTTTTTTTGAAGGGAGAATTATAAAAATATTTTTTTCTTTTTGCCACTTTGTCGATTGTCTATAAAGGTTACAATCTCTAAAATTTCTTTTTTCGGTTTAATAGGGTATACAACTGATATGTGTGGGATAATAAATCCTATATGGGTATTTTTTATCTTATAGGTTTTTCTAGAGATTAATCGCTGCTCAGATAGTGTTTCGAGATAAGTAAATACTCTTGTGATAAATTTTTTTACTTCTACTTCCGTCCAATTCTCTTTTAAATAGTCTATGTTTTTTTGGAAAGTTTCGCCAGCTTTTTTAGACCAAATAATATCCATTAAACACTAAATCTTTTTTTTGCCTCTTCGTGGCTAAAACTTTCACCACGATCGAGTTGGCTTATTCCTTCCCGAATATCATTTTGCTGGCTACTACTTAGTTCATCAAACCAATCATAATCTCTTGTGTTAATTAGTGATTTAATATCACTGATTAAGCTTTCATCATCCGAATTAATGATCTGTTGAAGTAAACTTAATTTTTCTGATTGTAAATCCATGAATAAATTTAACCATTTATTTAGTGAATAACAAAAACTACCTCACCCCTGTTGCCTTTTTTATCTGAACAGAATCTTTTTTCACTTGGGTAGAATCTTTTTTCGGTAAAATGGGTTTAATACCAAAGTTTGCAGTATCTGCTGGTTTGGTTTGAGGTATTTTTTTATCCAGATTCAAACTGTCTTTTCCCGGCATAACTTTTGGCTTAAGGATACCCGGTGCTGTTGTTGCCGGCTTCGTTGCCGGAGTTACAGCTTTTGCACCTGCTACCGTTTTACCTGCTACTGTTTTAGCCTTTGCTTTGGGTTTCGGTTTTCCAGATGAGCCTATTGCATCTTTCTTCGATTTTGGGCGCTCTGTTGGCTTCCACGAAAATCCTTTTAAAACATGGTCTTTGGCAATCGTGTTTTCCGGATTTAAGGCACCCTCAACTCCCTTGATGTAAACGATATCTTCAATCGCGTTTTCCTTATCCTTAAAAATGAATTTTATCCTGCTGCTTAAGGTTTGGTTCATTTCTTTATAAACCTTTGTGCTATCGTCTTGTGTGTAATAAATACTTTCGGCGTTGCCATCAACATACAGGTTTTTAAGTTTTCCATTATAGAAAAAACCTGTCATCAACCTGCCTTTTATCTGATTAAACCTTAATGAATCTTTTGGGGTGTTTACCAAAAAAGCATTTCTAAAGGCCTGTAAATTATTTAGTTTTTTATTCTTGAACTGAACAAAAATGGTATCACCAACCTGTTGCGAGCCTTCCGACCAGATAATCGGATTACTATAACAACGTAAAGTAGAATCGGCACTGGTATAAAAAAGACTATCGGTTTTGGCCTGAATATTCGTTTTATAAATTTTTACCCCGTGATAAGCCTTGATAATACGGGCCTGAACAGTATCGGCCGGGTTAAACTTAGCGGTATCATTTGCTTTGCCGAGTTTTAAATTTCCCAGGCCCTTTGTTAAACTGTCTTTAACGCCAGATTTTATTGCCTTTTTTTGCAGGCTGTCGATTTTTGTTTTTGAAAGGTCTTTAATTAATGGTACAGCCTTGTTTGTTATCTTTTTTTGCAGGCTATCAATATTCGTTTTGGAAATGTCTTTCGTTATCGCGCCAGCCTTATCCGTTATCTTTTTTTGCAGACTATCTGTTTTAAGCTTAGGCAGATTTTTGATGATGGAGTCGGCTTTGCTTTTTAAAACACTGTTTTTCTGAAGGCTGTCCAGACCGACTTTAGGCAATCCTTTGCCAAGCGAATCTAATTTCGACTTCAAGCTATCAATATTTTTATCTTTCAGATTGAGCGGGTCTTCTGTTTCGGCCTCGCCTTTGTTTTTTTTCTTTTTATCAGCCTTGTTGTTTTTGCGCTTATTCCGGTCTTCTTTTTGAGTGGATTCAGTTTCTGGTTTAAATTTTGGTTCACCTTTCCCTTTCTTTTCGCCGGTATCTTCATCGTCTTCACCAACCTGATTATCAGCCTTGATCGAAATTTTAGGAATTAACTTTAAGGTTTTTTGTAACACCATTTGCGTTTCCAATGTATCCGCACCCATCCATAAACTATCAGGCCTTTTTTTATTTTTCACTAGGATAGAATCTTCCGTACCGATGCCCAGATAGGCATTTCGGGTAACCAATGTGCGTTGATCAATTTTATAATAGTAACCTAAATCACCGAACATTTTCATCTTATCTTTTGTGTCAGAAAAAACAATGTTTTTTACGGCTTTACCAATTCCTTTTTTGCCATAATAATATAAACTATCTCCTTTTAACGATCTGGTACCTTGGGTATATAGGTTTTTCTTTCCGAAGAAAGCATCTTCACTAAGGGTATTGTATTGGCCATTTTCTGTATACAGGTTATCGTCTTTACCCTTGATATTGGTTGGACCATAAAAGAAAGTCCATTTGCTTTGAGTATTGTAACTCATGGTGTCCGATTTGATAGTGGATTGTGGTGTAACTACCAATACATCATATCTAAAATAAGCATCGTTCGAATTGCTAAAATAATAGCCGTTTTTACTTGTTACCGTTACTTCCTTATTTACAATTTTACCACCACTCGTGTAGGTTCCTATCTTGCTGAGGGTATTATAATCTAAGATATTGGTGGTTAAGGTGGTCGAGGCTGAATCGATCATCTTCACGTTTCCGGTTAAATGTGCATGTTTTTTATTTCCGTCGTATTCTAACTGATCAGAATAAATATTTGTCATGCTTTGATTAATGTGTACATTCTTGTATGCTTCAAAATAATTGCGCTTACTGTAAAATATAGCGCTATCACAGGTTAAAGTGGCATTATCTTGTTGAAAAACCGGGTTCCGAAGAAAACTGACGTTGTCATTTGCACGTATCAGGATGTGCTCATATGATACAATTTTTATTTTCGAAGCGGTTTGCTGACCGAATAAAAATACAGGACTGATTAGAAGAAATAAAAAGACAAATAGTTTTTGCACACTACAAAGTTAGTTTTTTGTTCCGAACGTTCGGAATACCAGTTAAAATTAAATATTTTTGATGGATGTTACCCTTAAAACAATTTCAGGATTTTATTGAACAGCAAAAGTTGTTTGTACGGGAGAACCGCATTCTTTTGGCCGTAAGCGGGGGTAAAGATTCGGTATTAATGTTGCATTTATTTAAAGCAATAGGCGTTGATGTTGGTGTGGCACATTGTAATTTTAATTTAAGGGCCGATGAAGCACAACGCGACGAAAGTTATGTTGCACTGCTGGCTAAAAATTTAGGATTACCATTTTATGTAACGCATTTTGATACAAAAAAATATGCAGCCGAAAATAAAATTTCTACCCAGATGGCTGCCCGCGATCTGCGCTATACCTGGTTTGAAGAAATTAGGATAACTAAGGGCTATGACTATATTGCTTTGGCACAACATCAGAATGATGCGGTTGAAACTGTTCTCATTAACCTTACCCGTGGTACAGGCATAAGCGGTTTACATGGTATTTTACCTAAACGTGAACGGCTGATCAGACCATTGTTATTTTTAACCCGGAAGCAAATTGAGGAAAGTGTAACCATAAACAACATTGATTTTGTAGAAGACAGCTCGAACGCGAGCACCAACTACACCCGAAATAAAATCAGGTTGCAGGTTGTTCCACATTTGCAGGAGATCAATCCAAATCTGGAAAAAACCTTTGCTGAAAATATCGCAAGATTTGCAGAATTAGAGACCTTTTTAAATCTACAGGTCAACAAAATTGAAAATAAAATTCTGAATAAAAGGCATGATGGAATTTATATTGAGTTAGAAGAAATTGCCAGATTAAATCCGCAAAAGTTATTGCTTTACGAATTGCTTAAACCTTTTGGCTTTGGCGAAAATGTGGTTCAGGAGATTTTAGACAGTTTAAAGGCTTTAAGTGGTACGCATTTTTTTAGTTCAACGCACCAGGCCATTATTAACCGCCGCGATCTGGTTATTGTGGAGAAAAACACTTCGGTTACATCCAACCAGTTCATCCATCCAACAACAGAAAAAATTGCCTTTGCTAATGATGAAATTTCATTAAAATTTACCGATGATATTAAATTCGAGATAGATCTAAACAGAGCCTTTGTAAATGCCGATAAGCTGATCTTCCCTTTGGTGTTGCGGAACTGGCAAAATGGAGATAAGTTTATTCCGTTGGGGATGCGGAACCCCAAAAAAGTGAGCGACTATTTTATCGATGAGAAAGTTCCTTTACATTTGAAAAGCACCACGCCGATTTTGGTGAATGGAAATGGCGAAATTGTTTGGATTGCAGGTATGCGACAGGATAACCGATATAAATTAACTACTGCAACAAAAAAAGTTGCTATATTCGAACTCAAAATTAAATAAGTGGAAAGCAGGTACGCCTATATCGAAAAACAGTACATCGGCCGTGATTATGTTCGCATTTTCATTAGGCTGATTATGGCTGCATTCTGTTTTGCAGCTTACGTTTATGAGCGCGATCGCGACAATACGCAGGATTTGTTCCTTGTTGTAGGATTCGGGATTATCGGTGTTTCTATGCTTTTGCTTTTCCTGATCCAGTACAAAATTGTTGTGGATAATGGTAGTATGGTATTGGATGGCCTTTGGACAACCAAACGTGTTAAAATTGACCTGAATAGTATCGTTGATGTTCGTAAGGCTACATACAGCCGTTATTTCTTCAATAATCCGGTTTATAATTTACATACCAAAGGAACAATCCGGTTCTATTCATCAGGTAAAGATGCGGTGGTACTAACAGATCGTGATGGTTTAGAATATTTTATTGGCACCCAACGGCCAAATGAACTCTTCCTGGTCATCAAAGAAGAAATGAGAAACCTCAAATCATAATTTTTCTTTTTTTCTGTAAAATCTCTACTCAATTTCTCGTCTTTTTTATTGCAATAGGCCGACACGCATTATAGATTAAAATCGGGTACATTTGCGGTAACAACAATACATTTACAATGAAGATAGGAATTGTTTGCTACCCCACTTTTGGCGGTAGTGGAGTAGTTGCAACAGAGCTTGGTAAGGCACTTGCTAACGAGGGTCATCAGGTTCACTTTATTACATATAGTCAGCCGGCAAGGCTCGATTTCTTTTCTGCCAACCTGTTTTATCATGAGGTTTCGGTAAGGGATTATCCACTATTCGATTATGCACCTTACGAGTCGGCACTGGCCAGCAAACTGGTAGATGTTGTCCGTTTCGAGCAACTGGATGTATTACACGTTCATTATGCCATTCCACATGCTTCTGCGGCTTTTATGGCGAAGCAGATTTTAGCCAGTTATGGCATTCATATTCCTGTAGTAACTACTTTGCACGGTACCGATATTACTTTGGTGGGGAAAGATCCAACATACAAACCGGTGGTTACTTTTTCAATCAACCAGAGTGATGGTGTAACTACGGTTTCAGAAGATTTAAAAGAAGATACCTATAACCACTTCGAGATTACGAAAGAAATTAAGGTAATCCCGAATTTTATCGATTTTACACGATTCAGTTTACAGGCGAAAGACCATTTTAAAAAGGCAATTGCCCCGAACAACGAGCGGATTCTGATCCATACCAGTAATTTCAGGAAGGTAAAACGTACAGCAGATGTAATCCGGATTTTCGAAAAGGTGCAGGCGGTAATCCCATCAAAACTGTTAATGGTAGGCGATGGACCAGAGCGTGCTTATGATGAGCAACTTTGCAGATCATTAAATATTTGCGAAAATGTAAGGTTTTTGGGCAAGCAAGATGCGGTAGAAGAAATTTTATCGGTTTCAGATCTTTTTCTGATGCCTTCAGAATCTGAAAGTTTCGGTTTGGCGGCGTTAGAAGCAATGGCCTGTAAAGTGCCTGCGATTACCACAAATGCTGGTGGTTTGCCAGAGCTTAATGTAGATGGATTTTGCGGTTACATGAGCAATGTAGGCGATGTAGATGCCATGGCAGCACACGCGATCGAAATATTAAAGGATGACGAAACACTCAACCGTTTTAAAGAAAATGCATTTAAAAGGGCTCAGGATTTTGACCTGAAAAAAATCCTTCCTATATACATCGACTATTATAAAGAAGTAATTGAGAAATCTTTACAGGTTAAATATTAGTAGTCAGAAAGATATTTATTGAATTTGTTTAAAAGTTTTGCTGCGCTTGCATGGCAAAACTTTTTTATTTATGTGGGTTTCATCGTAATTATAGACTTCTAAATTCCCCAATTAATCATTCACATCGGGAATATTAGAGAAAAGTAAACTTTCTCAAAATCAAATGATTATAAATCGTATCTTTGCGGCTTGAAACGGTTTGATGAGTAGGAATTTCAAAAAACGTTTCGGCAAAAATAAAAAAGAGGTTAGTCCCAATGAAGAAAATAGTTGATTACAGAAAGCTTTTGAGCGTAGATAAAAATGCTGAGTTAAAAGAGCTTAAATCGGTGTACCGCACATTGATGAAAGATTGTCACCCTGATAAATTTCAGCAGGAAGAAGAGAAATTGGATGCAGAAGCAAGAAGTAAAGAAATTATCGAAGCTTACCATTTCCTGGTAAGTATTGCGCCTGAAACACGCGAACAAAATATCGAAACCTATACGCAAACGACCACATTGTCGAATATTCAGGATTTTGAGTACAAACAACAGGTTTTAAACATCCAGTTTTTTGATGGAAGTGCTTACGAATACTTCGATGTGCCAAAAGCAATTTATGTGAAATTGGTGAACGCCGATTCTCCGGGCCGTTTCGCCCGCAGACATATTTTCAATGAATTTCCATACCGTAATGTAGCAAGAGTTGCAGAACCAGCATAATAACGGTTAATTAAAATATTTAGAATGGTCCCGATGAAAATCGGGACCATTTTTTTTATTCCTTAATATCAAATAAAGATAGTTTTTCCACCTCCTCCGTTTCCGGTAGCGCTATTTTTATCTCCATATGATTTTCTCTTTTATTAGATGGAGGAATCGGAACGCCTCCTCCGAGACCAACGGAGGCCAAAAGGATCAGCAATACCAATCCCGTTAGTCTCATTGTTTTTTTGAAACTTTTCATGTTGTAAAGAATGCCGATTTGCTGTTGGAATTAACACGCAAATCTCTAGTAAAATAATAATGGAATAGCCCTAATTAAAAGGCATAGACTAAAAGCCAGAATAGTTAAGGCAATCTATTTCGGTGGGATATTGAACGGTTGCTTCTTGAACGAAAAAGCGTGTCGTAGTTGATATCGATATGGATATTTGGATGATTTTTGTTAATTTGGCCTTTACCAACTGATTAAAAGCAAAAGCTTGCAGGCTATATTTTTTAAACGAAATAGCCGCATTTCTTAAGGTCTTTCGAAATCGGGTTGGAGCGGTAAAACTCCTTCGCCATTCATAAACCCATTCAGTTTGAAAAACTGGACTTGTTTTTAGCGCAATTGAATTGTTGTAGGTGTATGAAAAGGTAAACAAACTCAGAAAGAGGGCGAATATTACCGTCCACTTTAAAAGGCTTTTTTCTAAGTATGTTGATTTGCAGTTCATTTGCTTTTTTAAAGATAGTATTATTCCATTTAATTCTTTATACAGAACCTGTTTTAGTATCTATCATGCTATAAACCTGAGTTAAACAACCATCTGTAGATTTTAATAGAAAAGTCGTCATCCGATAGCTATCGTGTGCGAGGAGGTACTACGAAGCAATCTTTGCATTAGACATTCTGTTCAGGAGATTGCTTCAGCCAATGAAAAATCGGCTTCGCAATGACGATCTCAAGCAGATTTAATTAAGGACGTATTGATTACAGATGAATTTTCTGTTTATCATTCAAACTCAAGATATTCTGACCATTGCAATTCCTTCGGTAGTAGTTGCTTGCTAAATTCAAGATGGATCACTCTTCTTTTTTGATTATTGGTTGTTCTACTTGAACTATGCAGCAACAATGGTTTCATGATCATGAGGCCGCCCCTTGCTACATTGCAGCTTACTTCTTTTTCTATATTCCAGTCGATAGTTTCGGGGCGGTAAATGCCTTTGCTGTGCGAATTCGAAACTATTTTTAATGCGCCATTCTCTTCATTCGTGTCGTCGAGGTGAATGCGAATGGTGAAATTGCTCTCAAGGATTTCAAGTGGTGGTTGAACCGCAAACTGATTGAGTTTTTTCGTGTAAGGTCCAAACCCATCTATTTCAACTTTCTGGTCAACTGAAATCGTTAAATCCTGGTGATAGCAAACGAACCAGTTTGAAGTTTCGGGTTTGTCGAAATAGATTGATTTGACAAGGAAATAATCCTCGCCAAAAAGTGCTTTTATAACATCTTTTAGCTTGTTCTTAAAGATAAG
This sequence comes from Pedobacter psychrodurus, assembly GCF_032678585.1. Classification (GTDB taxonomy): domain Bacteria; phylum Bacteroidota; class Bacteroidia; order Sphingobacteriales; family Sphingobacteriaceae; genus Pedobacter; species Pedobacter psychrodurus_A. Next base: position 17,431 of record NZ_JAVTSN010000057.1, on the reverse strand, counting down.
CTCAATCGTATCCGGAACTTCTTTTAAAAATTGGCGTATCGCAAAAAGATCATCTGATTTTCTAAAAGTTTCTTTATTGGGCTCTGTTTTGGAGATTGTGGCTAAGATATCTTCAATCTCCTGATTGGTATATACATTTTCAATAATAGAAAAGCCCAGTTCCTGAATTTCTCTGTCTCTAACAGCTAAATCCATCACCTCAATTATTCAGCATGGGTTTAAAACGATTGTCTTTATTCCTTAAATCCAGGCCGCCTTCGTAAACCGATTTTAAATTTAAAAGATAAAAACTCCAACCATTGTGGCAGCCCAAACGGATGTTTCTCCTAGAATTATCATCGAGCGGAATATTCTTTTGCGTCAATTCTACTACAGTATATTCAAATTCTTCCCTGAGTTTTATTTCTACCAAACAATCGCCGGCAAAAGTAAACTGGAAATCGTCTTTGCCGTTCGCTTCGGTTATGGTTCCATTTTCAATATCATCATACAGATACCAGATCCACTTGTACCGATCGCCCTTAAGCGCATTTTGTATTTTGCTCAGCAACACATTGTTTTCATCAGAAAATTCTGCATCACTTAAAAACCATTTCTCAATCTCACTTGCTTTTGTCCAGGCGTTGTAGATATCTTCAAGCTTTGCTTTAACAGCTATCCTGATCGTGAATTTTGTCCAATCGAAGTTTTCCATTGGGTTGATTTTAGAGATTAATTAAATACTAAACAAACAGGAGCGCCAACATCAATTCTTTTGCCACTATCGGTTAATTTGCCAGTTGTTTTATTGCGGTTGAAAATAACAATGTTGTTGGTGTATTGATGTCCGATCAATAAAAATTTTCCGCTTGGATCAATGCTAAAGTTTCTCGGTCCTTTACCCAATGTACTTACTGTTTCGATGAATTTTAAATTTCCAGTAGGTAAGATTGAGAAAGCCGAAATGCTATTGGCATCGCCACGGTTGGTTTCGTAAAGGAATTTTCCATCTGCCGAAACGTGAATATCTGCCCCGTCAACTTTTCCGGCAAAATCTTTAGCCGTCGTGCCAATTTCCTGAACTTTTGTTAAGCTTCCACTTGAATAGGCAAAAGCGGTTATGCTGCCATTAAATTCGTGAGCCAAATAAGCAAACTTCCCATTTGGACTAAAAGTAATGTGCCTTGGGCCAGTACCGGCATTGGTTTTAAGTACTGATTTAGCTGTTAAGGTTTTTTCTTTTCCGGCAGGGTTGTAATTATAGATATAAGTTTGATCTTCACCCAGGTCGTTTACGATTAAATATTTATGGTCGGGTGTAAATTTAACCATATGCACATGCGCACTCTCTTGCCGGCCTTTTGGATCGATGCTTTTTCCAGTGTGTTTGATTACCTGCGAAGCTTCATTTAAAGTGCCATCTGCTTTGCGTGGAAATACGGCTAAACTACCGCCACTATAATTGGCCACGATCACATTTTTGGCATCAACAGTAATAAAGCAAGGATCGGCGCCATGACTATCAACCTTATTTAAAAAAGTTAAATTACCCGTTTTGGCATTGTATTTAAAAGCGCTAACGGTACTGGAGGTTCCGGTTTCATTAACGGCATATATGAATTTTTGATCAGGCGAAACAGCTAAATAACTCGGGTTGGCGGTGTTTTTTGTAATGCTTTTTAATTTTGTAGCTACTGTTGCAGTGTTAAAATTATAGGTGTAAATCCCTTCGCTTTTTCCCGGTGCGGTATAGGTGCCAACAATAAGATTATAATTGCTTTTTTGCGCAAAAGTTAACGTGGACAATATTGTAAGTATGAACAATGAACTGAATTTTTTCATGTAAAAACGATATAGGTTTAAACAAATATGGGGAATTAAAATGTAATAAGACAGGGAAGGGAAATACATTTTATCGTCTTCGTTTGAAACGAGGATGTAGCGAGGTACGCATTTGCAATGCGCATTAGGTGACGATGCAATCGTCATGCTCAATCATCCTCGTTGCAAACGAGGACGATAATTCTATAGAACTAAAGCAACAAAAAAGGCAACCATTGGTTGCCTTTATATATTATTTAATTAAATGTTTAATCTGGATCAATTCATGATCTTCAAGATAACGCCACCTGCCACGCGGTAAATCTTTCTTCGTTAAATTACCATAAACTACACGGTCTAATTTTTCTACATTGTAGCCCAGATGTTCGAAAATACGACGAACAATCCTGTTCTTACCACTGTGGATCTGAATACCAACTTCTTTTTTGGTTCCTCCTGCAACATAAGAAATGTTATCAGGTTTAATCAATCCATCTTCCAGCTCTAAACCAAAAGCAATTTTGTTTAAATCGCCTTGTGATAAAGCTTTATCCAGCTCAATGTTATAAATTTTAGTGATACCGTTTTTAGGATGTGATAATTTATCCGCTAAATCACCATCGTTTGTCATTAATAATAAACCTGTGGTATTGCGGTCTAAACGGCCAACTGGGTAAATACGCTCGCGACTGGCCTTGTCAACCAGTTGCATTACCGTACGGCGCTCTTGTGGATCATCAGTAGTGGTGATGTAATCTTTTGGTTTGTTCAATAAAACGTAAACTTTTTTCTCGCGTTTTAATAGTTCGCCATTATAGCGTACCAAATCTTTCGCTGGATCTACCTTATGCCCCAGTTCGGTAATGGCTTCTCCGTTTACGGTAATAATGCCGGCAGCAATGAGCTCATCCGCTTTGCGGCGGGAGCAGATACCTGCATTTGAAATATATCTGTTTAGGCGGATTAAGCCTTTATCTTCATTTGTTTTACGGCCCTGGGCGATTACAGTACGTTCCGGACGGTTAAATTCTGTATCTCTTGGCTGTGCATCTTCGCGTTTTCTAAACGGACGGCTGTCGCCCTCCCTTGGCTCTCTGGGCTTTACATCTCTTGAGCTTCCAGCACTTGGCTTGAAATCATCTGATTTGCCTCTAGATTTAAAATCTTTGTAACCACCTTCTCTAGGTTTGAAATCCCTTGATCCACCATCTTTCGATTTGAAATCACGCTCACCTGTTCTTGGTTTGTAATCTCTCGATCCGCCTTCTCTAGGTTTGAAGTCGCGGTCGCCAGTTCTCGGTTTAAAATCTCTCGAATCTCCATCCTTAGATTTGAAATCGCGGTCTCCTGTTCTTGGCTTATAATCTCTTGCACCACCTTCTCTTGGTTTAAAATCCCTGTCTCCTGTTCTTGGTTTGAAATCCCTTGATCCGCCCTCTCTCGATTTGAAATCACGATCTCCTGTTCTTGGTTTATAATCTCTTGATCCGCCTTCTCTTGATTTGAAGCCACGATCTTCTGATTTTGCGTTGCTATCTTTTGATTTAAATTCGCGGTCTCCAAATTTGAATCCCTTTGATTCTCCGTCTTTCGATTTAAAATCGCGGTCTCCCGTTCTTGGTCTGAAGTCTTTTTTGTCTCCGAAAGATTTTGATTTGAAATCTTTACCGTCTGAGCTTCTAGGTTTGAAGCTGTCTTTTGAATCGGATGATTTTTTGAATTTGCTGTCTTTGTCGTCTGATCTTCTTCTGTCAGACCCGGCCGAACTGCTTCTGCCTTCTGTTTTCCGACTGCCTGGTTTGGACTTGTCATCCCGACTGTTCCTGTTGTTTTTATTTATCATGATACGCTTTTAACCACATTAAAAATGCGGGTTGCAAATTTATGAAAAAATGATGAACATAACAATTTTAAGAGCGGAAAAATTAGCTAAAAAAATAGCCTCTAAAATAGGAAAAATCGTCTGAATTTCAAAATTTAAAATCCACGTTTATAGCGCTTTAGGGGGCGATTTTCAGGCTTGATTCTGTAACTATTTGATAATGTGCTTATTATTTTTTACCTTTGCCAACGTTTTTATATAAGTTCACCAAAAAAAGGAGGAAAATGTTAAAGAAACACATCGTACCATTTGCGGTAGTGGCAACACTATTTATCTTGGCAAAAGTGTTCGCTTACCAAATGCCCTTAGCACAAAAAAGTCTTTTAAAAGAAGAAAAATTAAACACTACAATACCCAAATCTGATAGCCTGAAAGTCGAAAAAGAGGAAAATCCTCTATCTTTAATGGCACAGTTAAATTTTGCAGAAGAAACCTTGCCTTTAGGCGATAAAAAGGTAGAACGCAAAATGAAAAAAATCCTTGCAGCACACACTTACGGAAACACACAAACCAACCGCCTGCATGCAAAAGCAGCAAAATGGTTCCCTGTAATTGAGCCTATTCTTGCTGCGTACAAGATCCCCAACGATTTTAAGTATTTGGCACTGGTCGAATCTGGAATGGCTGAAGGGGTTTCTCCAAAAGGTGCAGCCGGAATCTGGCAGTTTATGCCTGGCACAGCCCGTACCTATGGATTAAGAGTAAACGGAAATGTTGATGAACGCTATAATCTGCGTAAATCTACGATTGCTGCCTGCAAATACATTAAGGAAATGTATAGGGGTTTAGAAAGCTGGACATTAGTAGCTGCGGCTTACAATGTTGGCGACGGACGCTTACGCAAGCAGATCGATAATCAAAATCAAGACAATTACTACAAAATGAAGCTAAACCGCGAAACCGGTGGCTATGTTTATAAAGTGATTTCTATGAAACAGATTATGGAACATCCGAAACGTTACGGTTACGAAAAACCGAGAGTATTATTGGCTTATAACGCCGAGTAATATAATAATTAAGATAAAGACAAGCATTTGGTAAGGCGTCCCGGTTTTAAATCGGGACGCTTTTTTTTTGAAAATGATTACACAGATTGAGGGATTACACCGATATGTTTTTGCGAATTTCTTTTTTAGAGGCCACAGATAAGCACCGAACTTTTCCTGCGTACGGGTAAACTAATGAACCAATAGAAAATGAACCAGTGAACTTTTTAGCCACGGAGCCACGCATTAACACGGAATAATTTATATATCATGCAAACCAATGAACAAATGGCTAGTGGACTATTGAGCTTTCTGTTCACAGAAAATCTTCGTCCGGTCCGTCATCCTGATCCGATAGCTATCGGATCAGGATGACGATTGAATGTGGATAGCGAATTACTGACTAAAAGTAGTGATCGATTAACCGACAAATGATCATTGAATTTACGCCAAACGCTTTTCGCTTTACGCTCAAAACCCTTTCTTTGCATTATGTTCAAGCTGCGCATCAATAAAATAATTAACCAACCGGGAGATAATATTACCTTTCAATTTGAAGAAGTAGATCATGATTATCCAAAGTATCTGGCTGGTCAGTTTCTATCGTTGGTTTTTCAGGGAAAACATAAGGAAGTAAGAAGGTCGTATTCATTTAGCAGTTCGCCTGATGTGGATGAGCCTTTGGCCATTACTGTGAAAAGGGTGGAAAATGGAGAGATTTCAAGATTTCTTCATCATAAAACCTCGGTAAACGATGTGCTGTTCGCGCAGGAGCCGCAGGGATTGTTCAGTTATCTGCCTGACGAAAACCTGGAACGTGATCTTTTCCTTTTCGCGGCAGGGGTGGGCATTACGCCATTGTTTTCGATTTTAAAAACCGCTTTGGTGCGTGAAAAAAAATCGTTAATTACATTAGTATATAGTAACAGGTCAAAAGAAGATACTTTGTTTTACGATGAGCTGAGCGAATGGCGGGAAAAATATCCCGATAGATTAAAAATTATATGGGTTTTTAGCAACAGCAAAAATTTAATGACCGCCAGGCTAAATAAATTTTACATCGAAAAATTACTTAAAGAACATTTACATTTCGAGCGTGATGAGGCACTTTTTTATAGCTGCGGACCGGTAATTTACATGGATTTATGCCGCATTACCTTGTTGGGTATGGGTTTCGATATCAAACAGATTAAAAGAGAAACCTTCGTATTGCCCGAAGATGAGGTGGATGAAGACGATAGCTCTGAAAAAGTAGTCGATAAAAATACCTATTCGGTGATTTTAAATTTTCAAGGGGAATCGTACAACCTCGAAGTGCCCTGGCCAAAACGGATTTTAGATGTAGCACTCGAAAATAAAATCAAGCTTCCTTATAGTTGTCGCGGGGGCGTGTGTAGTACCTGCGTGGCCAATTGTACCAAAGGTAGCGTACGGATGGATTACAATGAAGTACTTACCGATGATGAAATTGAAAAGGGCAGGGTTTTGGTTTGTACCGGGCATCCGACAGAAAATGGGACGACGATTGAGTGGTGAGTTAGTTCATTCGTTCACTGGTCATTTGTTCACTAGTTTATTGGTCAGTGGAGAGCTCATTGTTGCATCGTCATCTCGGGCAGAGCGCAACGAGCCGAGAGATTTTTTAAATGTGCTTAATTATGGTAGCAACCAGAACCGCCATCCGTTCCAATATTGGCTGTAATAGAAGTCAAAACTTTCATAAGGAACTGCTTGATTTAATCCTTTTGATATTAAATAATTATTAAAAGTTTCCTGCTGATCGAATGTCTGAATTGCATCTGACTTCAGATCGTAAACAAAATATTTTTGATAAAGGGCTATATTGTATTTATTTAATTTGCCGTAAACATGGTCGTCAGTAATGACAAATTCATCTAGATATATGGTGCCATTGTTATTTGGCTTGATATACGACAGGAGATCAGTTTGACCGATTTCTCTGTGATGATCAATTGGAATCCTTGTGCTATCTCCAAGCCCATGATCTCCATAATAGGAAAACATGAAAAAAAATAATCCGAAAAAGATAGCTACCCAGCTAGATAACAAGGTTAACGCTTTTTCTTTCTTGAAAAAATAGAATAAGCTGCCCGGTTTTGGTTTTACCAGGTACGTGATAGTGAAAAATATTACTGAAGCATAGATTGTGCTTTGTATTAAGATCTTAAATAATTCAAAAAGGAAATGTATCAATGGCATTTTCTGTAATTGAGGGCGCTAGAAAAAAATAAATGACAAACTTCAAAAGTTCTCTAAAAATACAAAACCATCACCCATTCCGCAACGTTTATGTTGTGTGATAAATGATAGAGTCTTATTTCAAATACACCTTTTGTATTATGACAATTAATCCTTAATACAGATTGCATTAGACTTTCTTTTTGATAAAATTTTTAGCATTTTTGCGGATTGAAATTCAGTCTTTTTAAAGGCTCAATTTTGCCCCCAACTTTAAATAAAATATGAGCAATAAATCTATCGACCTCGGTGAGCAAAAAGATGTAGAAGTATATGGTGCGAGGGTACATAATTTAAAGAATATAGACGTCAGTTTTCCGCGCAACCAGCTTGTTGTGATCACGGGTTTAAGTGGTAGCGGTAAATCTTCATTGGCTTTTGATACCATTTATGCCGAAGGACAACGCCGTTATATGGAAACTTTTAGCGCATACAGCCGCCAGTTTATGGGGGGGATGGAGCGCCCTGATGTAGATAAAGTTTCAGGTTTGAGTCCGGTTATTGCCATTGAGCAAAAAACAACAAGTAAAAACCCACGCTCTACCGTAGGTACCATTACCGAGATTTACGATTTTATGCGTTTGCTTTATGCACGTGTTGCCGATGCCTATTCGTACAATACTGGTGAGAAGATGGAACGCATGAGCGAAGACCAGATTCTGCAGAATATCTTCAACAAATTTGATGGGGCGGCGGTAAATATCCTTGCACCGGTTGTTAAAGGTAGAAAAGGGCATTACCGCGAGCTTTTTGAGCAGATCCGTAAACAGGGTTACGTAAAGGTTCGTGTGGACGGAGAAATAAAGGATATTTCTGCAAAAATGCAGGTAGACCGTTATAAAATCCACGATATTGAAGTGGTAATCGATCGCTTGATTATTGATGTGAAAGATAAAAAACGTTTGCTCGATTCGTTGCAGATTGCGATGAAGATGGGTAAGGGGGTAATTAAAATCAGTGATAAAGATAATAACGTTGCGCATTTTAGTAAATTTTTAATGTGCCCAACAACGGGTATTTCTTACGATGAACCTCAACCGAACAGTTTTTCGTTCAACTCGCCCTACGGCGCCTGTGAGCGTTGCGATGGTTTAGGCTATATTTTCGTGGTGGATAAAGAATCGGTAATTCCGAATCCAAAGCTGAGCATTCTAAACGGTGGATTAGCACCACTAGGAGAATACCGCGATATCTGGATGTTCCAGGTACTAAAAGCGCTAGCCAAAAAATATAGTTTCTCACTTTCTACCCCAATCGAAAAGTTAAGCGATGAGGTAGTCAACATCATTTTAAATGGCACTCACGATCTGATCAAGGTTGAGGTAGAATACAATAAATGGAACGTTCAGAATTATAATATCACTTTTGATGGTATTATTAAAATGCTCGAAGAGCAGAATGAAAAGAGAAGTGAGTCTGCATCTGATGATATGGACGAATTCAGGAAACTGAAAACCTGTCCGGAGTGTCATGGTGCCCGTTTGAAAAAAGAAAGCCTGCATTTTAAAGTTGATGGTAAAAACATTTTCGAACTGTCGTCAATGGATATTCTCAACCTGAATACCTGGTTCGAAAAGGTAGATGAACGCTTGAGCGACCGTCAGAATATTATTGCAAAAGAGATTTTAAAAGAAATTAAAGCCAGGATCGGTTTCTTAACTGATGTAGGTTTAACCTACTTAACCTTAGATCGCACAGCCCGTACACTTTCGGGTGGTGAGGCACAGCGTATCCGTTTGGCTACCCAGATCGGTTCACAGTTGATGAATGTAATGTACATCCTTGATGAGCCCAGTATCGGTTTACACCAGCGTGATAACGAACGTTTGATCAATGCACTTAAAAATCTTCGTGATCTTGGAAATACCGTTTTGGTGGTAGAACATGATAAGGATATGATTTTGGAAGCCGACTGGGTGATAGATGTTGGCCCGGGTGCAGGTATCCATGGCGGTACAGTAGTTGCCGAAGGAACTGCCGCACAGATTCTGAAATCGAATACCTTAACCGCCGATTACCTGAACGGTAAAAAGAAAATCGAAACGCCAAAAGTCCGCAGAAAAGGTAATGGGCATAAGTTGTCTATTGTTAAAGCAACCGGACATAATTTAAAAGAGGTGTCGGTAGATTTTCCTTTGGGTAAATTTATTGCCGTAACCGGGGTTTCGGGAAGTGGTAAATCGAGTTTGATTACCGAAACTTTATATCCGATTTTAAACCATCATTTCTTCAGGGCTAAAAAAACACCTTTGCCTTACGAGAAAATTAATGGATTGAAGGAAATTGATAAGGTGATTGAAATTGATCAGGCACCTATTGGCAGAACACCACGTTCAAATCCTTCTACCTATACCGGAGTTTTCTCTGATATCAGGAATCTGTTTGTTCAGCTACCCGAAGCAAAAATCCGCGGTTACAAACCTGGCCGTTTCTCTTTTAACGTAAAAGGTGGCCGTTGCGAAACTTGTCAGGGTGCAGGATTAAAAGTGATTGAGATGAATTTCTTGCCCGATGTGCAGGTGCCTTGCGAGGAGTGTGGTGGAAAAAGATACAATAGAGAAACTTTAGAAGTGCGTTTCCGTGGTAAATCGATCAGTGATGTATTGGATATGAGTATCGAAGATGCCTGTAATTTCTTCGAAAATATTCCGATCATCTACAGGAAAATCAAAACCCTGAAAGATGTTGGTTTAGGATATATCACTTTAGGGCAATCATCTGTTACCTTATCAGGAGGAGAAGCGCAACGTGTTAAACTGGCTACTGAACTTTCTAAAAAAGACACCGGAAAAACTTTCTATATTTTAGATGAGCCCACAACAGGACTACACTTTGAAGATATTAATGTGCTTTTAGGTGTGTTACAAGAGTTGGTTGATAAAGGAAATACCATTTTGGTCATCGAACACAACCTGGATGTAGTTAAAGTAGCTGATTGGGTGATCGATCTTGGTGAAGAGGGTGGTGCAGGCGGCGGACGGATTTTATTCGAAGGTACACCAGAAGGTTTGATTCAGAACCCGATCAGTTTAACCGGAAAGTTTTTGAAAAAGGAAATGGAATGGAGTCCACAGTCCGAAGTCGGAAGTCCGGAGTCTGGAGTTAAAGTGCCGAAAAAAAGCAAAGCTGGAAAGAAATAGAATTCTTTACACAAGTATCAAGATTTGAATATCTAGTATCAAGAGCCGGCAAATCAATCTTGATACCTGATACTTATTACTTGATACTCAATACCTATAACTCGATTCTCAATACTTGATACTATAAAAAAAGAGCATGATCTTCACCGATACCCATACCCATTTATATTACGAGCAAGATGCCGAAAAACAGGCGCAATTAATGGAACGCTGTTTTGAAAGCGATGTTAACCGTTTGTTTTTGCCAAATGTGGATGTAAAATCAATTGCGATGATTGATGATCTGGTAGCGAAATATCCGGCAAATTGTTTTGCTATGGCCGGTTTGCACCCATGCGATGTGAAAGAGGATTATCTTGCGCAATTAGACGAGATATACAACAGCATCACAGGACGTGAAATTTATGCCATTGGTGAGATCGGGATCGATTTGTATTGGGATAAAACAACATTGGCTATTCAGCAAGATGCCTTCCGAAAACAGATTGGCTGGGCAAAAGATTTAGGTTTGCCGATCGTGATCCATTGCCGTGAAGCCTTTGATGAAGTTTTTGAATTGTTGGAAAGTGAACGTGATGAAAAATTGCGTGGTATTTTTCACTGTTTTACCGGCAACGTTGCCCAGGCTAAACAGGCTATCGACCTAAATTTCTATCTAGGTATTGGTGGCGTGGTGACCTATAAAAAGGCTGGTTTGGATCTGGTATTATCTGAAATTCCTTTGGCTAACGTCGTTTTAGAAACAGATTCTCCTTATTTAGCGCCAGTTCCTTTTCGTGGTAAACCCAATGAGAGCAGTTATCTCGTTTATATCGCTCAAAAACTTGCTGAGATTTATGGCATTCCTATTGAAGAGATTGCTGATACAACTACTGAGAATTCGAAGAAGGTATTTGGAGTTTAGGATTAAGTCCGGAATCCTCAGTTTGAAGTCTTTAGTCAATCCAGCGATTCCGTCATTTCCACTGAAGCTTTGCATAATGGAGAAATCTGTTGTGATATCTCTCTCTTGTCAGTTGGTGCCGCACCGACCGAAAAATGAATGTCTTTATAATTCCGTTGTAAATTTAACAGAATATTATCTTTAATTTTATTAAATTAATAATTTAAAAGCCTAATTATCTTATTTTATTGCTAATTTGAAAATATCACTCCATCATTTGTAAATTTTTAGTTTCTTTGCGGTGAGCAACCTTCACCAAACCAAATGACCAAAATACTTATAATTTATACCGGTGGTACCATCGGTATGGTTAACGATCCTACAAATGGGATGTTAGTTCCCTTTGATTTCGAGCAGATAAAAGAAAACGTTCCTGAGTTAAGCCGTTTAGATTATCATTTAGATGTACATTCCTTCAATCCGGTATTGGATTCATCAAATATGGATCCTGAAATCTGGAAAACTTTAGCTGAACTTGTTTATCATAAATATGATCAGTACGATGGTTTTGTAATCCTCCACGGATCGGATACCATGGCTTTTACGGCATCGGCACTGAGCTTTATGCTAGAAAATCTGGATAAACCAGTTGTTTTAACCGGATCGCAATTGCCTATTGGCGAAATCAGAACGGATGCCAAAGAGAATTTAATTACTGCTTTAGAAATTGCAGCCACCAAAGAGGATGGCAAAGCATTGTTCCCGGAAGTTTGTATATATTTTGATGCACAATTATTCAGAGGTAACCGGTCTATAAAATACAACAGCGAGAAGTTTGAGGCGTTCCGCTCACCAAACTACCCTATCCTCGCCGAAGCAGGAGTCCACTTACAATTCCACAGAAATTATATTCTTAAAGCCACTGAAGGAGAACTAAAATTGCATACCAATTTTAATTCGAATATCGGCGTGCTAAAATTATATCCGGGTATCACCCCACAGGCGGTGCAGGCGATAACAGATTCTAAGGTAGACGCCATTATCTTAGAAACGTTTGGCTCTGGCAATACCACAACTGCACAATGGTTTTTAGATAGTTTACGTCAGGCTATTTTGAACGGAAAAATTATTATCGATATTTCTCAATGTAAAAAAGGTTCCGTACAGTTAGGCCTTTACGAAACCAGCAGAGAATTGCTGAAAATGGGCGTTTTAAGTGGTTACGATTTAACTTTTGAGGCTACTGTTACCAAACTCATGTTTGTAATGGGCCTGGGCATATCGATAGAAGAAAGCAGAAGGTTAATGGAAGAATCGCTGCGGGGAGAGTTAACTAAGGATTAATCGCTAGTAGGTCAATCGCTGGTCGGGATTTGTAATCCCGTCCATAAAAATCTATTAAACTAATAAGGTCGAGATTACAAATCTCGGCCAACAAAAACCGAAAACCGTAATTACCAACTAGAAACTGATTTGGGCGTTACCCAAGCTACGCAAGGGTCGGGCTTTTCAGAGCTGCGCTTCGCTCCGGTACCGATAAAGGATCGGCACTGAACCCTTACAATCCCTAACGCAAAACCCACCTTTTCAAAACCTTGCGGGTTTCCGAAACTGCAAGGTTTGTATACAGATAAGTAAAACTTCTGCAATTATGACCAACTTCGTTTCGGTTATAAGTATTTAGCCCTATTTTTGCTAAGAAGGGTAGAGGGTGTAAAATAACGTCTTGATACTTGATACTCATATCTTGATACTCACGTCTTGATACTTGAATACTCAACAACCCGATACTGATTAAAAATGAAAATAGAACAGATATATACAGGATGCCTGGCCGAAGCCGCTTATTACATCGAAAGTAATGGTGAAGCCGCAATTATTGATCCGCTAAGAGAAGTGGGAACTTATTTAAAGAAAGCAGAAAAAGCAGGGGCAACCATTAAGTATATTTTCGAAACACATTTTCATGCCGATTTTGTTTCCGGACACGTTGATTTGGCAGAGAAATCTGGTGCCGAAATTATTTATGGACCGACTGCCAAAACTGAATTCAAATCGCACATGGCAAAAGATGGCGAGCAGTTTAAAATCGGCAATGTAACCATTACAGCTTTACATACCCCCGGACATACTTTAGAATCGACTACTTATTTATTAACCGATGAAAACGGGAAAGATCATTGTATTTTTAGCGGTGATACCTTGTTTATTGGTGATGTTGGTCGTCCGGATTTAGCACAGAAAGGTCATTTAACAATGGAAGATTTAGCCGGAATGCTTTACGATTCATTGAATGAGAAAATAAAACCTTTGGCTGATGATATCATTGTTTATCCCGCTCACGGTGCAGGTTCGGCCTGTGGCAAAAGTATGAGCAAAGAAACTTTCGATACTTTAGGGCATCAGAAAGAAGTGAACTATGCTTTAAAGGCCCAAACCAAAGAACAGTTTATAGCCGAAGTAACGGATGGCATTATGCCACCACCACAATACTTTGCTAAAAATGCAGCGATTAATAAAGGTGGCGTAGAAAGTATTGATGAGGTTTATGAAAAAGGATTGAATGCCTTAACGCCTCAGCAATTTGAAGATACGGCAAACCAAGCTGGCGCAATTATGCTCGATACCCGCGATCCGCAGGTTTTTGCCAAAGCTTTTATTCCTAATTCGATCAATATTGGCCTTAACGGACAATTTGCGCCCTGGGTTGGTGCTTTGATTACCGATTTGCAACAGCCTATTTTATTAATTACCGATGAAGGGAAAGAAGAAGAAACCATTACACGATTAACCCGGGTAGGATACGATAGTACCATTGGTTATTTAGAGGGCGGTTTCGAAAGATGGACAGATGCCGGTAAGGAAATCGATACGATTGAATCGATCTCTGCAGAGGCATTTGAAACTGCCAGTATTAATGGAGAAATTACAGCGCTTGATGTACGTAAACCAGGTGAATATGAATCAGAACATTTGGAGTTTACGCTAAGCAGACCTCTGGATTTTATTAACGATTGGACGGGGGAGATCAATCCAAAATCGACTTATTATATTCACTGCGCAGGCGGTTACCGCTCGATGATTGCAGCATCTATTTTGAAATCGCGTGGGGTAGAAAATGTAATAGATGTGGCTGGAGGTTATGGTGCAATTAAAAATACCGGTTTAAAAAGAACCGATTTTGCTTGCCCAAGTAAAGCAATGAAAGTTTAATTAAGAGCAAATGTCACATTGAGCTTGTCGAAATGCATTAAAGGTTCTTCGACAGGCTCAGAATGACAACATAAGATATAAGCATTTGGCAAATCAGAATCATTACGACGTATTCATTATAGGTGCCGGCCCGATAGGGATGGCCTGTGCAATTGAAGCCCAAAAAGCGAACTTAAGCTATGTGATTGTAGAAAAGGGTGCTTTGGTGAACAGTTTGTTCAACTATCCGGTATTTATGACCTTCTTTTCTACTTCTCAAAAATTAGAAATTGGGGCTGTGCCATTTGTAACCATTAGTCCGAAGCCTAACCGTAACGAAGCTGTTGAGTATTATCGCCGTGTGGCTGAAAAGTTTGATTTAAATATCCATCTTTTCGAAAGCGTAAAACAAGTGAATAAAAATGAGGATGGTGTTTTCGGAATTAAAACCTCAAAAACTGATTATACAGCCAAAAATGTAATTGTGGCTACAGGTTTTTATGATGTGCCATTATTGATGAATTTGCCGGGAGAGGATTTGCCAAAAGTGACCCATTATTATAAAGACCCGCATTTATATGCCTTTCAGAATGTGGTAGTGGTTGGTGCGAATAACTCAGGTGTTGATGCCGCTTTAGAAACATATCGAAAAGGTGCAAACGTAACCATGGTAGTACGAAGCGGCGATCTTGGTCCACATGTGAAATATTGGGTCCGCCCTGATATTCAGAACAGGATTAAAGAAGGAGAAGTTAAAGCACTGTTCAATTCTGAACTTGTTGAAATAAGGGAAGGCGAAGTGGATATTAAAACACCAGAGGGGATCAAAACCATTCCGAACGATTTTGTAATTGCCATGACGGGCTATCAGCCAGATTTTGGCATGCTCAGGAAATTCGGCATCGAATTACCAGATACCCTTTGCCCGGTTTATAATGAAGACACCATGGAAACCAATGTGAAAGGTTTATACTTAGCCGGTGTGGTTTGTGGTGGATTAGATACACATAAGCTTTTTATCGAAAACTCCAGGGTGCACGCCGAAATCATTGTAAAGAATATTCTGAGCTAAATTACTTACGAAGTTTTGCCTGGGCTAGTACATGGATAATTTCGTAAGTCTCTACCCAAGTTAAAACTGGCTAAGTCTTCTTTACACCGAAGTTTCAGTATTCATCTGTGTAATTTTGGAGTTCTTGTTTGTCACCAGAGTAAGATTCCATTAATTTTTGAACGCTTGAGAATATTTTCTTTGCTGGTTCTTCGTGATCATGGATCAATCTGAATACATTGCCCCGTTTGTTAACCGCAATATAATTTCCATTTTCCATATCTAAAATGGTATAATAATATTTATTGTCCAGCTCGATTTCTATAGTATCTTCAATTTCTAAAAAGTTTCTTTGCTCTTCACTAACATTAGAAAGAATTTTTTTTTAGTTTTATTTCGTCCGTGTTTTTTAAGATAAAATCTTTTTTCTGTAAATTGGTCATCCTGATTTCTGATAAATCATATTCACTTCTTATTGTTGTATTAAAAGGAAGGACAATATTTTGAATGAGATTGTTAGAAATAGTTAAACGAATTGGGACAAAGATTTCTGTTTGCCTATTAAACAGTTCAACTCCTGTTAAAAAGAAATGTTCTTTGTGTTTTGCCCTATTTTGTTCATAGTATAAATTATCTGTTGTTTGATGTGAAATATATATTGTTTTATCAACAAGCTGTCTAGCTATGCTGAATGTCCAATGTAGATAATTCTCTGCCATGTTAGGAAAATCATTGGCCAATAACAGAACAATATTTTCTTCGAGTTTTTGTATGTCTTTTTTTAGTCTGCGAGCATTAAAAAAGCTAAATATCATTTTTAAATTTATGTGTATTAAAATCCCGAAGTCTTCTTCACTCCTGGTTTTTAGATTGCTAAAATTATTGAATTAATTCTTGTTGTTGAACACAATTTCTAGTCCTTTATATGCGCTGTTGTGTAGAATGGTAAGGTGAGTTTCCTGCACAAGCGGAATAAATGTTGTTTTTAACTTTTTATTCATTTGAATAAGATCAGCCAGTTTCTTTGCATCATCTTTCATTTGTTTACCTTCCTCTCCAACGGAAATATAAATTTTAGTGTCAGGTTTAATGTTCGTGATGGCCTTGGTCGCATCTGTTAAAAGCGACTCATTGTTCCACCACAAACTTGGGCTGATAATGATATAATTATTGAATAACTCAGGTTTCTTTAATAAAATTTCGGCAGCCAATAAACCACCCAGCGACTGGCCAATGATCGTTTTTGAGGAGTTTGCTTTATATTTTTCCGCTATAAAAGGCTGTAATTCTTTTTCTATAAAAGCAATAAATTTTTCCGATTTGCCAGTAGTCGGATAATCAATCAAATCTTTTTTAACGGTTGTTGGGAAGGTAAAATCGCGTTTTCTGTCGATGTTGGCAATGCCTACAACTATTGCTTTTGGCATTTTTTCGATCATGGTTAAAAATTGAACCAAACCCGCGATATGGATAAAATCTTCGTTTGCCGAGCCATCAAGCAAATAGATTACGGGATATGTGTTTGTTGAATCTCGAGAATAACCTTCGGGTAGGTAAATATTTAATGTACGCGTTTCATTTAATTCTATAGAATGAATCTGTTCGGTTTTTCCTAAAACAAAAGGCTTTGAATCGTTTTGTGTCTGTGCAAAAGATGCTGAGCTTAAAAAAAACAAGTAACCAGCTATTAAAAAGTAAAGTTTCATGAAATTATTTTTTTGATTTCGCCCATTTATAGGTTACAGATAATAGCATTGTTACCACGATGATCTGAAGTACAAGAACGGCTTTTGATACGATGGTTAAAATAATAAAGTTTTGTTTGAATTGATCTATTTCGGGTTGTACAGATAAAGGAGGGTAAACTGTCCAACCATTAACGTTATGATATGGATTAAAGAAAGGCAAAAGCTGTACTGCCAGCGATGCGAGCAGGATTAAAATAAAACTTAAAAGGAAAATAAATGAACGTTGAATTTTTCTGCAGAATTCATATTTATACTCTTTAAAATAATAAACGAAAAAGGAAATAATGATAAAAAAGGATATTAATAAGTGCTGTTTTTTAATCACGAAGTAGGTGTCGTGAAGATTCACATCAATTGAATCAATAAAAAGAGTTTTTCCAAATATGCAGAGGCCGGTAATTACGCTAATTGCAATGCAACCTAAGAGCCATAAAATTTCTTGTAGTAATGGTTTGGTTTTCATAATGAGAGAGATTTAGATTAGTATCAT
>NZ_JAVTSN010000056.1:0-42817 GCF_032678585.1 Pedobacter psychrodurus | reverse complement strand
TTTTAACCCTATAGTCGATTGCCATGCCCGGCGCACAACAACAAAAAGCCCTGCAATGTTTATTACAGGGCTCCATAACCTTATATATTAATCTTTAAGTTTAGCTTTAAATACTTTTTCCAATTTTTCTATTTTAGGCTGGATCACCAATCTGCAATAGGGCTCGCTTCCATTTTTATTGAAATAGTTCTGATGATAATTTTCTGCGATATAAAATGGTTTTGCGGCTTCTATGGCTGTTACTACTTTTTTACCATAAGCATTGGTTTTATTCAACTCTGCTTTATATTTTTCTGCTAAAGCTTTTTGCTCAGCAGTATGGTAAAAAACAACAGAACGGTATTGTGTACCGCTATCCGCACCCTGGCGGTTCAAGGTTGTTGGATCATGGCTTTTCCAGAAAACTTCCAACAAATCGTCATACGAAATCACCATCGGGTTATAGGTAATCTCTAAAACCTCCGCATGCCCCGTAGCACCTGTACACACTTCTTCGTAAGTTGGATTGGTTAAAGTACCGCCTTCATACCCAGATTTAACAGAAGTTACACCTTTTAAACGTTGAAATATCGCTTCAGTACACCAAAAACAACCCATTCCGAATGTAGCCTTCTCTGTCTTTTTTCCCTGTGCATTCGCCTGGTTTAAGGCCAACACCGCTAGTAGTATTAAAATTATTTTTTTCATTGTGTGTTTATTTGTTTTTAATTGTAATGAGGCTATCATGATTTTTATCTATTGTTGACATGGAAAATCATGATGGTTTCATTTCGTGTATATGTGTTTATTTTATTAGTCGCAAATAACCGATCAACCTTACAGTTAAAACCGGATTATTTTCTACCTAATTATACGAAATAAATTAAGCTGTAGTTTGTGTTTAAATTATAATGGATTTTGTGTGACAATCGCAACAATTTGTGGATTTCAGTGTTAATGTTAACAACTTAAAACATTGATTCATAAAATTTTAAACCGCTAATCTACAGACCAAACGCACTTATTAACAATTCTTTTTTAAATTCGTATAACATTAAAATTTAAAATTATGTCTACACCGTATATTCCTTGCTTAGATTTAGGCTCTTACATCAATGGTTCAGCCGAAGACCGCAAAAAGTTTTCTGATGAATTGGGCAGGGCTTTTAACGATTCGGGTTTTGTTACCATTACCAACCATGGTTTAAGCCAGGAATTAATTGATAAACTTTACGAAAACATTAAAGCGGCCTTTTCGCTTCCTGTTGAAACCAAAAGAAAATACGAGAAACCAGAACTGGCCGGTCAACGCGGTTATACCAGTGCAGGCAAAGAAACCGCGAAAGGCGCTAAAACTCCCGATTTAAAAGAATTCTGGCAAATCGGTCAGGAAGTAACAGATGGCGATCCGGTTAAAAATGAATATCCTGATAACGAAGTTTTAGCGGAATTACCTGACTTTAATCAAGTAACGGGCGATACCTATAAAAAACTGGAAGAAAACGGAACGCATTTATTACGTGCCATTGCTACTTATCTGGAACTGCCGATCAATTATTTCGACAAACATGTGCATAATGGAAATTCGATTTTAAGAGGCATCCACTACTTCCCGATCGAAAACCCTGAAATCATTCCTGATGATGCCGTTCGTGCAGGAGCACATGAAGACATTAACTTAATTACCTTATTAATTGGTGCCAGTGCCGATGGCCTGGAGGTGTTAACCCGAAGCAATGAGTGGTTACCTATTAAGGCACACCATACTGATATCGTGGTAAATGTTGGCGACATGTTACAACGTTTAACCAACAATAAATTAAAATCAACTACACACCGAGTGGTTAACCCGCCGCGCGAGTTGATGAAGACTTCACGTTTTTCGGTTCCATTTTTCTTACACCCACGCAGTGATATGGATTTAACCAGTTTACCATCAACTATTGATGCCGAACATCCTAAAGCCTATAGCGACATGACTGCCGGAGAATATTTGGATGAAAGATTAAGAGAAATTGGATTGAAAAAGTAGTTTGGAGTTTTCAGTTTGGAGTCCTAGCAAATCGCAAACAAAAAATCTAAAAGCATCGGCCAAAACCGGTGCTTTTTTTGTTATTTTAAATTATGTATTCCACACATTTAACCGTTTTTGCTGAGATTGAGGGCATTGGTTCTGCTTCGGGCCTATTCATGGCTGGCGATTTATTGTATATTATTGGTGATAACAGTGCTTATTTGAATGCGTATGATATTAAAACCCATCAGCTGAACAAAATTCAGGTTTTATTTGATCAGGCAATTTCCCAACTCGAAAACATCCCTAAACCCTTAAAGCCTGATTTCGAAATGCTTTGTCAGCACAACAATAAATTATACATTTTAGGCTCTGGCTCTACGCTTAAAAGAAACCTGATGATCGAATTCGATCTCACAACAAAAAAGGTGGTTCGAAAAGACCTCACTAAAACGTATATCCTACTTAAATCCATCGCCAAAATAGACAACCAGAATTTCAACCTCGAAGGCGCAATTTTTACGGGTACCGAATGGTTACTTTTTAACCGTGGCAATGGGGCGGATTCGAAAAATGGCATATTTAAAATTGAAGGAGCAAATTTGGAAAATGCAGCGCGCGCCAGCTTCAACAGCTTTAAACTCCCAAATATTGACCATATGGAATCCTCGTTCACGGATGCGGTATTGATAGAAAATGAAATATTTTTTATTGCCACAGCAGAAGATACCAAATCAACATATGCTGACGGAGAAATCCTGGGTAGTTTTATCGGCAGTATTGACCTGCAGACTTCAAAACTAACCTTTAGCAATAAAATTACAGGTAAACACAAGTTTGAAGGCATTACACTGCTTCAACAAAATCAACACAGTACAACCTTTCTTTTGTGCGAGGATCGCGATACAGAAGAACTTAAAACGATAATATATAAGTTGGAAATCCATTTTTAGTTAAAAGCGTCGTCAACTTTTCAGCAACCGGCTAATAAAGTCAACTCGTAAGATCAATAAAAAAATATCCACACTTACATAAACGACATATAAATCTTACATTTGATTAATCCCATATTTAATGATAGCGTCCCGTTTAAAAAAGAATTATGCTACAAGAGGATTATTTAGAAAATTATCAAAGTTTATTTGCTGTTTTTAACGCCATTCATCCTCTTACTGAGGAACTAAAATCGGCTATTGTTCAGAATAGTCACATTGCTCAGGTCAACAAAAAAACTACACTGTTAAGCGCAGGGGAAAGTAGCAATACCATCTATTTTATTGTTTCAGGAGCTGCAAGAGTATATTACCTCGACAAAGAAGGCAAACAGACCAATACCTGGTTTTTATTCGAAAATGAATTGTTGATTTCTGTTTATGGTTTCTTTACAGGGCAACCCAGCTTCGAGTATATTGAAACTTTGGAGGATTCAACGTTAATTGTGGTAAAAAAAGAAAAACTCGATGAACTGTACCTACAATTTATGGAGTTCAATTTAATTGGCCGAAAACTGACGGAGTATTATTACATCCGCAATGAGATACAAGCCAATGAGTTGCGGATGCTGAGTGCCAAAGAGCGCTACGAACAATTGTTTAAGCGGAATCCCCAGCTTTTTCAACGTGTTTCCTTAGGGCATATAGCGTCTTATCTGGGTATCTCGCAAGA
Source organism: Pedobacter psychrodurus (assembly GCF_032678585.1). GTDB lineage: Bacteria > Bacteroidota > Bacteroidia > Sphingobacteriales > Sphingobacteriaceae > Pedobacter > Pedobacter psychrodurus_A. The sequence continues at coordinate 39,159 of NZ_JAVTSN010000056.1, read as the reverse complement.
AACATTAAGCAGAATTAGAAAATAAGTGTTTTTTGACTTTTATCAAAAGTCACCAACTTATCCTTCCCTAGATTTGATAACTAAATCTCAAATCTATGTTAGTGATCATCTTTATCGTATTCGGATGCTGTTTTCTGATCGAAAGAATTAAACCCGGCTGGAAATTACCAAAAGTATCTACCTGGACCATCAGGGTTTTAGGCGTAAATTTCATACAACTGAGCATTGTTGTACTGGCGGGTTTTACCTGGGAAAAATGGCTTTCTTCCATTTCGTTGTTCCATCTTTCAAATTATACCCCTAATTGGCTTGGTGGAATTATTGCTTACTTTATTGCAACGTTTATTTTTTACTGGTGGCACCGCTGGAGACATACCATAGACTTTTTATGGCTGGGCTTTCATCAAATCCATCATAGCCCGCAACGGTTAGAAGTTATTACTTCCTTTTATAAACACCCGTTGGAGATGACTGTAAATTCGATTATTGGAAGTCTTTTAGTTTACACCTTATTGGGTTTAAGCCCCGAGGCCGGAGCCATTTATACATTGTGTACCGCATTAGGAGAGTTTTTCTATCACACCAATGTGAAAACCCCGCAATGGATTGGTTACATTTTCCAGCGGCCTGAGATGCACCGCATTCATCATGAGTATGAAAAACACAGTCATAATTATGGAGATATTGTTTGGTGGGACATGTTATTCGGCACCTACGAGAATCCTAAAGAATTTAAAAGTTCGTGCGGCTTCGACAATGAAAAGGAACAACGGCTATTCGATATGATCAGGTTTAAAGATGTACATAAACACTGATCATTTTTATTCAGAGAGTTGTCAACTTTCTAGCCAGGTGGCTATTAAAGTTGACAACTCTGAATTTAAACCAGGTTTATTTTTTCGATTCGTCTATCGCCTTGTTCACCACATCCTGGATCCTTCCCCTGATTTTCAGATTGGATAACTTATCGGTAACTGTAGGATTAACGCGGTTAGATAAAAAAACATATACCAAACCACGTGATGGATCTACCCAAACACAGGTTCCGGTATAACCGGTATGGCCATAGGTTTGTGGCGAAGCCAACTCTGAAGGATAATGTTTGGTACTGTCTGGGTCCCAACGATCGAAACCCAAGCCCCTACGGCTTACATTCGATTGTTTTGAAGTAAACATATCTACCGTTGCATTTTTGAAATACTCTACGCCACCATAGGTGCCACGGTTTAACAGCATCTGGTAGATAATGGCCAGATCGTTAGCGCTGGCAAATAAACCTGCATGACCAGAAACACCTCCAGCCAAAGCCGCGCCCTGATCGTGAACATAGCCCACAAGCAAAGTCTTTCTGAAATATTTATCGTCTTCTGTCGGGATAATCTGCTCTGGTTTAAAGCGGTTGCGTGGCAAGAAACCTGCAGTCTGCATACCTAAAGGTTTATAGAAATTTTCGTAGGCATATTGATTTAAAGGCTCTTCGCTAATGTGTTCTACAATATCCTTCATCACATACATGCTGATATCGCTGTACACATATTTTCCCCGCGTTCTAATTGGTGAATTGAGCATTTTAGGCCACATAAAATCCTTAAAAAAGCCCTTTTTAATATAATAGTTATCGGCTACTTTGGTTGGAAAAGCTGCAGACGAATCTCTGCTGTAATCGCCAGTTTTCACATAATCGTGAAATGGGATATAGGGAATAAAACCTGCCTGGTGCAACATCACTTCGCGTACCTGAATGTTGTTCATCGGTGTGGTACGCGCCTTTGGGATATAAGCCCCAATATTGGTATCGAGCTTTAACTTTCCTTCTTCGAACAAACGCATTACAGCAGGTGTAGTGGCGGTTACCTTGGTTACCGAGGCAAGATCGAAAATATCGGTTACTTTATCGGGTACATTGGTATCGTAAGTATGCGTACCGTAGGCTTTGTTAAAGATGACCTTTCCGTCTTTAGCAACTAAAACCACCAATCCGGGGGTTGCTTTCTGACTGATTGCTTCTGAAGCAATGGCATCAATTTCCTTTAAGTTATTCGAATTTAAGCCTGCATCTTCAGGTACGGTATATTTTAAACGAATGGCGCTTGTAGTAAAACCAGATCCCATGGTATAACGGGCAGAAAAAGCCGTGGTTAACTTATTCGATGCGGCAATACCACCAAAAATATATTGGGGAACAATCGCAGCCGCATCTGCATTATTCTGAGCCGTCCATACGATTGGCGATTTCAACAGGTCAAACGATTTTAACCCTGGTCCGTTGCCGAAAAAAGAAATAATAACCGCTTTGTTTTTACTGATACTATTAATAAAATTAATGTATTTCGGCTTATTTACATTCTGATCGTCGATACTGATTAAGATGGTACTAAAATATTTAAGATCATCTTCCAAATCATTCAAATTCAGACTATCCTTATAGGCATCAGCAGAAAAAGAAGTGATTTTATCATATTTATTGGCCAAACTATCGAATACCGAACTGTAGGCAAAGCTGAGACTTACCGAAGCAATATTCTTTTTTTCGAGCGATTTTAAAGGCACAATCGCATCTTGATTATTCAACAATACCGTTGTACCAGAAATGGCATTAGCAATGGAGAGTTTTTTCTCATTCGCTGTATGCTCCTGTGCGCAAGCCATTAAACATAAAACATTGCAGCAGGTTGCTACAGCCAGGATATACAATCTATTTCGCTTCATATACTTTTTCTCCGTTCAGATAGGTTTTTAATACTTTGGTTTTTAATATGTTTTGTGGTGTTGATTTCAAAATATCATGGTCGAGCATGACAAAATCGGCCAGTTTTCCTTTCTCCAAACTTCCTTTTTCTTGTTCTTCAAAATTCGCTTTTGCCGCCCAAATGGTCATTCCACGTAATGCTTCTTCGGGTGTTAATGCATTTTCCATCTGGAAACCGCCCTTCGGATAACCTTTTGCATCCGCTCTCACCGTTGCTGCATAAAACGTTAATAATGGATTAATGTTTTCGACCGGGAAATCGGTACCCAAAGGAATCCAACCGTTCTGCTTCAGCAATTGTTTGTAGGCATAAGCACTTTTTAACCTTTCGGCACCCAAACGCTGCTTAGCCCAATACATATCGGAAGTGGCATGTGTAGGTTGCACTGAAGGCACAATACTTGCTTTTCCAAAAAGATCAAAGTCGTTTGTATTAACCACCTGGGCATGTTCAATACGCCAGCGCTGATCGTTTTTGCCTTTTAAAATTTTATTGTAAATATTCAGGATTACGCGGTTGGCCGAATCGCCAATGGCGTGGGTACACATCTGGAAATGATTGGCGGCAATTTTTTTGGCTACTTCTTCAAAGTGTTTCTGATCGCTCAACAGGAAGCCCGTCTTACCGGGCATATCGCTATAGGCATGAAGCAAACACGCACCACGTGAGCCTAGAGCACCATCGACATACACTTTAAATGCCCTAACATTTAGCCTTTCGGTTTTAATTGGCCCGCGACTAAAAAGATATTGATAATTATCAGGCTCATCAGAAAGCATTACATAAAGCCTCATTTTAAGCTTATTCTCTTTCTGCAGTTTTTCGATAAACTCTACCGCTAAATAACTTAAGCCGCAATCATCAATGGTGGTTAAGCCTGCTGCGAAACAGTTCTTTTGTGCATCTACAAATATTTTTTCGGCCTGTTTAGCATCCGGTGAAGGAATTTTATGTTCTACTAAAGTTACTGCGTTATCGATTAATACGCCGGTTAACCTACCGTTTTGCATGAGCATATCACCACCTACCAGTTTCTGCTCGCCTTTGATGCCTGCTTCATCCAAAGCTTTTTGATTGGCAATTGCAGCATGCCCATCAATACGGTATAAAAATACCGGGCGACCGGGAAAAAGAGCGGTTAGTTTTTCATTTGTGGGGAAAGCTTTGTTTTCCCAATCGTTTTGGTCCCAGCCATTACCGATTAACCAGCCATCGGGATGTGTTTTGGCAAAATCGGTTAAACGGGCGAGTACCTCATCCCAGGATTTTGTTTCTCGTAAATCGGCGGTTTGCAAATTTTGTCCGTAGCCATAAAAGTGTGCATGTGCATCTATAAAACCTGGATAAACCGCTTTGCCCTCAGCATTAATTTCTTCTTTGCCTGCATACTTTGATTTGATATCATCACTTTTACCAAGCGCCAGGATTTTACCATTTTTTACAGCGAAAGCCTCCACTACATCAAACTTGCTGTTTACTGTATAAACTTGGGCATTATAAACGATTACATCCGCTGCTTCTTTTTTGGTGCAAGAAGTAAACAGTAAAGCCAGAAAGAGGTTGTATAAAATGGATTTCATACCGATAAAGATAGAAAATGAAATCATTTGCTTTTGTAAATTCGGTTTTACAGAGATGACTTGCGTAAAGAATTATTTGCCACCGAGACACGGAATTAGTCTCCATCCGTGGTCTGTGTCCTCACAGAACACTTAAGTTTTAGCCTTTAAACTTTAAAAAAACGGAATTGCCGGCTTGTAAATTATTTCTTTATTTTTTTTGCTTCTGAAAGTATTTATCAAAATAAGTATAAAATTTAAGGCGTAAAAGCCACCAATCAAAATCATAAAGGTGTAAATCCTAAAGATGCCTCCAAAATGCATTAATTTAGCAAGAATGGTCAGGCTATACAAGAGGACGATGGCCAAAGTCCAGGTGGCTTGGAAATTGATGAGCTTTTTGCCTGCTTCATCCAGCCGGGTATCTCCGTTGCGTTTAAAATACCACAAAACTAAGGGCACGATGAAACCCAATATCGGATAAATAATAAAACTCAGTGCCGAGAGGTTTAAGAGCGGAATCAGCTGATACTGTTCTTTTTGCACCTCACTGGTTAAATCAACAGGTTTTAAATCAAAAGCCTGCGCCAATCTCATCAAAGTATCACCCCTTGCTTCGGTTTCATTCTGTTCGATACGCTGAATGGTGCGCAAACTCAACTGAGCTTGTTTTGCCAATTCTTCCTGACTAAATCCATACAGGCTTCTCAGTTCCTTTACCTTATCCGATAACTTCATACTTATTTAATAATTGCATAAAACAAATGTAAAGTATCAGATCTACATTTAGCCACGACTTGTTTGCGCCATTTTAATGCCACTTGCCGCTTAGTGGTATTATTTAACAATGATTATTGAACAAGCCTGGGTTTTTCCACCTCCGAAACACCTTTTTCTATCGTTGAGTATATTCTTTCCTATCCAGAATATGCTTTTTCTATTTCCAGACATATTCTTTCATATCCAGTATATACTTTTTCTATTACTGAGTATATTATTTTATGTCCAGTATATGCTTTTTCCTATCCAGAATATCCTTTTCAACCCGTGGTCTGTGTCCTCACAGAACACCAAGCATTCTCTTAAATAACAATCTTTTTTTGTTTATAGATCCTGAAACAAGTTCAGGAAGACGACTCTTGGTAAACAGGCCAATTGATCACTGCATTGATGCGACTGGCCCCAGTGAAATAAACCTGATGAAAGCGACATCCTTTTGGCGGTCACCCTGGACGCAGCAGAAGGGTAGCCAAAAGATATAGCGTACAGCAGGACTACCGGAACCGATTGACACAGGAACCTGCTTTTCAAAAAAAGAAATAAGAAATTGAAACATAAGCAATTCATTCTTCCCCACATAGATTCTTCAAGCGTTCGGAATGACAACTAAAGAAAATAAAACCTACCAGGCAATTAATTCTATTTACTTACAGTCATTTACATGTTGAGTTTTAAACAAATCGGTTTCATTAAGCTTATTTTGCATAATTTAGCGAATTCACTTTGCCTTAATACATGACTGATATTATTCACTTATTGCCTGATGCTGTTGCCAATCAAATTGCTGCCGGAGAAGTTGTTCAACGACCTGCCTCTGCGGTAAAAGAATTGCTCGAAAATTCAATAGATGCTGGCGCAGATAAAATCCAGCTGGTAGTAAAAGATGCAGGTAAAGCACTGATTCAGATTATTGATAATGGTTGTGGAATGAGCGTTACCGACGCCAGAATGTGTTTCGAACGCCACGCCACTTCTAAGGTAAAAAAAGCAGAAGATTTATTCGCCATCCGTACGATGGGTTTTCGTGGCGAAGCCATGGCTTCGATTGCAGCGATTTCGCAGGTAGAAATGAAAACCCGCAGACATGAGGATGAAATTGGCACCTGTATTACCATCGAAGGCGCACAGGTAACCAACCAGGAGCCCGTTGCCACTTCAGCGGGAACACAGATTTCGATTAAAAACTTATTTTTTAATACGCCGGCCCGCAGGAATTTCCTCAAAAGCAATCCGGTAGAAATGCGCCACATCCTGGACGAATTTCAACGCGTGGCACTGGCGCACCCGGGTGTATTTTTTAGTTTGCACCACGATGGTGTTGAAATATTTAATCTGCCAAAAGGCAATTTAAAACAACGCATTGTCCACCTTTTTGGCAACAACTATAACGAACGGCTGGTTCCTGTTGAAGAAGAAACCACTATAATAAACCTAAAAGGATATATCGGCAAACCTGCTTTTGCAAAAAAAACCAGGGGCGAGCAGTTTTTCTTTGTGAATAACCGTTTCATTAAAGATCCTTATTTAAACCATGCGGTAAGTTCGGCTTTCGAAGAGTTATTACCAGACGACAGTTATCCGCTGTATGTCTTGTTTATCGAAATCGATCCTTCAAAAATTGATGTAAACGTACATCCTACCAAAACGGAGATTAAATACCTGGATGAAAAATCCATTTATGCGATTATGAAATCGGCGGTTAAACGTTCAATTGGCCGTTATAACATTTCGCCTACTTTAGATTTTGACCAGGAAACAGGTTTCAGTAACATGATTACCCATAAAGCGGTTGAAGACATCGTACCGCCGAGCATTAATTTTAATCCGGATTTTAATCCTTTTGCCAGCGATAGCACTTCTGTATCGGGATATGCCAATTCGCCAAGAAATTACGAAGCTAAACCAAGTGCAAAAAATTGGGGCTCGCTTTACGAAATAACCGATCAGCCCGTTGTTGAGCAAACCTCAATATATGCTGATGAAACCGTTTTGGAAACCAAGCAAAAACAGTATATGCAGTTGCACAACCGTTATATTGTTTCGCAGATCAAATCGGGTTTGATGGTGATCGACCAACAAATGGCACATGAGCGGATCCTTTACGAACGTTTTCTCGTACATCTGGATGACCGCAAAGGTGCATCACAGCAAAGCTTATTTCCGCAAACCATTACACTTAATGCCAACGATTTCGAACTGGCCAAAAGTTTACTGGACGATATAAAAAGTTTGGGCTTCGATGTACGCGAATTTGGAAAAAATACGTTGGTAGTAGAAGGTGTGCCTGTTGATCTGGGCAGCAGCAATATTAACGAAACACAGTTATTTGAACAGTTGATAGAGGGCTTTAAAAACTCGCAACAAGAACTAAAACTGAGTAAACGCGATAGCCTTGCCAGAAGTTTAGCCAAAAACAGCGCCATTAAAGCGGGTACAAGTCTTGGACAGGAAGAAATGAATACACTGATTGATGAACTTTTTGCCTGTAAAACGCCTAACTTTAGCGTGAGCGGTAAACCGGTTATCCAAACCATTACTTTGGCAGAGCTGGATAAGAAGTTTGAGAAGAGTTAGGAAGTCGGGAATTCCGATGTCGGAAGTCTGAAGACCAATGGCAAAAGGCCAAAGCAAATTTAGATGTCCTTAGGTGGCGAAAAAGTCGGAAAGCCTGGTGTAAGCGGCCTGTACGTCTGTCTTTTGAAGGAGAAAGGGATGAAAAAACAATTAACCGATTAATCAATTTTAAAAATTAAATGAATAACATATATATCCCACCAGTAGTCAAAAACCTACTGATTATTAACATTTTATTTTTCGCAGCTGCAAGCTTGCTCCCTAACCTTAAGCTTGATAATTTACTTGCTGTATTCTATTTTAATTCACCGAATTTTAGAGTCTGGCAACCTATTACTTATATGTTTATGCATGGCGGCATAGCACATATATTCTTCAACATGTTCGCACTATATTCTTTTGGCAGCCTTCTCGAATCGAGATGGGGGGCCAAAAAGTTTTTAACCTTTTATTTCATCACCGGCTTAGGTGCTCTATTTTTGCAATGGGCAGTACAAGCTTTTGAAGTTCAACAGATTATTGGTCAAATTACCCTATTTGATGGCTGGCAAAAACACATTACCAGTCAGGCTCAAATGGATACTCTAGGCGGAATTTATTATGGCGGCATGGTTGGTGCATCGGGTGCCATTTTTGGCTTATTGGTTGCTTTTGGCATGCTTTACCCCAATGCAGAGTTGTTTATTATGTTTATTCCAGTTCCGGTAAAAGCAAAATATATTATTCCAATTTATATTTTAGTAGAGTTATCTTTAGGCATCGCATCCATACAGGGAGATTCTATTGCCCATTACGCCCACCTGGGTGGTGCATTAATTGGCTTTATACTTGTTAAAATATGGAAAGATAAAAACGATACATTTTATACCCTCTATGAATAATACTTTCAAAGATTTAAAATACAAGGTTTTTCAATCAGGCAATCCACTGTTCTTTTACATTGGGATTAATGTAATCCTGTTTTTAGTGATCGCGGTTATTGGCGTATTTAGCAAGCTAAGTGGCCATGGCGATGTTATTGATTTATTTGTAAGCGATTATTTAGGTTTACCCGCCAGCATTTCAAAATTACCTGAGCGTTTTTATACCTTATTTACCTACATGTTTATTCATGATGGGATTCTGCATATCCTGTTTAATATGCTTGGTTTATTTTGGTTCGGCAATATATTCATGAATTTCTTAAAAAGCCGCCAGTTTCATTTTGTATACCTGGCAGGCGGTTTGTTTGGCGGTTTGTTTGCTGTTGCTGTCTTAAATATATTTCCACTTTATGCCAGTGGCTTGGCAGGCGTAACCATTGTAGGCGCTTCTGCGGCTGTAATGGCTATCATTTTTGCTGCGGCAACGCTGGTACCCAATTACACCATCATGTTGCTTTTCTTTGGTGAGGTCAAAATTAAATGGATCGCCATTATATATTTTGTACTCGATTTTATTGCCATCGGCTCCGTAAATGCTGGTGGAAGTTTAGCCCATATCGGTGGTGCATTATTGGGCTTTGCTTTTATTAAAAGCCTGCAAAATGGAAGAGACTGGAGCAAATTATTCGAGCGTAAACCAAAATTAAAAGTGGTTCGCAATGAAAAACCCGTTAAAAAACCCGAATTTAAAGGTGGTGTTTCTCAACAGGAAATAGATGCCATTTTAGATAAAATATCGACTTCAGGATACGATAAATTAACTGCAGTAGAAAAAGAAAAACTATTTAAGGCAAGCAAAGATTAATGGCAACAAAAAAGAAGAAATACAGTTTCCTGGATAAAGTCCTCTTACCCATTGCCCTTGTATTGGCATTTTCTTTGCTATTGGGGGTACTGGCCGGAAATATGGATCCTAGAAAACATGCCCTTATAGCTTTTTTTGGCCTGGCCTACCCTTTTGTGTTATTCATTAATATTATTTTTTTGGTTTGGTGGCTTTTAAGCAAAAAATGGATTTTCGCCATCGCTACCGTTCTGGTTATCGTTCTCGGTGCAAAAACTTTAAAAGCAACCTTTGCCATTGGCGGCGATGAAGGCCTCTCAGAAAAAGCAGAGAACAGCATCAGAATGATGACTTACAATGTGCACAGCTTTAAACTATACGGCGAAGACAATACCGAATCGGTAAAAGAAAAAATGCTGCAGGTGGTGAAGGATCAAAACCCAGATATCATATGTTTTCAGGAATTTTTTACGCGTTATAAAGGTGCATTTGATACGGTTGATAGTCTAAAGGCATTATTGAACACAAAATACTATTACTTTGTACCCACCAACAAAAACGAATATGAGGCTGTTGGCCTGGCTATTTTCTCTAAATTCCCGATTAAAGATTCTGGTAAAATTCCTTTTGTTGAAGGTTTCCCGGGTAACATGAGCATTTATGCCGATTTAAATATCAAGGGAAAAACATTAAGGGTCTACAATGTACATTTTCAGTCGATATCTTTCGAAAAGCAGGATTATGATTACCTCGATAAGGTGAAGGAAATGAACACCGAACTGCAGCCCTCTAAACGGATATTAAGGATGTTGAAAAATGCATTTTTGAAACGCAGCGGTCAGGTAGATATTATGAAAAAGGAAATGGCTACCTGCAAAACACCATACCTTATTGCAGGCGATTTTAACGATACACCGGCTTCTTATGTGGTTACCCAAATTACCGCCGGACTAAACAACAGCTTTATTAAAAAAGGCAACGGTTTCGGAAAAACCTATAATGGCAAGTTCCCGAATTTTCAGATCGATTATATTGCCACTTCGAAAGATTTAGAGGTATTAAATTACAAAATTACCCAGGCTAAATTGTCCGATCACTTTCCGGTACGCAGCGATTTGAGGTTTATCCCTTAATTTTTTTTTAAAACTTTATTCCGGCTATAGTCAATTTTTTATTTGGAGCGCAGGGCCTGTACAAAACAATACGTCTGCTCCCGTTTTACGCTTATACGCTTCGCTTCCTCGTACCTCGTTGCTGCAGGGTAACACTTCAACCGCCCGTCTGTTCGGGCAGGCGGCTAGATGGCCACATGAGTATTTCATTTGAGCGGTTGCAGGGTGCAGAACCATTGTTCCTAAACCCCTGCTTGCAGCAGGCAGGCGATAGAGCGGAATAGCCCGGAGCGCAGCGAGGACTATAAGCGAAAGCGAGACTGAAAACCGCCAAGAACCACAGGTCGATCATTTCCTAATTCAATAAATAGTAATATGCTTTTATTTCGGGAGGTAAGACAAGATATTCTTATGGTCTGTGGAGACACGAACCATGGAAATGATCAAGTATGGAAATGACGACCTATTTACTAGCTATTTTTTTTTCTTACCATACATCAACAATAGCTGTATCGCTTATCCCCATATTTGCGGTATAAAATTTAAAAAAACCATTAAAAGATATGAGTTTAATAGATGCCCTAAACTGGCGTTATGCCGTTAAGAAAATGAACGGTCAGCCGGTTGAACAAGAAAAGGTTGATAAAATTATTGCAGCTGCACATTTGGCGCCAACATCGTCTGGCTTGCAACCATTTAAAGTGATTGTAGTAACCAACCAGGAATTAAAAGAGAAAATTGCACCCATTGCCTATAACCAATCACAAGTAATCGATTCATCCCACTTGTTAATTTTCGCCGCCAACGAAAACTATACAGAAGAAGGTATTGATGCTGTTTTCAGCAGAATGAACAATGAGCGTGGCTTACCAGAAAGTGGAACTGATGCTTACAAAGCACAATTAAAAGGCATGATCTTATCTAGAACGGCTGAAGAAAACTTTAACCATGCTGCCCGTCAGGCGTATATTGGTTTTGGTATTGCAATTGCAGAAGCCGCTTTATTAAAAGTTGATGCTACGCCAATGGAAGGTTTTAATGGACCAGCACTAGACGAACTTTTAGGCTTAGATAAAAAAGGTTTAAAAAGCGTAACCCTGTTGCCTTTAGGAAACAGAGACGAAGCCGGCGACTGGTTGGTAAACCTTAAAAAGGTGCGTTCACCTAAAGAAGAGTTCTTAATCGAGTTTAAATAATTTGGCAAACACATCATCATAATTTAAAACAGGCCGCTATTTTAGTGGCCTGTTTTGTTTTAAGGAGAATCTGTTTGGCGGCAATATAGTCCTCGTTTGCAACGAGGATTAATGAGAATCACATTTGCAATGTGGTACAATAATCAAAAGTTCTTTTCTGGCGATAAAATCGCCGCTATTTTTCATCCTCATTACAAACAAGGACGATATGAAAAAGCCTTCCGTCAAGCCGTCCTGCTGAACTTGTTTCAGCATCTGTAACGGTTATTTTAAGATCCTGATACAAGTTCAGGATAACGATATTCTGAGAAAAGTTTTGTAAAAAAATGTTAAACATCACCACATTTTATGTGCTCTATTTATAATTGGATATATTTACCATCTTAGTATTTAATATCCAGTTCATGAAGATTTTTAGATTATCGTTTATAATCCTGTCACTTTTATCAGCATTCAGTTTTTCTTCGTCGGCACAAACCGATACCATAGGTATAAACACACTTATCAGCAAAACCAACAAGATTTTAAGTGATTACCCTGCTGAAAAAATTTACCTTCATTTTGATAAACCATATTATGCTGTTGCCGATACCGTTTGGTTTAAGGCTTATGTTACCGAAAACCAGAATTTCTTATCGGGCATCAGTAAAATCATTTATGTGGATGTTATTAATCAAAAAGACTCCCTTATTCAAACGTTAAAACTACCTATTGCCGGTGGTTTCGCATATGGCAGTTTCCCATTAGATCAGGTGAACTACAAACAAGGCAATTATCACATCAGGGCTTATACTTTATGGATGCTGAACAGTGAAGACCCTGCTTACTTTAACAAAACATTTTATGTTGGCGAAGCCATCGATAAGGAAGTAAAAACGCATATCACCTATAAAAATACCTCTACCGATAAACTTGAAAAAATTGATGCAAGGGTACAATTTAAAGATGCCAACAATAAACCTTATGCCAACAAAAATGTAAGCTGGCAGGTGGTGACCAGTTTTACGGTAATTGCTAAAGGTCGGGGTACAACAGACGCCAATGGTTATTTAACCATCGCCATGAGCAACGCGCAAAAGGCAGAGTATCAGTTGCAAAAAGGCGAACTGATTACCAGCATTAACACTACAGATAAAGATTTGGCCAACAGTACCTTTCAGCTTAAAAATGCGATAGTGAGCAAAGATTTCCAGTTTTTCCCCGAGGGAGGAAGTTTAATTGCAGGTTTAACAACCAAAGTGACCTTTAAAGCCATTAAAAGCGATGGTTTAGGCATTGGCTCAAAAGGTACCGTTACCGATAATGATGGTAAAACAGTTGCTACCTTTACGGCGCAACATTTAGGCATGGGCAGTTTCAACTTACTTGCAGAAGCTGGCAAAACCTACAAAGCCGCAGTTAACTATGCTGATGGTACTACCCAGAATTACAACTTACCTGCAGTTGCAGCAGATGGTGTTGCGATCAATATCGATAATAGCAACGCCGATAATATTGCTATAAAAATAGCGGCAAATGATGCCTTCTTCCAACAGAACCAAGGCAAAAAACTTTATTTAATCGCACAAAGCAAAGGTGTGATTTGTTATGGTGCCCAAACAGCCTTATCAAACAAAGAGTACAATACATCTGTATTGAAATCTAAATTCCCTAACGGAATTGCCCAGTTTACTTTGTTCAACGAATTTGGCAAACCTCTAAGCGAAAGGTTGGTATTTGTGCAGCACAAAAATACCATGGCGGTAACTTTAACCAGTGCCGCAACTACTTATGTGATTAAGAAAAAAGTGAAGATAAACGTTGCGGCTAAAAAAGATGGCGCTCCTGTTGAAGGTAGTTTTTCGGTGGCTGTAGTGGATGAAACAAAAGTTCCATCGAGTGAGGACGCAACCAGTACCATATTAACAGGACTGTTATTAAGCAGTGATGTTAAGGGTTATATCGAAAAAGCAAACTATTACTTCAATGCACCTGATGCAAAGAAAAATGCCGATTTAGATGTCCTTTTATTAACGCAAGGCTACCGCAGCTTTAAATACGCTGATATTGTTGCCAATAAATTGCCTAAGATCGATTTCTTACCAGAGCAAGGCATCGAAATCTCCGGTATTTTACGTCAAAACAATGGTATCCCTGTTAGAAAAGGCGCCTTATTGTTAACCATACCCGATAAACGTTTTAATTTAGAAAGTACCACCGATCCTGTTGGAAACTTTAAGTTCCAAAACCTGATGTTCAACGATTCGTCTAAAGTGACCATTACGGCCAAGTACAATGTAAACTATAAAAACATGACCTTAAGCTTAAATGGTGCGCCTGTTCCTACGCTCACCAGAAATTTTAGCGCGGCTGAAGAGGTTTTGAATATCGATAGTGCTTTAACCAGTTATTTAGACAATAGCAAAAGACAATATGCTTATTTACACACCCTAAAAGATGTAACCATTAAAGCCGCGGTGGTTCCTAAGGTAAGTCATAAGGATTATCCGGCATTAAGCGGATTAAGCCAAATGGCTGATCATGAAATTTCAGGCGACCGTTTAAAAGGTTGCGGATTACTGATCAACTGTTTACAGGGGATGCTTGCAGGCGTAACTTTTGCTGACAATAACTTCTACGTAAGCAGAGATTACAACCAGGGTAAAAAAGTGCCGATGGGTATTTTCATTAACGGAATGAACGTAGATGTAAACCAGATCAACACATTAGATGCCAACCAAATTGAATCGGTTGAGATTTTCCTGAGAGATGATTTAGGTTTGGTTAACCGTGCAAACAATGTAAACGGGGTAATCGTATTTAACCAGAAGAAAGCACCTAAAGGAACTAAAATCTCGAAGGCCCAGTTAATGGATATGCTTCCAAAATATTACGAGCTTACTTTTTCACCACAAGGTTATAACAAAGAGAAACAGTTTTATTCTCCAAAATATGAGGTCGCATCCAGTATGAACCGCAACGATTTAAGAACTACCATTTATTGGAACCCTAAAGTAATAACCGATGCTACAGGTAATGCTTCATTCGAATATTACAATGCAGATGGTAAAGGCCAGTACAAAGTGATTATTGAAGGTATAGATGCAAACGGAAATTTAGGAAGATCGGTATTTAAGTATCTTGTTAAGTAGGTAGTTGATGGAAAATGTAAGATGGATGATGGAATTATAGTTTTAGGCTCCCCATCAACCATCTTACATTTTACACCTTACATCTCAAACCACCTCATAAGGCAATTTCTCGCCCTTTAAACCAGCTAAAATATTTTTAACAATAAGCTGTGCCATAGCTGCCCTTGTTTCTTCGGTAGCCGAACCAATATGTGGTAAAACAGCAACACTCTCGATCGATAATAACGGATTATTTTTATCCATTGGCTCCGGATTGGTGACATCCAAACCTGCTCCCCATATTATCCTTTCTTCTAAGGCCTGGATTAAATCTTTTTCATTGTGGATACCGCCCCGAGCGGTGTTAATGAAAATGGAATTGGGTTTCATCTGTTTAAAAACATCAAGCGTAAACTTACCTTTGGTTTCAGGCGTAAGCGCAGTATGGATAGAGAGGACATCGCTCTGTGCCAGCAGTTCTTCGAAGGTGACATATTTTGCGCCGATTTCTTTTTCAGCTTCTTCGTTACGCGACCTGTTGTGGTAAATTACCGGCATGTGATAGGCACCGATGCATTTTTTAGCCATCTCCAACCCGATTTTCCCTAAACCAAAAATCCCAAGGGTTTTGCCATTTACCTCAATGCCCAGTTCGGGAGTTGGCTCATAGTTTTTCCATTCGCCTTTAATAATTTTTTTATGCGAATAAAAAGCCTTGCGCGATACGGCAAGCATCAGCAAAAAAGCTGTATCGGCAGTTGCTCCGCTCAAAACCCCGGGTGTGTTTCCTATTGGGATATTTAAACGCTTGGCCGCGGCTACATCAACCTGATCGTAACCGACAGAATGTAAAGCAATAACCTTTAAGTGACTGCAGGCTTCCAGAAATGCAGCATTAATCTGATTCGGACCAACACTGATCAAGGCATCCTGATCCTGGCAGGCAGCAATCAGTTCATCGGCCGTAATCTGCCTGTTTGCTTTCCATTGGGTAATTGAAATATTGTTTTCTTCCAGTTCCTTTATTCCAACCGGAGCAATGTTGCCACTTATAAATACTTTCATGTTTTATTTAACAATAAAAATTTTAGGGTGTTTTGGATAATAAGAATTAGCCCAGCCTTATTACTTCACAGTGGCTGATAACACCTGATAGGTATTGGCGCTAAAATAACCCAGTGCCTCATTAGAAAGGTTAGACGTTGGATTAGCTGGCGTAGTACCCTGATTTGGCCCACGGTTGGATTGCTGACTTAAAGCATACCAATAATCGAAAATGTTCGTATCAATGCACTCCATTTCTATCTTGATTTTATCCTTTGAGTTCAACTCGTCGCTATCGTGGTCGTTGGTGGGCGGCTTAAAAAACAACTGGATCCTAAGTTCGTTTCCATTTGTTAAACGATCGTTGTTGACGTAAAAACGTTCCGATAAAATATCATTTACATACAGGTTAAAGTGATAAAAATTGGTTTCGTTAATCGGGTCTTTTAAAAATACTGCAGCGGTTTTGCGTTCCCGGCCAAAGAAAAAGTTTTTGATCACCCCGATGGAATCCATTTTCACCACATTGGGCATTTTTGAACTGGCCGTATAGGTCTGTCCTTCGGCGTTAACATTCAAATTATAGGTAACTCCCGGCAGTCCCTTCATCTTGTTAATGTAAGTACCCGGTGTGGCGCCTTCTTTAAAAATATAAGTATTTCCCCTGTCGTCCGTTACGGTAACACTTGCTCCCGAAATTTTTGGAAAAACATTTGCTTCGGTATAGCCAATGGTTTTGCTGATCTTAATCTTCTGGTCAATCAATTGGTCATTAATCCCCCCTTCTATTACGATTTGAGGCGCAGCATTTTCGGTATCAATAGAGATAATTTTCTTGCAAGAAGTTAAACATAAAGCGAACAGCGAAAAGTATATGATGAGTTTTTTCATTGTTTTAAAATTTAAAGTTCCAGGTAATCGAAGGAATAAGACCAAACAGGGAGGTTTGCTGGGCAGCCGTTTTAGCCGGATTATCAGGGTCGGTGATAAATTCAATAGAATAAGGATTTTTTCTGGCCAGTAAGTTATAAATCCCAAAATTCCAGCTCGATTGGTATTTTTTGCCCGGTTTCCCTTCTAAAGTGGCACTCACATCCCAACGCATATTATAAGGCATACGGCCTGCGTTTCTTTGTGTGTAATAGTAGGCCATTTGTCCACCAATGCTGTATTTCCCTGCTGGATAGGTTACCGCATTACCCGTGCTATAAATAAAGCTCGAGGAGAAAGTCCAGCGTTTGGTCATGCTGTAAATGCCCACAAGCGAAATATCATGTGTGCGATCCTGCCTTGCCGGAAAATATTTACCATTATTAAGTTCAGTAAATTTACGTTCGGTACGCGATAAGGTATAACCTATCCAACCGTTCAGTTTGCCAAATTTCTTTTTAACAAACAGTTCCAGGCCATAAGCCCTGCCCACCCCGTATAAAAGTTCTGATTCAATATTTGAATTGGCCAATAATTCTGCTGCGTTTTTGTAATCGATCTGGTTTTGCATCCATTTATAATAGATCTCACCCGAAAGTTCATAGTTATTGTCCTGAATATTTTTGAAATAACCCAAAGCTACCTGATCAGCAATTTCGGGTTTAATATTGGTACTGCTTAATACGTACTGATCGGTTGGTGAACTGGATGTGGCATTGGTTAAAATATGCACATTCTGCGTATTCCGGTTATAAGAAGCTTTGATCGAATTTTCATCATTAAACAGATAACTTACCGAAAAACGTGGCTCCAGGTTAAAATAGTTTTTATGAAACTTTCCTTTGGCTACGTTTTCTGTGGACAGGGTATTGCCATCTTCATCATAAGTGCTAAAATTACCAGGTCCCATTAAAGAAAAAGCAGCCAGGCGTACCCCATATAAAAAGTTTAAATGTTCGTTTACGGCCCATTCGTCAGAAATGTAAGCGGCCGATTCTATCCCGTAGCGTCTCTCCTGCGTAAGTGAATTTACCTGTGAGGCTTCATCACTATCAATATCAATCGGCGAAATACGGTGCTGCGTGGCATTTAACCCAAACCTTAAAGTATGTTTATTGCTGAAATACTGAAAATCTTCCTTAAAGTTAAAATCCCGAACCAATGAGGTTGCCTTAAAGTTGGTGGCATCATTTAACAAGCGGACAGTATAATTGTAATTGTTGTAAATTAACGAGGTATTCGAAAATAAACGGTCGCTAAAAATATGGTTTAAGCGGATGGTGGTGGTTACGTTGCCCCAATTGTTTTCGAACAGGTCTTTAACACCGATATTATCTTTACCAAAATAGCCGGAAATGTAAATGGTGTTTTTATCATTGATTTTATAATTCGCCTTTGCATTAATGTCGTAAAAATTTAAGGTACTGCCATTTACCGTCGAATCGGGCGAAGACCTTAAAAACAGGTCGATATAAGTTCTACGGAAACTCACCATAAACGAACCCCTGTCTTTTACAATCGGTCCTTCTGCTTTTATACGCGAGGCAATCAATCCGATCCCACCCTGAAATTTAAATTCCTTGTTGTTTCCATCATCCATTTTAACATCTAAAACAGACGATAAACGACCACCGTATTGTGCCGGCATGCCACCTTTGTACAAGCTTACATCTTTAATTGCATCAGCATTAAAAGTAGAGAAAAAGCCAAGCAGGTGGGAAGAATTGTATACCACGGCCTCGTCTAAAATGATTAAATTCTGATCGGCCGCACCACCGCGCACATAAAAACCGGTATTGCCCTCTCCGCCTGATTTTACGCCTGGCAATAACTGGATGGTTTTTAAAATATCCTTTTCGCCCAGTAGCACAGGAATGGAATTTAGCGATTTCATATCGATCCGCTCCAGTCCCATCTGTGCACTTTTAACATTTTCATTTTTACGGTTATTTGCGTTTACCGTTACCTCAGCCAGATCGATCGCACTTTTTAGCTCTTCGTTCAGCTTGGTATCTTTGGTTAGGTTGATGGTTTTAACCACAGCCGCATAACCCGTATAACTCACCGAAACGGTATAAGTTCCCTCAGGTTGGGTTAAGGCAAAATAGCCATAGTTATTGGTTAAAGTTGCTGCCGTAGACGCGCCGGTAATCCTAACCGTAGCGCCAATCAGCGTTTCGCCCGAACTGGCGTCGCGGATGGTGCCGCTAAGGGTAAATTTATTTTGAGCAAAAGTAGCTGTGGTGGTAAAGAAAAGGAAGAAAAAGGCTAAGTAGTGTTTTATGAGCATATTGGCTACTATCTATTTTTAAGGTCGAAACCAAATGTACGAATTCCAAGCCCTTTTAACGGATAACTGCGAATTTCTTCATACAACCTGGGTTACTTACTAATAACGGGATAAATGGCAATATGGTGTGAGCGCAGCATATAAGGGCTCAAATGGTCTTTGCCCGCCTGTTGGAAAGTGATCAGTTTTGAAGATTCTTTGGGCATGTGGCAATCGATACAATTGGTAGCGATAGATCCTTTTGCCAAAGTAACCTGGCTGTGCTTAGTTGTTTTATGGCAGTTTATGCATCGCTGCGAATAAATTGCCAGGTTGCCTTTAATATTTTCGTGTGTATTGTGGCACGATTGGCAAGTCATGGTTTCGCTTTTCCGATAACAGTTGCTGCCCTGTAACATGGCGCTTTGGTTTCCATGTACATCGATGTTGCCACCGCCAAAACCTACAAAATCCTGCGCATAATAAGCATCAAGATCGTCGCCAGGCTGGAAACCGAATACCGACCGCTGCGCCACCAAGGTATTGCCCGAATGACAAACAGCGCAAACATCCATTTTCTGTTTACGGGAAAGTGTTTTGAAAATGCTTATAAATTTTGCGGTCTTTTCTTCAGGGTTTTCCATATGAAACACCACATGCTGTTTACCTGGACCATGGCAACGTTCGCAATCGATACCATAAATAACAGAACCCTTTTCCATTTCTTCATCTTTTGAAAAAGTAGATTGTTGCGTCACTTTAATATCTACATAAGAAGCATGGCACTCCAAACATCGGCTCGTTATTGCCCGATCATAATAAAAGGTGTTTTTTGTAAAACCTGGGCTGATGGCCCAATTTTGTATGGCAGAAAAATAAGATAAAGGCAGCTCGTATAACTTTTTCCCTTGCCAATAAGCATAAGTATAAGCCTTTTCGCCCGAGCCAAACTGCATATCAAACTTCTGGGCACGTACCACTTTGTTATCCTGGTAAGCTACCTGAAAAATACCGCTATCCCTTTTCTCGATCATCACTTTTTGATGGGTATCGTATAAAAAGTGATTAGAGTCAGCCTGAAAAACCTTTAACAAATCCGCATCCAGCACAGGTTTAGAAGTTAAACCGTGTGCATTGTGGGCGTAAGATTGGGATAAATCTTGATGGCATTTTATGCAGGTTGCGGCTCCGGTATAGGCCTCTCCCCTGATATCGGCTGGCAATTTATCTGCTGCATTCATACATCTCGAAAGAATAATGTTCACAATAGCAATTGCACCTAAAATAAGCAGGATCCGTTTTGCGCCTTTCAAGATGTATGTTTTGTTTTTACTTTATAAATTGAATATAACTAAAATTATAAGCTCCTGCATCTGCCAATACCTTAATTTTTTGCTTGCCTGCTTTTAAAGGGATATTTTTAACCTCAAAGGTTCCAAACTTTTTGTTATCGCCGGTATTGGGAACGGCAATAGCCTTAGCCACCACTTTACCATCAATGGTGATTGTTAATTTACCATCAGCATGATCTGCCGCGGTATTTATTTTTAAAGTATAGTTTCCTTTTTGCGCAACGTTTACGGTATACTGTAACCACTCTCCTTTTTCGATATGGTTTACAAAATACTTTTCGTACTGAACCGAATCTTTTGCAATATCTACGCCATCGTTACGGTAAATCCGGCCACGGTTTCCAGCTGTTCGTTTTCCGGTTGAAGTATGGTAATCGGCTGTATCGGTATCGAAATAAGCAAAACCGTTTTTACCCAGATCATAATCTACCGCATAAACAATACTTTTATCTTTAATTAAATTGGCTTTAAAAGCTTTGGTTTCGTTGCTAAACGGCTGACGGATCATCGCATCGATCACATCATGGTGGATGATGGTATTTTCTAATTTCGAATAAATGGCCAGTTCCATTAGTCCACTGTACACATTACTGTCTTTTGGTTTGTTGCCCCCATTGTTCAGGTATTTTACCAGAGCATCGTAATTGGGGTTCGATTTAATTTCCATCGGGTTATTGCCACCTATTTTTTTCAACGGCCACCAAGACCAGCCGATATTGTTTTTTTCTAAAAGATGGATGGCATCCGTAAACCAGACATTCGAATTTTCGCCTGTTTCGCCCAGCCAAACCGGAACATTTTGCTCATCCCTCGCTTTGAGCATATGTGTTATTGAAGCCTGATCGTTATAATTCCAATATTTGTGGTAACTCAACACCATATTTTTATCCCATAGCGGAAAAATACCGTTGTAATTATTGCCCCAGCCATTGCCTTCTATAATAATGATGTGTTTTTGATCAACCTCGCGAATGGCTTTGGTGATTTCGACCATTAGTTTTCTCAATGGTGCATTCACTTTTTCTTTCGTCCCGTTTTTATCTTCTGTTGGATTTTCGAAACCATAGTTTGGTTCATTAAGGATATCATATGCGCCAATATAAGGTTCATCTTTATAACGTTTGGCCAGTTTTTTCCAGAGGGCAATGGTTTTCTCCTGATTGGCTTCACTATCCCATAAATAAGGTTTTGAAGGATCACGGTCGGCAATGTTTAAATCATTCCCTTGTCCGCCAGGGGCAGCATGTAAATCTAAAATCAGGTACATTTTATTGGCCTTACACCAGGACAATAAACTATCTGTTAAGGTAAAACCTTTCTCCAGCCAGGTATTCTTGCCTGCAACAGGTTCTTTATCTGCCGGCAAAGTGTATAAATTGTAATGCATGGGTAAACGGATGGAATTAAAACCCCAACGCTTCATCGAATCGACATCGATTTTACGCATGTGGTTGGCCAGCCAGGCATCATAAAACTCCTGTGTCTGTTTTGGTCCCATCAGCTCTTCTATCCGTTCGCGGATGCGGTATTGCTGTGCTTCTTTGTTGATTTTGAGCATATACCCCTCTTGCAGCATCCAGCCACCTAAACCAAAACCACGGAGCAAAACATTCTCTCCTTTTTCATTGACTATTTTTTTGCCCTCGGCCTTTAAAAAAGCCTGACTAAAACCTGTAAACGAAATAATGCTGAACAGAAAAATATATAATATCGATTTTGTGAAAGACATAAAAACAAGGTTAGGTTTTAGATAATTACCAGACATAAGTGGCTACAGATCCTTTATCAAGTACCGCAACGAGGCTTTTGCCGTTAAAAGCAATATTAAACGTAGCGGCATTTTTACCGCTATTCGCTACAATTAAAACGTGTTTCCCCGCAGGTGTTTTAAAGGCAACATTTGGCAAATCGCTTAAATCGTTCGTGGCAATACGAACGGCGCCCGGCCGGACAAATTTAGAAGCGTGTGCAATAGAATAATAAGCCAGGTTTCTACTGTAAGTATCATGATTGATTGTTACCGCACCCTGGCACATCGAACAACCGCCCCTATCGGTATAAGGTTTATTTTCAGGATCGGCGGCCAGATTCCATTCCAGTACATTTTTGCTCCAGTTACGGGTAGCGCCAATAATTAAACGCCTAACCGGGTTCACAATTTTAATATCTGTAGCATCTGGCTGTTCGACCACCATTTGCTCGGAAAAGTAAATATTTTTATCAGGATGGGCGTTATGTACATCAGTTAAGGCTTCGATTTTTCCTCCATACAGGTGAAAGGCAGAGCCATCAATATACTTTTTGGCTTCAGGATCATCTAAAATCGTAATCGGGTAATCTGGCCGGTCGGCATTATGATCGTATACCAGGATTTTGGTTTTAATATTCGCCTTTGCAAATGCGGGACCGAGAAATTTCTTAACAAAAAGTGCCTGATCAGGCGCAACCATTAACAGACTTGGGTTATTCCCTGGATGTAAAGGTTCATTCTGAACGGTTATGGCATCAATAGGGATCCCTTCTTTTTGCATTTCCTGTACATAACGGACAAAATATTTAGCATAAGCGTCGTAATATTCGGGCTTTAACATGCCTCCACGGGCATCGTAAGTGGTTTTCATCCATAAGGGAGGAGACCATGGCGAGCCCATAATTTTTAACTTGGGGTTTATCGCAAGGATTTCCTTCATTACCGGAATTACATCCACTTTATCCGGGCCTAAATCAAATTTAGCCTGTGTTAAATCGGTTTGTCCTTCGGGAAGGTCGTTATAAGAAAATACTTTTTCGTTTAAATCGGAGGCACCAATACTCAGACGGATATAACTCACGCCAATGTTATTTCCATCAGTGGCAAACAATTCTTTCAATAATGCCGCTCTGGCGGGTGCCGACATTTTAACAATGTGCTGTGCACTTCCACCTGTTAAGGCATAACCAAAACCATCAATACTTTGAAACGTTTCTTTATCGTTTACCACAATGGCTGGGTGATCATTTTTAGCTGTAGCAAAACTTAAGCCTGCTGCCTGCCTGGTAAATAATACAGATCGATCTGCCTTGGTAAGCCAAACTTCTGCCTGATTTTGGGCAACGGCGGAAAGAGAAGAGCAGGTAAAAATACAGGCAATAAAAAGGCGAAGCGATTTGGTAGAAAGCATAGATAAAAATGAAAATCGGATTAAAAAACAGGAAGAAAGACTGTGCTTCCTTCCTGTTAACAATTAAACTTTAAGCGTATATAATAGATGAGCAATTATTTTGTTCCGCCCCATTCTTTATTCTGTTCAATTTTGGTGTTGTTCAATTCACCCTGAGGAATTGGGAAAACCTCATGACGGCCAGCAATAAAACCTTTTGAAGCCAATGTTGCCGCAGCCTTTCCCCAACGTACCAAATCAGGGAAACGTTGTCCTTCTCCAGCAAGCTCTAGCCTTCTTTCTTTTTCAATATTTGCCTGTGTTACTGCCACTGGGTTTAGGCCAACCCTCGCCCTAACAGCATTTAACAATTGATAGGCTCTGCTACCTACACCAACAGCTGCATTTGCATTCATTAATGCTTCGGCCTCCATTAAATAGGTATCGGCCAAACGGATTTCATATTCATCTATTCCGAAATTCAATTCAGGTGTATTTGCAGCAGCTTGAGTGGTTAAGCCCATATATTTAGCAAAGAAATAACCCGTATTGTTGTACCCAGCAGTATATTTAGCAATCCCATTGGTTTGCAAACTGTCTAAATTGGCAACTGTAGCACCGTTTCTTGGATCGAAATGAATGAAATCATAAAAAGCTTTTGTAAATACCAAAAAACTATAACCACTAAAATAATCAGGTGCGGTACTCAATGTTTTGCTGTAACCCCTTGGTCCGGTGGTAATGGATAATAAATTACCTTCGCTATTACCAGCAGCCGACCAATTGCCATTAGAATTTTTGCTGTGAACAAACTCGATAATTGATTCTGAATTGAATTTATTACTTGGTTTCCATAAATCACCGAAGTTAGGAATGAGTTTATAGCCATAAACCGAAGGTGAAACACCCGGCGCTGTACCATTTACCACCGCAAACTGATCGGCCGCAGCCTGCCATTTTTTCTCATACAATAACACCTTTCCCAACAAAGCCTGTGCAGCGCCTTTCGTTAATCGTCCACCCTCGGTAGCCGCTGGTACTGTATTTGGCAATCCGGGTATCGCATCGGCCAGGTCTTTCTCAACGTAAGCATATACTGCAGCAGGTGCAGCCTGCACAACATTGTATAGATCTTTTGGATCAACTGTTCCTTCTATAATCGGCACGTTTTTAAAAAACGTAACCAGATCGAAATAGAATGCAGCGCGCATGGCTTTAGTTTCAGCAATATACCTCGCTTTTAATGTTGCATCCATAGGGATATCAACAATCTTCTGCAGTAATACATTCGCTCTGTAAATCCCGCTATAGCCTCTTGTCCAAAGGTAACTTTGCGGACCCGTGCTTGCATTAAGCGTATAGTTTTGCATTACCTGTAGATCATTAATATCGCCAGAACTACCTCCTCCCGCGAGTTGGTCATCACCTGCAACACTCATCACGGCAGATTTATCATATAAGCCGCCTGATTGAAAGGCAAACCGATCATAAATGGCCACCAATCCTGTAAAGGCATCAGCCTGTGTTTTATAGTAATTATCTAAAGTAATACGGTCCTGTGGATTTACTTCCAAATCCTTTTTGCAGGAACCCAACACTACAGTAAGTACCATTGCTGTAGCGTATAAAAAATTCTTTTTCATCATGATTTAATTCTTAAAACCCAACATTTAACCCAAATAAAAATGCCCTTGCTTGTGGATATGCTCCACGGTCGATACCATATTGTGCACCACCACCTGAATCGGCAGTTACACCCAATTCAGGATCGTAACCGGTATATTTGGTTATGGTAAATAAATTCTCTGCCAATACATATACCCTCAATTTTTTCATTCCCCATTTATTGATAATACTGTTAGGCAATGAGTAACCAAGTTGCATCGTTCTTAACCTGAAGAAATTACCGCTTTCTAAATACAAATTGGTAAACTTGGTATAGTTGCCATTTGGATCGCCATCAACAATACGTGGTAGCGAAGCACCAGTATTGCTTGGTGTCCATGCATCTAAATACTTGCTCTGATAATTCGCGGTACCGATATCCAGTCTTCTCAAACCCTGAAAAATCTGATTGCCACCCGAACCACTTCCAAAAGCGGTGAAGTCGAAGTTTTTATAACCTAAATTGATGGTGATACCATAACTTACCGTAGGGTTTGGATTGCCCAAATAAGTACGGTCATCAGGATTGATAATATTATCGTTGGTTAGGTTGGCAAATTTTAAATCGCCAGGTTTTGCATTCGGCTGTAGTTTGGTTACCCCATCGGCTCCCAAATAACTATCAATTTCCGCCTGACTTTGAAAAATACCCAACGATTGATAACCATAATACTGTTGGTAAGGCAAGTTCAAGCCCGTTCTGGTAATATTACCGAAATTTTGGAAGGTTGCACTATTATCCTCTAAGAAAAGGTTTCCTGGAAGTAGTTGCGTGACTTTATTTTTATAAAAGGAAACATTTCCATTTACTCCAAAGTCTACCTGCCCGATTTTCTTTCTGTAACCCAGCTCAATCTCTAAACCCCTGTTTTGAATATCGGCAACGTTCTGTGCGAAACTTCCATAACCTGCATACCCAGGAATAGGTGGGTTTTGTAAAATACCGGTTGTTTTCTTGTTGTAAATATCAACTGTTAAGGTTAAATTTTGAAATAGCGTTGCATCAATACCGATATCTGCCTGACGGGTTTCTTCCCATTTCAGATCGGGATTGGCCGGAGCACCTGGACTATAACCTACATACACGGTTTCGGTTGTTGAGCCAAATACATAATTACGGTCGGCACCCGCTCCAACTATTGGAATGTATGGGAAATCACCAATACCATCATTTCCGGTTACCCCGTAACTTCCACGGATTTTCAAGAAAGTTAATACATCATTTTTAGGAAAGAAATTTTCTAAAGTAGGCACCCAACCCACAGAGCCAGAAGGGAAATACCCGAATTTGTTATTGCCACCAAACCTTGATGATCCATCACGTCTGATCAAAGCAGAAAACAGATATTTCTCACCATAATTGTACTGAATCCTAGAAAACAATGAATTGATTCTGTGGTCAGTACCATCACCGCCGCTACTGTTTGTTCTATCGGCTGGCAATGCATTGTATCTGAAAGATGCTTCATCGAAGGTTTTTGCAGGTACATTATTGTACACCACTGTAGCCCTTCTCTGATTACCATCTTTATATTCACCATGACCCAATAAAACTGTAAAATTATGCTTATCAATAACCTTGTTATAAGAGATTGTATTCTCTAAATTCCAGTTAATTACATATGTATTTTCTCTCGACAACGAGGATTGGTTAATCGGTGTTGAAGTATTATAATAGGCAATTGGGGTAAATGAGTTACTTCCATAAAAAGCCATTTTTGTACCTAACGATGAACGCACGTGTAGGCCTGGGATCGGCTCAATATCAGCAAAAACGTTCCCCACAATATTGTGGTCGTAACCATAGTTGCCCAACCTGTTTTGGATCATGGCTAAAGGGTTTTTCATTTCTTGTCCTACATAAGGAGAAATACCGAAAAGCTGACCATCACCATTTCTAGTTGCCGCCGTATATTGTGTTGAGCCTACTGCAGGAAAAAAAGTAGCCTGAGAAGCAGGATCTGTAATTACTGATGGCGTGATCGGATCTAAATTAATTGCCGAACTCAGTATACCACCAAATTCACGATTGGTTTCGCCAATACTGCTGTTTACGCCATGGCTATAACCTAAGTTCTCGCCAAAAGTAATTTCTTTAATTGGCTTAAAAGTTGTATTGATACGAACGTTCGCCCGGTTAAATTTAGAAACAGGAGAAGCAACTATACCTGTAATATCAGTATAACCAAATGAGGTAAAATAAGTTGCCTTGTCACTTCCTCCAGATACACTAAACTCATGACTTTGTTTTGGCGCACTATCATTAAAAATTAAATCCTGCCAATCGGTACCTGCACCTAAAGCAGCTGGGTTGGCAAAAGCAGGAGCTTTACCTGCACTAACAAGCGCCTGGTTGCGTAGCGTTGCATATTGTGTAGCATCTAACAGATCTAATTTTTTGGCTGGTGCCTGTGTACCATAATAACCGCTATAGTTAATGCTCAGTTTACCTGCTTTACCTTTTTTAGTGGTTACCAAAATTACACCCGCCGCAGCACGTGTTCCATAAATTGCAGCAGAAGCACCATCTTTTAACACCTCGATCGATTCGATATCATCCTGGTTTAAATAACCGATACCACCTGCATCAATTACCACCCCATCGATTACCCAAAGTGGATCGTTCTTGCTGTTACCAAAAGAGGTAAAACCCCTTAAACGTACGGTAGAACTCGAGCCTGGCTGACCAGATGTTGCCGCAATGGTTAAACCTGAAGTTCTACCTTGCAACGATTGTTCGATACGTACCACTGGTTGATTTTCCAGATCTGAAGCTTTAACGCTAGAAATTGCACCAGTTACCACACTTTTCTTTTGTGTACCGTAACCCACTACTACAACCTCTGTTAAATCTTTCGAATCGGCTTTTAGTGTCACATTGATACGGCCTCCTGCTGGAACAGTTACCGTTTGTGTGGCCATACCAATTAAACTGATGGTTAGTTTTCCACCTACAGGCGCTTGTATCACAAAAACACCAGCAGCATCAGTAGATGCGGCCTTGGTTGTCCCGTCCAACTTAACCGTTGCGCCAGGTAAAGGATCACCATTTTGTTCTGTTACTTTTCCTGTAACGGGAATGTCTTGTGCCAATAAGGCCAGGGGAAATGCCAAGATACAGTAAACGAAGAATACGAATGTAAATCTTCCTCTCATAGAAATTAGTTTTAAGTTAAAATTTGGTTAGTTAATGACCGGGGAGTTTGGTGCCCCCGTTTCATAAATCAAATCTATAGCGGTGCAATACAATAGCACAATTTGTTGCTACTACACGAACCATACAGAAGCCCTCAATTCACTTAAAAAAAAGAAAAACAGACCTACATAAGCCCTACACAAAACACATAACAATACTGAAAAACAGATAATTAACTTATTTCAGAAGAAAATGTTTCATTTGTAACAAAAACATCGGTTTAAGGTCTTTTCTGACGGGCAATATCGATCAAAAACTCATATAAATTGGTTTCTGGTTTTAGCTGAAGTTTCTTTCTTAGGCGGTATCTGCCCACTTCGATGGCTTTAATGGTAACATTCATCAGTTGCGCCATTTCTTTTGATGATAAGTTCATCGATAAATAGGCACAAAACTTCAAATCGTTCTGACTTAAATCGGGATAAAGGTCTTTTAACCTGTTAAAGAATTCGGTATTTACATGGTTAAAATGCACACTCAAATGATCCAGCTCCTGGTCCTTTTTTTCTACATCCCTGATCAGCCTGATTAAGTGCCTGAAACTTGGTGAACTTTCATTAATATCGTGGTTTTTAATTACCGCCGAGATCACTTCCTTGATCTTGGCCAATACTTTACCCCGCTGCACCAAATGCATGGTCATGGTAGAGAGTTCTTTGTTTTTATAATTTACATCGGCTTCTAACTTTTCGTTCTGCAACCTCACAATCTCCTTTTCATTCCGATCCAGTTCGAGCTGATGGAGATAACTCATGCGGTCTTGCTCTTTAATGTGCTTCCGCTTTTGCCATTTAATCATCAGCCTGATGAGCAGTACAACTAAGATCAGATAAAAGATCTTCATCCAAATGGTATTGTACCAGGCCGGTAACACCACAAAGGTATAAGCCACCGCAGCCGATTCGTTGCCTACATCCGTTCTGGCTTTAATGTTAAAAGTATATTTCCCTGCAGGTAAATTGGTGTAGTCTTTTTCACTCTTTGTACCCCATTCAGACCATCCCCGATCGAAGCCCACCAGTTGATAGCTGAATTTTATATTCTTATCATGCTCAAAAAGTGTAGACGCATATTCGAAGTGTATAGAGTTTAAACTGTTGATGTATTCTGGTATCTCGTGTTGATCCTGCCTGGCAGAAATGACACCCTTGCTCACAAAATAGCCCCCAAATACCAAACTGTCTTTATTTCCAAGCAGTTTAACCTGCCCTAAGGTTACAATTGGTTTGATGATGTTTTGGATGTACTTTTCATAGTTAATATGATAAGCACCCTTGTTGGCCCCAATAAATACATTCTTGCTATCGAGGGCGTATATAGATTCAAAACCGCCAACCACTTTCCCATCCAGTTCGGGCAGGTAAAAAATAGTGAAGGGATTTGCGCCCGAAGGATGTTTAAAATCGATTACTCCTACTTTTTTATTGCTTACAAACCAGATATCCCCATCACCATCTTCCTTCATGTATTGGATTGAAACACCTTTTAATACGCTGGCCAATAATTTAAAACGGATAAACTTCTGTTTGCCTTCATCATACTCATAAATCCCATCCGACGTTGCAATAACTACCCTGTTTTTAATATGGAAAACATAATTATAAAGGCTTGATGGTAGACCATTTTTATCGGTATACAAGGTGGTACGGAGCACACTTTTATGATCGGGCCGTAATTCTATTTTATATACGCCATGATAAGGGTGTGATGCCCAGATGCGATCGGGGTTATTGTTATCGGCTACAATAAAACGTAAGGTTTCGGCAATTCCCCCGATTTTTCCGGCGTTTGTAAAACGGGAGTTGCTGTAGGTTATTTTTTGCAGCCCGGCATAAGTGCCGGCAATTACCTCATTGCTTGGATAAATATTATCCGGGGTTTGGTACATCCACGTTCCGATCAGGCTGTAAATTGGTCTCGCAATATTATCTTCAACCAGTAATGTTCCATCCTCATGCGCCATCAATAACTGACTGTTAATCTCATCCAGGCCCCAAACCTGACCTTTTGTATTCTTTACTTCTTCAAAATTGGCAGGCGAATAGCTTAAATCCTGTACACCTGAACTTACTTTTGCCCGGTACAGCCCGTTTGAGGTGCCAATGTAAATCGATTGGTTAAATTTCCGGAAGGCATAACTGGTAATCTGTTTGTTGCGGTCGGGAAAAATGTTCTTTACGGCACTATTAATGGCTACATAGGCTATTCCATCGTCCAGGGCGAGCCACATGTTTTTATCCCGATCGATCAAAATACCCCTTACGTTGTTGTTCTGTAGGCCTTCCCTGTAATTGTATTTCTGTACCAGTTCGCCCTTCTTATCCATAATATATACACCGCCCGAGGTAGTGGCTACCCCATACAGATGATTACTGATCTGATTGGCAAAGTAAATCCTATCGTTCAAAAACACCTGATCCAGCTTTGTTTTTAAAGGTTTTAACTGATGGTTAACCACCAGAAAGAATCCCTTTTTTAAAACCGAAACCAAAAGGGTATCGCCACCGTAAGGCAGCACCGCCGTAATGGCCGAGCGGTTTAATATGCTATCGGCACAAAAGGGTTTCCACATTTCGTGCTCGTAAATCATTAAACCCGAATCTGATGACTGCGAAAAAACCTTATTGTTCGCCATGCCCATAAAGAGCCAGGTGGTAGTGGTTTTGTAACTTTTAATTACCCCATCTTTATAATGCAGAATAGCATGTATCGATCTAAAAAACACCTCATCATTGATGATGGAAACGCCCCAGATATCGGCCAGTTTCCGCATGTTCTCTGGCAGCAGGTTTAATAAGGAAGTGTATTTTAAAACGCCCTGTGCATTGGGGTAAAAATATCCAAACTCATCTTGCCCGCCTACATAAATGCGGTTTTTAGAATCGATGCCCACCGAGCGTACCGAGGTATAATTGGGCAATCGAAAAAGGTTCCAATAACGGCCGTTAAAGGTGAGCAAACCCTCGTTGTTGCCAAAATAAAGTATACCGTTCTTATCCTGCTCTACATCCCAGTTCTGGATACCGGCATTATATTGCTCGTTATTGTAATTTACGATCTGCGGAATACCCAAAAGATCCTGGGCATGCACATGATAGCCTGTTAAACAAAATATGATCGCAAGTAGAAGTTTATTCATCTGGGTTAGAAAGGATGATTTGAACGCAATAATAAATATATAATTTTAATTCCGATTAACCTTGTTTACAACCGCGCATCAGGAAATATATCGTTATGATGGATAAAACATAGTAATCCTTATTGCTTAGGTGCGCTCAGGTGCCTAAGGTGGTGAGAAAAAAAGTGCTTGTCATTTTTCAGCGTAATACCCTAAAGGTTATCTAACCATATCAGAAATTTTAGGCCATATCAGCTTATTTGTTCTTATATGTCTCATATGGTAAAGTTTGGCAACGTTATACAAATTGTGCTTAGGTGCCTGAGGTGGTGAGAATAAAATAGACGCTTTTATTTTTTGGAGCGCAATGCCAGTATTGCTTAGGCCTGGTCCGGTCCCGCTTTTACTGCAAGTCCTGGCTGCGCTGTGGGCTTTCCGTTCATCCGATAGCTATCGGATCGGGGCTAGAGAACAACAGACAGTACACTAAATACCAAAGCAATAACCTAAACTTAGGTGTGCTCAGGTGACTAAGGTGGTAAAAAGGTGTTTATTTTTTAGCGCTACAGCTCAAAGGTTTTCTAACCATATAAGAAATTTTAGGCCACATAAGCTCATATGTTCTTACATGTCTTATATGGTGAATTAATTAGAGAAATACTCTTAGTTTGTAAAAACCAACTATTTCAACAAATACGGTTCAACCGCTTTTCGCCAGATGGCGTAACCCGCAGCATTCATATGCAACATATCTCCTACAAAAAGCTCCGGTCTTAACTTCCCATCTTTTGTTAACATTAAAGGATACACATCAACAAACTTCACATTGGCTTCGCCAGCCAAAAACTTTTTGATTAATACATTCGAAGCTACTGCCTTCTCTTTATATTTATCCCGGCTTGGGCTTGGTTTAATCGAGATGTAAACAATCGGCACGTTTGGTAATTTCGTCCTGATGCCTTGATATAAACGGATGGTTCTGTTCAAAACCGTATCGGGCGTTACTGTATCGTTTACCAAATCGTTCTCACCCACGTACAATACAATCTGTTTAGGTTGGTAAGGAAAAACAATGTCGTTTAAATAATAGGTAATATCATTAATTACTGCACCACCGATGCCACGGTTTAAGGCCTTGTATTTGGCAAAAACCTGTGTACAATCATCCCATTTACGGATCGAGGAGCTTCCTACAAACAGTACCGGATGAACGGGTGCTTTGTACATCTGATCGTACTTTTTAATGGTTTGTACATCATCCCAAAAATTAGGTTTGTTTTGAGCGAATGCAGTAATCGTTAAAAAGGATATCAAAAACAGGGTTAAAAATGATCTTTTCATAGGAATAAGGGTGTAAAGGCACAATATACCAATTTAGTCTATAATTTAACCGCAAAGAGCGCAAAGTTAGGCCGCAGAGGACACAAAGTTGGGTTGGTCTTCGACTCTGCTCAGACTGACAGGTTCAATAAAAAGGTCGTCATTGCGAGGCATGAAGCAATCCTACTACTATGGGCGGATATCTTATAGGCGAGAACAAACCCATAGCCTAATGGCTTGCCACAGATTACACAGATTTGCACGGATCCAATTCCATCTTCCATTTTACATCCTCCATCTTTTTAACCGCAGAGAAAAGGCGCAGAGGGCACAGCGCTGGGCGGATATCTTATCTGCGGGAAAAAACCCATAGCCCAATGGTTTGCCACAGATTACACAGATTTACGCGGAACCAATTCCATTATCCGTTTTACATTTTCCATCATTTAACCACAGAGATCACAAAGAAAGGCGCAGAGGTCACAGAGTTGGGAGCATAGCTTATATGCGGTTATCTTCTTCAATCTGCGGGAACAAACCTTCAGCCTAATGGCTCCGCTGATCATGCAGATTATCCACCCAACTCCGCGATCTTTGTGTTTTCCTCTGTGTTCTTTGCGGTTAAAAGAACAAGCAATATCCATTTTTTTTAGTCGCGAAAAAACAACACTTTGTCGAAAAGATTACCGCCCAAATGGAATATTTAAACGAATTTAGCATCGTGCAAAAAAAGAATTCCCTAAGTTTCCCCATCATATTCGAAATCCTCATCTGGGTTTTCTATGTTGCCTTTTACAAATACTCATACCATATCGATCATGCGGGCTTGCCCAAAGTGCATCAGAATTTCCCTTATATAGAAATCTGTGTTTACAGCATTGTTTCAACATTATACATTATCCCCTATTACCGTTGGGCGGTGCCCAAACTGCTCTACAAAAAGAAATACCTCTGGCTCAGCCTGCTTACCATTGTCTACTTTGTATTTCTAACCACTTACAATAATATCGCTGTAGCCTGGGTATTCGCGAAGCTTACGCAAGGCAATCCGGTAAATTATTTCTTCCGCACAGAATCAGCTGGGTATTTTATCGACTGGAATATGATCATGACCGATTTTATTGCCTTCCTGAGCATTGCTTTTTCGCGTTTCTCTTATACCAACGAGTTGCAGCGGCACCGCGTAGAAACCGATCACCTGAACTTACAACTGGTGATGCTTAAAAACCAGTTGCAGCCCCATTTCCTGTTCAATACACTCAATAGCCTGTATGGCATGAGCCTAACGGAATCGAAAGAAACACCCAGGTTTATTCTGCTGCTCTCGCAAATGATGCAGTACATCCTGTACGATTGCGATCAGCCAACGGTTTCGCTTAAAGGCGAAGTTGATTTTCTATCAGGTTACTTCGAGCTCGAACAAAAGAAATTTCCCGAAGCCAATATAAGGTTTAATGCCCCATCGGTGCCGGCGCAGCTCCAGTTGCCACCACTTTTATTTTTACCACTTGTAGAAAATAGCTTTAAACATGGCAAACATAAATTAGAGAACAACAGCTTCGTACAGGCCGATTTAAGCGTTGATGAACATTCCCTTTCCTTCAGCATCAGTAACGAAATCCTGACCGATAACCCTTTTCAGCAACAAAAAATGCCTGGGGGCATAGGCCTGGTAAACATTAAAAAACGTTTGGCATTGTACTACCCCAACAGACATGAAATAACCTTCAGCGAAGAGAACCATATTTTTACCGCAAAACTGACCATAGCGCTATGATTACCTGTATGATTTTAGATGATGAGCCATTCGCCCATCAGGTGCTCGAACATTATATTGCCCAAACTGCCGGCCTTAGCCTCGTAGCTAAATACCGCAATGCGGTAGAAGCTTTCGAATACCTCAATAAAAACAAAGTGGATATCCTGTTTTTAGACATCGAAATGCCATTGGTAAACGGCATCACCTTTTTAAAAGCACTTAGCGAGCCACCGGTTACGATTTTTACCACTGCTTATAAACAGTATGCTTTTGAAGGTTTTGAACTCCATGCCGTAGATTATCTCCTGAAACCATTTGCTTACGACCGCTTTGAAAAAGCCATCGAAAAAACGGGCTTGCTGAAATCGAAAACAGAAACTCCTGGAGATACCCTCCTGGTAAAAGATAAACAAGGACTCATTAACTTAAAACAGCAGGATATCCTGTACATCGAAGGTTTAAAAGACTATATTAAAATTACCACCACCGAAAAGGAACATGTGATTTACCATACCCTAAAAAGCATGTTAGAAAAACTCGACCCCAGGTTATTTGTACAGGTGCACCGCTCTTTCCTGGTCAATAAACAGCACATCAACCGCATTGCACAGGATATGCTGGTGATTTCGAACCAAACCTTTATTCCTATCGGTAAATTGTACAAGAAGGAGTTGTTGGGGCAGTTGAAGGCATAAGGATTAGTGAGTTGTCAACTTTAAATAGGCACAACGTACAGAAGTTGACAACTCTAGTTTTACGATGGATTACACTTCAATAAATTACGTATGGAAGGGTCTTCGATTCCATACGATAGCTATCGGATCAGGCTGACAACATCTGAAGAGCAACTCATTTAATCTGCGGGAACAAACCCATATTCTAACGGTCTCCCGCTGATATCGCTGATTTACGCGGAACCAATTCCATCATCCGTTTTACATTTTCCGTTTTTAACCACAAAGGGCGCGGAGAGAAAGGCGCAGAGAGCACAGCTGGGTGAAAAGTTTATCTGCGGTAATCATCTAAATCTGCGGAAAAAAACCTGTAGTCTATAGTCTCCCGCTGATTACGCAAATTTACGCAGATCCAATTACATTTTCCGTTTTTTTACCACAAAGGGCACAGAGAGAAAGGCGCAGAGGGCACAGAGGTGGGCGGATATCTTATCTGCGGGAACAAACCCATAGCCCAATGGTTTGCCACAGATTTGCACGGATCCAAATCCATCATCCATTTTACATCTTCCGTTTTTTTACCACAAAGGGCACGGAGAAAAAGGCGCAGAGGGCACAGAGTTGGGCGGATATCTTATCTGCGGGAACAAACCCATAGCCTAATGGTTTGCCACAGATTACACAGATTTGCACGGATCCAAATCCATCTTCCATTTTACATCTTCCGTTTTTTTACCACAAAGGGCACAGCGCTGGGCGGTATGCGACTCCCTCTGATAGCTATTGGATCAGACTGCCAACATTAAAATAAAGCAATATCTTACCCCCTAAACCCCGCACTAAACCTATTAAACTGACAAGACAAAGCCGCAATATGTGCCAGCTTCTGTTTGGTAGAATGATCGCCATCGTGATACAAATATACCTCATCACTATCCAATTCGGCGTTATTTTGTATCACCGTACCATCACTTAAATTACTTACAATCCGATCGACCAACAGCGAATCGGCCTGCTCGGGTTTATGGTTAACAGAAAGGTAAATCGAGGTAATAATCGCATTGATCTGATAAATGGTTGATTGTACGCCGTATAAGCCGTTAAAATCGATGTGTTTCCGCATAGGCTCCTGACTGGCCGATTCGATGGCTTCGCTCAAAGCCGATAAACTCAGGTTGGCGTTCTTACGCGCCATGCGCGAAATGTTCTCACCCAGGTTTTCCTTCCTTTCTATCGCCACCTGCAAATAATGCAGCGTATCTGTTGTGGCTCTGCTTATTTTCGCTTTCAGCTGGCGGCTATCCCATACCGGGAAAAGATAGGTGGCAAAAATGGCGATTACACAGCCCAGCACCGTAAAAATAATCCGGTCGTGCACAATATGGTCGAAATGGCCCTGGTAACTGCCCAGTGTTAAAATTACCGCGGGGGTAATAAACAGCACACTAATGGTATAATTTAAACGGTTAAAGGCATAAAAACCAAGCAGAAAGATCACCGAGAAAGAAAGTAGCACCGCCGGGCTTTTCACAAAATATACAATCACCAATCCGATTACCACGCCACCAAGGCTCCCCTTTAAACGCTGCAGATTCCGTTTCCAGGTAATCGAGAACTTTGGCCGCGCCACAATCACCAGCGTAAGGAAAAGCCAGTAGCTGTATTTACTCGGTTCCAATTGCCAGATCAACAAAAAGCCAAACAGGAAACAAATGGCCAAACGCAACGAAAACCTGAAGATAGGCGATTTTAAAGTGAGGTGTTCTTTAATCGAAAAACGGTCGCCGGTGATAAATAAGGGATACGAAATCGGCCCGCTCAGCTCTTGCAAGTGCTGCCCGGGCGTACGCTCGTTGCCCCTGATCATTTCGATAATGCGCACAATATCGTTCATGTTCGAAACCACTTTTAGTACAATCTTGCGCTGGTTTTCGTTCAAAAGCTCCATCTCCTGCAATAACATCACGCGTTTCTGGTAATATTCGATATTGGTAGCCACTTCGCCCTTATAAGCTTTGGCCGAGCGCACGTGCCTGCCCAATTGTTCGAGCTCTTTGGCCAGCAATTCAATTAAGGTGGCGATCAGTTTTAAGCTTGGTCCGGTGGCCAATGTCTCGCGCACCAGAACATAGTCGTAATGTACGGCATTCAGCTGTTCATATAAATCGATCAATAACCGCGTCCGCTCCAACAGCAGCCGGCCTTTAGGGTTATCGGGGTTCATGGCATACTTATCGGTAAGCAACAGGTTGCGGATCAGCTCATGTTTCTGATTCACCTTGATGTGCAGTTTTATCGCTTCCTTTTGTTGCAGATCGAGCGGAATATCCACATCGTAATTTTTCGCCTTGGCGTTCAGGAATAGGGCACTGCTCATCAGGCATTCGAAAATGGCATGGTGAAGCGAGCGGTAAGGCCGCAGCAAAATCTGGATTAAACTGATTACATAATACCAAACGCCTCCCAGCAAAATATAACTGCTAAAATATAGCGGTCGCGCCGGGTGAAGCCCCATCACAAAAGTGCACACAATCAGTGCCATGGTACCAATGAGCGAGAGTTTCTGCCCGTAAACGGCAAACATCGAAAAGCTGAAAGCAGCAATAACAACCACTACAGCGGTAAGGTAAACCTGATCTAAAACCGACGACACCACCAGCGTAGTGGCAAAAAACACGATGATACTGGATAAGGCTGTTTTTAGTTTGTTGAGGCGGTTATCGGGCAGATCGGTTAAACTGATCAGCAATGCCCCAACCCCTATTCCTTTTGCCGCTTCGGGATTACCCATGTAAAAGAACAATATAATGGGCAATACCACGGTAATGGTGGTGCGCAGTGCATCAGAAAAATACTCCCCTAAAAAGAAATACGAAATGGTAGAGCCGATGCTGTTTTTGCCCATGGACGAATCAATATGAATAAACCTCAGTTAGAAAGCCGCAAAGGTACAGGATTAAACTGAATAGAAACAGCGCAATCGCAAAACCGTAATGATGGCTTGCAGATTGGTAAAAAAGGAAGGTTTAATATGGTGACCTCTCAGGGGTTCGAACCCTGGACCCACAGATTAAGAGTCTGTTGCTCTACCAACTGAGCTAAGAAGTCTTGGTAGATTAAATATAGGATAAAAAAGGGAGAGTTAGTTAAACCTGCTAGCAGATTAATATGAGTGAAGCGCCAAAGCAATGTGACGCTTTTTTACTATAGAGAGCTGACGGAACGCTAAATCAGTCTCCCGGAGCGCAGTCGAAAGGTATCCGTTCATCTTTTACTAGGCTAGATTGCAGGGGTCAGAGGAATTCTTCGTAATTGTCATCCTGAGTAAGCGAAGGATCTCTTTGTAAGTGATTACTGCGTTCGTTCAACCACCTTCGAGGTTTTGCCCTTCGCGCCGTCTTGCCTCGGCTACCGATGAAGAATCGGTACAGGTGCGCCGCCGCCGAAGGGGCTCTTACCTTTTTTCAGTTGTGTTTGTGTTTTCATTGGTCTTCAAGCTTGCTTCGCAGGTTTCTTGATAAAAAGGTAACCAACCTGAGCGCAGCAAAAGCATGGCTGCCATTGAAAAAAATAAACACAAAGGCATAACATCAAGGCTTGGAACCGATGTCGGATAAATTCGTCAAAGCTTTTTTAGTCGCCAGCACAAGCCCCTCCCGAAGATTGTTTTCGGGACAAGCTTATGAAAAATCGGGGAGGGCGTGCTGCCTCGGGATAGTGGTAGTTTGAAAATGATTGCTAAAGCTTTAACGTTTTCTCCTTCCATCACTTCCGATGCCGGATAGCAGGGTGCCTATTCCAGGGTGCGGTAAAATTATCGTGTCAACACACGTTTGGTGTGGGTTTTTAGGCGTTTGCTAACTAGCCTTAATAATCTAAAGGTTTTACCGAAGTACGCCGTCTC
>NZ_JAVTSN010000055.1:0-45005 GCF_032678585.1 Pedobacter psychrodurus | reverse complement strand
AACAATATATTTAAGCTACAATTTATTCTGCCAGCAGTTTCTTGATCGCAATCACGGGAATTGCATTTTTGAAAGACATCTGCGGATTAATTTTCTGTTGTGGATTGCCATACAAAGCAACTGCCGAAGACACCAAACCAATCAGATTTCCATTGTTATCTACAATTGGTCCACCGCTCATTCCTAAACTGTAATCGGCCGTTACCGCCATCCTAAAATCTTCATCATCTTTTTGGTTTGATGGATTTCGGATAAAATTCCGGGCAACAATGCCCTTGCTAAAAAAGTAGGTAATATGTGCCGGATGTCCCATCACATAGATATCAGCCCCTTCTGGTGCAGTATCTCCAATGGCTACCGGATTCAGCTTTTGTTTGTCCAAGCCACCTATTTTAATGATGGCCAGATCATTTACTTTTGAGCAGGCTAAAATTTGGATTATTGGGTAAAAAATACCAGCATTGGTCATGGCAAACATTGGCTGATTGTTCTTTCTTAGCGTATCGCCAAACATTTCCAATACGTGGTAATTGGTTAATAATATACCGTCTTCATCCAATACAACTGCTGTTGCACGCAATCCACTCGAAATCAATATCAAAGTAGAACGTTTCAAGCCAGGGTAAATCTCTTTACCCGAAAGTTCCTTTTTTGAAGGTTTGGTAAGGGCGATTTTAATTTTAGTATTTATTGTTTTGTTCAGTTGGCCTGTTACATCGACCGATTTCAGGTAAGCACCACTTTGTGCTAATTCTTTAATCAATGGTGCAACGCGATCGAAACTGATCGCCCCCATTTCGTTTTCAACTTTAGTAATTTGGGCAAAACCACTAAAAGTTAAACCTGCAAGAAGAAAGATAATGATCAGTTTTATGCTTAATTTATTTTTCATGCCTATAAAAAGAGATTGTATCATAAATATATAATTGTCATTCTGAGGGTTAATTTCTTTTATAAATCAATATAAATGACAGGAGATAATGATGGTAAATCTCCTCAAAGTATCGTCATCCGATAGCTATCGGATGCGAGAAGGCTTTTTCAGCCGACGAAGCAATCTTACAACGATCGCTTTACTGGAGTCTGTCAATGGTAGCCCGTTGGAGCACTAGCTTAAATATCACAGCGGGTCAAGATCACAGATCCTGACCAACGACGGGATCTAAACCACCTAAAAGCTCCGATAGA
Organism: Pedobacter psychrodurus; assembly: GCF_032678585.1. GTDB lineage: Bacteria > Bacteroidota > Bacteroidia > Sphingobacteriales > Sphingobacteriaceae > Pedobacter > Pedobacter psychrodurus_A. The sequence continues at coordinate 43,817 of NZ_JAVTSN010000055.1, read as the reverse complement.
GCACTTAAAAGCACCGACGCCGGACCTAAAAGCATCGACATTGCACCTAAAAGCTCCGATCAACCACTTAAAAGCACCGACGCCGGACCTAAAAGCATCGACACTGCACCTAAAAGCTCCGATCGATCACTTAAAAGCTCCGATGCCGGACCTAAAAGCATCGACACTGCACCTAAAAGCTCCGATCGACCACTTAAAAGCTCCGATCGACCACTTAAAAGCCCCGACACCGGACCTAAAAGCATCGACACTGCACCTAAAAGCTCCGATCGACCACTTAAAAGCCCCGACACCGGACCTAAAAGCATCGACACTGCACCTAAAAGCATCGACACTGCACCTAAAAGCTCCGATCGACCACTTAAAAGCTCCGACACCGGACCAAAAAGCATCGGCGATGCACCTAAAAGCTCCGATCGACCACTTAAAAGCTCCGACACCGGACCAAAAAGCATCGGCGATGCACCTAAAAGCTCCTATCGACCACTTAAAAGCCCCGACGTCGAACCTAAAAGCTTCGGCAATGCACCTAGAAGCTCCAAAATTGTACCAAGGCACACCAATTGGTGCGGGTCTGTTCAATAAACTGTGTCATTGATGCGCTTTGGTACTTTCAGATCTTACTAAAGCCTTTTTATTTTAAAATGCTTTCTAATTTCTTATCCAGTTGATCACCTCTTAAATCTTTTGCGATGATTTTTCCTGATGCATCAACCAGGAAACTCGTAGGAATTGCTTTAATGCCATATTCTGCTGCCAAATCGCTTTTCCAACCTTTAAGATCAGAAACATGCATCCAGCCCAATTGATCAGCCTCAATTGCTTTTAACCAGGCATCTTTTTTATTGTCTAAAGAAACACCAATAATCTCAAAACCTTTGTCGTGGTACTTGGCATAAGCTTTTACCAAATTCGGGTTTTCTTTACGGCATGGTGCACACCAGCTTGCCCAAAAATCAACAAGCACTACTTTTCCTTTTAAAGAAGACAGCGTTACATTTTTCCCATCACGGTCAGGCAAGGTAAAATCAGGTTTCACGCCTATTCCGGTTTTAGCGCTAATGGCTAAAGATGCCGCGATTTCCTTTCCATAAACAGAATTTTTTCCTGCTGCTGTTAAGGCAGCATAGGTACTTTTTGCTTTTTCCAAATTTGGGTAATTGATAAACCTATCGATAATGATATAAGGTGTTACTCCAGAAGAAGGATATTTTTTCACGATAACTTCTACTGAATCCACCAACCTTTGGTTCAGTTTACTAAACTCAGCATCTACGTAAGTGCGGTCGCCATCTTTACCTAAACTATCCAACTTTTTGTACAATTGACCAGCCCTGGCGGTTATCGTTTGCCAGCCTTTAGTCCACTCCTGCCAGATATGCTGGTCTTTTGCACCTGTTATCGAAACCTCATTCAGCTTTGCAAGGCTTCCGTTAATCACCACTTTTTCATTAGGCTGAACAGCCAGTACCAGGTATTTTTTTTCGGCACGAATGCCATAAATTAGGGTGCCAGGAGCCGTTCCTTTAAAGGTAAAACTTCCGTTTTGTGCAACCACCGAATCGGTAATGTTTTTATTATCGTAAGAGGTGCTTAAAAAAACCTTGTTGTTACCCAGGTCGTCAAATTTTCCACTGATCTGGTAGGTACCTGTAGTTTGTGCAATGGCAGTTGATCCAGCAAGGCACAGCACGCCAAATAAAACCGATTTTAATGTTGTATGATATAATTTCATGTTGTTTTTTGTTTTAGATTAATATTTATAAGCTACATCGACAATTTTACCAAAGCCGGTAAATTGTTTGGTTGGTTCGCCCATGGCGCCTGTTTGACTAATGGCAAAGTAATAAAGCTTGCCTTCGGTGCCGTTCCAGGTACCTACAACCAGGCGCGATTTTTTAACGGCGTCTTTATCGTTAAAATTGTATTTAGCATATTTAACCGCCGTAACCTGTTCGTTCGCTGGGAAACTGTAAGTTTCTACAATGGTATTCGATCCGGTTTCATATCTGGATAACACATTGTTATTGCTATAATAAATATGTCCGGTATTGGTAGAACCGGCAGCAGCAGTATAATTTAAAATGCCCGGTGCGTTCATTAAAGTTTTGCTTACCGATAAATTTGGTGTCGCAGTACTTGTATTGATCGTTTTGAAACGCAACAGGTAAGCATCACTTCCGCTTTTCATAATGGCATTATAATTATGCACTACATCGGCCGAATCCTGAAAAATCATTGTCATGCCCACGTTATTCATATCAAAGGCAGGCGAACTCGCATTTGCAGGCAATGGTGTCAACGATCCTGCGGCTGGTGTGGCACTAAAGGCAATAATGGTGTAAAAACGTTGCGCCGTATTGTCGTAAACAATGGAGGCCACATTTGGTCCGCCAGCGGTGTACGGTGCCAGAGCATAATTGGTATTGCCCTGATCGTTTAAAGCAATATCTCCCCATTTTTTTACGCCCGGGAAGCCACCCACCAGGTTTGAATGTGCTTTTCCGTTATTGATTACAATACCAATGTTTGGCGAGCGTGTGGCACCAGATGTGGTAGAGAGCCAGGTCATTACTTGCGGTTTAATAATAGCCGGTGCGCTAAAAAACTCAAAGCTGTAATCAAACTTTTTTACCATGGTTAAATAATTATATTCCTGGCTTCCACTTTCAGCAAGGATATACAACCTTTTTCCAACGGCAGAAATATCATCTGTTACCACAAAAGGCGTTAATTCCAGTTTTTTAGGACCAAGTAAGGGCGCAGTATTTCTACTGCTATAAATCTGGTGTTCTACCGAGCTGTCGGGAAAAATGAACGACATATCGCCTTTACCAGCCTTATCTTCCAGCACGAGCCAGCCACTTCCATATTTATTACCGATGGTAACGCGGTAGTTGAAGTATGAACTAACACCTGTTTCGGTATCTTTTACCTGCAAACGCAGCACATAGGGTTCGCCTAAGATAAAAGGATCACCTTTTATTGGATATTTGAGTTCATACTGATCGGAAATCTGTGTGCGCGGAGAAGCCAAACTGATGGCGCCATTGCTGTTGTACACCAACCAGGAGAACTGTAGTTTATTTATTTTCTCCGCCATACTTAGGGTTAACGTTGGCTTCAATTTAAGGGTATCGCCCTGAAAAACCGTGATATTGGTTAATGAAAGCGGGTCGCTGATCAATATGGTATTGATCGGTGTAAGGCCATCATTACTTTCATCTTTAGAACAACTTTGCAGCATGATGGCCACTAAGCATAGCAAAGCGCCAATTAACTTATAGTTTTTTATATTGATCTTCATGTTATGTTTGATAATGGTTGTTAAGGAAAATAAACCTGTGCGCCGTTTTCGTCAATCAGCGGACCATTTTGCTGGTTGTATTCTAACAGGGCATTTCTGGCCCGTTGCGATAGATAACGCGAATCTTGTGGAAGCGGTGAACTGTTCCAGTTGGTTTTTCCGGTAACCGTAAGCAGGAATCTAAATTTCACCTGCGAGTATTCCCCGAAATAGTTTTTCCAGGTGGTTTCCCAATTGGTGGGTTTCGAAAGGATATCCGTAATCGTTAATTTGTACCGTAATTGTGCAGGGAAACCTGCTTTAAGATCGGCATTGTCTTTAATATCGAAAATCACCTGGACCGTACTATCCTTTAAACCAGCTTTTCGGTAAACGTATACAGGAACAGTTGCTGCAAACTCATTGGCTTTTACAATAGCAGGCCCTAGTTTGTAATGATAACCTGCTTTTGCGGTTGCTCCGTTTCTTACCTCTAAATTTATCGTGCGATCTACAGTAGCAGCATTACCTATAATGCGATAAGTCATTAATACAGTATCGGTTACTCTCGAGGTTGGTGCCGTAGCAAAGGTATACTCGGTACTATCGGGCAGGGAGTTTACATAAACAGCCGTTGGCTCATCAAACAAGAGTGTTTTATCTTTGCTACAGGAAACAATAATGGATATCAACACCAATACTGCAAGCCCGTTTTTTAAAATTGATTTCATAGTCATAATCTTAGTTTCCAGATGATCCAAATTCTAATTCAGTGTTAGGCAATGGGAAGATATATTTAGCCTTTGTCATCACTATTGTGCCACTTCCATTGGCTATTGAGGCCAGATTTTTACGTTTATAATAGAACCAGAGCTGCCCTTCGGCATAAAACTCTTTTCTATACTCCAGTAAAATCTGTGTGTCTAAGGCCTCGGTAGACGCAGGGACAGTAATCTCTGGGATCAAACGGCTTGCACGTACCGCATTCAGGTATTTTGCTGCATCGGTAAACGTTGCGGCCGATTCTGCCGCGATGTAGTACATTTCGGATAGTTTAATTACCGGAATAATCCTTTGTGCCACATTACTTGCATTATCACTATAGTATTTTTTAGTGTAAACAACATTGGCAGAAACTTCATTCCATAAGCTTTTTGATGCTGTAACAGATCTGATATCGGTGCCATGATTAGGCAATGTTGGCTGATAAATCGTATTAAGGTTAGCTTTTGTCGTCCATAAATCTGTTGGATCTCCTGCCGCCAACGTATTTTTAAATACATCGTCAACAACCGCTTTCAACCCTGAAACATAAATCGAAAATACATGTTCCCTGCTAAAAGTAAGATCGGAATTAAGTGCTGTAGGATCAACATTTAGCGTGCTCTGGTTAACAAAAGTAAATTTTGTACTATTGATTACATCGGTAGCATATTTAAGTGCATTCACTTTATCGCCTTTATACAAATATAACCTGGCCAATACCGCTTTTACCGCCCAGTAGTTTAAATGGTTCTGGCGGAACTGTAAAAACAGGTCTGGATTGGTACTTCCCTGATTATCGGAAATAGGATCTATCGTTTGATTAATCGATAATAATTGTTCTGCTTCTTTCAGGTCGGCCTCACAAAGCAAAAGTGCAGCGCCTACCGAAATCCTGGAGGTGGGCGAAACGGTAAACGATTTTAAATAAGAAATAGATTGTGCATTCGCATTTGTCCCGTCTGCATACACATCAGAGAAAAGGCGGATCAGATCAAAGTGTAAAAATCCGCGCATACCTATCGATTCTCCTTTAATTATTCTTCTGGTATTTTCATCCAGCACACCATTATCTACGTTTTTAAGCACATAATTGGCCTGTGCAATACTGGCATAGCTGTTGGCAAAAGTGGCATCAACCATAGCTTGAACCTCAGCATCGGTATAATTATAGGCGGCCAGTTTTGCGTATAAGCTGGTTCCTATTGATTTATTTTCATATTGTTGCGCAAGAATATCCAATAAGCCAAAGGTTAAATTGCGACCATATCCAGACGATTTTGCCGAATTTTGATAGATCCCAAATAAGGCATCGGTAAAACCCTGTTTAGTACTAAATTGGGCATCCTCCTTAATCTGTGTTTTTGGTGTTACATCAAGCCATTTTTTGCAAGAGGTGAACAACAACAGCATCGCCAGGATAAATGCCGGAAATAGTTGTTTAATAGATTTCATATCATTTAAAATTAATGGTCAGTTAAAAGGTGGTTTGCAACTGTAGCGTATAACTGCGACTGAAAGGATAATCCAGACCGCGTTCGCGTTTGATACTGGCTATCCTGAATACATCACTTGTAAACAGTGTAATTTTGGTATTTTGCAAGCCTAAACGTTTATTCAATCGCTCTGGCAAACGATAATAAGCCGACATACTTTCTCCTGTAATGAAGTTGTTTTTCTGTACAAAGCGTGAAGTAACATAAGTAATGTTGGAGTTTACAGCGCCTGCAAAATTTACAATTGCACGGTAAAGCGCCACATCACCTGGCTTTTGCCAACGTTCTTCAGCAACTCTTCTATCCACATTGTACTGGTTTACATTCACATTCTCAACCCGATCTACCAAAGTTTGGTTATAGGCATCGCCGCCAACATTAAAACGGAGGTAAACATTTAGTCCGATTCCCTTAACTTCTAAATTGGTCCCAAAAGTGCCCGATAATGTTGGTGTGGCATCGCCAATAATCACCTGATCGGCAGGATCGTAAGTGGTGGTGATGGTACCATTACGTTTTCTGAACAACTCATTTCCAGATGCCGGATCGATACCCAATGATTCTACCCCCCAGATTACATTAACCGATTGCCCTTCAGCATATCGCGGTAGTGGCGTGGAAGACAATGTTGTGTTTGCCCTATCGTTTAAGGCTTTAATGGTTGAAGAAATCTTCTCAATTTTATTCGTTACATGGAACACATTGGCAAATACCGAAAGATTATTCCTGCTGGATGGAGTAGCAATGATATTATATCGGCCGTAAAGCTCATATCCTTTGTTCACCACATCGCCCATATTATCATAATAACCCGCAAAACCGCTAGATGGTGCACTCGAAATGAAAGCAATACTGCCTTTAGTGCGTTCGTTAAAGTAATTGGCATTTAAGGTAAACCTGTTGAACAAGGTAATATCTAAACCAATATTGCTCTTCAACGTTTTTTGCCAGGCCAGTGCCGAATTACCATAGCCCAACAAATAAGAGGCAATAACACCACGGTAATCGCGATCAGTGTAATATTGACTGGTGGTTATTCCTTTATAACTTTCGAAACTTTCAGAGCCTGTTGTACCGATGGTATACCTTAACCTTAGCTCGTTAACTGCGTTGTTTCCTTTTAAAAATTCTTCATTGTGTGCATTCCATCCTGCGCCCAACGACCAAAAAGGTGCAAATCTTTTGTCTGATCCAAACAAGGAAGATCCATCCAAACGGTAAGTTGCATCTACCAGATACCTGTTATCGTACGCATATGCCAAACGTGCAAGCGTACCAACCGATCTGGAAAGGCTTTCGGTACCAGTTGGGTGGGTATTGGCTGGATATTGGTTACCCAAAATCAGTTCACTCAAATTTGGGTTTGGAAAACCGATCACCCGTATACTTTGCGTATTGTATGAATTTTCCTGAATATTGAGGGTTGCCGAAGCTGATAAGAAATGTTTACCAAAACTTTTGTTCGCTTCGCCAGTTAAAAAGCCTTCAACACGTTGCGTTTTACCATAACCTTTGGTATAAGAACCTTTTTCGAAAGTGGTTACATTGGCAAAGGAACTGTGTTGAGCAGGCAAGAAGATATCCGATTCATCCGACTGTTGGTTGTAGGATAACCTGGCGGTTAACCTTAACCAATCTTTGGGCTGCCAACGGGTTTCGAAATTATTGGTTACCCTTTTATATGAGGTTTGATCTGTAATATTTAATGATGCATTGTAAAGTGGATTTACCGGACGGCCAACATATCCGTTTAAATTATCGTAAAAATCGGTTAAATTAGAACCAACCCTCAATCCTGTTTGAGGATCGATTACTTCTTCCAGATAAACCTTAAGATTCCCCGCATCATCATAAGGGCTCCAATAAGGGTTCAGTTGTGCATATTGCCTAAATGAACCATATGGTGAGTTATTCGCCTTGTTAAAACCCAATGTTAAATCATTTCTGAACTGGAAATTTTTAAGCCTGTAACTGAGAAATGAATTTGCAGTTGTAGTCGTTCTATCCGAACCTTTCATTGCACCGCTTTTTTGATCGTAAGTAAGATTTAAGCCATAGGTAACCGCTTCTGCCCCACCTTCAACATAAATATTATGCTTTTGGCCAACGCCTGTTTGTAGAGGTTTAGCAATCCAATCGGTATTAACCCCTTTTCTAATGGCAGCCAAACGATTTTCCCTTACCAGATCGAGTGCATTTTGAGTGGTGTTAAAGGTATTTTTATACACACCGGTGCGGTCTTCCAGATCGAATTTCTCCTGTGCGTTTAATAAATCGTAACCGCTTATATCCGGCTGCTCTACCACTACGCTTGCGTTGTACGAAACGCGGAGTTTACCTTCGGCAGGCCTTACCTGCTCAATTACAATTACACCGTTTGCTCCTCTGGATCCGTAAATCGCTGTTGCACCAGCATCCTTTAAGATGGTTACACTGGCAATCCGGTTCATATCAAGGTCGTTTATACGTTGCAGAGAGGTTTCAAAACCATCTAATATGAATAGCGGTGCATTTGGTGCTGACTGATAATTAAAAGGATCGGCCTGTGCGCTCTGTCTGATATCAACCAAAGTATTTCCCCCGCGTAAAACCACATCAGGCAATACATTCGGGTTAGAACCTGTATTCAGGTTTTCGGGTAACTGAAAAGATGGATCGAGTGATTTTAATGCGGTAAGTACATTATTGTTCGAAACTTTCGACAGTTCCTGGGCGCTAAACGTTTTGGCTGCACCTGTAAAGGTAGATTTTGATTGGGCAAAAATACCGGTTACCACCACTCCGCTCAACGATTGTGCTGTTTCGTTAAGCGCAATATCCAGTCTGGTACCGGTAACGGTTACTTCTTTCGATTCGTAACCCACATAACTCACCTGTAATATGGCTCCTCTAACCGCGGTAATCCGAAAATTACCCCGCGCATCGGTAACTGTTTTGGTACCCGAGTTTTTTAGCTTTAGGTTAACACCAGGCAGACGGTCTTTCGTTTTGGCATCGTAAACCGTTCCACTGATTACAGAGTCTACCACCGCTGATGGAGACCGGTCCAATTTTCTGATCACCACAATCCGGTTATCAACAGAAAAGGTTAATGGTAAACCAGAAAGTGTTTTTTGAATGGCTTGTTCTAAGGAAGCATTTTTGATGCTCAGTTCATTAATATTTATACCGCGGACAAGATCCTGGTTATAAAAAAAATCATATCCGCTCTGCAACCTGATTTGCTTTAACACTTTCTCCAGCGGAACATTTTTTTCAGTAATATTAATGTTCTGGGCAAAAGTTACGGCAGCACTGGTTTGCATTATCGTTATAATAAGGATAACAACGCTTAACTTCATAATAAGCAGTAATTTAAGGGCATAGCCGGGCGGCTTACCGATATTTCCGATAAAATTTTTATACATTTGAATAGTTTGGTCTCTACGTATTACTGCCTATTTTAAGGTTCGCAGTAATCGTAATTGGTTGATAATCTTCACAAATTTTCAGTCTGGTTCCAATCTTTCGCCGGGTGATGTTTGCAGCATTCCCGGCTTTTTTATTGAACCATTATAACGTACATTATTTAATCATAATGATCCTCCTTCCTTCAACTTTAAATTTCAGATCGCCAGTGGCCTGCAACATCTTAATTACAGCCGATAGGTTCTGCGATCGGGAAACTACGCCACCAAAATGTAGGTTTTTGAGGTTTTCAGAATCATCTATTTCTACATCATACCAACGGCTTAACATCCGCAAGGAAGTCTCTCCATCCTGACCATTGAAAACAAAATCGCCGTTTTTCCAGGCAACAGCTGCCTCGGGGTCTGCTTCGGAGATTTTAATTTTATTATTTTCGAAAACCGATTGGTACCCGGGTTTCAACAGTTGATCGTTCACTTTAACCGATCCTACCAACAAAGTGGTTATAATGGCAGGTTCATCAGCATAAGCGTTAATGTTAAAATGTGTGCCTAAAACCTCAACCTCATGTGCTTTACCATTGGTTTTAAAAGCCGGGGTAATGACTAAAAAGGGCTGTGCCTTATTGTGTGCAACTTCAAAATAAGCTTCGCCTTTTAACTCTACCTGCCTTTTATCGGCACCTATAAATGTGGTTGGGTATTTTAGCGAAGAAGCCGCATTGAGCCAAACTTTCGTTCCATCCGGAAGTAAAATCTGGTATTGCCCACCGCGTGGAGTTTCTATCGTATTATATGTAACCGTTTGAATATTTGGCTGTTCTTGTTCCTCTTGAATCGTATACACCAATTGACCATCGGCCGCCTTGGTAATTTTTATTCCTGCCTGTTCGGCAAGTTCTCCATTGCCTACATCGGTTAAACTAATTCTTCGTCCGTCTGCCAGCGTTAAAAATGCTTTATTTCCTCCAGGAGCAATCTCTTGTGCAACTTCTGCTTTAGGGGTACCTATTACGTGATATTTGATCATATAAAAATAAATCCCGATGCTCAGCGTACAAAGTAACAATGCCGCAGCCGAAAGGCTTAACCACATAGGCCGGGGTTTATATTTCGTCCTGGCGTTAATCAGCGCCCAATTATTGCGACGATCTTCAGCCAATGCAACCGCAGGCACACTTTCTTTGCTGGTTTCATTGAGGTTTAAGTACCAGGATTCTAACCAAGCCTCTTCTTCCTCAGTACATAACCCTGATTGATATTTTTTTAAGAGATCTTTAAATTTATTGTCTTCCATAACGGAGCATTTGTTGGCTGCTTTATAGTAAGACTGTTCAGAAATATAAATCGGGGATATGAAAGCTAAAAAAAGATAGATTTATTTATTTTCTTTCAAAATCACGAGAAAAAGACGAACTATAGCAACATTATTTAAGCAGAATTATTTATTCAGCAGGTAAAAGATGATCATTGCTGGTCCCCCAACCTTTAATCTTAGCTGTTTGAGTGCTTTTTTTATCTGATCGGCAACAGTATGTTCTGATAAATTCAGTTTTTCAGCAATTTGTTTATTGCTTAAATATTCTTTCCTGCTCAATTCAAAAATTTCGCGCATTCTAGGTGGCAATGCAGCTATTTCTTTGTTGATAATTTCATTAAGTTGTTTTTCACGGATCAGGTAATCTGCTTCCACTGATCCGTTTTGTTTAAAATCCTGGAATGAATTGCTATAAACACTTACTACTTCTTTGTGTTGGATCAAAGAAAAAATCTGGTTTCTCACCATGGTATACAAGTAAGCTGAAAGATTTTGTACCTGGGTACCAGCCTTAATGTTCCAGAGTTTTACAAAAACTTCCTGAATTACATCATTTGCTTCATCCCTATCCCGAACTTTATTGTAGGCATGTTGATAAAGAAGATCATGGTAACGTTCAAAAATCTCCGCAAAGGCTTTTCTATCGCCTTCCATGGAAGAAGCCAGTAACTCTAAATCTGTACGCAACTGTAAATTATCCAAAATGGGATGTTTAGAATTTATAGGGATAATAGCTCATCATAGGGGGTAGACTAAGAGCGTTGCTAGGGTAAAACTAATAAAATTATAGACTTTACCCTATATTAATGTGTCATTTTTTAACACAAGGTTAAAATATTGTAATACTTTAATGAAATTAACGGCTAAAACTATCAAAACGGAGTACCGCAAGCATATTAAGCCACTATTATCCAACATTCTTTTTTCATTAGACTGAGATATAGCATAATTTAACTTACCAAATAAATCGTCATGTCGTTTAACTTATACAGGAATCTGATAGCCAATGACTAATCAACCAAAGAAATTGTTGATATAAATCAAAGTTCAACAATATTAAATCTAAACAGCAAAAATCTCTTTTGTGATAAAAAATTTAGTCCTATTTTTGCGGCATGCCGTCTAAATATAAGATTTTATACTTTTTCCAAAATTCAGATACCGTTATATTAGAAATCAAGCGTTTGGATCTGCCCGACAATGCAGATGCTGAGGCAACTTTTCACTGGCTTTATTTCGATAAAATTACAGGCTCTTTAATCAAATTATGGTTTAGGTCGATGGATTCTTCTACCGAAATTGAGGAACGTTATTTTGAGCAGGGTTATTTAAAATTTAATAAAACAGAGGCTACTTATATCGAAAAACACAATTCTTCGCAACAAAAACTTAATAATATGGGCAATAGGGCTATTGGCGAGGATATAAGCGAATTATTGGAAAATTACCTGAAATAATTTAAGCCATTTCTGGCAGCTCAGATTCTAAACCAATTTTACTTAAAGGATACCTCGAAGCATGGAAAGTTTTAAGCGAGGCACAAAAGCCAGGGTACCACTCTTGCTTTTGCATACTTTCTAAAAGCTGTGCGCAGGCCAGCACATCGGCATCGGCCTGGTTAATGGCATGAGCCACAAAATTGACCACATCCCAAATGCCATCCATCATAAAAAACCTGAATGTAGATAGGATTGCCGACCATTGTACCTTTTTAGCCTGTAACAAAAAGAAACGCGAAACAGGACTGCACAAACGTTTAAACGCCATATAATCCTCTTCTGCACCTTCCAGATTTAGAAGTCCATCGCTATAGGGAAGATTTACAATTTCTGCGGCAATTTTATCGCGGCCATGGAAATAAACACTACCTGCACAGATAGACGATATCGAGATCAGCGACAAATGATCATAAATTTCGGGATGCATTTTAAGCTTGCCATTACGCACAAACACCAGTCCACCTTTTTTGGCATTACCCAATTGATTATTCATTGCTGAAAGGCTCAAAAGTTCAAATTCGCCATCAAAATTAAGTGCCGTTACAAACTGCGCCGCAGCCATAAAGGTACCACGATCAAGAGATTTGTTGTTTATAACAGTTTCCTGAATTGAAAAAATAGAGAGTTGCAAAAATATTTAATTTGTTTGGTTCCGGCCGAGTGTATCGACAATAACAAAAATAAAAATCCAATCCAGAAAACAACCATACAAAACACTGGCAAAGCCAATCAGATCGGTAATCAACTAGAAATGAGTAGGAAATTTTTTCAACCTTTTTGTTCAATCAAAAACTTTCCCAATTTAGCTACCATTATACAATTTTGGGGCAAAAAAAAAGCAGGACTAAATCCTGCTCAAAATCTTTTGGGGGAAGAATTAAACAACTCTTACTTTCACTGCATTAAGGCCTTTTTTGCCTTCTTGAACTTCGTATTCAACTGTATCATTCTCTCTGATTTCATCAATCAGGCCTGATGCATGCACAAAAATCTCAGATCCGCTGTCTTCTTTAATAAAGCCAAAGCCTTTTTCTGAGTTAAAAAATTTTACTGTTCCGTTTTTCATTATACTGGATGTTTTTAAATTAAAAATCAAAAATAGGATTAAAACCCAAAAACCAAAATAACTGACAAATAAAATTGAGTTTTATATGCAAAATATTTACAACCTTGAGGATTGTTACCGCTATTTTACAGTAGCAGTATTTATTTACGAATATTTACCGGACTTATAAAGATTTCCTTTGTGCGATGGAAGAGTACCAATTAATGGGGTGCGATCTTAAATTCATGCCGTCACTTTCGATATGGTATAAAATGATCGGCATACTGAAATCGACGAAACGCTCTACCTGACGGGAAAGTTTGCCGAGGAAGTCGATACTCGATATACCTTCTTTTAAATGAACGTAAATTACACTGCCTGTTTTAAACTCAAAGCGCTCCACAACTCCTGGCCACTCTGCTTTTATCCTGGTGAGGAAAGCTTTGATTTTGGTTTCTTCTTTTAGATTTTCCATAAGCTTATCAGGTTTTTTGATATATGCTAATTTAAAAAATTATTCCCAATAAGATTAATTGTAACAGTACCTATACAATTAGATGGTTATAGCTACATAATCATGGAAAACCCCACACAACGCTACGCTTTTAAGATTTTTTTTATATAAAACAGATATTATTAATAATTAACATGTTAAAAATCAACGATTCATAGTAAAAAAATGACAGTAGAACAATAGAAGCACAAAAAATTCTTTCTTTTTGTTATTCTGAGCGCAGCGAAGAATCTTTTATGTAATACATTTCAACTGTATAAGAAACATAAGACCATCAGTGGGATTCTTCACTGCGTTCAGAATGACAGTACTAAAAAATTAATTAACAACCGAAACAATTTCTGTATTTCCATTTTCTAACCCTTTTCCTTTAACGCTCAATTGTATTGGCCCATCTTTTTTACCTGCCTGCACCACTACCACCAATTTTCCGCTGAACAATTTCATCGTTGGTTTTACAAAAGATTCTAATGAAGTGGCATCACCATTACAAACTGCTTTAAATACCCCTACTCCTTTTACTTCAAAAGTTAAGGCATTGCTAGCGGTTGGACAGGGAATTCCATCTTTATCAACCACCGATACGGTTACAAAAGATAAATCTTTTCCATCGGCTGTAATTTGTTTTCGATCCGGAGTGAGCACAATTTTATAAGGTTTACCAGCTGTGGTTACCTTTTCCTCTGCTACAGGTTTTCCGTCGCCATCAAAGGCTACTACTTTTAATGTTCCAGGTTCGTATTTTACATCCATCCACATCAACCTATATCGGTTTTGTGGTGATGAGTTATCTTTTTTACGTATGCCGAGACTTTTACCATTCAAAAAAAGTTCGGCACTATCGTAACTGGTGTACACAAAAACAGGCGTGGTTTGTCCTTCTCTTCCCGCCCAGTTCCAATGTGGAAGTAAATGCAACGTAGGCTTTGTTTTATTCCAACGGCTTCTGTACAGGTAATAACGGTCTTTTGGCAAACCCGCAAGATCGGAAATTCCAAAATAAGAGCTGCGCGATGGCCAGCTGTTATCGTAAGGTGTAGGCTCACCAAGATAATCGAAACCTGTCCAAACAAACTCCCCGATTACCCATGGTTTGTCGTCTTGCATTACAAAATCATCATCAGGCACATTAGACCAGCTGCAATATTCAAGATCGTAAGATGAAGATTGAAAATCAGGATACTGTTTATCAAATCCTTTTACAACCGGAAATTTATAAATGCCTCTCGAGCTTACTGTTGACGCCGTTTCGGATCCCAAAATAAAGCCCTGCGGAAAAACTTTATTGGCTTCTTCATACAAATGCACCCTGTAGTTTAATCCTGGAATATCCATGAGCGCACCAAAGCCCGATTGCATGGTAGCCTTTACCTGATCCATCCCTACTGTAACAGGGCGTGTAGGATCTTCGCGGTGAAAAATTTCCTGAAGCCATTTTGCCCTTTTCACACCTTCGGCACCAAACTGATCGGGCACCTCATTTCCCGAACTCCACATCACGATACAAGGGTGGTTTTTGTTCGCCTGCACCAGGTTTACAATATCCTTTTCAGCATCGGTATCGAAATACAGGTGATAACCATTTTCTACTTTTGCCTTTGCCCATTCATCGAAACTCTCTGCCAGAAACATAAAGCCCATTTCATCACAGAGTTCCAGCTGCTCTGGCGAGGGCATATTGTGTGAACTTCTGATGGCATCGCAGCCCATATCTTTCAAAATCGTCAATTGTCTTCTTAGAGCTGCTGTATTAATGGCAGCACCAAGCGGTCCCAGATCGTGGTGCAAACAAACACCCTTAAATTTTCTCACCTGACCATTCAAACTAAATCCGGTTGCTGCACTAAAGCTGATTGACCTGATTCCCACTCTTGTTTTAACTACATCCTTTAAAACAGCCCCCTCATAAACACGCGATACCGCGGTGTACAGGTAAGGCCTTTCCGGACTCCAGAGATCAGGATTTTTGATTTCTATATTCTGATCGGTTTCCTTACCAAAAATGGATTTTGCGGTGTCAATTGCCACTTGTTTCCCCAAACTATCCAAAATCTGCGTTACGAGGCGAAGCCCCTTACTGCTTAGTTTGGTTTTGATGTTTACTTTGGCAAATTCTTTATTTATTATTGGTGTGGTTACTGTAATACCCCATTGCTCGATGCTTTTTTCCTCTTTGATGATCAAATGTACATTACGGAACAAACCTGCGCCCGGGTACCAGCGTGAAGATTTAGCCATATTCTTCAGGTGGATGGCCAATACATTATCATTTGCTTTTAAATCGTTGGTAATATCAATATAAAAGTAGTTGTAACCATAATTCCACTCTCCAACCTGTTTTCCGTTGAGGTAAACGCGGGGTTCGCTCATGGCACCATCTATTTGCAGCAACACTTTTTGATTTGCCTTAAGTGCTGGTAAATTCAGTTTTTTCCTATACCATCCTTCGCCTATATAAGGTAAAGCTCCCGTGCGGCCGGTTTTCTCACTAGCCTTGTTTTCGTTATTTTGTGTAATGGCAATTACCTGTTTGTCTATTTCTTTATCGAATGGTCCGCTAATGGCCCAATCGTGTGGAACAGAAACAGTTTCCCAGCGTGTATCATTAAAAGTCGCTTCGGCTGCATTTGGAAAATTCCCTTTCGAAAATTTCCAACCTTCATCTAACAAGATTTCGGTTCTTTGTGCAAGGGCAGTTAAATGGAAAAGCGCAGCTATAAAAAAAAGTGTGCATATTTTTTTCAATCGGAACATGTATAGAGATGATTATTTTAAATAAATAGATTCGATAACAATATTGGTTGGTTCGGTATTGCTGCCATAACCAAAAGTAACTTCAAGTTTTTCGGCATTTTTTAAATGGAATGCAGATTGATTTGATGATTGATAATAAAGTGGCAAAAAGCCTGGATAAGGACGTGGGAGCAACAGCTGCTGATCAGTTTTAAGCTGATTTAACGGAATTTCTATCCATTGAAATTCCTGATTGGCCATCATTTCTGAAGAGAAAAAATGTGCCTCAGCATCGATTAAACCAATTTTAACTTTTGTGTTTGCTGTATTTGCCTTTATTTTAATGACTAAAGTTTTCATGTTGCTCAGTTCTGAGGTCCTACCTGCCATTTTATTTGCAAAGAAACTTTGAAAACCCATTAATCGACCATTTTTAGGCACATTTATGGAAAGTTTCATCTGCAATACTGATGGATTTTCTTCAGAAACATAATCAACCTTATTATTTCCCCAATCGGGACTGTATATATTGCTATTTTTCCCATCAATACCCGCATTAAAGATTTCCAAACGGGCATCTTTTGCCGCTACATTTGTTTGGTAGCTTTGGGTTTCGACATTATCCCATGCATTGGGATTGCCCTTTACATTGGCAGGAAAAGTAACATCATCGCCATTTACTTTATGTACAATGATCTGGTATTTAAATAAACCATTTTTTACCAGCTCGGCTGGGATTGATGTCGAATATTCGTATTCCTGCGTTTTTTGTAATGCGATAGTTTTCCAACGGTTGCCAGCATTCAGCTGAACAAAAGCAGAATCTTTCAAACCTAAACCCAGAATTTCTGCCTTGATTTGGAAAGCAATATCTTCTGAAACTGTTGATAATGGCTGATGTTTAACGAAAACATCACCATCAGAAGCTTTAGGCGCAACAAATTCGCCTAAAGTGATATTTTGATAAATGCTTTGCCCATTCAAGCTGCTTTTCAGGTTTTTCTTCACCAATAAATATACACCAGGGCTAACCAAGAAATGATGTTGCGCTGCTTTCGAATCAAAATTATTACCTGTGTTTAATGCTTTCACCTTAAAATCTGAACCTAAGTCAGGCAGATCAATATCCATTGGTAAACTGGCCCAAATAATCCGTGTGACTTCCTTTTTGGGTGAAGCCTTTTCAAAAGGATCCCTGATCTGAACGGCATCAGGCATCACTTCCAAACGCCAAAGCCCTGCAGCAATTTGATCAATAAAGTAAGCCCCCCTGCCCTGATACTGAACAATTTTGGAACTTCCTACACCAGCAATGTGTTTCAATTTTTTGGCATTGGTTATTTCCGAGGTAGTGGTATTTGAATAATAAAATTCCTCACCATTATTCATTTCACTTAGCGAACTTTTGTAATCGATTTTAAAAGGGCCAAAACTATTGCCATTGTTCAAACTATCTAAACGGGAAGTTTGGTGAAAAACATTTGAAGCAATTAACATACTGATTGCCTTTGATGGTGTGTACGCTTAGTTTAGATAATGG
This sequence comes from Pedobacter psychrodurus, assembly GCF_032678585.1. GTDB lineage: Bacteria > Bacteroidota > Bacteroidia > Sphingobacteriales > Sphingobacteriaceae > Pedobacter > Pedobacter psychrodurus_A. The sequence goes on along the minus strand of NZ_JAVTSN010000055.1, from coordinate 26,217 downwards.
GTTTGATATTCAGTATTCGCATAAGCCGTTGCCATCGGATCGTAGGCAAACTGCGTTGCCCATTGAAAACCCGCAGCCCTGAAACTTCTGGCCATTGCAGGGTACATGATTGGCGCCATTACATCGCCTGCATCAAATTCGTACACCGCTTTAGCACGGTTTTTAAAAGCTGGAATGGTATCGAAAGGAATTTTATATTTTGCCACATTCGGCAGATAATTTCCCTGTAAAGTATGTCCGGCGACCAAACCTGTTGGGTACCACTGGAAAGTATGCCCCTGAACACCTGCCTTTACAATGGCATCGGCGTACCAGGGCGATTCGCTGATGTTGTAAAATATGGGTTTCGTCCAGCCAGCGCTTTTGATGGCTGCCGTCATGCGGTTAACGTATTCGGTTGCTCTTTCTTTAGGGCCACTGTGATGCGGTTCGTTATTGATTTCGGCAGCTAAAATATCGGCATCCTGCTGATAGGTTAAACCGGTATAAGGATTTTTGTGTTTAAAAAACTGTTTCAGGTAATTTTCCTGCGCTTTAAATGCTGCTTCAGTCACTACCGATTTATCCTTACCATACTTATTGGCGAAACTCCCTGTATTTTCGTCCTTCTCGGGATAACCGTTTCCCCAAAAGGCAATCGGTGTAACCAACGTTTTGATCTTACGTTTTTTAAGCTCGGCCAATAAGAAATCAAAAAGCCTTAAATGTTCGTTATTGATCAGATTACCTTCTGCATCTGATATTTCCTGATCCCAAACATGCACGCGGAATGCATCTAAACCCAATCTGGAGAAATGATATACATCGTCTTTTATCGCTTGCTCAGCTGTAACGCCCATTCTTAAAATAGCGCGGTTACCGTAAGCAAAAGGCGCAGTATAGTTGGTGCCGAAAAAAGCTGCTTCTTTATGGTCTTTCTCCCAGCGGATTACACCCGATGCATCTACATAAACACCTTGTTTATTTTGGGCATTGGCAACCATTGCCATAAAGACAAAAGCAAGTGAAAGAGACAGTTTTTTGAGTGAAATCATAAATAAAGTTTGTTGGTCGGGATTACAAATCCCGACTTTATTAATATACGATTCATTTCGACCAGACTAGCCGAAATGATGCTTTCTGCCTGTGAATATATGTCTTTTTGTTAGTCGGGATTTGCAATCCCGACGCTTTTACTGCGGATTTTAAATCCGTATCCTGCTAAGTCCGGATTGCAAATCCAGACCAACTCTAAGGCAGAAAAGCATCCATGGCAACGGTTGGTTTGCCCGAATCATCAAAAGCGCCCAATTTATAACCGCTCCAACTGTTATAGGATTGCGGTTCCCAATAGAAAACCCCCAAACCTTTATTATTTGGTAACGATTTATTCTTTACAATTAAATCTTTGATAAAAGCTTTGCAAGCCACAGCTTCTGAAACTGGCATCCCCAATTCGCAGATCATCACTTCTGATCCGTAACGAGCAACCATATCTGTCATATTGGTTAAACATTGTGCATTTTTTGCCGACCAATCTGCAGCTGTAGGATACATCGACATGCCGATTACATCCCATTTGGCACCATTATTTTTTAACCCATCGAACATCCATCTAAACAAACTGTTATCATAGCCATTAGAAATATGCACCACCACTTTCGACGTTGGATTTACCGCTTTTACGCCATTGTAACCTGAAAGCACAAGTTCTGCAAAGTTTTTCATGTTTACAGAGGCTTTTCCATCATTCCACAACATACCGTTATTGGTTTCGTTACCTACCTGCACCCATTCAGGTACAATTTTATTGGTTTTTAAAACCGTTAAAACGTCAACGGTGTGGTTGTAAACCGAAGTCTTTAAGGTTGCAAAATCCTGTGCTGCCCATGCGGCAGGTTTGTTTTGCTGCCCCGGATCAGCCCAGGAGTCGCTATAATGAAAATCGATCAACAAACGCATGTTCATGGCTTTCGCTCTTTTTGCTTTCGCTAAAACATCAGCAGTATTGCAATAACCTGCAGCTGGATTTACCCAAACCCTCAGGCGAATGGTATTGATGCCTTTATCTTTCAAGATCTGTAACAGATCTTGCTGTGCTCCGGCAGCATTGTAAAACTTTTTACCAGCCGCTTCCATTTCTGTGAGCCAGCTTACATCGGCACCTAAAGCATAAGTACCAACGGGATCTGGAGCTGGATAAAGCTGCGTTTCACCTTTGATTGATTTTTTGCAGCCTGCATTAATTAGGCTAAGCAGTAAAATAAGGCCTAGCCAGTTTATGGTTTTTATTTTTTTCAACATCTTTATATTCTTAAGCAAGTTTGAACTTAATTTTCAGTTGTTATATTTCAACTTTTTGCCATGTCTTTATCCACAGATGTTTAGGATGCGCACAGATAAGACATCTGTGTTTATCTGTGTACATCTGTGGTTAAATCCTACCTTTATTTATTTAACCGAATACGTATAATTTCCATCACCCGCACTTAAATCCAAGGTAACCGTAAAAACACCTGTTTTGGCAACTGGTATATTAATACCGCCCCAGGTTGGTGCACCTGCATAAACCAATGCACCATTGGCATCAACTTTATAACTGATATCGTAACCACCATTACAGGTAAAAACAAATGTTTTGCCTGCAGTTAACGATACATTAGCGGCAACCCATTTACCAGTTGTTGCATTGTAAATTAAAGGTGTTGATGAAGTGCTCCAGGCATTGTCATCACCCGAAATAAAGAACTTCACAGGCGTATAGGTAATGGTTAATGCATCTACATCGGCGTTCACTTTCATGTAAGCTGGTGCAGGGGTAAGGTATAAATTACCTCCTGTTAAGCTCATCGTGGTTGAAGTACCTCCCCAACCATAAACCTTGCTTGCATCTTTGGTTGATACCAATTGAAAAGCATCTCCGCCATATCCATCGGCATTTGGCAGGTTGAGATAACCTTCATATTTCGAATTAAATTTGGCAGAGGTTAACACAAAACCATTGGTGCGTGCGGTTGGCGTTTTCCAGGAGTTGCCTCCTTTTACCATTAGCGCGGGATATTCTATAGTGGCTTTGTAGGGATTAACCGTCATGCTTAAACTAGCGTAAATGGGTTTGATGCTAGAAGCTGTTCCGGTATTCTGTGTTACTTCGGCTTTTAAGCGTACCACTAGTGTATTTGCAATGCCTGTTGGCAACAATAACTGATTGGCCATAAGAGAATTGAAATCTGCTCCTAAATATGCCTTTTCAAAAGTGCCTGTAGCAAGTTTAACCACTACGGCATTCGCCCAGGCATTTGCGCCAACAGTATCGGCAGGCACGTCAAATTCGAGAGAATAGGTTGGGATAATGTTTACTCCAAAGTTTGCAGCCTTAAAACTAAAGGTAGCTACATTGCTTGCATCATTGGCTGATGTTAATACCACATTGGCGGCCGAACTTTTAAAAGCAAGACTAGCCGCATTTGGTGGGCTAACTATATTTGTACTTTCTTCTTTTTTACAACCAAAAAACAGGCTGATTAAAAACAAAGTATAGATGATCTGAATAAATTTTTTCATGATAATGTAGATTAATAACCTGTATTCTGACGAAGATTTGGATTGGCCGAAAGATCGGTTGGCGGCAATGGATAAAGATTGTATTTACCATTTACGGCAGTACCATCTTTAACACCACCTTTCCAGGCCCATAAATAGGCGGCAGTGGTAAATTTCCCGAAACGGATCAAATCTGTTCTGCGGGTGGCTTCGTACCAAAGTTCACGGCCGCGTTCATCTAAAATAAAATCGGTGGTTAAAGCACTCGAAGTAATATTACCAGCTACACTTCCATTATAGGCACGGGTGCGCAACTGGTTAATGTAAGTTAGCGCCTGTGTTAAACTGCCACCACTACCACCGCGCAAAACAGCTTCTGCATAGGTTAAATAGGTTTCTCCTAAACGGAAAAGTGGAAAATCGATATCTGAAAAGTCTTTTGCAACATCCTGATGTGGAGCCGGACCTCCAGAGCCTGTTTTATTGCGAAATTTGGTGCTTGAGTAACCATCGTTCGAATTGTATAAATCGTTCACCTCCATATTTTGTCCCGACATGTAAAACTGTGCCCTCGTATCTGTAGCACCTGATTTATCAGCGAATAGATTCACAAACTGTTGTGTGATTCTTAAACCGCCCCAATCGCCGTTCGATCCTGAAACTTCTGCCGGAACGTGTGCCGGACCATGCATCAGAAAAGTGGTACCACCAAAATTTTGGGTACTGGTACCATCGTAATTGATCGTAAAAATATTCTCGTCGGTATTTAAGTGGTTATCGGCAATGGTAAGTTCGCGGTAGTTGCCATGTAACGTATAACCTGCAGCGGTAATTTTGTTGCAATAAGTAATCGCATCGGTATATCTGGCCGTACCAGTGTACACTTCCGCATTTAAGTACATTCTTGACAATAAAGCCCAGGATGCCGCTCTATCGGCACGACCATATTCGTTGGTTTTTGGTGCAGCCAGATCATTTTCAATGGCTTTAAGCTCTGATTCTACATAAGCGAATAAATCTTTACGGGCAATCTGTTTTGGCAGATCCTTACCTCCTATTTCGGTAGTTTCGGTAACCAGTGGCGGATTGCCATAAATATCCATCAATACCGCATATTGATAAGCCCTGATAAAACGGGCTTCGGCCCTGAATTTACGCACCTGATCTGCATCGGCGCCCGCAATTCCCCTTTTACTTAAATTATCCTCAGAAGATTGATTGATAAAATCGTTACAAAGTGTGATCTGGAAGAATGAACGGTAATATAAACCATTAATAATCGAATTGATCGACGACCAGCTCATTTCGTGCAAGCCCTGAATACCTGCATCGTTTTGCCACGACCAAACCGCCTCATCGGTAGTTAATTCCTGCAAATTCCAGTACAAACGAAGAAAATCGGAATTACCTTCATCTTTGATAATTTCAACAGGGATATCGGGCTGACCAACCGATGCATTTCCGGTGAGCGCAAAAGCACCATAAACCTTTGCTAACGATTGTTTGTAACCCGCTGCCGAAGTATATACTTTATCGGCGGTAAGGTCATTTGTGGGTACTAAATCTAATTTGTTGCACGATGTGGCAAGCATACCAATGGCACAAACGAGTGTGAATAATTGTAAAACACGTAGTTTCATATATTTTGTATTAAAACAGTTCATCATCCTAGAAATTAACATTTAAGCCTAAAGAGAAAATACGTGGTCGGGGATAAATGTTATTATCCACACCAGAGGCCACCTCTGGATCTAAACCTTTGTATTTGGTGATTACAAACACATTTTGTACACTGGCAGTTAAACCTAAGTTTGCTTTGGTTTTTAAGATTTTCCCAAAAGCATAACCCAGATTAACATTGTCCATTCTTAAAAAAGAAGCATTTTGGACATAATAATCGCTCAGTAACTGCTGCGTTTTAAAGTTTGTGGTGAGGTAATTTGGTGAAGCATTTAAAATAACTGCTGTACCCAAAATCTGGTTTAAATTACCGCTCTGGCTATAATTATTGTTGTATACATAATTACCTAAGTTGGCTCTTAGGGTGAAAGAAAGGTTCCACTTTTTGTAGCTTAAATTATTGCTAAAACCCAGAAATACTTTTGGATCGGCCTGTTTTCCTTTTTTGAAATCGTTCTGATTGATGACACCATCGCCATTCTGATCTACATATACCCCCTCAATCGGGTTGCCATTCTGGTCGTAAGTTTGTTCGAACAGATTGAAAGTATTTTTAGGTCCGCCAACGGCATTGATAAAGGCATTTTGTCCGCCAACACCACCAGCAATGGTTCCGCTAGGGAAACCCGCATAATTAGGATCGTTTGGCACCACCGTTAAATTGGTAATCGTATTTTTGTTATACGTGGCATTGAAGCTAAAATCCCAATTGAAATCTTTCTCTTTTATTGGGTTAAAATTCAGGGTTAACTCGGCGCCTTTGTTTTCCATATCGCCCACGTTTACAATTGCCGTTGCGGCAAAGTTTGTTCCGGCAGGCTGGGGAATTAAATTCAATAAATCGCTGGTTTTTTTGCGGTAAACTTCGAGAGTACCCGTAATGCGGTTATCCAAAAATCCGAAATCTAAACCAATGTTGGCCGTTGCAGTTTCTTCCCACTTGATGTTGGCGATGTAAGCACTTGGGCGGTACATCTGGTAAAAGGTATTGCCAAACTGATAAGAGGCATTTAAGGCGCTCAAACCATAGGTAGACATGTATCCGTAATTGCCAATCCCATCTTGCTGACCGGTGATGCCGTAACCCACACGCAGTTTTAATGCAGAAACGATTTTGCTATCCTTCAGAAAAGATTCATTTTTAATCGTCCAGGCTAAGGCCGCAGATGGGAAAACGCCATATTTAAAAGAAGGACCGAAACGGGATGAACCATCCCGACGGATTGTTCCCGTTAACAGGAACCGATCATCATAGTTGTAATTTAATCTTCCAAAGTAAGAAATCAAACGGTATTGGGGTTTGTTAAAAGCAAAAGCAGGATCAGAATTCACTACTTTATTCCCAAAAGCATCAAAACTTGGATAGTTATACTGTGTTGTTAAATAATCATTGTAAGAGTAACCTGCGGTGGCATCTACCCTACTTTTAATCGATTTAAATTCTTTAATATAGTTCAGGTAAAAATCCAGAACGGTATTTCTTCTGTTCTGCTTATATTGATTGCTTACGCCATTGCTTAAAATAGATTCGGCGGCATTTGGATCTACAGAAACCGTTCCTTTACCCGAAGCAACATCATAAGCGGCATTTAAATTGGCATGCAATTCTGGCAAAAAGTGAAAACTATAATCCAGTTGAAGGTTACCAATGCTGCGCATTGGTTTTGCACGATCTTCCCTTTGTTCTAACAACCCAACCGGGTTACGGCCAACCAAATTAACCAGGCCGGTTGGTGTACTTGGATCTAACCACTCCCAATAACCATTATAATCAGATCGGTTGGTATAAGTAGCCTGCGTAGGATCGAAACTTACCGCTCCACCGATTGCCGAAGTATTTGCAAAACGTGTGTTCTGCATACTTCCTTTCAGGTTGATATCCAGTTTTAAATGATTATCAAAAAACCTTGGGTTGAAAACAACAGCTGCCGAAGTTTTCTGCAACTCATCCGTCCTTAATACACCTGTTTGATTTTGATAACCCAGCGATAAACGGTAAGGCAGTTTTTTAATTCCTCCGCTAATGCTGATGTTGTTATCAGTAGAAAAACCATCCTGGTAAATCAAATCCTGCCAGTTGGTATTAAAAGTTCCCAATTGCGCCTTTTGTGCCGAGGTACCTTTAGCGTTCACAATGGAGCGGATTTCATCAGCACTTAGTACATCTAGCTGCTTGCTTAATTTGGAAACAGAATTCACTGAATTAAAGGTCACCTTTAAGGCATCGCCCAATCCTTTTTTTGTGGTGATGATGATTACCCCATTAGACGCCCTGGCACCGTAAATGGCCGCTGCCGAGGCATCTTTTAACACCGTGAAAGTTTCAATATCATTCGGATTAATAAAACTTAAAGGATTGGATGCCCCCGAAACGCCACCACTTTCTAAGGGTACGCCATCGATTACAAACAAAGGATCGTTACTCGCATTTAAAGAAGAACCACCACGGATACGGATCGTACTCCCACTTCCCGGCTGACCGCTGTTTGAGGTAATCGAAACGCCCGACACCTTACCCGACAACATCTGTTCTGGTGTACTGATACTTCCCTTTTGAAAATCTTTCACCCCTACAACGGCTACAGAGCCTGTAAGGTCTTGTTTTCGCGTAGTTCCGTAACCTACCACAACCACATCATTTAAAGTAGAAGCATCTTCCATTAAAGTGATGTTTAAAGCAGTGGTTTTAGAAACAGGAACTTCCTGTACTTTATAACCCACAGAGGTAAATTCGAGGATACCCGCTTTAGCTGGTATCTTAATGCTAAAGTTTCCATTGGCATCAGTTGAGGTAGCAATCGCTGTTCCTTTTAAGCGAACGCTTACGCCAGGCATACCCAAATTATCGGGTGCTGTTTTAACAACACCGGTAATGATAGCCTGTTGAGCAAAAAGATAGCCATGGGTAAAAATCAGTAGTAAAAGCATTAACATCCGCTTGTTACTCTTGATGAAAGATGTAAAAATGTGCATAGAATATTATGGTTAGAATTAACGATACAAATCAAGGATTTATCCCATTATCCGTCTTGTGCTATTGTTCATTTCTTTTGTGCTAATCGACATATTATTGGTTTAACCCTCTCATACGTCATCCCCGCGCAGGTGGGGACCCTAATGCAACCTGCAAGCCTAACACAGCGTTAAGATTCCCAATCGGGTTGGTAATGACGATCGCGCTAATCCCCCCACGCGTCATCCCCGCACAGGCCGGAATCCTAATACGTAAGAAAAACCTACCACAGCATTACCATTCCCAATCAAGTTGGTAATGACGACAGCTCTAACCCCTCATTCGTCATCCCCGCACAGGCCGGAATCCTAATGCGTAAGAAAAACCTACCACAGCATTACGATTCCCAATCAAGTTGGGAATGACGATCGCGCTAATCCCCTCACGCGTCATCCCCGCGCAGGCAAGGACCCTAATGCAACCTGCAAGCCTAACACAGCGTTAAGATTCCCAATCGGGTTGGGAATGACGATCGCACTAATCCCCTCATGCGTCATCCCCGCGCAGGCGGGGATCCTAATGCAAAAGAAAAGAACTACCACAGCAATTTTAACAAACGTTGCTAAAAAATCAATTATCTTTATCGCTTCAGAACTCCCTGACCAAACCTTTAAATGAATACGCTAACGAAATCCTTTTTCCTGCTCCTCTTTATTTTTTCGATAGGAGACGTTGGCGCACAAAACCTAAAGTTTAAACATGTTAGTGTAGAAGACGGATTATCGAACAGCACTATCGAATGTATATTTCAAGATCACCGGGGTTTTATTTGGTTTGGCACACGCGATGGCCTGAATAAATACGATGGCAACCAGATCACCGTTTTTAAACACAGCAAAAACGAGAACAGTATCAGCGATAATTTTATCAGGTGCATCTTTGAAGATAAAAACCATATCTTATGGATCGGTACTTCAGACGGATTGAATAAGTTTAATGCCGAAAAGAACAACTTTTTAACTTATCGGGCCAAAGACAAAAAAAATCAGACCAATAACATCATTACCTCGGTTAAAGAAACCAATAAAGGAATCTGGGTAGGTACTTATGGCAACGGACTCAACTTACTTGATCAAAAATCGAATATCTTTAAACCCTACCTCTATCAATCCAAGCTAAAAACCGACCGAACAGATTATATCAATGATTTATACTGCGATACCAGCGGAAATATCTGGATGGCCACCGATGCGGGCATTCGTGTTTTAAATCCAAAATCGGGTAATGTAATGGCCATAAAAGGCCTGGAAAAGGAAAGTTTTAGGGTAATTAAAAAAGATCCAAATGGTTCTTTCTGGTTTGGAACAGAAGAAAATGGTTTAATCCATTTCGACCCAGACAAGAATACCATTAAAACCTACCAGCATCAGGAAAAAAACAGCAACAGTATCGGTAGCAATCTGGTGCGGGCCATTGTGTTCGACAAAGAAAAAAACTTATGGATAGGTGGCATCAACGGAGGTTTAAACCTTTTTAATTCAAACACCGAAACATTTACGCATTACCAGAATGAACCTGGTAATGCTTTCAGTTTATCGCAACGTACCGTTTCGTCGCTTTTTATCGATCAGCAGGAAAACTTATGGATTGGTACACACCGCGGTGGAGTAAATCTATACAGTCCACAAGCTGAAAAATTTAAGCTGATTCGTCAGGAGCCTAACAAAAACAGCCTAAGTTATAATGACGTGAGGGCTTTCCATGAGGATAAAGCCGGCAATATTTATATCGGAACAGATGGTGGCGGACTCGATATCTATAACAAAACCAGTAAAACTTTTATTCACCACCGCTACAATCCTTTTAACCAAAATAGCATTGGGGCCGATGCCATCCTCGATATTACAGAGGTAAAAAACAACATGTTACTGGTGGGTACATGGGCCGGTGGATTAAACCTGATGCACAGCGATGGCTCTTTTACCCGTTTTAACCACAGTGCCAATCCGAGCTCCATTTCTTCGGATTATGTTCAAAAATCATTCGAAGACAGCAACGGAAACATTTGGATAGGCACCTATTATGGCGGGCTCAATCTTTTTGACGCGCAAAGCAAATTGTTTAAACGCATTACGGAAGGAAAAAACGGCAGTCAGTTATCGGGCAACAACATTGTTTCCATTAATGAAGATCAATATAAAAACCTGTGGATAGGCACTGATGATGGTGGTTTAAACTGTTATAACCTCAACACGCAAGTGTTTACCCATTATTTTATGGGTAATGGAAAAAAGCCGGATTTAAGGGTAATTTTTATCGATAGCAAAGGAAATTTGTGGGTCGGTCAGGCTGGACTTTACCGTTTTAACCGGACCAAAAACAAATTTGAGCTTTATACCACTAAGGCAGGCCTATCTACCGAATTTATAAAAGGAATTATCGAGGATGATAAAGGCAATTTTTGGATATCTACTGCTCATGGATTAACCAGATTTAACCCACAAAACGAAACCTTTAAAAAATACAATACCGGCGATGGTTTACAAGGGCTTGAATTCGAGACCAATGCTTATTTAAAAACTCGGGATGGAGAAATGTTTTTTGGCGGGATAAATGGCTTCAATTCATTCTTTCCCGGCGATATCAAAACCAACAGGTTTATTCCCCCCGTTTACCTCACGGAGTTTCAGATTTTCAATCAAAAGATTTTGCCCAATGCCGAAGGCTCTGTTCTGGAAAACGACATTAGCTACACCAGAGAAATCGAGCTGGATTATGACCAGGCCTCCATATCTTTCCGTTTTGCCAGTCTAAATTACGTAGCGAACGAAAATAACAATTATGCCTACAGACTAGCAGGTGAAGATAAAGACTGGATTTTTGCAGGCCATGTGAAACAGGCCTTTTACACCAACCTCGATCCCGGAACGTATACCTTTAGCGTAAGAGCATCAAACAATGATAATGTTTGGAATACAAATGGCACTGTGTTAAAAATCGTAATCCATCCTCCGTTTTGGGCAACCTGGTGGTTTAGGCTCATTGTTATTGTCACCGCTTTATATTTAACTTATTTAGCATTAAGTTTTAAACGCAGGCTCGAAATCCGAAAAATCGAAGAAGAAAAAAGGGAAGAAATGCATCAAACACAGCTTCAGTTTTTCACCAACATTTCGCATGAGTTCCGCACACCACTTTCATTAATACTAGGGCCGATAGAACGCCTGTTAAGAGAAGATACGCAAGAAAGCTTCCAAACATACTACAATACAATCCACCGCAACGCCAACCGCTTATTAAGGCTCATTAACGAACTGATGGATTTCAGAAAAACGGCTTCAGGGGCTTTAAAGTTAAACGTAGTAAATGGCAACCTCAACCTGTTTATCGATGAGGTTGCCGAAGAGTTTTCGGAAATGGCCGCTAAAAAAGAGCTCAGCTTTACCGTAGAAAAGGAAAATATCCCTGCCGATATCTGGTTCGACAGGCAGGTGATCGAAAAAATCATCCTCAACCTGATCAACAATTCCATCAAATACACTAAATCCGGAGGAACACTTAAACTTCAGGTTTTTACTGATCTTAATGCCCACCAACCGGCTTTCGAAAACCAATTGGTAATCAAAAGTGATTATGAAGCCAATTCTTATATCTTTTTCCGCGTAATCGACAGTGGAATCGGGATTTCTAAAGATTCTATCCAGCATTTATTTGAACGTTATTACCGGATTACCGAAACACATCTGGGCTCAGGAGTTGGTTTGGCTTTCGTAAAAAGCCTAACTATCCTCCATAAAGGATTAATAAAGGTATCCAGCGAACGGAATAATGGAACAGAAATTATTATCGGTATCCCAGGTAGCAAAGCGGATTATACACAAAACGAACAGTTTAGCCAAAATAATGAACCTGGAGGAACACGATTAGAAAGCATCAATTATCGCTCGGAAACTGAGGTGCTACATGCCAGTATAGAACAGACACCTGCAGATGTTGCCACAAGTATCCTGATTGTAGACGACAATGAAGAGCTAAGAACATTTTTAAAGGATACCTTAAGCCCCTTTTACAGCATTGCCGAAGCTTCGGATGGCCATTCGGGACTTGAACAGGCTAAAAATAACCTACCAGACCTGATTATCAGTGATGTAATGATGCCTGGAATGAATGGAACCGATTTTTGCAGGCGTATTAAGGAAGATATTGAAACCAGCCATATTCCATTTTTAATGCTTACGGCGAAAAATAGTGTTGAAGCTGAAATTGAAGGTGCCGAGTCGGGGGCTGATCTGTATTTCACCAAACCCATCAACATTAACCTGTTGCAGCTCACCATCAAAAACATTTTTGAGCAAAGGCAGAAATTGAAAGATCACTATTTAAAAAATAAAGATACCGAACCCAAAGCACTTGCCCATTCGGAAAGAGACAAAGCTTTCATCACTAAATTATTGTCGATTATTGATGCTGAAATGATCAACCCTGAAATGGATATCGACTATCTCTGTAAAGAAATCGGCATGAGCAGAACCAAGTTATACCAGAAAATAAAATCGATAACAGGTCAGTCTATCGGGGAATTTGTACGTTCTGCACGACTTAGAAAAGCCATAGAGATTATGAAAACCGAAGATGTATTAATGACAGAGGTGATGTACCGGATCGGCATACAAACACAATCGTACTTCACCAAGGCCTTTAAAAAAGAATTTGGGGTAACACCAACAGGTTATATGCAAAACCTTAAATCTTAAAATTGAATATCAATCTGTCACGCTGAGCGGAGTCGAAGGGCCTATTACTACTTAGCCTGAAATCTTATTTTAAGGATGCCTGTAAAAGTAAAAAAGCCCTTCAATCCTGAGAGGGCTTTTTCATAGTCGTCTATCCCTATAAGTAGGAAGCCCAAAACTAATTAATGCGTTTAATATTTTTCGGGTTTGAATAAACTGAACAGAAAAAAATTTCCACTCAATTCATCTTTATTATTTTGGCTTTATGTGCCGTTAAACGGCTATAATGAGTGATTACTCTATTCCTTTTGCATTCATTGGAATTACATAAAGCGATTTTGAAGCCGTGATAAACAACATATTTTTGTTCTTTCCACCAAAACAAATGTTCCCACACCACTCTTCGGGTACATCAATATGCCCAATTTTTTCTCCGCTAGGCTTGTAAATGTTCACTCCTTTTCCAGTGACATAAACGTTCCCGTTGCTATCTAAAGTCATCCCGTCCGAATGTTGGTTAACAAAAAGTTGCCTGTCTGTTAATTTGGCATCGGCACCAATGCGATAACGGTATGTTTTATTAGCGTTCATATCGGCTATATATAATAATTTACCATCCGGAGTACCTACAATACCATTGGGTTTAATCACATCATCAGCAACTACGATGGCTTCTTTTTTTCCTTTGGGAAGATAATATACTTTCTGTCCCTCGATTTCAGGCGATTTACGCGTCCAGTAATCGCGTTGATAATAAGGATCGGTAAAATAAATACCGCCCTTCGCATCTAACCAGATATCGTTTGGCCCGTTTACCTTTTTACCCTCATAATCACTAAAGAGTACCTTTATCTTTTTGTTTTTATCGATAGACCAGATCTGGTTGTTTTCATCCGCACAAACAATCAGGTTGCCTTTCTTATCGAAATAAGTACCATTTGCCCTGCCTGATTTATCCATATACAAGCTTAGTTTGCCATCAATGCCATATTTCCAGATCTTATCGTTGGGTTGATCGGTAAAAAAAACGTTGCCTTTTTTATCAACCGATGCACCTTCTGTAAACTTAAACTGTGCAGAAATCACCTTTAAACTGTCCTGAACAAAAAGATTTTGACCATTGCTTTGTGCAAAAGAGACCATGCTTAAGGCAGAAAATGCCAGAGAGAAGAAATATTTTTTCATTTGTGTTTTATTATTGTTAGTCGGGATTTGTAATCCCGTCATATGAACTAAGGATTTTTAATCCTTTGGTGGATTGCAAATCCACAACTCAAACAGTCGAGATTACAAATCCCGACTAACCAATGTAAAGATATTAACTTACCCGCTTCCCTTTCAGTAACATGTTTAGTGCATCGTTCAGTGTTCCCGCCTTTTGCACCTCCCCTTCGTTTACAAAATAGATTTCATCGGCATTTCCGATGGTATTTAAACGGTGGGCAATGATCACAAGGGTAGTTTCTTTCGAAAGTTTATTCAAAATGCTGCCCAAAAGCTGTTCGGTTATGGTATCAATATTTGCTGTAGCTTCATCAAGGATCAATAATTCAGGATTACGTAAAACCGCACGCATAAAGGCAAGCAATTGTTTCTGCCCCAGGCTGATACTGTCTGATCCGGAAGTAATCGGTGTATTTAATCCTTCATCAAATATGGCCAATAGTGCGTTCAGATTAGCTTCTTCAATTATTTTCTCCAGTTCCGCATCACTTACATTTTTATACTGACTATTGCCATACAAAATATTTTCTTTTACTGTTCCGGTAAATAAAAATGGCTCCTGTAAAATAAAACCGATCTTTTGTGTTCTTTCCTCAGCAGAAAAAGAACGGATATCTTTACCATTTAACAAAACCGTTCCTTTTGTGGCGTCGTATAAACGGGAGATTAGCGAAGCCGTAGTGGTTTTTCCTCCTCCGGTTGGACCAATTAGCGCATAGGTTTTTCCTTTTTCGAACTTCAAATTAATATTGTGGAGAATTTCCTTACTATCGTCGTAAGAAAAATGTACGTTTTTAAACTCCAGTAAAGCATCAGACGTAACGGTTTCATTTACCGCTATCTGTTTCAGATTGCTTTCTAAGGATAAGATCTGCGATATCCTGTCCCAACTCGCCATGGCCACCTGAAAACTGGTCCAAAGGGCAGCCAGTTGCCTTAGCGGATTATAAAAATTGGTGGTATAAGCAATATAACTCACCAATAAACCCAATGTAAAGTTGCCTGTAGAAATCAGATGTATCCCGAATAATAAGGTAATCAACTGCGCGATGCTTGATAGCAGACCATAAACCGGTACAAAAATATTATTGGCCAAACCTGCGCCAATGGCCGTTTTATAGTTTTCGGTATTGGCCTCATCAAAACGTTTTCTAAAGTAATCTCTTCGGTTAAATGCAATGATCACCTTAAAATTGTTCAGGCTTTCCTGTATTTCGGCACTCATTCCGCCAACACTTTTTAAGTTTTTGGCGTTCTTTCCTTTTACCCATGGCGATAAAGCCACCGTAAAAAGTACAATCACCACTGCAGGCGACAATGTTGCCGCACCCAATTCAACATTAATCGAAAGCAGGAAAATACCGGCACCGATCATGGTTACGATGCTACCAATAAACTGCATTAACGACTGTGAGAAAAACTGATTGAGTTTATCGGTATCGTTATTCACTCTTGAGATCAGATCGCCAGCTTTATTCTGGTTAAAAAACGAAACGGGCAATTCCTGTAATTTATTAAAAATGGCATTGCGTAAAGTATATAACATGCGCTGGCCTACCCCGCCCATTAATCTGGTTTGGGTATAACCGGTAACCATGGCAATCATATACATCACCAATAATATACCGCCGAAAATAAGCACACCATGAAACTGTTTGGTACGGATATAGGTATCAACGGTATGGCCTACCAATAGCGGACCTAAAAGCAATAAACCCGAGTTCACCAAAATGGCAATCAACGCCAGCCAAAGATTTCTCCGCTCAGCAGAGATGAGTTTAAGCAGACTCTTTAACGCCTTATAAGTAGATTGCTTTTCCTGCTTGGTGCCAAGCTGGTTAAGATTGTAGTTCATAGTTGCTGGTGCTCTGTTGTGAATTGTAAATCTGAACATATTCAGGACTGCTTTTCAGCAATTCCTGATGGGTTCCTTCTGCAATGATTTCGCCCTGCATCAGCAAGATCACTTTGTCGTAATGTTCAACAGAAGCTATTTTTTGGGTAATCGAAAGTAAAGTTAAGCCAGGGTAATTCTGCTGGATATTCTCTAAAATCCTTTTTTCCGTGTTCGTATCTACACGGGCTGTAAAATCATCAAGCAACAAAATTTTAGGATTCACAGCCAAGGCCCTGGCCAGCATAATCCGTTGTTTTTGTCCGCCTGAAAGACTGTTACCCCTTTCCGAAACAATGGTATTCAATTGATCGGGCAAGGCATCTACAAAATCTTTAAGTTCGGCAGTGGCAATGGCTTTGGCCAGAGATTCATCCGTAACGGTATCGCTAAAGGCAATATTTTCCCTGATGCTCATGTTAAACATAATGCTGTCCTGGAATACAAAACCTACCTGCTGGTGAAAATTTTCCTGGTTATATTGTTTAATTTCTTCACCATCAAATAATACCGCGCCCGAATCGGCATCAATCAACCCCGTTAAAATATAAAGCAGTTGTGTTTTTCCCGCAGCTGTTGGACCAATTATCGCAGTTTTAGAACCTGGCTTTGCCGAAAATGAAACCGATTTTAAAATTGGTTTTTGTCCAAAGTTTAAGCTAATATCTCTCACTTCCACATCCCCATTCAACTGTGTAGTTAATGTACCGGGATGGTTGATCTCCGCCGCATTGAGTACACTTTCAATCCTTTGGTAAGAGGCCGTGGCCTGTGCAATCACATTACTCATAAAACCGATTACCAGAATGGGGAATATAATAAGGGTAAGGTAACTGCTAAAGGCGGTAAACTCTCCCAGGGTCATCGAATTGGTAATTACAAAGTGACCACCCAAAACCAAAATACATAAACCAGATAAATTGGCGGTAAAAACAATAACCGGAATCAGTGCCGCAAACATGCGGAGAATGGAAATCCCTAAATCCCTTGCTTTGGCATTCGCATCTAAAAACTTATTGTATTCTAATGCCTGTGAATTGATTACGCGGATTAATGCCGATCCCAAAATACTTTCGCTGATGACCTTGTTCAACCAGTCTATCACCTCCCTGCTCTTTTTGAAAAGTACCCTAACCTTGCTCAATACATAGAAAAACGCGCCGCCAATAATCGGTACAATGGCGATTACACAAAGTGCCAGTTTCCAGTTGATCATGAGCAGCAGAATGCTGGCGCCAACAATTAAAAAGATAGATGAACAAATGGAAACGATAGCCTGCGAAACAAACATCTTAATCGAATCGGCATCGGCAGTAAGGTTGGTGAGCAGTTTCGAGGGGTTAGCCTGAATAATATAGGCATGGCTCTGTCGCGAAATCTGATCAGACAACCTGGTTCTCAAATCTCTAGCCACACGTTCAGAAGCATAGGTTTGTACAATACTCTGTAAATAAGTAAAGATAAAAACCAGTACAATCGCCAATGAAAACTGGAACAGGATGGATTGAAGATTGAAAGTTTTGTTGGTATAAGAGTCGATACCGCTTGCAATAATCTTCGGTAAAAGCAGGTTGATGCCATTACTGAGTAATGCAAAGAGGATCAGCATAAAAATTAAGCCCCTGTAATTTCCAAGTAAACTGAAGATACTCGGCTTTTTGGCTCCTTTGGTTTTTTCCATATCAATGAAGATACCTTAAATTGTAGATGCCAAATTTAGCCGAAAGAAATGATTAAATGAGAAAATAATTAATTAGAGAATGATTGAATTTTGAGTGAGTGAATGTTTTAGGGGGATTTTAATTAAATCAATCTTCCTTACATTCAATTATCCACTCATTCAATAATTAATTAGAGAGTGATTGAATTTTGAGTGAGTGAATGTTTTAGCGGGATTTTAATTAAATCAATCTTCCTTACATTCAATCACTCAATCATTCAATCATTCAGTCATTTAAATTATTTGCTTTCCTTCAAAACCATATCAATGGTAATCGCTGTGGCTACAATCGCAACCTTTTGATTACTTTCGGCATAACTGGGATCGATAGAAACATTGTATTTATCGGCCGTAGTGAAAACTTCTTTCAAAGCGCCAGCCCATTTTTTGTTTATTTTGCCCATCTCAGCACCTGCATTATTGGTAATGCTAAAGTTCCAGGCCTTCCAATCGCCAGATATTTTGGCAATCTCCTCACCCGATGTTGGACTCGAAATGGTAAAAGTGGGTTTAAAGAACTTAAATTTTTGTTTAATAATACCCACTTCAACACCAAGCGGATCGGTAACAATAATTTTCGACATCCAGAACGTCCAGCCTCTGGTAATGGTGGCCTGTAGCTGGTCGTTGGTATCGGTAATTTCTAATTTAAAAGGCATCATACGCTTATCAATCAATAAGGTTAAAGCCTTTTGCCAGCCAGAAATACGCTGTTTAATAATCCCGATCTGAGCGCCCTGATCGTTATACACTTTGTACTCGTTTGCAAACTTTAAAAAGTTTACTTTCTCATCAATAAAATACTCGTCGCTTAAAAAAAATGGAGGAATCTGCTTGTTCATATTGTAGATTTAATATTAGATAAGCCGCTAAAATATATATTTTTTTTCACTGCAAGTTCTAATTAGGTGTATTCGCAACACAAGCGCTCATTTTAAACGGGATGGCAGCGATATGCCCCGATTTTTCATCGGGGATTTAGCGAACAGCCCGGCTACATTTCCCGATGAAAGACTACAGCACCTTTCCAAACGATTTAAAAACCAATTTGCCGCTAAACATTGTTAACTTTGCAGCAAAAGCCATTGAAGAAAATGGTTAAACCCAAAACACATGATTGAAATAGGAAAATACAACGAGTTAAGGATTTTAAGCAAAACAGAAGCTGGATTAAACTTAACCGACGGCGATAAACTGGTAATCCTGCCTTACCAATACGTTCCAAATGGCGTAGAAATAGGCGATAACATTACCGTTTTTGTTTTTGTACAAAAAGATGGCCGTTTAACCGGAACAACTCAAAAAGCTTATGCCGAAGTAGGCGACTTTGCTTTTTTGAAAGTAGTTTCTGATGGTGATGACGGTGTGTTTATGGATCTGGGTATCGATAAAGACGTATATGTGCCAGACCGCGAACAAAAAAGGCCGATGCAAAAAGGCTATAAATATGTGGTTTACCTATATCTCGACGAAAGTAACGACCGCTTATTGGCTTCTTCTAAACTCTACGATTTTGTGGAAGAAGATGGCTTCGATTTTGAAGAAGGTGATGAAGTGAGTTTATTGATTACCGAAGAAACCGATCTTGGTTTTAACGCCATCATCAACAACACTTACATTGGTTTATTGTATAATAACGAGGTTTTTGATAACATCCAACCGGGTGAAATGCGCAAGGGATGGATCAAGAAAATCCGTGTAGAAGGCAAGATTGATTTAACCCTGCAACCAAGTGGTTATGGCCATATCCTCGATTCGAAAGAGATGATGCTGAAAGAATTGAAAAAGAGCGGCGGTGTAATCGAACTGGGCGATAAAAGTTCTCCTGAAGATATTTATCACCGTTTCCAGATCAGTAAAAGTGCCTTCAAAAAAACCATTGGCTCATTGTATAAGGAGCGTTTAATCATACTTTCTGACGATTCGATCAGATTGATTACTGACGACGAAGCAGAATAAAACTAATTAGCCCCGCCTGCCCGATTGTTCAGGCGGGCGGAGCAAAAATAATGAAAGATTCCCGCCGTAGGTAGCGACCAATCATGAGGGTCATAAAAGCCTCCTGCAGTGTGCAGCGAGCAATCATGAGGGTCATGAAACCCTCCTGCAGTATGCAACGAGCAATCATGAGGGTCATGAAAGCTTCCCGCCGTAGGTGGCGACAAATCATGAGTAATCAAAAATCTATTCTACAGACCTCTCCACTACAGTTGAGGATGACGAAACTTAGTTAGCCACGGAAACACAGATTAACACGGAATCGACATATTTTTCCGTGATTCCCGTACCTCCCTGCCCTGCCGTTCAGGCGGGCGTGGCAAAATGGTAATGAAACTTAGTTCAAATTAAACTTATCGCTCTGAATCTTCACCGCATTAGAAGCTGAAACAATCGCCACGATCATAATCCCGATCACGATGGCCAAAATGACCTGTAGCGTAGAGTAAACTTTTGTGCCCGAAACAAATATTTCTGATCCTTTGATCAGTTCATTACCAACCTTGGATTGTATCTTAATCAGTGCCGAGAGTTTGGCCAGCGTTTGGTTTGCCGCATTTCTACCCATCGATTCATAAATGGCCCTGCCCTCCGCTCCGGCAATGTTCAATATTTTCACTTCTAAACCTTGTTGTACAACCAATGCCTTTTTAAGGTCGTTCAAAAAGCTTTTTTCTTGTTTCACCAATAAGGTAAGCTCGTATTTATTAATAACCGAATCAATTCTCCGGTTGTGTTTATTCATCTTCACTATTCCGGTTGAGGGATTTCCTGATAATGCTTCCTGAAGAATTTCACTTTTATAATACAGGTTCTCTGCTATAAAGTATAAATCTGTAGCCGGAACAAGTCTGTCGTTGTACATTGAAATAAATGATTCATTAATCTTTTCTACACTTTTATCTTCCAAAAACCGGATCAATAAGGTGCAGCACATGATACAGAAAAGTAAAAAAGCAATTTTCAGCTTGTTTTTGAGGCTAAAGGCAAATTTCATCATATAATTGGTTAGTTTCTAAACGTCTTAGTAATTATACCTCACTTAGATCCTCACCCTGATCCGATAGCTATCGGATTCATTTCAGGATCTCTTCATAAGATAGATGCTGAAATAAATTCAGCATGACGGTATTCCCTAAAAATAGTCCTCTAGCGCCGTCTTCGCAAAAAGCTGTGGTGCAAAATTGACTAAATATAACTCTTTTTTGGCTCTGGTTACGGCCGTATACAGCCAGCGGAGAAAATCTAGATCAATCATTTCTTCTGTTAGGTAACCCTGATCAGCAAAAACCGCATCCCATTGCCCACCCTGGGCTTTGTGACAGGTAACTGCATAAGCAAATTTAATCTGCAGGGCATTATAAAAAGGGTCGGCTTTAATGGCCAGCATCCGTTGCCGTTTATTGGCAATGTGTTCATAATCTTCATTAAGACCGTCAAAAAGCTTTTTATTTTGCTCATATGGCAAATTTGCGCTTTCCAGATTAAGGGTATCCAGCATTACTTTACAGCTGATCTGTCCGGCAGCAGGGAAATCCATAAATTCTAAAGTAGCATCTGCAAAGCGGAATCCATAACGTTCTTCTTCTCCCCTCACACGGATCACTTTTGCCATATCGCCGTTGGCGATAAAAGCAGTATCCTCATTTTCGGGCAGCCAGAAATAATTGTTCCGTACCACCATAATCTGATCACCGCCTGTCAATTCTTCTTCGCGATACAGCAGCCTTGCCCTAATCTGCTGGTTATACACATTGGCCGATTTATTGGAACGGCAAACCACCAGCGTATTTTCCATCCCGAATTTCCGGTAAGCATACTCCAATCCCTCAACTAAACGTGCGCCCGGCATATTATAAATGTCGGTATAATTTTTAGTCAGGAATTTAGGCAAAGGATTTTCAGGATTTTTGGCAATCTGGTTCCGCAGCATGGTAGCATTGGCCAAAATACCCGATTTTTTGCCCTGGCGAACCACTTCCTTTAACTCAACAGAAGAAACCGTTAAGGCAAATTTATCTTTAAGATATTGTTCGTTCAGCGCCGGACTATCTAAACTCCCAACGGGCGGTAACTGTGCGGTATCGCCCACAAAAAGCAGAAAACAGTTTTTGGTGTTGTATACAAACTCAAGCAGGTCTCTTAATATTGAAGAGCCCGTTTCATTAAATTCATCGGCAATCATCGAAGCCTCATCAATAATAAACAGGGTATTTTCGGAGAGGTTTGGCGCCAGCTGAAACTGCATTTCGGGCGATGCCGCCGATCGTTTTCGGTAAATGCGTTTATGTATGGTTAAGGCCTTACGAAAAGAATATTGGCTCATCACCTTTGCAGCCCTTCCTGTTGGAGCCAAAAGTTCGCTACGCAGGTTAAATTGTTTCAAAACCTTTACTAAAGCCGCAACCGAGGTGGTTTTACCCGTACCAGCATAACCTTTCAGCACAAAACAACGGTACTCATCATCCTGTTGCAAAAACACCGACATGCGCTCGCAAAAAAGCAATTGCTCCCTGGTAGGTGTATGTTCGTATGCCGAAGCAATAAGCTGACTTTTATTCTGAATCATTAAGGGTTAATTGTATAAATTGGTTAATCGGTTAACTGTTTTCAACTACCATTATTAAAAAATAACATCTTTATTTTGAAAAGCAATTATTGTGCTAATCGGTTCCGTTAGCCCGTCTTTCCGCTGTATCCCCGATTAAACCTGTGAAAAAATTAAAATGGATTTCAAATCGTGGGATGCCGCTTCAATACGGTTTAGGAGGCAAATATAGTGCTCTTTTTAAGCGACCCTTGCCTCAACAATAAAACGATTAAACAGTTTTCGTTATAAGAGTAAGGTTTCGATGCGATGTGCCATTACCATATTTTGTTTTTTGCTATAACTGAAAATGGTAAAATGACCATCCTGAGAAGCGACCAAACCGATAGACTGGGGTTGATCGTTAACAAACTGCGCAACAGAGAAATGCCTGGTTCCACCGAGCTGGCCAGGATAAAGAATCTTATCTTCACCACCAACAATCGGTTCCGAAAAGGCAATCTGCTCTACCGTTGGTTTGCCTTTAGCGCGACCGATTTTCGCACCGAATGCGATCAGTCCGAACTCCTCATTGATAATCGTTGCACCATCTACCGCCGTTAAACCGGCCAAATGGTCAACTTCGCGACGTACAGCACCCTGCGAGAAAATTTCACTTTGGTTACCACTTTGTTTCGCCAGATTGGATAAACCGCAAAATGGCGGCTCTACCAGATATTGTATCGGGTGGATAATCGATTCTTCCCATTTCGTATCGCCCTTGGGCACAATTAACAAGGCACCGCCTCGTCCATGGGCACGCATAGAAACCGAAAACTGGATGAGGATATTGATCGGGTCGTTCCAGCTCGCCAGAACAGTTAGATCTAACAAGGCCTGTAAAATAGGCGGACAGTCTTTATTCGTACAGCTCCGGTCGTCTACAATCCGGATCTGCTCTCCTTTTAATACCGCTACGTTGGTAAATTTACCTATGCCGTAAATCCTACGGTGTTTGATTACGATTAGTCCAGGTTCGGAAACATCTACAACAAAACAAAAATTAGGGATGTTTAAGGTTGTGCCCCAGATATACAGTTCGCCATCCTCCTCCCAAACGCCTAAGTGGATGCCCGAACGTTCTATTCCGGGCGCTATTTTGGTTAAGGTATTGGCGTTTAAGGCCAGCTTTTTTGCAAAACGCAATGGTTTTGACGCTTGTTCAGGAGGTAAAAATGCAATCGAAATCCGTGGCGAATGCCCTTCTTCCTTACGCAGGCTGCTCCAAAAAGCCACATCAATGATCGCTTCAATTATTTTACTATCCGGTTGAGTAGCCAGATCTATCTCACCCTGTTCAATTGCATTTTTGTGCAGCTTAACAAAATGTTGCTCAATAGTAGCCGCAATCGTGTTTGCAGCTTTATAAGTAGGCTTGTAACTCATGTCCCGAATTTAAGCCGAATATTTCGATTTTTGAATACCCGAAAGGTTTGATTTTGGTAAAAAAATCTTTAGGTTTTAACCGCAAAGTACGCAGAGAATGAGATTAACCACAAAGGCGCAAAGAACACAAAGTGAATTGTATATTTCTGGCCCATTATAAATCCCTCAAGTGAACTAAGATGTCTTAGGTGGTAAAAAAATAGGGTTCAATAGTTCACTTGTTCATTAGGGAATTGGTTAGCATGGTGTAGAAAATTATTCCGTGCTAATCCGTGTCTCCGTGGCAAAATCTCACACATTCCGTGTTAAAACCAAAAAATTAACCTCATCTTACCGTTAATCCTTAAAAAACTCTATTTTTGTTTCAATGAGTAACAACAGTCTCTTATTAGTCGACCCGAATTTTAAAGCTGGTGCATCTGCAAACTGCCATTTATTGTTAAAAATAACGAATGATAGCTTTTCTTATGCAGTAGTGAGTAAGGATGCTGAAGAGATTCATGTCATTTTTGATAAACAAGGTTGTGAAGATGTCCAGAAAGAACTGAAATCAGCTTTCGAAACCGATCATTACCTTTCTTTAAACTATGCAGCCGTAAAAGCGGCCATCCATACCTCAAACTTCCTTTTTATTCCCGACGAATGGTTTGATGAGGAAAATTTAGCTGTTTATTCTAAATATCTAGGTACAGAAGCAAAAATTTACACCAAACATAACGATGACCTTGGCTTTAACACCGTTTTTTGTTTAAACGAAAGCGTGAAAGCCCATTTGCCCGAAAAAGCGAATGTATTCCCACAATCAGAACCTTTAATGGTTTTATTTAGCCATTTGGCTGATGAATCGCTACTGATTGATTTTACTGCAGTATCTTTTAATGTATTGTATACAAAAGGTAAAAAGGTTGTTTTTCAAAATCATTACGAATCAGAAAATGCAGAGGAGTTTAATTATTTCTTATTGTTAATGATTGAACAATTGGGTTTAACTGAGGCCGTTCCGGTTTATATTCAAGGTATCATAAACGAAGATGACGAGCATTACAACTGTTTGTTAAAATATTTTAATCAACTTTATTTCTTCCTTCCAGCCGGAAAACAGAATAGCGAATTATTGGCCGATATGCCAAAACACTATTTCAGCGGCCTGCTTGCTTTAGATTTATGCGAATAATTGGTGGCAAATTAAAAGGCATCCGTTTGCAGCCTCCTGCAAATTTACCGGTACGCCCAACAACGGATATGGCCAAAGAAGCGCTATTCAATATCCTCAACAACAAATATGATTTTGAAACCTGTACCGTACTCGATTTATTTTGTGGAACAGGGAATTTAACCTTCGAATTTGCCTCACGCGGTGCAGAAAGTATTTTAGCGGTCGATATGGATTATGGCTGCGTAAACTGGGTAAAAAATACAGCAAAGCAACATCAGTTTAACCAGATTGATGTGCGCAAAGGCGATGTTTTTAAATTACTAAAACAGATGACTGGCGCTTACGATCTGATTTTCGCCGATCCGCCTTATAACATGCCGAATATCCCACAAATTCCAGTGATGGTTAAAGAACAACAGTTGCTAAAACCCGATGGTTTATTAATTGTAGAACACCAAAGCAATATGAAACTGAATAGTCAGCCCGGTTATACCGAAACCAGAAAATACGGCAATTCATCATTTAGCTTCTTTGAATTTAGTTAAATTGTTCATTCGTTCATTGCGAACTGCAAATGGTTAACTGCAAACTTTTTTGTTCTGCTCCAAACGCCAGGCATTTAGCGCTAGGCTATTTCTCCTTTCAGCATAAAAATCTATATTTGAATCATGAAGATAGCGCTATTTCCAGGCTCATTTGATCCGATCACCATTGCTCACGTAAACATTTTACAACGTGCCACACCACTTTTCGATAAAATAGTGGTTGGAATTGGATTAAACAGTTCGAAACAGAACTTCCTGAGTGCAGAACAACGACTTCAGATTTTACAGACCGTTTTTAAAGGTTACCAGAACATCGAAATCCAAACTTATGAAGGTTTAACGGTCGATTTCTGCAGAAAAATTAATGCCAAATACATGGTACGCGGCATCCGTTCGGCAGCAGATTTTGAATATGAAAGAGCCATTGCGCAGATCAATCAAACCATGATGCCCGAAGTAGAAACCATTTTACTTTTAAGCAAACCCGAATATTCTGCCATTAGCTCTACCATCGTCCGCGATATTTTAAGAAACCACGGCGATGTAAGTCCATTTGTACCCAAAAAAGCACTTAGTTTTTTATAATTGTGCTTTCAGGTGTTACCACCTGACTGATAGATACGTTTAGGTACATATTTATAGTTTGTATTTATTTGTGTCAGATAGAAATATCTGACACCACCATCATCATTCCCCTCTTTCAGCTAATCTTTACACACATTTATTTATAAAAAAATACATTATAACGACCTGTATATCAATTATTTACGGTTTATTTTTCGTATATTTAATGATGTTAGATCATTGTTATTCAGGTGT
>NZ_JAVTSN010000054.1:0-45026 GCF_032678585.1 Pedobacter psychrodurus | reverse complement strand
CCAGATCTAGCAAAGATCGCATATTACCACTTTTTGCAGGGAAAGAAAAAAGGCTTGTTGAAGGATTTTAGTTTTCATGTCATCAACCTGACGGATGTCGAAAAAAGCCGGAGGATAAATCCATTCCGGTGCGATTATATTACTATGTTGGCGGACGCTTCAGAGACAGCAGAAGGAACCGTGGAAGCATTAAAAAAAGGCGATAAGGCCAGCGGGAGTGACGCTTTTTTTACCCAATCAGCAATCAATTTTCTTGCATCATGCATTTATTTTATGAGCAGATATGAAAACGGAAAATATTCCAGTCTTCCACATGTGATGGCTTTTTTAAACCGTTCTTATCAAGAGATTTTTTCAGTACTTTTTACCAATCCTGAATTGGTCTCATTACTATCACCTTTTAAGTCTGCATTCGCCGCGAAGGCCTTTGATCAGCTGGAGGGACAGATCGGAACGCTAAAAATATTTATGAGCCGTATGGCTACAAAGGAAACATTTTGGGTGTTTTCCGGGAATGATTTTGATCTAAAAATTTCGAATCCGAAATCTCCGGGAATTTTAGTAATGGCTAACGATCCCAATACACAGAATATCAATTCTGCATGTTATTCGGTGGTAATCAACCGCCTTACACGGCTGATTAATTCGAAAGGCAACCTTCCTTCTGCAATTTTACTAGATGAAGGTCCCACGCTTTTTGTTCACCGGATCGAGAACCTGATTGCAACGGGTAGATCCAATAAAGTAGCCGTATTAATAGGAATGCAGGAATTGCCCCAGTTCAAACAACAGTATGGAAAAGATACCGCAACAACCATCACTTCCGTAGTTGGCAATGTGCTGTCCGGTTCGGCGAGGAACAAAGAAACGCTTGACTGGCTGGAAAGAATTTTCGGTAAATCGAAACAGATCGGAGAAAGCATTTCTATCGATAGGAGCAAAGTGTCGAAATCAATCAGCGAAAAGCTGGAAGTTTTAATCCCAGCTGGCAAAATCACTACCCTTGGCGCAGGAGAGCTTGTGGGGTTACTTGCCACGGATGCGGATGATAAATATACGGGTGAGTATGAAACCTCAGCTGTAAACTGCAAAATAAACCTGGATCTCAAAGAAATTAAAAAGGAGGAAGAAGGATATGTTGAACTGCCGGATTTTTACGATTTTGGAGGAAAGAAGGAAGAAATCCTCACACGGAATTTTTTGCGGATCAATAAAGAAATCGAATTATTGGTCGCTGGTTTTATGTAGTGTTATGTTTATCAGTGCTAATGGATACGGGGCCATTCAGGATACTGTTTCTTCTAAAAATTGTTATGCGACACTTCCGCTTAAAGTGTTTAAGCTAAATTCTGGATTTGGCTTTAGGCTTCATCCCGTTACCGGCGAAAAAAAATCATTTCATAAAGGGATTGACATCGCAGCAAAAAATGAAATTGTCTGTTCTGTTCTAGATGGACAGGTTGTTAAGGTTGGATATACCCCGATAATGGGAAACTTCGTAACAGTGAAATATGGTAACTATACAGTTTACTATGCACACCTTTCAAAATTATATTGTGTGGTAAACCAAAACCTTTATACGGGATTTCCAATCGGTTTAAGCGGATCGACTGGAAGAACAACTGGCGAACACCTGCATTTAACAGTGCAGCATAAAGGTCTGCCGATCAATCCACTTTATTTCTTAGCAGATATACTTTTTAGAAATGATAATGAGCTTGAGCAGTATCTGAATCTGTAGTTCAAAAAATTGCAGCAGTTGCTGCCCACATAATTTAACCCAAACTTTTAAATACACCCATATGCAGTATTCAAATTTGAATGTGCGCGATCTTCCTGTTGAGGATTTGCGCGAACTCGGACTATTTAAGGATGGGGAGATTAATCTTCCCAAGAACGATATCGATGCATTGCTCTCTGGCATGAGGACTAGCTTAATCAAGCTAAATAATGTCATTCACAGTGGTGTCGAAGTGCAGGAGATGAACGTAAAGCTTTCTCTTGCCAAAAATTCAGATGGAAAAGCGGAGCTTTTAGTTCACCCGGTATACAAACAATCAATTGCGCCGAAAATTATTTCATCAACGGAGGCAGATGATCTGATTACCGGACTTAAAGCAAACCTTATCAAAGAAACCGTTGAAAATGGACAGAATAAAAAACTGATGGTGGAATATGACTGGGACACAAGGGAGTTCATTGTGACTGATACTTCAAGATTACGCGTTCCCGAAATGGTGAATGGTATACCACTAACACCTTATCAAAAAGAGCGTTATGCCAATGGCCGCCAGATTGAAATGCCTGATGGGACTACCTTTCAGGCCAGTAGCGCTACTCCGGATGGAATCCGTTCCAATAGGTTGGCGCTTGTCGTCTCTCTTTTGATGGACGGTGGAATATCCTACCTTCTGCTAACAGGTCTAAAAGCCATGGTTGGCGATCGGGGACTGTTGCCGCAGAAAGATGAGCGGAATGAAAATTATCATAAGGCCCTTCAGGCAGCGGCCGCGCAGAAGTCTACGGTTAAGAACCCTGAAGAAACAACCTCAGCCATATCCAATAATAACGAGTATTCACGTGGATACGGCAGATCAGGGGTGTCGAGATAATCCTGTTCAAACAAAATAATTAAATGAATTTTAACCTTAATTTTTTCAATTATGAATGAGAATAATTTGGAGTACTTACAGAATACATTGAAGTACTTAGGCTTTGGAGATTCTCTTAATGCAGATCTAAAGGAGTCAATTGCACATGGCCCCGTGGGCTTTAAAATCCAGTCTCCCACCAAGGAGATGCCAGATCCGGCTAAAAGATATGAGCCGGAGTTTGGTGATAAGATGACATACGTACTTAGTTTTTCAAAAAGTAAGGAAACCGACATGTATTTTTTTAATAGCTATGAGGCAACACTGAAAAAAGCGGACACAAAGGATCTTATTTCGCAGACCTTTTATATCAATAAAGGGAAAGGAGTTACAGCCAAAGAAAGTTATAACCTGCTGTCGGGACGTGCTGTAAATAAAGATGTTGTTTTAAAGAGTGGCGAAAAAGCGAACCTTTGGCTTAAGTTAGATTTTACCGAACATACTCCAGAGAAGGGTTACGCAATAGATCCTTATGGTAAAAATTATGGCTTTAGTCTTAAAGAAACAGTAGAAACTTTTCACATACTTAACATGGAAAAGCTAGGATTTAAAGATCAGTTGCTCAAAAGTCTTGAACGGGGTAATCTTCATGAGGTATCCTTCATGAAAAATGGAAAGGAAGTAACTGGCTTTGTTACAGCTAATCCTAAGTTTAAAACACTTGATTTCTATGATCGTGATTTAGGGGAGATCTACAGTAAAGCTGTAGACCGCAAGGAACCGGTATTAAAAGAGGAAAAGGAAAAAGAATATGCTCTCGAAGGCGCAATAGAGCCAAAAGTCGAAGAAAAAAAGGGTCGGGGTAGGTAATCACTAATTCAGGTTTGTAATAATGCAGGGGGCTTTTAGTCCCCTGTCTTGTTGTATATGATGTTTTTTAATATCATGGTATCCTATCTGTTGAAACAAATATTTTAATGAAGTAGCTAGCTACTATAACTTAATCAGTATGGAAAGTCAATTAACTGTTGAAATGATTCTAAGACACCACGATCTTACGGTTGAAGAAGTTCTGTCACTACCATTATTCGCAAATTTTACTGTTGATGAAGCAGAAGATCTAATATTAACTGTGAAAAAATTTTCGATTATTGTATTTAATGCCCATCAAAAGTTAGAGAGTGATGATGGAAAAAGCGATTGATTATTACTATATTAAGTGATATACATTAAGGTAAAATTATTATATGTCAGATGTTTTATTTTTTGATTCTTTCGCCAAGGGAAAACAACATAAGCAAGTAACCCGGAGTAAAGAATGTGTTATTTATACCAGAGTGAGTGGTAAAGACCAGGTTGATAACCTCAGCCTAGGTACTCAGCTTAAAGCCTGTACGTCGTACGCTGAAAAGTTTGGTTTCGATATCATGGCCCAATTCGGAGGTACCTATGAGAGTGCGGAGAATGATGAAAGAAAACAATTTACAGCAATGTTATCTTTTGTTAAAAAATATAAAGGAAAAATTTCCGCCATATTAGTTTATAGTCTTGAACGTTTTTCTAGAAATGACAATTCTATTTGGTTAAGTGGTGAACTCAGGAGGTTAGGGATTGAAATTATTTCTGTAACGCAGCCAATTGACACTTCAAATGCATCTGGTCAGATGCAACAAAAATTACTTTTTCTTTTTGGGGAATTTGACAACCAGTTACGCAAGCAAAAGTGTACAGCAGGTATAAGGGAAATGCTGCTACGTGGCGATTGGCCAACCAGTCCCCCTCTTGGTTTTGATATTGATAAATCAGGAAATCGAAGAAAGATAGTGGTCAATGCAAAAGGTAGGTTATTACGTCAGGCATTTGAGTGGAAGGCCTATGAAAATGTCTCCAACGAAGTTATTCGTGACCGTTTGGCGCTGAGGGGATTAAAATTGATCCATCAGCGGATATCTGAAATTTTTAGGAATCCATTTTACTGTGGTTTAATGGTTCATAATATGCTGGAAGGTAAAGTAGTTGAGGGAAATCATGAAAAACTCGTTCCTAGAGAATTATTCTTAAAAGTTAATGGTTTGTTAGATACATTGTCACATGGATTCTCAATCAATGAGGAAAATGTAGATATACCACTTAAACGGTTTATGGTCTGTGCTGAATGTGGTAGGCCTTTAAGTGGGTATTTAGCACGTAAAAAAAATATTCATTATTATAAGTGTAAAACCAAAGCATGTTGTAATAATAAAAATGCTAATGATTTAAACAGAAGGTTCGAAAGGGTTTTGGAATTTTTTAAAATAGAAACGGCAAAAGACTATTTAGAATTAATAAAAAATCAAGTGGTGGCAACCTTTAACCAATTAACTAAACATAAGGAGACAGACCTTATACAGTTGGAGAATAGCTATAGAGAAATTAAAAGTAAAGTAGATCGTCTTGAAGAAAGGTATATTGAGGAGGAGGTTAGTAATGAACTTTATACTAAGTATCATGAAAAATATTCTCAAGAAAAATATGAAATTGAGCGTAATTTAATGACGCTATCAAATAAAAGTTCGAACCTAGTAAAATGTGTCGAATTAGCGATCGAATATGCCACTCAACTGCCTTCTAAGTGGGTTTCTGGTGATTATCATACTAAGCAACAATTGCAATCATTACTATTCCCTAAGGGTATAAGTTATGATAAGAAAAATGATAAAGTTCGAACCAAGGAAATCAATTTTGTGTTTTTGTATATAGCTTATTTTCAGCAGGTTGTCCTTAAAAAGCAAAGAGGCATACCAGAATTGGATCTGAATTATGCCTCTTTTGCCGCTTCGGTAGCGGGGAGCAGGATCGAACTGCCGACCTCAGGGTTATGAATCCTGCGCTCTAACCATCTGAGCTACCCCGCCGGGTCAAAATATTTGTGGTGTAATACAAATATTTATATGGTTATTTTTTGGAGCTGCAAATATAAGACTTAATTTCTTTTCAGTGAAATTAAATGTAAAATATCCTTTAAAAGCTTTTATATCAGTGCTTTTATTTGTTTGGGCTACTCATAAAAGCTCTTGAATCTCCGTTATTTTCTTAAACAATGCACGCCATTGTGAAGATGGCTTTAATGTTTGCTGAATTCGAAATGTTATTTGGTTTTAACGAATATGTATTTGATATTATACCAGGCAATCTCGTCATTCCTGTTTTTCATCTCTGCGGGGCTTTTAAAGAGATATTGATTGCTGTTAAAATATCGGGAGTATTTTACTTCACCAGAGTTGTGTCCGTTTTCTCCAACCATGGATGGCGGAGTATGTTTTTGGAAACTGTAAAAGCACACATAGTGTTCTATGGTGTCGCTTTTTTTGATGCCATAAAATTCCCAGAAATCGGCATATCGGTTCCATCGGTAAACACTATCTTTCCTTAACTCATATCTGAAATTATTGATCTCATATTCAAAAGGTGTTTCTGAAATGCTGTCTTTTGTAACGGTTAATGTATTATAAAAGTAATCGGCTAATTTTGTAGAATTCCAAAAGGATTCAGGTTTCTCCTGATTTGAAACTTCAATACCTCCCTGGTCAGAACCCCTGTAGGCCTTAAAATCTATAATTTCTTTACGTAAAAAAGTGTATGATGCTGTTACTTTTTTGGTTCCGCCGTCAGTCTTTTCAGGTAAATTGGGTATATCGTTATTCTTACGGCATGACTGTGCTAAAAAGAGGCAAGAAACGAATAGAAAAAAAATGGTGCTGTTTTTAAAAAGAATTGGTTTTATCATCATTCCTGATAGATGGTTTTAAATGTTATAATTATACTTTCTCCGTAATAATGATTAAACGAAGGTAGCCCAATCGGATCATAAAACCAAATATAATTAGATAGTGGTGTATTATTAATATGTTAAATTTTCTTGGCTTATTTTCAAAGGGTGATTACTTGTTATGGTTATCAACATATCTCCAGGCTTACTTCTGCTGTATCCCATATTCACCTTTTCTTTACCCTTTAAGTAGCCTTGGGTTTGGAGTGTGGCGTTTGGCATCAATAAGCCCAATAAATATATAAGTAACTAATGAACCCAGCTCTGTGTGCTTTGCGCCTTCTCTTTGTGATCTCTGTGGTTAAAGATGGATGACGTAAAATGGACAATGGAGTGGAACACCAGCTCTGTGTGCTTTGCGCCTTCTCTTTGTTATCTTTGTGGTTAAAGATGGGAGATGTAAAGTGGACGATGATCCGATAGCTATAGGATGACGACGAAAAAGGGAAGCCAGTTAATGAGACATGTGTTCGGGTTCGGCGTTCGATAAATACCTTGGCAATGTGCTATAAACTCATGAGCTATTGATCAATGAACCAATGACCAATGAACCACTGACATTGAACTAATGAACTATTGACCAATGAACTAATCACCAGTAAACTACTGCCCAATTAGCCAATAAACCAATAAAAATTATATTGTTGCAGATGTAGAATAAATTACCTTTCTTTAGAAAAATAATAATAAATAATAGTCCGGAAATTATCCTGGTAGTGTACTAACATGGCAGAAAAGAAAAAATTTACACTCGAGTACGAAGTTAGATCGTCACCAAGAATATTGTATAGTTTTATAAGTGAACCTAACGGTTTATCACAATGGTTTGCCGACGATGTAAATTTCCGCGATCAGGTATATACGTTTACCTGGGATGATGAGCAGTTAAAGGCAAAGCTGGTTTCTATTAAAGAGAATAAACTGGTTAAGTTTAAATGGCTGGATGATGAACCTCAATGTTATTTTGAGATGGAAATCGTGCAGGACGAACTGACCAATGATGTAGCCCTCTCGATCACCGATTTTACTACTGATGAACTTCTAGCAGAGAAAAAATTAATCTGGGATAACCAGATCGATTATCTGATTAGTGTTTTGGGTGCATAAAATTATCCACGCATTGTTTACCTTTGTAAGGTGAAAAAAATACATCTTCTGTTAATAAAGGCATTTGTGAGGCCATTCATTGCAACTTTTTTTGTAATGATGTTTATTCTATTGATGTTCTTTCTGTTTAAATGGATTGATGATTTAATCGGGAAAGGTTTCGAATGGTACACCATTCTGGAACTGATGTATTATGCTTCGGCCGCCAATGTATCTATGGCGCTGCCACTATCGGTGCTGCTTTCTTCCATCATGACTTTTGGTTCGCTGGGCGAAAATTATGAGCTCGTGGCCATTAAATCGGCAGGTATATCGTTGCAAAGGGCCATGCGACCGCTGTTTGTGGTGATCCTGATGCTTACCATAGGTTCCTTCTTTTTTTCCAATTACATGCTACCCAAAGCCAATTTAAAATTCGGCTCCCTTTTATATGATATCAGGAACAAAAAACTGTCCTTTTTGATTAAACCGGGCGTTTTTAACAATGCCATTCCGGGTTATGCCATCCGTGTCGATTCAAAAGAAGAAGACGGTACTCTGCACAACATCATGATTTACGATCATCGGGAGAATAACGGGATCCCTAAAATCATCCTGGCCAAAGAGGGTAAAATGGGTAAAACAACCGATGGGAAGTTTTTGGTGCTTAACCTCAAAAATGGGGTTCAGTATGAAGAACAGCCTTCGAAAAACGGCATGTACAACCCACGACAGATTTTTACGCGGAACCGTTTTAAGGGAACAGAACCCCGTTTCGATCTTTCTTCTTTTAACCAGAGCAGTACCGATCCCAATGCTTTTGGCAATAGCACGCCCATGTTAAACCTAAAGGGGATTACCAAAAAACGCGATTCGCTTACCAAGCAGCTGGATACCTTGAAAATAAGAACCATTGCCAACCTCACCAGCAACTTTAAACAGTTTAATGTAACTAAGGGATATACCAAAATAAAAGCTGCACCGAAAACGATCGATGATGTGATGTTGAAAAGCATCCCGAATGGCTCGCGGAAGCTGGCTTTGGACAATGCAACCAATGTGGTGGCCAGTATTATGCAGCAGGTACCCAACTGGGGTCCGCGCCAAACCGATTTAACGGGTGAAATCATTTTTACCACCGTAGAATACCAGCGTAAGTTTACCCTGGCGGCTTCTTGTATCCTCCTGTTTTTTATCGGTGCACCTTTAGGCGCCATCATCAGAAAAGGAGGGATGGGCCTGCCCGTTGTAGTGGCCATCTGTTTCTTCCTGGTGTATCACATTATTACCACCGTGGCCGAAAAATCAGCCCGCGAAGGAAACCTGAACCCGATTTTCGGGATGTGGATTGCCGTAATCGTACTGTCGCCACTGGCTGCCTTTTTAACCTATAAAGCCACGGTTGATTCGGCACTTTTTGACGTAAACTATTACAAACAGCTAATCCTTAAAGTGTTTAAAAAGAAGGAGAAATAGCCCTCGTTTCCTTTACTTACAGATGATATTTTAATCCAAATAATGCTTAATAAGGTTGTACATTTGTACAGGTTTATCGTTGCTGCATAAATTGATTTTAATGCACGTTAAGCACGATTTGCCCCATAATGCTAGATAAAATGCAAACAAAATTAAACACAATAGAAGAGGCCATCGCAGATATAAAAGCTGGTAAAGTGATTATTGTTGTAGATGACGAGAATAGAGAGAATGAAGGTGATTTTTTAACGGCTGCCGAAAATGCAACGCCCGAGATCATCAATTTTATGGCTACTTACGGTCGCGGATTAATCTGCGCCCCCCTAACTGAAGAACGTTGCAAGGAACTAAACCTGGACCTGATGGTGGGTAAGAATACCGCTGCTTACGAAACTAATTTTACCGTTTCGGTAGATCTTGTTGGTCATGGTTGTACCACAGGTATATCGGCAAGCGACCGTTCTAAAACGATGCTGGCTTTGGTAGATCCTAAAACCAACCCTGAAGAGCTGGGCAGACCAGGCCATATTTTTCCATTGATCGCCAAAGATGGCGGTGTAATCCGCCGTGCTGGTCATACCGAAGCTGCCGTAGATTTAGCGCGTTTGGCCGGAATGAAACCTGCAGGTTTGTTGGTAGAGATTTTAAAGGAAGATGGCGAAATGGCGAGACTCCCGGATTTATTTAAAATTGCCGAACAACACCAGTTAAAAATCATCTCGATAGAAGATTTGATTGCTTACCGTTTAACCATGGATAGCCTGATAAAACAGGAGGTAACGATTGATTTGCCTACAGCTTGGGGCGATTTTAAAATGACTGCTTATACCCAGCTGGATAATAATGCAACGCACCTTGCCATTTCTAAAGGCACCTGGACAGCAGACGAACCTATTTTGGCCCGTGTACACAGTTCTTGTGTAACGGGTGATATTTTCGGCTCATGCCGCTGCGATTGTGGACCTCAGTTGCACAAAGCTTTGGAGATGATCGAAAAAGAGGGTAAAGGAATTGTGGTGTATATGAACCAGGAGGGAAGGGGTATCGGACTGATCAATAAATTGCGTTCGTACAACTTACAGGATGCTGGTTTCGATACCGTAGAAGCCAACATTAAATTGGGCTTTAAAGGCGACGAACGCGATTATGGTGTAGGCGCACAGATCCTGAGATCAGAAGGCGTTACTAAAATGCGTTTGATGAGCAACAACCCAACCAAAAGAGCAGGCTTAATTGGTTACGGTTTAGAAGTAGTAGAAAATATTCCGATCGAAATTGCCAGTAACGTACATAACGAACGTTATTTAACCACAAAAAGGGATAAAATGGGCCATTCGATTATGAAAGGATAGCTTTGAGTTTGGAGCCGGCGTTTGGCTTTTGGAGCTCCTTGCATTGCGCCTAAATAAATAATTTAAAACCAACAATTGAACTTGAGTTTGATTGTTGGTTTTTTTGTTTTCTATATTGGTCGGTGTCTCACCGACCATAAAAAACTGTTCTATTACATCTTGCTCATGCTGATTAAGTTTTGGTAGGGGAGATGCATGGATAGCTGATTTTTATCTCCTAACCACCCCTGCCCCTCCTATATTATGAGGGGAGTTCCCTTCATAGTAGGCTCATTAAGATCCCCGCCTGCGCAATCCCTTAGCTATCTGATGACGACACAAGATGTGAAACCGATTAATGTGTTTTGGGTTGGGCATTTGGCCTCGATTAATCAGTCCTAAGTCTTTAGTTCTCAGTCTGCAGTCGATTAACCGATTTAAACAGTTAACCGATTAATCAGTCCTGAGTCTGTAGTCCTTAGTCTGCAGTCGATTAACCTCCCGAGGCAATTAACCACGAACCAATGACTAATGAACCAATCACGAATGAACGAATTGCCGCTAACCCCTCAACGCTAACCGCCTAACCTCACTACTTACCTCTTCTGGTTCCCTTTCGTCTGATTAATAATCGCATCCCTGTTAATCGATTTGTTGGTTTTAACAGGCGCTTGGCTTTGTTTACGTTTTAAGTTCCGACGGTAAGCACCAGAAATTTTCTGGATAAATTCTTTAAACGTATCGAATTGTTGGGTGTACACCAAACCAAACGAAGTTACATTCGCCGTCGGACTAATCCCGCTGTTTAAGAAGATACTTTGTTGTGTAGGTGGTTTATTGGCCGCTTTAACCGTTAAGCTACCATCTTTTTTAATTAAATAAAGTGCTTCCACCTCACTACCTACGTTATTGTTGGCAAAATTGATGATGGTGAAATCGTTTAAGCTATTCCGGTCTACAATACCTGCGTTGATAATTAAACGGTCGTTAAAGAATTTAAACGAGGCATTGGCTTCGCTTAACGAGCGTACGTTCAGATCGACAAAGTTTAAGTTTAACGAAGAAAGTACATTATTAAACTGGTTAAATACCAGCTCCGTAGCGGTACTTGTTGCGGTAGAACTCAACTGGTTACCTATGGATTGACCACCATTGCCAGGCGCAAAACTTCTTCTGATAATTAAACTGAAGGCCTGTAAATTCAGGTTGTTCTGATCGCTGAAATAAGTTTGCAGCTCTTCTTTGATCGAAGGCTGTGCAGGGAAATTGATATCCAGTTTAATATCCGGTTTTAATAACAGGCCTGTTAATCCCATTTCTACCTCGGTATTTACCCTTTGATTGGCATTGCTACTCGCGTCGCGGTTGGCAGCCTTATACAGGTCGTTTAAACTTGCTCTTAACGCATATACCGCTTTTAAGTTAATCTGCGCAGCAGTAGGGTTACCTGTCCAGCGGATGGTTCCACCTTGCCTGATTTCGAACTTTTTGTTGATGACCTCTTGGGCCGTAAAATCAAAACTTCCGGTTTCGATAATATAATCCCCAGACATTTCGAAATCGCCAAAACTATTAATGTTCAGGTTCAGGTCGGCATTACCTTTACCGCTTAGGTTACCCAGTGTGGTATAAATATTGGCGGTTGTATTCTGATCGATGCTGAGTTTAAAAGTAAGTGTTAAACCATCAAAATTGGTTTTTTTCTTCACCAGCACAGCCGAATCTCTGGTTACAAAGTTAATAAAGTCTTTATCTGAAATGGTTTCAGAACTGTTTAAAGGCAGGTTGAACACTGTTCCTTTTTCAGTTTTTGCCTTGATATCGATCTTCATTTTGTTGGTAGGGCCAGTAAAGGTAAATACCCCGGTACCATAAGCCCGGCCATAATACACCGAATTGTCTTTGGCCGTCGTATTCAGGGCCATTAAATTATTGGCTTCTAATTTCACGTTTAAGGTAGGATAATTGATGTCGTTCAAATCGACAGTACCTTCTTTTACGGTAGCCTCATGGCCTTCCAGATCGTTTAAGGTGAAGTTCTCCAGTTTAATCACACTGTTGTTTACTTCTACCTTATCGGTAATCACGTAGGTGGTTTTAAGGTAGTTTACCATCAGCTGGCCTTTATCCAAAGCTACACTTCCGTTGATTTCGGGTTTATCAAACTTGCCTTTTACGGTTAAATCTGCAGAGATGTTTCCTTTCAGGTTAGATACCAGCTGTTTTACAAATGGTTCCAGTATGGTAAGTTTACTGTTATCCATTTTCACATTCAGGTCGATTTCTTTTTCCTTTAAATCGAGATTTCCCGTGAGTTTAAAAGTCTCCGAACCATCTGCTACCACGCGGGTAAATACATTGATTTTTTTGCTCTCGTTATTGTATGATGAAGTATCCGTTAAAGTACCGATATAGATATCGTTAAAGTTTAGCGAATCGATCTTTAAATCGTCTGTAAGCCTTGGTGCTTTTAAAATGCCGTAAAGATCGGTTGTGCCATTCAGGTTTCCACCGAGTTTAACACCAAAACCTTTGGTAAAAGGGTTAAGGGTTTTCAAACTAAAGTCTTTAAAGCCAACGCTGATCAGGTCCTTAGGGTCTTCCGAAATTAAACCGTCGATAATCAATTGCTGTTTCCCGTTGGTAAGATCGAAATTGCTGATTTCGGTTTTGCCATTGTTCAGTACAATACGCACTTTTTCCTGAATACGCCATTCTTCACTGTTGATTTTTAAGATCGAGGGCAATACACTTAACCTCGCAGTGGTATCCTGATTTTTGGTAAACTCTACCAGACCGTTTAAATCGAGCTGGTTGACCTCGTCGGAGTTCGACATTTTTACGTTGAAGGCCAAACTATCATGCCGCAGAATGTTAGAAATGTTAACATCCTTAATAAACAAACTGTCGTTAATCTGTACCCTGTCGGAAGTTACAATCAACTGAAGCTGCTGTGTGGTGGTGTTTTCGTCGAGGATGATATTATTGACCACAATGCCATTGTATTTTAGTTTTCGCACAAAGCCGTTCAGGGTAGCAGTATTGTTTCGCGAATCGAAATCGCCCGTTAGTGTAGCGCCTTCTTCTAGTTCTAAACCGGGTGCGAAAAGCTGGGCCAGCGGCTCGAACTTTTTAACCATCAGGTTAAACTGGAAAATCTGGTTTTTGTATTTGATAATATCAGCCTTTAAAGAAGGGATATAAGTTTTGGCAATGGCTTTGTAATACGAAACGATAGAGTTTAAATCATACTCGCCCTTAATGCTGGCATCTAAAATATCGGAGCGAATATCGAGTACGCGGTTGGCACCGGTACCATTGGCCATTAACTGTACCGAATCTACACTGTAAATACCTTTCGGATTTTGCAACCTGACTTCCTCGATCAATAATTTACCTGAAATGTTATTCAGGTTTGTGCCTGAAAAATTAGTGGTAAATTTCGCATCCACCATTAACGAATCACTTAATAATTTCAGTGCCTTTAACCTGGCCTTAGAAATGGTGGCATTAAAGTTAAATACCGGTAGTTTAGGGTTCAGGTTTACCCCGCCATCGAATACCAGTTTAACGTTCTTGTCGTTAATGCTCAGTTTACCATCAAAGTATTTTTTATCAAAAGTACCGTCAATCTTTACGTTATGGTACCTGTAGTTGTTAAAGTCGATGTAAGTTACATCGCCGTTTATTTTTTCAGTTAAATCTTTAAGTTCCGTTCCGCGTCCTTTTACATTTAGGGAAGAACTAATACGGCCCAGGCTTTTTTCGCCAATCAGTTCGCCGATATTAAAATCGTAGCTTTTTACACTTCCGGTATATGAAGGAACATCCTTTTTGTCGATTTTCATGTTCAC
This sequence comes from Pedobacter psychrodurus, assembly GCF_032678585.1. Lineage (GTDB taxonomy): Bacteria > Bacteroidota > Bacteroidia > Sphingobacteriales > Sphingobacteriaceae > Pedobacter > Pedobacter psychrodurus_A. The sequence continues at coordinate 30,880 of NZ_JAVTSN010000054.1, read as the reverse complement.
ATCCGAAACCAGACGGCCAAGTTTGGTTTTAAACTCGCCATAGGCGATAAAATCGTTCTGGAAACCCGTAAAACTTCCATTAAAGTTAATGTTGCCGAATTTATTAACGATTGAGGGAACAATTTTCTTTTTGCTGTTGGTAATGCCGCCAAGCACTTCATCCAGATCGGTTTTGTTTGTTCCCGCCATCTCTATGTTCAGGTCCATGAAAGTTTCCTTCCATTTCGGCAGTCCCTTTAAAATAAAATCGCCTTTAATGTGTGTAGCTTTTCCTGTTCTGATTGAAAGTTTTTTAGCCTTAAGGTTATTCACCAAACCGGTAATCTGTCCGTCTACATCCAGATCGAGCTTCATGGTCTCCAGTTCAGGTGCAAAGAAGGCTACATCTCTTGAGGTGATGTGGCTATCTTTAAAAATGGCTTTCATCCGAACATTATCGATGTAGTGGTTAAAATCACGATAACTTTTAAACCGCATCTGGTAATAATCGGTTAAACGGCTTTGGTTGGTTTCTAAAAGCAGGTGCTTCAACTCGATGGCATTGCTGTCGATCGTGGTTTGTGCCGTAAGGTTCTTCAGGTAAAATCCACTCCGCTCTTTAAAAGTTAAATTTTTGATATTGGTTTTAACCAGGTGGTTTTTCATATCCAATCCTTCAAAAATTCCGCTCATTTGTTTAACATCTACATTATCGAAGTTTACACTTTTGCCCTGACTGATATCTTTTGCGTTATAATTGATGTACCTGAAGGCGAATTTGTTCAGGATCAAACGGCCCAGTGTTACGTCGAAGGGCTTACTTTTCTTTTTCTTTACCGTAGGTTTACCAGAATCGAAGTAATCGATGATGAAATCGAGGTTAGAAGACTTATCTTTGAAATCCTTTAGGAAAAACTGCCCGTTGTTAATTTGAACGGTGTTGATATTAATGATCTTTTTATCAGTGGATAATTGATTAATGTCGACCATAAATTGCGGGGTGCTCAATAAGGTGTCTTTTTGCAGATCGAGAACCAATAAATCTTCGAGAACGATCGATTTAAATGGTTTGATGTACAGACTCTTGATTGATATGGTAGTTTTAAGCTCTTTTGATAAGTATGCAGCAGCTTTCTGAGCAAAATAAGTTTGAACAGGCTTAAATTGCAGAGAAAAAATGACAAGCGCGAGCAGCAAAATTATTGATGCGATTACCCAAAGGAGTATTTTAAATAGTTTTTTAATAATTTTGCAGCTTAAATATTTATAATTTGTCTGTTATACTTGCTATCGAGTCCTCTTGCGATGATACATCAGTTGCTATTTGTAACAACGGCAAAATTACTGCCAATGTTATTGCAAACCAAACAATTCATCAAAATTATGGTGGTGTTATTCCTGAATTGGCTTCAAGGGTACATCAACAAAATATTGTACCTGCCGTACAACAGGCTTTAATTGATGCTAAAGTTACAAAACAGGACATTAATGCTGTCGCTTTTACGCGTGGCCCTGGTCTTTTAGGATCCTTACTGGTTGGTGTTTCTTTTGCAAAATCTTTTGCATTGGCTTTAAATATACCTTTAATTTCTGTCAATCACATGCATGCGCACATCTTGGCGCATTTTATTGATGATCCTAAACCTAACTTTCCTTTCTTATGTCTTACCGTTTCGGGCGGGCATACACAGATTGTTTTGGTGAAAGATTACTTTGACATGGAAATTGTAGGCGAAACATTGGACGATGCTGCCGGTGAAGCTTTTGATAAAACAGCTAAACTACTGGCATTGCCTTACCCAGGCGGACCATTGATCGATAAACATGCGAAGCTCGGAAATCCATTGGCCTTTAAATTTGCTGAACCGCAGATTGCCGATCTGAATTTTAGTTTTAGTGGTTTTAAAACGTCTATTCTGTATTTTATCAGGAAGCAGGAAAAGGAGAACCCTAACTTTATTTCCGAAAATTTAGATGATATTTGCGCGTCGGTTCAGCACAGTATTGTACAGATTTTACTGAATAAGTTAAAGAAAGCAGCAAAACAATATAATATAACTGAGGTGGCCATTGCGGGAGGTGTTTCGGCGAACTCTGGTTTAAGAAATGGCTTGCAGCAAACTGCTGATGAGCTGGGCTGGAAGATTTATATCCCGGCGTTTCAGTATTGTACCGATAACGCTGGCATGATTGCCATTGCAGGTTATCAGAAATATTTGAAACAGGATTTTGTTGGGCAGGATGTTTCGCCACTAGCGCGGATGGAATTTTAGGTTGGTTGATTAGTTTATTGGTCATTAGTTCATTGGGAGATTGGTCAATTGTTTATTTAACTGTTGATGCCCAACCCCAATCGCAGCTGATTAATGTATTAACTGGATAAGGTACATCCTTCGTGTTTTTCTGTAGCTAAATATGAGCAACTGTGAGCTGAAAACTGCCAACTGAAAACTGGCAAAAAGAATTGTTTAATTAAATATACTTATGACTGGAGCATCGTTAATATTTTGGATTGTTTGTGCGGTACCGCTTATCGGGGTTTTATACTGGTTGATCAGAAATGACAAGAATAAACTTAAGGGAAGCTGGGGTGTGATTATTTTAGGTGCATTGGTTATTGCGGCGTTTTTGGTAATTGTATATGTAACCAAAGATTTCAACGCGGTTTTCAGTCAGAATTAATCTAAATATTTCCTGTAATCCTTATTTAGATCTAATCTATTTAAGTGTGATTTTCTATCTTTGCCCGCAAATTAAAGATAGATGAAAAAAATTATACTAATCATTGCCGTCTTATTACTTAATCTGCTTCGTGTGCATGCACAGAATGTTAAGATTGAAGGGCATATTAAAGACAAAAAAAGCGAAATTCCTTATGTAACGGTCTCTCTGTTGGGGCAAAAGGTTCAAACGGATAGTAGGGGTTATTATTCGCTGTACATCAAAAGCGGTGTTTCTTTTACCTTCCATGTTAATGCTGTTGGTTACCAAACATTTTCTCAAAATATTTTATCGGTTAAAAACGACACCACTATAAATGTAGGTCTGGAAGCCTTAAGCAATACGCTGGATGATGTTGTGATTTCTACTTCAAGAAAACCAGAAGACATTAAAAACGTTACCTCTTCGGTAAGTATTGTAAATAAGAAAAAGCTCGAAAAAGAAATTGCCATTAATCCTGATCTAAGTGCCATACTCGCCAATCAGGTGCCTGGTTTTGCGCCAACAGCACAAACAGGCAATAACGTTGGTCAGAATTTAAGGGGTCGCCCCATGTTGGTGATGATCGATGGTGTTTCACAGTCTTCGCCACTCAGAAATGCAGAGGTAGATTTAAGATCTATCGATCCTTCGGTATTGGAACGCATAGAGGTGGTAAAAGGTGCAACTGCAATTTACGGAAATGGCGCTGCCGGAGGTTTGGTAAACTATATCACCATGGTTCCGGATACTGCCGCAAGGTTTGCCGGAAAAACCCAGATTAATTTAAACGGTTCTTTGGTAAAGGTGAAAAATTCTGAAGGTGCTCGGATTAACCAAATGTTTTATGGCAAACTCGGAAAGTTCGATTACGTGGTAAGTGGAATGTATGAGCAGACCGGTGAATATAAAGATGCAAAGGGTGATGTTGTAGGCCCGAACTACAGCTTGGGTGAAACTGATAGTTACAATGCTTTTGCCAAATTTGGTTATATGCCTTCAAAAAACCAGCGTATCCAGTTGACCTACAATACCTATAGCAGTCTGCAGAACAGTAATTTTACTTTGGTAAACGGTAATCTGGCAACAGGACAAAAAGCAACGGGTGTTTTAGGAAAACCGCTTGGTATCCCTACTGGGGTTAATTACAACCACAATTTAAATTTATCGTATAAAATTGACAGTACTTTTCTTCATTCAAGTTTGAATGTAGATGCCTATTACGAAACCCGTAAAGATGTTTTTTATGTTTCTTTAGGTCGATTTGATGGTGGCGATGGACAATCGCTGGCCAAGAATGATAAAAAAGGAGCGCGTTTATTTTTGGAAACACCGGTATTGAACCTTGACTTCTTAAAAGCAAAGATTGCCTATGGTGCTGATTTTATGAAAGATAAAACTGCACAACCGCTGGTAGATGGTAGGGTATGGGTACCCACAATGGATATGACCAACGTAGCACCTTTTGCCCAGGCAGATTTTAATATTTTAAGCAAGCTCGTATTTAAAACTGGCTTACGTTACGAAAATGTAAATATAGCCGTTGACGATTACCGTACGTTAAGGACCACTGGTGCAAACAATGCTACCATAACACCATCTTTTGATGTAACCGGTGGTGATCTAAAATACAGTACTTATCTATTTAATGCAGGTTTAAGGTATAACCAGTTTAACGTTTTTAGTCCCTTTATAAGTTTTTCTCAGGGTTTTTCGGTGATGGACATTGGATTGGCCTTACGCGATGCAAAAGTAAACAGCATCGATAAGATCAATACGGATGCGGTAAAAGTGAATAATTACGAAGCTGGTTTTGAAAGTAGAATTGCTGGTTTAACATTTTCTGCTTCAGGCTACATTAGCACATCTAAATTAGGTATCGAGGTGGTTTACGATCCTGCTACTGGTTTGTTTAATACTGCTAGAAGTCCAGAAAAGATTTATGGTTTTGAACTGGCGGCCGATTATCGTTTACTGGATGAACTGGGTTTATCGGCAAGTTATAGCTATACGGAAGGTAAGCGTGATATTGACAAAAACGGTAAGTTTAACGATCCGGGTGATCTGTACCTGAATGGCCGTCGCATTTCGGCGCCAAAGGTTACGGCTTCGGTAACTTATAGTCCGTTAAAGGTTTTAGATTTAACCTTAAATTATACCGGTATCAATTCGCGCAATAGGTTCGAGAAAAACGTAAACGGTGTATATAACGGTAATGAAGGTGCGGTAAAGGCTTATCACCTGTTCAGTTTTGCCGGGATTTACCAGGTGAAAAAGAATACTAAACTGAGCTTAGGGATCGACAATATTTTTAACCAGGATTATTTTCCCGCTCGGGCACAATGGTTTATGCAGCCAGGCTTTTATTCAAAGGGAAGAGGTACTTCTGTGAATTTTGGAATTTCTGTTAGTTATTAATAATAGATTTTGAACAAAAAAAGAGCGTTCCGATTTTAAATTGGAACGCTCTTTTTATAAATGGCTATTTATAATACTCTTATTTCTCAGCCAATTTATCGCCAGTTACTTCGGCTTTAATTTTAACTTCTAATTCTTCTGCCAGTTCTGGGTTGTCGCTCAACAATTGTTTTACGGCATCTCTACCCTGACCAAGTTTGGTGTCTCCGTAAGAATACCAGGATCCTGCTTTTTTGATGATACCGAAATCAACACCTAAATCTACTATCTCTCCGTTTTTAGAAATACCTTCTCCGAACATTACATCAAATTCTGCAATACGGAAAGGCGGAGCTACTTTATTTTTAACGATTTTTACTTTAACACGGTTACCTGAAACTTCATCAGAATCTTTGATCTGTGAAATACGACGGATATCTAAACGTACAGAAGCATAGAATTTCAGTGCATTACCACCTGTTGTGGTTTCAGGGTTACCGAACATGACACCAATTTTATCACGCAACTGGTTAATGAAGATGCAGCAACATCCGGTTTTAGAAATCGTTCCGGTTAATTTACGTAAGGCCTGGCTCATTAAACGGGCATGTAAACCCATTTTACTGTCGCCCATTTCGCCTTCGATCTCACTCTTAGGAACCAATGCTGCAACGGAGTCAATCACAATGACATCAATTGCACCTGAGCGGATCAGGTTATCGGCAATTTCTAATGCCTGCTCACCGTTATCTGGTTGAGAGATTAACAGGTTATCGGTATCTACACCTAATTTCTTTGCATAAAACTGATCAAAAGCATGCTCTGCATCGATAAAAGCGGCAATGCCACCTTGTTTCTGTGCTTCGGCAATAATGTGTGTAGCCAAAGTTGTTTTACCAGAAGACTCCGGGCCATAAATTTCGATTACACGACCTTTTGGTACACCACCGATACCTAAAGCAATATCTAAACTGATTGATCCGGTAGAAATAAAGTCTATCGGCTCAATAGCAGTATCGCCAAGTTTCATAATGGTGCCTTTACCGTATGATTTCTCTAGTTTATCTAAGGTAAGCTGTAGGGCTTTTAATTTATCTGGATTTGCGGTACTCATGTCTTTTTTCATTGATGGCGTAAATATAATCGATTCTCGGCTAATATGATCAAATGTTGATATTTATAATGCTAATATATTTAGCTAAGTTAAAAGTTTTTTAGCTAATGTCAATAGTAAATTGAAAATAATTTTTTAAGCTTTTAATTTGTCCCTTTCGTTCTGCGCGGTTAAACGTTCGAAGTACCGGCACATATAAGTAATTTCGCAGACATCACATTTCGGGCTACGGGCCACGCAAACATAACGGCCATGCAAAATAAGCCAGTGGTGGGCAATGTGGATATCTTGTTCGGGCAAGTGTTTAACCAAGTCTTTTTCTACCGCTAGAGGTGTTTTGCCATTGGTTAAGCCTAAACGGTTCGCCACACGGAAAACGTGTGTATCAACCGCCATGGCAGGTGCATTGTAAATTACCGAAGCGATTACATTGGCGGTTTTGCGTCCAACACCAGGCATTTTCTGTAAATCATCAATACCAGAAGGGACAACATCATTAAATTCGTTAAGCAAAATATTCGCCATACCCACCAGGTGTTTTGCCTTGTTGTTGGGGTAACTGATGCTTCTGATGTAATCGAAAACAATGTCAGGTGTGGCTTCTGCCAAAGCTTTGGCATTCGGGAAACGTTGAAAAAGGGCAGGGGTAACCATATTAACCCTTTTATCGGTGCATTGTGCAGAAAGGATTACGGCTACCAAAAGCTGGTAAGGATTGTTGTAATGTAACTCGGTTTCTGCATCAGGCTGCTTGGCCGAAAAATGTTCTACAAAAAGTTTGTAGCGTTCTTTTTTAAGCATGGGCAAAGATAGGTAAAAATGGAAGATGTGGGAGGTGAAATGGAAAAGGGGTGATCAATGCGCTCCATGCCCTTAGCTCTTTGCGCTCGGCGGCTAAGCTCACGGAAAACACGGATTATCTCTTCGGGGTGTCATCCTGAGCGTAGTCGAAGGATCTTTAGCTGTAGAATTAGTTAATTGTTTAGTCGGTTAAAGCCGCCAAGTGTGGAAGCCCAAACGACAAGAAAGTCAAAGTGAATCGATAAAATAGATCCTGAAATAAATTCAGGAGGACGCAAGAGCGGAGTTTAATTACTCTGGACTAAAGACTTCAGCCTTTGGTCTCCAAACTACCCCATTTCCCTCAATAACTTATCGCATTCAGCAAAAGCATTATAAAGGTATTTATTGCGGTGTTTTTCACCCTGGCCGCTAAAGGAAACCGACTTCATAATCAACCCCTGCATCCATTGTTTGGTCTGTTTGCAATAGATCTGGTCTTCAGTTCTTAAATAGTTAAAAGTATTGAACCTGTTGTAGCAGGCCATGCGGTCTTTAAAATCAACTAAATATGCAATGCTGCCCAAAACATCGCAGTTATACCAGTTGAAGATGTGGTTCGGGTCGATGGTTTTTTTACTGCTGATGGCATACATGTTCATATCGGTGAGGCAGTACCGTACCTGTTCAATAATCTGTTCGGCAAGTTCTTTGGTAATATAACCAGCTTCGAAAGCATACCTGATCTGTTCGATGGTGCCATGAACGGTATCTTTCGACCATATTTCGGTACAGGGGATTTCCAGGTAAATCTGGTTCAGTTCTTTGGAGATTTCGATAATCTCCGCTGCAAATAAGCTGGGGTCAAATTTTACATCGGTATTCATCACACTATCCGACCAGAAAAAGAGCTTGAAACAAGTGAGTTCTGGATATTTAAAAAAATGGAACAACGGAATATCATCAGTGGTGATGGTAATATGTTTGTGTTTGCTTTGTTGAATCTGTTTTAGGTTTTTGAGCAGATCCTGCAGGTACAGCAACATGTTCGGTATTTCCTGATCTACGCTTAAATAATCAAAGGTTACCGTTGGCAGCTGATCTGGTTTATAGAGAAAAGGTACCCCGAAGCTGTCGGATAACTTGATGATCTGTTGAAAGGTAAGGTTGCTATCGCCCCTAATTTTTTTATAAGCTTCATTTGTGCTTATCCCTAATTCTTCAGCTACACTTAAGGCTAGATTCTGATAATCAGGCAATGCTGATTTGATGGATTTAAAAAATAATGCTTGTTGATTATCCATAAAGATTAATTTGAAAGTGGACTAAAGCTAATTTTAATAATTAAATGGATTATTATTAAAGGTTAATTTAAAGAATATAATTTTATAATCACCTATTGATGTAATATTATTTCTTAAAGAATAGTTTTAGAGGATTAGGTAATCTTTAAGGTTAATGGAAGATTGTTGAGTGTTTTAGATTTGATTAAGAAATTTTAAAACAACCTCACATGAAAAAATTAAGATTTATAAAGGACGAGGGCTCTGAATTCTATAAAGAACTGAACGAGCAGATAGAGCAGTATTTTTTAGAAAACGGATTGAAGAAAACAGGGAATGCGAAGATGTTTTTCAAGATCTTCCTATACTTCGGATTGGATATCCTGTTTTATACTTTAATGATTACCAGTCATTCGGTATTCGCATTTTATGCCTTTTACCTGTTGATGGGGCTTTCGGTTTTATTAACAGCTTTTAATGTTTCGCATGATGCCGCGCATGGTGTAGCCGTAAAAAGTAAATTCTGGAACCAGCTGTTGTTTTCGTTGAGTTTTAATTTACAGGGCAATAATGCGTTCGTGTGGGGTAAGAACCACAACAAATCACATCATTTATATACCAATATAGAAGGGAGCGACATTGATGTATTGAATAATCCACTGTTTAGGATGACCAAATCTCAGCCTTTACAATGGTATCACCGGTATCAGTTTATTTATGCCCCATTTCTGTATTTGTTTTATTCTATCAACTGGTTCTTTTTTAGGGAAAGCCTGATGTTATTCAATTTATCGAGCCGTACCATTAAAGTGGAAATTCCAAAGCATGAAGCTGTAAAGCTGGTTGTATATAAACTCTTATATATAGGTTATATGGTTGTTTTGCCCATTTACCTCTTGCCTTTTGGCTGGCCAACTATTTTAATTGCTTTTTTACTCAACCATTTTATCATTTCCCTGCTTTTTGTCTCTGTATTAGGTGTTGCACACTTATCAGATTATGTAGCTCACCCGGTACCTAATGAAGACAATCAATTAAATATGAGCTGGCCAAAACTGCAGCTGCTTACCTCTGTCGATTATCATGCAGAAAGTACATTTCTAAACTGGATATTGGGTGGTTTTAATGCCCATGCCGTACACCATCTGCTCCCGAACGTCTGTCATGTACATTACCTCAAAATAGTTCCAATTTTTAAAGCCCTTGCAAAAAAGCATAAGCTTACTTATATGGAAATGTCGTACGGCGAATCGCTGGCCTCACATTTTAGATTTCTGAAAATGATGGGTAGAAATGAACATTTAACTCCGATGCGATATGAAGGATAAACACATTTATGTAGCAGCTGATAGTCGGTTGCTAAAAGCAATATACAAACGTGTGGATCAAGAGCTAATAACAGATGAGCATATTTTTATGAGGACGATTGCCGCTAAATTTGTAGTGTATTTTTCGCTTACCCTGGTAGCTTATCTTGGCTTATTTAAGATTATCAGTCCGGTAGGTTTTGTGGGCTGCTTTATGGTGTATGGGTTTATTTCACTGCTTTTCGCCTTCAACTTCTCACACGATTTTTCTCATAATACCATTTTTAAAAGCAAAAGGCTCAACCATATTTGTTTCGTGGCCATATATACTGTGGTGGGCGCACATGCAGAGGCCTGGAAGCTGCGTCATGTTAATTCGCACCATTATGCGCCGAATGTAGAAGATTACGATTCGGATCTTAAAATATCCAAACTGATCCGCGTGGTACCCGATAGCAAACTTTATTGGTTCCATGCTTACCAGCATTTGTATGCGCCATTGGCTTACACCTTTTATTCGCTGTTCTGGATTTTTATCAAAGATTTTGTGATCCTTTTTAGTAATGACAGTTATGCCATTAAGAAGAGTTTTAAGTATTACCTGTCTTTTGCGCTCCAGAAAGTAGCCTATATCAGTTTGTTGTTGGTGCTGCCTTTGCTTTTTTCTGCCCAATCTTGGTACATCGTAATGTTTGGATTTTTGATGATGCATTTAAGTCAATCGCTTTTTTTGCTGTTTACATTTTTTATGACGCATCATGTAGAAGAAACACAGTATCCGAAAACTGACGCGAAGGGGTATATTAATACCTCTTGGTTAATGAACCAGATCAAGAGTTCAAACGATATGCATCCATTCAGTACAACGGCGAACTTTATTTTAGGAGGCTTTAATAACCATATTGCCCATCATTTATTTCCACATTATCACCATATCTATTATCCACAAATCAGTGAAATATTATATGAAATGTTAAACGAAAGCGAAATAAAGCCGAATTGTACCAGTTATTTTGGTGGTATAAAATCGCATTTAAGGTTGCTGAAGAGAATGGGCGAAGCAGCTTAAAATTAAATATAACGGACAATGAAATATTTAATGATATGCTGTTGTATGTTCTGTTTTAAAGAGGCTTCAGCACAGCAGGATACCCTACACCAAAAGAGGAAAATCTATTTCGGTCTCGGCTTTAGTTTAGGCGGTGGAGGAAACAGACGCGTGTATGGAGATCTAGATTTTTACCTGCAGAAAAGAAGTAATTATATTTCGCTTAAAACAACAGCTGTCGAACGTATCAGGATTTTTTATTTTGGCGGCTTGCCAGAGCCTCATATTTCTGACGTTGGTATTTTAGTGGGCAAAAGTTATACTTTTAAGAGTTACCATTATTTTAAGTTTGGCGCTGGGGTTTCATTTGTTGATCAGGTAAGCCGTGGCGCATTTCTGTATAATGATTGTGATGGGCCGGGCGGATGCCTTTTCAGTAATAATGTATATGAAACGATCAGAAAAAAAACGGTCGGTTTGCCGCTCGAAATGAAATATGGACTGTACCTGGACAGGACAGCAGCGGTTACCGCTGGTTTTTCGGCAAACCTGAACAATCTGCAGTCTTTTTATGGAATATCCTTAGGCCTTGTAGTAGGCAGGTTGAAAGATAAAGCGAACCGCATATCATCTAATAAAAATGTGCTTTTAAAATGGTAAAGCTTCTGAACGGTGGGTTTTATTAATGGCACAAGTTTTCATGATAAACCTGATGGAAGCGGCAGCTCCCGACTTCAGGAGGGACTATAGCGTACAGCAGGACTGCCTAATTTTACCTCTACACACTTTCGTTTTCTACAAAGTTAACTGGCAACTAGTTTTGAATGGCTGAGTTTGGAATGAGAGAATAATTTGGAAACTCGTTCATTCAATCATCCTCTAATTCTCTCATTCAATCATTGGTCTAATGAAAGGAAGTTGCTGGCACTTTAACCTGTTCAGTTACACCTTGATTACTTCTGATCAGCCAAAAGGCAAAAAAAGCACCAACCAAAGCCATAGCCGCGCCAACATAAGCTGGCGAAGTATAATCGAAACCATAAACCAGTGGAAGCCCACCGAAGAAAGCGCCTAAAGCATTACCGATATTAAAACTGGCCTGACTTGCAGATGCCGCCAGCATCTCGGAGCCCTTAGCACTCTGGATCATCAACATCTGGATTGGGGCAGCCAAAGCAAAAGACACGGCGCCGGTAACAAAAGTCATAATTAAAGCCAGGGGCTGAATGGCTGATACAAAGTGTACGATAATTAGGGTAATTACCATGGTTAACAACAAAGCTGCAGATGCTTTTGCTGGTGAAAACTTATCGGCCAGTATGCCGCCGATATAGTTGCCACAAAGCATACCGATGCCCGCCAGCATTAATATATAGGTAACTGAATTTGAAGAAAAACCTGCAACATCCGTCATTAGCGGAGCGATATAACTGTACCAGGTAAACAAACCACCGGTACCGATAGAAATCATAAAAATGATGATCCAGGCTTCTCTCTTTTTGAAGAAACTTAATTCTGCTTTTAAGTCACGGTTTTTAGTCGCTTCTAAGGCTGGTAACCATAATTTTAAGCTTAATAAAGTAACCAAGCCAACAAATACCACCACAGCGAAAGAGATCCGCCAAGAGAAGTTATGGCCAATGAAAGTGCCCAATGGCACACCAACAATATTGGCAATGGTTAAACCCATAAACATTAATGATACTGCCTGAGCCGCCTTTCCCTTTTCGGCTATTCTGCTGGCCACTACCGAGCCTACCCCGAAAAATGCACCGTGAGGCAAGCCGGAAAGTAAGCGGGCAATAAATAAGGTGTTAAAAGTAGGCGCGAAGGCAGAGAAAGCATTAAATACGGTGAACATGATCATCAAAGCGATCAAAATCATTTTTGGTGGGTATTTGCCTGCAATCATAATTAACAAAGGTGCGCCAATTACCACGCCTAAAGCATAAGCTGAAATCAAATGTCCGGCCTGTGGAATGGTTACGGCTAAATCTTTTGATATATCAGGTAGCAAGCCCATCATCACAAATTCTGTGATGCCGATGCCTAAACCACCTAAAGTGAGTGGGAGTAAATTCTTGTTCATAGCGTACTTAGTGTTAAAATTACACTATGCAAAGGTAAGGCTTTTTGTTTTAGGGGATTGTAAAAATTAGGCCATTTATAGTGAATGGGAAATGTAGTATGGGAGGGGGAAAATGGGTGATGTATTGCTAAATTGTTTTATCGTTGATGGAAGGTAGTCAATAGTTAATTGTTGATATACCTGACTGTACGATTTTGTCTTGGTATTTGCTAATCGAATTTGCATTATGCAAAAAATGCATATTGCTTTTTTTATCTAGCTCCTCTTCCTTGAAAATGTTATTAATGTGCCTAGAAATCACGGATTGATCTCTCTTAAATAAATTTGTCATCTGAGATTGTGTTAGCCACACCGTTTCTTGACTTAAATTAACATCAACCGCTGTTTGTCCATCCTTAGTTGGTAAATAACAATTTGATTGGGCTCCATTATTGCTCGTTTTAAGTAAAAATACAAAAGATTATCGAGGAAGAATTAGGTAATGGTAAAAACTTTAATGGCTAATAGAAAAGAATTGTAGTGCAATATGTGCATCTCACATTTATCTGTAACAAAAAAAAAGCTTGTCCCACCCTGTGAAACAAGCTTTTTTTGCTCGTGTAAAATCTACTACTTGGCGCGGCTGTAAGCTAAAATCTTGTTGATGGTTTCATCTTGAGGATTTTTAGCCAGTCTATCTAACTTACCTTTGATTTGATCATAAAATAAGTCGATTTCTGCGTCAGATTCAATATCAGTTCTAGGCTGAAACATGTTAGGTGTAGGTAAATTTACATTTGTTTTTGATGTAGAGGTTTTTGTCATAAGCAAAAAATGTGATAAGTTTTATAAACTTAACGATACTTCAGATGCTTTATTTCAACCCCTAAAAAATTTTATGTAACATTTTTACTACCCTTTGTAGGTCATCTCCTTTGTTTTAAGCATTTTACGCAGATTACTCAGTGCATAACGCATACGGCCCAGGGCGGTATTGATGCTAACATCAGTTAAATCAGCGATTTCTTTAAAGCTCAAATCTGCGTAATGGCGCATTAGGAGGACTTCTTTCTGTTCATCAGGTAATAAATGGATCATTGCTTTTAAATCTTTATGCGTCTGATCGCGAAGCATTTTATCTTCTGCGCTCTCATCATAAAAGTGTAGCATATTGAATACATCCATTCCGTCAGCACTGGTGATGATTGGTGTGCGTTTTTCTTTCCTGAAATAATCGATAACCAAATTATGGGCAATACGCATTACCCAAGGTAAAAACTTACCTTCTTCGTTATATCGTCCCGACCGCAGGGTATTGATTACTTTTATAAAAGCATCCTGAAATATATCCTCCGCCAGATATTGGTCTTTCACCAATAAGTAGATAGAGGTATAAATTTTACTTTTATGTCTTCTTAAAAGTTCCTGCAATCCATTCTCGTTCCCGGTAATATATACCTTTACCAGGTCCTGATCATTATATGATTGTAAATTCATAGGTTTACCTACACTAAATCCCGTACTATTTGCTAAAAATTAATTTGTAGATGTTTAATTTCTATAGCTGCTCTCCTATGTTTTTTGAATGTGTTAGTTTGGTTTTGAGGTTGTTAATATCCAAAGAAAGTTATTTTTTTATCAAAAAGCAAAAAATAAAATGTTAAAAAATAAATTAACCGTCTCAGTACCCTATTTTTGTATGTTCTTAAAACCCTAACCACATTCTGGGGTTATACATTATATTCGTTACGATACATGAGCAAAAAAGAGGCCGAAAAAGATCCGCATAAAAATATTATCATAAAAGGTGCCCGTGTGCACAACCTAAAAAATATCGATGTTGCCATTCCAAAGAATAAACTTGTGGTAGTAACAGGTATGTCTGGTTCGGGCAAATCGTCGCTTGCATTTGATACTTTATATGCAGAAGGGCAACGCCGATATGTAGAAAGTTTATCATCATATGCCCGCCAGTTTATGGGCAGGATGAATAAACCCGATGTTGATTATATTAAAGGCATTGCTCCGGCAATTGCCATCGAACAGAAGGTTATTACTTCCAATCCACGGTCTACCGTGGGTACCTCTACCGAAATTTACGATTACCTGAAATTACTTTTTTCGCGTATCGGTAAAACCATTTCGCCTGTTTCGGGCAAAGAAGTGAAAAAGGATTCGGTGAGCACGGTGGTTGATTATGTAAATGCGATGCCGGAAGATACAACGGTAACCATTTTTTGTCCGCTGTACCCGCACAACAACCGTACGATTAAAGAAGAACTGGCGATTTTATTGCAGAAGGGATTTTTAAGGGTTCTGATCAACGATAAAATAGAAAAGATAGAAGCTGTTTTAGATGATGCTGATTTTAAAGATGCAGAATTAACAGATGATAAAACCGTTCAGATCCTGATCGACCGTATTATAACCAATCAGGAAGAAGAAACACTTAGCCGCCTGGCCGATTCGGCGCAGACCGCTTTTTTTGAAGGTAAAGGCGATTGTTATGTGGAGGCCCAGGGCACTACAAAACATTTTAGCGATCGTTTTGAACTGGATGGCATCAAATTCGAAGAACCTACTCCGAACTTTTTCTCCTTCAACAACCCTTATGGTGCCTGTAAACGTTGCGAAGGTTATGGCAACGTTATTGGTATTGATGAAGATCTGGTTATTCCCGACAAGAGCAAAAGTGTTTATGATAATGCCATTGCCCCATGGCGTGGCGAAAAAATGAATGTGTGGTTGCAGAATTTTATTAAAGCTGCACCGAAATTCGATTTTCCAATCCACCGCTCTTATAGTGCACTAACCGAAAAGGAACAACAGTTATTGTGGACAGGTAATAAATATTTTGCTGGCTTGGATGCTTTTTTCAAAGAACTGGAAGAACAGACATACAAAATCCAGTACCGTGTAATGTTATCCCGTTACCGCGGAAAAACCACCTGCCCGGATTGTAAAGGCTCGCGTTTGCGTAAAGATGCGTCTTATGTGAAAATTGCCGAAAAATCGATCATTGATGTGGTGTTGATGCCTTTGGCCAAAGCATTGGTTTTCTTTAATGAGCTGAAATTAAATGCCAACGATACCAAAATTGCCAAACGTTTATTGGCAGAGATCGACAACCGTTTTCTTTATTTAAATAATGTGGGTTTGGGTTACCTTACCCTAAACCGTTTGTCGAATACCTTATCGGGTGGAGAATCGCAAAGAATCAATCTGGCAACCTCACTTGGAAGTAGTTTGGTGGGCTCTATTTACGTATTGGATGAACCGAGTATCGGTCTGCATCCACGCGATACCAACAAATTGATCGAAGTATTGGTTTCACTGCGTAATGTGGGCAATACCGTTATCGTGGTAGAGCATGAGGAAGAAATGATGCGTGCCGCCGATTACATTATCGATATCGGTCCTGAGGCGGGTACACACGGTGGAAACCTGGTTTTTAGTGGCAACTACGAAGAAATTCTAAAAGATAAAAATAGTTTAACCGGCCGTTATCTGGCAGGTATAGAAAAAATTGCCATTCCGGATCAACGCCGTAAATGGAAAGACCATGTGCTGATTAAAGGGGCTAGGGAAAATAACCTTCAGAATATTGATGTGAAATTCCCACTTGGCGTTTTTACTGCAGTGAGTGGGGTTTCGGGATCTGGTAAAACCAGTTTGGTTAAAAAAATCTTGTATCCGGCGTTACAAAAAGCAATAGGCAATTATGCTGGCGAGCAAACCGGTGCTTATGACGGCATTTTTGGCAACTACGATCTGGTGAGTGCCGTAGAAATGGTCGATCAGAATCCGATTGGCCGCTCGAGCCGCTCTAATCCGGTTACTTATGTTAAAGCATGGGACGATATCCGGGCCCTGTTTTCTGGTCTGGCTTCGGCAAAGGCAGCAGGATTAAAACCAGCAGCTTTCTCTTTCAACGTGGAAGGTGGACGCTGCGATGTTTGCCAGGGTGAGGGGGAAGTGAAGATCGAAATGCAGTTTATGGCCGATATTTATCTGCCTTGTGAAGCCTGTAACGGGAAACGCTTTAAACAGCAGGTTTTAGATGTAACCTATAAAGAGAAAAACGTATCCGAAATTCTGGATATGACTATTGAGGAGGCAGTAGCGTTTTTTAAAGATGAGCAGAAAATCCTCAATAAGTTAAATCCATTGGTCGACGTTGGTTTAGGTTATGTGCATTTAGGGCAATCTTCCAATACTTTATCAGGGGGTGAGGCGCAGCGTATTAAATTGGCTTCCTTCTTGATTAAAGGTAACAATGCCAATAAAACCATGTTTATTTTTGATGAGCCGACCACTGGTTTGCACTTTCATGATATTAAAAAACTATTAAAAGCACTCAATACGCTGATTGAACAGGGCAATACCATTTTGGTCATCGAACACAATATGGACATGATCAAATGTGCCGATTGGGTAATCGATATCGGCCCTGAAGGTGGCGATGGCGGCGGTAAGGTGGTGTTCGAAGGTATACCGGAAGACTTGGCCAAGGTAGAAAATTCGTACACCGGAAAATATTTAGCATCGCATTTAAATTTAAATCCATAATTTCGGCAATGCTTTTTCTAACGTTTTTCATCGGCATCATTCTCAATGCCATGGGTTATATACCCCCGGGCAACATCAATCTAACAGTTGCGCAGCTTGCCATTAATAAGGGCATGCGGCAGGTTTGGTATTTTATCCTTTCCTTTTCTTGTGTAGAAGTGTTTTTTACCTTTGGGATGATGCGCTTTGCAAGATGGGCCATGAGTGATATCAATCCGAACGAAGCGGTAAGCGAAGTGCGTTTAAGCACTTTGGTTGATTGTTTTATGATTGTGATGTTTTTGGTGATGGGTACTATTACCTGGAGAAATCGGAAAAAGGCACCTAAAACGAGTAATAAAAAAGAGGATAAACGCAGTGGAAGCGTTTTGTACGGTCTTATTTTAGGGGTGTTAAACCCTGTTCAGATCCCGTTCTGGTTGTTTTTCGGCAATTATGTGATTTTACACCAATGGATCGAAACTGATTACCTATCCTTAGTTATTTTTAGTTTAGGTTCTGGAGTTGGTTCTTCGCTAGCACTTTATGTATATGCGCATTTTGCGACTTATATTCAGGAGAAGTTTGCCCTGAGCAGCTTGATCATCAATAAATCGATTGCGATATTTCTGTTTGCTTTGGCCGCTTATCTGGTTATCAAACAGGCGATCGTTATTCTGTAAAATCTAATTCCAAGGTCTGTGTCCCCACAGACCTTTAGTTTTTAACCTTTTCATTACAAAACTATTGTTTTTCGTTCTGTGAGGACACAGACCGAGGAATAGATAATTTGTTAAAGGTCCTTCGACAGGCTCAGGATGATATGTGCTTCTGTATTTTACAAAATAAATACATCCTTTTTTAATTGTCAGTCTGAGCTAGTCGAAGCCCCATGAAACTATAGGTTAAATGATCTCAGCTTAGCAATCGTTGAATCTTTCTGTTATAAAATTGATACACAATTAGCGTTCTGTTAACCTAATCATAACATTAAATTTATGTTTAAGAAGCCTGATCAAGCTAATATTGGGCTTTGATACAAAACATATTTTTATCCTTATGTCTAACAGACGATTTTTCCTGAAAAATAGTTTGGCTGCCGCTGTAGTGGCCAGTATTTCACCAGTTCTTTCCTCATTTGCCGAAGAGCACCCGGCGCCTGCCAGATCGGGCAGAACACCTAAACTGCGTTTTGCCATCGCCTCCGATGGGCACTATGGGCAGCCGGGAACGGAATATAAACTCCACCACGAAAATATTGTGAAATGGTTGAATGAATCGCATGATAAAAACCCGTTGAATTTTGTAATCATCAATGGCGATCTGGTTCACGACAGGCCTGATTTATTACCAGAGGTTAAAAAGGAATACTATGATAAACTTAAGGTTCCTTTTTATGCCATCCCAGGTAATCACGACCATGCAGATACGAAAATCTGGAAATCGGTTTTTGGTTATGAAGATAACTTTTCTTTCGAGAAAAATGGGGTAGGTTTTATACTGACTAACACCTCTGATACCAAAGGGACGTATTTATGCCCCAACAATGATTTTTTAAAACAAGAGCTCGATAAGTTTAAAAACCTGAAGACTGTTTTTGTGGTACTGCACATCCCACCGCATTTTTGGGTGCCCGAAAGTCCATTTGTAGAATGTCCGGATACGATCAAATTATTACACAGTTATACAAATGTGAAAGCGGTATTCCATGGGCACGACCATAGTTTAGACGCTGTTTTTTACACCGATAAATTGCCGCATTTTTTCGATGCACACATCGGCGGGAACTGGGGAACGGCCTATAAAGGTTACCGGATTGTAGAGGTTGATGAGGATGATAAAATACAGACCTATCAGGTGAATGCAAGTGGATCACCATTGTTAAATGAAACCAAATTCTAACAGATAAAAAATAGAAATGAAAAAGACATTTTTGATGCTCATGTTTGCAGGTACTGTTTTAAACTGTGCAGCACAGAAAATAGGAGATACCAGGCAGGAGATCAAGACCGGGACTGACGCTGCGCAACCCTTTCTGTTTTCCTTAAATACCTTAACTGCAGAAAACCCGCGCTGGAACATCCATTATTCTGGCAGTTATGGCGAAAGAACAAATGGCCAATTTGGTTATGATGGTTTAGGACAACAGTTTGGTGTTAAAGGTTACCTGGGGAGCAGATTTACCCTGTATGCAACAGCAGCAATTGGTTTTGCCAATTCGGGTGGTGTTACCTCTGCCGAACAGGCCGAAGTAATTAGAGATATTGTTGGTGGCAAAGGTATTGCAGGTTTCAGACTGGGTGCAGGTTTAGGCTTAAGTAGAGACTGGTCTAACACAGGTTCGGCAATTAGCCGCATTACGGCTGCATTTGATCGGACAAACTGGAGAATGGCGGGTAATTTGCGTTTCGAAAAAGCATTTGATAAAACCAGAGATAAACTCGACTTCATTAGCAGTTTTGGTTATCAGCACCGTGTTTCGAATGTTTTATACCTTGGATTTGAAGCCTTGGGTCAGGATCTAGAAGGGCTTTGGGAAAAAGATGAAGCTGAAGGCGGAGCAAAAGTAATGATCGGGCCGTCAATCAGTCTGGAGCCAAACCATTCTAAACTTTCGTTCTCCATTTCTGGCGGACCAGTTTTTTATGCCACACGCAGTCAGGTGATTCCATCAGAGGCGATCCGCGAAATCGGTTCGGTAGCCTCGGGCAATGGTTATACCATCAGGGCGCTGGTTAACTTTAATCTTCATCGTTAAGGCATTTCCAAATCAATTTAAGAACATGAAAAAATCATACCTGTTTATATTATTAGGTTTCCTTTTTATCCAAAAGGGATTTGCACAATGGCCTGGCAAAAACGAAAGTACCCAGCAGATTTTATTGCCAAATGGATGGAAACTGAGTCCGGCGGGACATTCCCTGCAATTGGGCGATCTGCCTTTAAATATGCAACTGAGCAGTTCGGGCAAATACCTTGGGATTACCAATAACGGGCAAAGTACGCAATCGTTGCAATTGGTAGATGCCAAAACGGAGAAAATTATCGACGAAAAAGTGCTGAGCAAATCGTGGTACGGCATTGCTTTTAGTAAAGATGAAAAACACCTTTATGCCTCGGGGGGTAACGATAACTGGATTTTAGACTTTAATATCCAGAACGACAAGCTGGTTAAAAGCGATACGATTAAACTCGGTCCGATCTGGCCAAAGGGAAAGATCAGTCCGGCGGGGATTGTGGTCAATAAAAGTAACACTAAACTGTATACCGTTACCAAGGAAGACAGCAGTTTATACATCATCAATCCAGGGGAGAAGCAGATCCTGAAAAAGATCCAGCTTCCGGCAATTGCCTACAGCTGTGTGTTATCAGCAGATGAAAGCAAACTTTATGTTTCACTTTGGGGCGGGAAATCTATTGCGGTGATCGATCTGGTTACAGAAAACATATCAAAGCTGATTCCGGTTGGCGATCACCCGAACGAGCTTTTACTCAATAAAAAAGGGAATATCCTGTTCGTAGCCAATGCGAATGATAATACAGTTTCGGTCATCAATACTTTAAACCATAAGGTAATCGAAACCATTGCCACTACACTTTATGCTACACAGTTAACCGGCTCGACTACTAACGGTTTGGCTTTGAGCAGCAATGAAAAAACGTTATATATTGCCAATGCTGATAACAACTGTTTAGCTGTTTTCGACGTAAGCAAACCGGGGGTGAGCCAGAGCCAGGGCTTTATTCCGGTAGGCTGGTATCCAACAAGTGTTAAAGTGTTAGGCTCGAAAATTTTGGTGACCAATGGCAAGGGCAATACCTCTATGGCCAATCCTCAGGGACCACAGCCAATTTCGAAGGTAGATAACAGTGGTTACCATATGGGCAGCACAGCGAATAGCAGGTTACAATATATTTCCGGTTTGTTTAAGGGCACCTTATCTTTTATTGATGCGCCAAAACCAGAGCAATTAAAAGTGTACACCAAACAGGTTTATGCCAATACACCTTTTAGCGATAAACGTACAGTTACAGCCGATGGTGAAGCCGGAAATCCCATCCCGCGCAAACAAGGTGAAAAATCGCCGATTAAACATGTATTTTATATCATTAAAGAAAACAGGACCTACGATCAGGTGCTTGGCGATATGCCAAAAGGAAACGGCGATTCTACTTTAACGCTGTTCGGTAAAAAGATTACGCCCAACCAACATGCCTTTGCCGATAACTTTGTGTTGCTCGATAACTTTTATGTTGATGCTGAGGTAAGTGCAGATGGACATAACTGGAGCATGGCGGCTTACGCCACCGACGTGGTAGAAAAAACCTGGCCAACCAGTTATGGTGCACGTGGTGGTAGCACAAGTTTTGAAGGTGGCAGGCCTGTTACCTATCCAAAAGGAGGTTTTATCTGGGATTATTGCCAAAGGGCAGGAGTGAGCTACCGCAGTTATGGCGAATTTGGCGATTATGGCAAGGCGAATATTAAATCTTTACAGGGACACATGTGTGCCGCTTCGCCAGGTTTTGATATGGACATTAAAGATCAGGTAAGGGTAGATGCCTGGCAACATGATTTCGATTCGTTATTGGTGGCCGGAGTGGTACCTCAGTTTAACACCTTAAGGATTTCGAATGACCATACCAGCGGACAAAAGAAAGGGAAATACTCGCCACAGGCTGCAGTTGCTGATAATGATTTGGCCGTTGGCCGTATATTGGAACATTTATCGCACAGTAAAATCTGGAAAGAATCGGTGGTTTTTATATTAGAAGATGATGCCCAGAACGGCCCCGACCATGTGGATGCGCACCGTTCGCCTGCTTATGTAGTTGGCCCATATGTAAAAAGGAATACACCTGTGCACACGATGTATTCTACTTCGGGATTTTTAAGAACCATGGAGCTTATTCTAGGGCTGCCGCCAATGAGTCAGTACGATGCTGCCGCAATGCCGCTTTACGAATGTTTTACGGCGAAGCCTGATTTTACACCTTACACGGTACTGCAACCGCTTATCGATTTAGATACGAGAAACGTTGCGGTTAACGAAAGCAGTAAACGCTCTGAACTGTTCAATTTTGCCAAAGAAGATTCGGCACCAGATTTGGATTTAAATGAAGTGGTATGGAAATCGGTTAAAGGTGAGCAATCAGTAATGCCAGCACCAAAGCGAAGTGCTTTTGTGATATTGGAGAAAAAGAAAAAAGACGATGATGATTAGTTGTTGGTCATAATCCCTTATCAAACAAAAGAGGCAATTTTCGTTTAGAAAATTGCCTCTTTTGTTTATTGATTTGCCTCCATGGTCTGTGTCCTCACAGACCATTTGTTTGCATGCACTCGAATGAGAATTTTATTTACAGTTTCCAGTCTGCTCTTTCGAAGTGACAGGTATAACCATAAGGGTTTTTCTGCAAATAATCCTGGTGTTCTTCTTCAGCGTTCCAGAAATCGGTTTCGGGTACTACCTCGGTTACAATTTTGCCTGGCCATTTGCCCGAAGCATCCAATTCGGCTATCAATTCTTTAGCGGTTTTTTCCTGTTCTTCACTATTGAAAAAAATGGCAGAACGGTAAGAAGTGCCTACATCATTGCCTTGTCTGTTGCGTGTACTTGGATCGTGGATCTGGAAGAAGTATTCTAATAATTTACGGTAGCTTAAAACAGTTGGATCAAAGGTAACTTCAATGCCTTCAGCATGTGTGCCATGGTTCCGGTAAGTGGCATTGGGAACATCACCACCTGTATAACCTACTACAGTAGAAGTAACACCCGGGTAATGACGGAGCAGTTCTTCTACTCCCCAAAAGCAGCCGCCTGCAAGAATGGCTTTTTCAGTATTCATATATCTTTCCTTTTTTTTAATTACATAAAGATACGGCGAAGATGTGTAAAAGGAAAGTAAAGAAGGGAGCTGTGAGTTGTATGGTTTCTTCGGTAAGGGGAAATCTGGTGAAGTAAATAGATTTTTTAGTATTTGGAGCGCGGGGGCAGTGCAATACAGGAAGTTTCTTCCCGTTTTACGTTTATACGCTTCGCTTCCTCGTTCCTCGTCGCTGCAGGGTAACACTTCTACCGGGGCTAAATGGCCAGAGCAGTATTATATTTTTGGGGTTGCAGTGTGCACAAACCCTGGTTTATAAACCTGACAGCAGCGACAGCCTCCGATTTTTTCTATCGGAGCAATAGCGAATGGCGGGACTGCATACCGCCAAGAACCACAAGCCAATATTTTCCTAATTTAAAGAAATAGTGGGTATTTATGAGACACCAACCGATAGGATGATGTGTTATTGTATTGCTGTGATATCGCTTTGCGCCAGACGCCTATCGCCAGGCTGTTCGCTAATTGTTTTTATTGCTGGATTGTTCCTTTGAACTAAACGCTTATCGCTAACCGCCAACCTTAAACTCCATAAAACTCACATTGTTTTTGCGCGAAGAGCTTACAGCGATGCCCTTATCGGCCTTGTCTGTAAAGGTAAAACCTTCAAGTTCGTCAAGCTTATCGGTGTCTATAACTTTAATGACAGATTCCTTTCCACTATTTATCGATTTAGCCAGATCAAGAAAGGTCAGTCTCCATTTTCGCCCTTCAATTTGGTTCTGGATTAAAACCAAAATGCCTTTATCAGCAATATAATGTAAGTTCTGTACCCATGGTGAGCAGGTAAATTTTTTGAAGAGGATTCCCTTTTCACTTGTTTTATTGGCTTTAGATAAGGCTGCGGGATTGTACAAACGCACCTCATTGGCTTTATTTCCATAATCAGCTGTTGCGACGAACCACTTGCCTTTATAACTCACATATTCTGGTCGCGTACCCTGGATACAGGCATCATCTTCAATGGTTTTAACCAAATTTCCATCCAATGTTTTCGTCTTTAAAAAACCTTGCCAGTTGATAGAGTTAATCACCGCTTTCCACACCGTACCTTCTGCATTTTGCTTTACCGAATTACCCACAAATGTGGGTAAGCCCTTGTGGTAAGCAATGCCGGTGGGATGTTGGATGATATTTTCGCCTTTAACGGTGAACTTGTATTCCTGATGCTGGTAAATCAACGAGTCTTTCTGGAGCTTATACCCGCGCATTACACCCACCTCTCTATCGCCGTAAAGAAAATAACGTCCATTTTGGTAAGAAATACCCTGGCAGGCGCCTAATGAATCAACTGTAATTGTTTTGGTAATTTTTCCATCTGTATTGTTGTATCTGCCCACAAAAAACATCACGATCAGTACTAAAATTGGGTTTAATGTTTTCATATACTAAGGATCTAAAGGTTCATCAAAGTCAATTTGTAAGGATGTGGTATTTAAGTAGAATTCTGACTCGGTATCACTTAAACGTTTTCCATTTTTATAAGGGTAATAGCCAAGCTCTTTTTTACAGCGTTCGAGCAGAATATCGGTGATATAATAACTCTGCGATTTTACGGTACAGGCTAAACCGGGTTTATCTACCGGTATCCCGTATCTGAACATCAGCCGGGCACAGTTACGCAGGTTGGTGGTGGTATGGCGGGCATGAGGCTCCATAATAATGGCGCTTTCGGGTATCTGAAGGGTTTCCATTAAAAACTTCTTCATTTCGTATGCTTCGCTGAACTTGGTTTTATAAGGGTGAACGCGACCGCCCGATACTACAATAAATGGCGCTGCACCTTTTTTATACTGTATGGCCGCTAAGCGGCAACGGATCATTCCGCCAGGGCTAAGCGCAACCTCTTTTTCCTCCGGACCAGCGCCCGGCAC
This sequence comes from Pedobacter psychrodurus, assembly GCF_032678585.1. Taxonomy (GTDB): domain Bacteria; phylum Bacteroidota; class Bacteroidia; order Sphingobacteriales; family Sphingobacteriaceae; genus Pedobacter; species Pedobacter psychrodurus_A. The sequence continues at coordinate 5,893 of NZ_JAVTSN010000054.1, read as the reverse complement.
CAGGATTACGCTGTAAGGATATTTCTTCCAATCTGTTTTTTTGATCTGGTTAATGCCGGCAAGGTTTACACCTTTAGCCATCGGCTCGTAATCGGTGGCATCATTACGTTCATTTAGTTCTAATGCTTCCAGTGCAAATAACATCGCGGGTTCGAAAAAGAGCTTATTATTTTGTAAGGCTAACCACGCATTGGCCGAGGTAAGTTCTGCAAACTCTTTATCCTTTAAATTAAAGCTGATCGAGTCTATTTTCGGGTAATTGGGTTTGTTTCCTTCTACATAAACACCAATTGCATAATTAATGGCATGAGCATCTTGTTCCCAGGCTTTAATTAAAAGGGTTTTGTGTTGTTCTTTGGCAAACATGGCATAACAACCTGAGGGGATGAGATGGTTTTTTACCAAACTCCCCAATAGATTATTTTCGGTATAAAGCAGGGCCAAACGGTTCCCGATACTGGTAATTTCCGCATCGGTAAACTTTAAGGCCCTGGCATAACAGGCAATATCTGTTTTGCAGGTTTTAACTGCTTCGTTTACCTGTGCTGTTTTTAAGTTATAGAACTTGTTAAGCGCTGTATCTGTGCTGAGCATTTTGTGCAGCCCGGGCAATTGCTGGAATAGCGTAAGCAGGTAATAATTTTTGTACTGTACTTCATTTCTGGTCTTGGTTAACTGATAAGACTGTTGTGGCAGATCCTGTGCAGATAAGCCTTGACAGAACAGGCAGACTACTAAAAGCGGATAAAGGAATTTCATTCGAAAAGTTTTGGAAGCAAATTTAAACTTTAGCCATTAAAGAAACATTAAGCGGTTGTTATGCTTTGATCTATAGTAAACCGATTTAGGAACTGTTTAATCCTACTTAATATTAATTTAAAGTACCCGTGTTGTTTGGTGTAAAGAGTTAACATAGGGGATACATAGTGTTAAAAGTACACTTATACTTTTGCGGCTGTAGAACGCTCAAAAAAATTACCCGTTAACCTTAAAAGGATAAGCCTATGTAAATGTGAAAATCTACGCTTCTACTTAAAAACAAAATCCCAATTATATTTCAAAACCATTACTAAGAACAAAAAGATGACATCATTTTTTTTAACCGCAAGCATAAACAGTGCTTGCAGGAAATTGCTTTTGCCTTTAGGCTTACTGGCCATCTGTAATTCCAGTGCAATTGCAATAAACCATGGAGTAGCTGCTTCGGGTTTGCACAATAAAAAATTTGCCACAGTAAGCGGAACGGTTACCGACCAAAATAACCAACCTTTACCTGGCGTGAGTGTTTTCGAAAAGAAGACAAAAAAAACAACTGTTACCGATCCCAATGGTAAATACTCCATTTCGGTTGAGGATGGAGCGATTTTAGTATTCTCTTATATCGGTTACGATAACCAGGAAGTTGCGGTTAATGGCCGTTTAAATATTAATGTTACTTTAAAAGAAAGCAGCAATACCCTAAATGAGGTTGTGGCCATTGGTTACCAGAAGATCAGAAAATCGGATGTAACCGGAGCAATCAGCAGTGTGAAAGCCAGCGAAATGAACTTAACTTCTCCTACTGTTGGCCAGGCCTTAGTTGGTAAGGTTGCAGGGGTACAGGTATCGCAAACCAGCGGTGCGCCATATTCGGGTACCAAAATCAGGGTGCGGGGTATTGGTTCCATTAACGCAAGTTCTGATCCTTTATATGTGATTGATGGTTATCCGGCAGGAAACAACGTATCCATCAATCCAGAGGATATCGAAACCATCGACATTTTAAAAGATGCGGCTTCTGCAGCCATTTATGGTTCAAGGGCATCGGGCGGAGTAGTGTTAATTACCACCAAAAGAGGTGCCGATGGAAAAGGAAAGTTTGAGTACGATGTTCAGGGTGGTGTTTCTCAGTTGGCTAAAAAAGTAAAATTACTGGATGCCAACCAGTTTATCCAGCTGTTAATCGACGGACGTAATAATGCCTATAAAGATTTATGGGTAAATGCGGGCAAAACCTGGAACGACGCTATGTTTGGCGATAACAATACTACCCGTATTGCCAATGTGGGTAATGGAAGTAGTGTAAGCATTCCGGCCGATCTTTACAACTTTAGTATACAACAGGCCATCCCTGCTGCCTATAATACCGATTGGCAGGACGAGTTGTACCGCAATGCAGCCTTTCAACGCCATAACCTTTCCTTTTCTGGCGGTACCAAAGACGTAAAATACTTTTTAAGCGGTGGTTATCAAGATAATGATGGTATTGTAACCAACACCAACCAAAAAGTAACCAACTTTAGAGGTAATATTGATGGCAAGGTGAGCGAGCGTTTACGTGTGGGCGCAAATATTTCTTATACACAGAATAATAACAGAGAGGTTCAGGAAGGACGTTATAATTTAAGTCCGATGATGTCGGCATTAATTTATTTGCCTTACCTGCCTGCAAGAGATGCGAATGGTAACCCTATTCAGTTTGGCATGGGTGCATTGTCTTCTCAATACGGTATCCAGAACCCCGAAAATCCTTTGGCTACAGTTGAGCAGTTAAAGATTACCAGAAAGAGCAATAGGAGTAATTATAATGCCAATGCTACTTACAAAATTTTAGAGGGGCTTAATTTTAAAGCTAACTTAGGAACACAAACATACAACGAGAAATACGATTATTATTTACCTACCAGCTTAAGTAGTGGCAATACTCCACCTTATTCGCCCGAATCGATTAGGGCTGCGAATGCGGTTGCACAAACGCTTAGTCAGGTAGACCAACTGGCCGAGTTTACTTTAAATTACAATAAAACCTTTGGCAAGCATAGCATCGATGTTTTAGCGGGGTATTCTGCTCAGAAAACATCAAGCGATCAGATCAGGGTAGCGGCAAGCGGATTCCAAAATGATTACATTGGTGAAATTACGGATAAAGGAGCTGATGCAGGTTTTTTTACACTAGACCGTAACAGAACTGGTAAAACGGTTACCACTTTACTTTCTTACTTTGGACGTTTCAGTTATAATTATGTAGGCAAATACTTTTTAACCGGTTCCTTCCGTCGCGATGGTTCATCAAGGTTTGGTCCGTTAAACAAGTATGGTGTCTTTCCTTCATTAGCTGCGGGCTGGAATTTATCTGACGAAAGCTTTTACAATAACTTTTTGGGAGAACAATCGAGGGTGAAGCTTAGGGCCAGCTGGGGCTTAAGTGGAAACAACAATATCCAAGATTACCGCACGCAGCAAGAGCTAACTGCACCAGGTGGTGCAGTTTTCGGAAGTGCGATTTCTACCGCCATTTGGCCAAGTAGCATTCAGGATAATGGATTGGGCTGGGAGTCTACCTCTCAATTCAACTTTGGCACCGATATCAGTCTGTTCAAAAACCGCGTATCGATCATGGCGAATTACTATTTAAGTTATTCTTTCAACTTATTGTTTAACCAACCACTTTCGGCCATTGCCGGGACATCTACAATTTTAACCAATCTTACCAATAGTAGGGTTCGCAATAAGGGTTTCGATTTGCAGATTGATGGCAAAATTATCCAAAATGAGAACTTTACTTTGGGCTTAAGTGGAAACATTGCGGCTAACCGGAACAAAGTTTTAGACTTGGGTGGTAACAGTACGATATTTACTGCTGGCGCAGAGCGTTCGTATATTACACACGTTACACAAGAAGGTCAGCCAATTGGTATGTTTTATGGATTTAAGGTTCTAGGCAGGATTACTGCCGATAATTTGGGCAAGGTTGCCCCATCAGCTTCTTCGACAAATCCAGCAAAAATTGGCGATTTATATTTTCAGGATACCGATGGCAACGGCATTGTAAATGATGCAGATAAAACCGTAATCGGTACACCATACGCAAAATTCACCTATGGTTTTGCCTTAAATACCTCTTACAAAACGTTTGATTTAAGGGCGTCTTTTAACGGATCGTACGGAAACGAGGTTTTAGATGGACAGGATTATTACCTGTACAACTTTGAAGGTTCTGGAAACCAATATGTAGAGGTTGCCGACCGTTATAGAAATGAGGCTAACCCTGGTAGTGGTTTAAACTACCGTGCATCGCGTGCAGGTACGCAAAGTAACAGCACCCGTTTATCGTCTTTCTATATTCAGGATGGATCTTACTTTAGGTGTACCAATATTACTTTAGGTTATAGTTTCCCGAAACAACTGGCCAATACGCTTAAGGTGAGTAATATCCGTGTTTATGCGAGTGTAGATAATGCCTTTACCATTACCGATTATAAAGGTTATAACCCTGAGGTAGATTATAGTGCAGGTAATAACCTTGCCCCTGGTGTAGATTATGGAAATTACCCATTGGCAAGAACCTATAACCTTGGTATCAAATTGACTTTTTAGAACTAAAGAAATGAAAAAACATATTTATAAAGTATTGGCCCTAAGTACAGTTTTAAGTTTGGGTGCCTGTAAAAAAGATTTTCTAAACCAACGTAACCCCAACGCCATTGCTGTAGTGAATTATTTCAAAACAGAAAATGATGTACTGCTGGCTGTTAATGGTGTTTACCAATCGCTAAGAAGCAGCAACACCCTTGGCGAAAATAGTGGTTTATTTACTGATGAACGCTCGGATGATGCGGGTAGAAATGATAACCAGAGTAATGCGGGCGAGCCATTTCAATTTAATGATTTTTCGCTTTTGCCAAGTAATTCTTATTTAAAGAGTCATTGGTTAGCGCTTTATGAAGCCATTGGTAGAACCAATGTTGTACTAACCAGTATTGATAAAGTATCTTTTACAAATGCGGCTACTAAAGAGAATTATAAAGCAGAAGCCAAATTTATCAGGGCGATTATGTACTTCGAACTGGTTAGGAAATGGGGGCCAGTACCCGTGGTAACCAAACAGCTTAGCACAGCCGATGAGGTAAGAGAGAATACTTTTCGTGTTCCTGAAGCTGATGTATACAATCAGATTGTAACCGATTTAAAAGATGCCCTTAACAGCACATTGCCGAATTTTCAAACGGGAGCGAATGTAGGTAGAACTTCGAAAGCGGCAATAAACGCTTATTTGGGCAAGGTGTATTTAACCATGGCGGCTACACTTTCAGCAAATAAGGCTGAGAATTTAACTAATGCGAATACTTACCTGACGGCAGGTTATAATATGAAAGCTTTCGGAAATCTTTCTGAAATTCCATATACCGATGTTTTTGACGTAGCTAAAAAAGCGACCTGTAAAGAGTTGATTTTCCAGATTTCTAATAAGCAGGGCGATATCAGTTTTAGCTCGAGCATTGCGGCAAACAACCAGGCCAAAGGCGAAACCATTAACTCGCTTAAACCATCTACAGGGATTGGTGGCAATGTAAAGCTTGATCTGATTAATGAATACGAAGCAAGCGATTTAAGGAAAGATTTCTCTGCTAAATTTGCCAATGATCCAACTGTAAAAGATTGGTTTATTACTAAATTCCGCGATGCGAGCCAAGGGGCAACCAATGCAGGTTATGGAGGCAACGATTGGATATTGATGCGTTATGCCGATGTAATTTTAATGCTTGCTGAAGTAAACATGTTGCAGGGCAATGATGCGGTGGCCATTCAATATTTAGATATGGTGAGGGCAAGAGCCGGAATGCCATTGTACGCTGAAGCCAAAACGGATGCCACTTATGCGGCTAAATTCCCAACTTTAAAGCTGGCTATTTTGCACGAGCGTAGGTCGGAATTTGCTTTTGAGCACCAAAGATGGTTTGATTTAATCAGGAATTTTACTGCTGCGGAGTTGGTTACTTATTTAAAAGCCAAATCACAATCATCATACGGTATTGCTAAACTGGCTAACGTTACCATTAAAGACAGGTATTATCCTATTCCTTTTGATGAGGTGAAATTAGATCCGGTTAAAATGTACCAGAATCTGGGATAC
>NZ_JAVTSN010000053.1:0-45881 GCF_032678585.1 Pedobacter psychrodurus | reverse complement strand
CAATATCAGGTCGGAGCAACGATATTTCTTATTTCAATTGAAGTGTGATGCTGTCCTGTATCACATCTCCAGCTTTTAAAGGCCGGTCCATTTTTTCTGCATGCCCTCTAAAAAACCTTTCAGCGCCCATGTTGCTGTAACCTGCTACCAGTGCTTTAATGCCTTGAGTATCTTTCCAGGCCCTAAAATGCTGCTGACCATTGGCGCTTACCTTGAATGAATTGGTACCGTTTGTAAGTTGTGCATGGTTGATGTACATTTTTGTCGATCGGAAATCATTTGTACCCAAATCATTCCGATCTAAGCTCCAGGGGGTACCAGGTTGTGCAGATGGACCCGCCGGGCCAGAAACCTGATTTGCTGAAGTGAGCAAGGCTTTTCCAATTGGCCTGCCAATATGATCGGCCGGATAATAATCCCACTGGGCATTTCTGTTCCAACCGAGTTCCTGAAAACTATTTGGTAATCCAAATACCAGTCCCCATTGGCGTGGGTTAATTTCTTTTTTAATGGTGTATTTGTAATCAATTTTTACCTGGCCATCTGCCAAAAAAGTATAACTGGTGGTTCCGCTAGCTTCGCTGTAGGTATCCGTTACATGAAGAGTGAAGCCATTTTTAGCTTTATCCAGTTTAATATCTTTCACGATACGGTTTTTACAAACATCGGTAAAAGGATCAAACTGTTGGCTTTCGCCCGTCATCTGTGTTCCTCTGCCCTCGCCTGTTAGGGGTAAAACCATCAGTCTCGCACCAGCATTCCAAATGCTTTTGCCATTATTGTTTACCTGTTCTACATCACCACTAGTAAGATTAAACAAAACATTTACGTTGCCATTTTTAGCCGTTAAGTTATTGCCTGTTTGGGTATAACTCCATGGCTGTACAGCTTTTTTTGGCAGCGAAGTTAAATCGGTAATAGTTGGTACAACGCCAAATTGGTAAATATCAATGAGTACGCCACGCGGGTCGTACACTTTAATCGTCATTTTATCAGAGGGCAATGGTTTTTTATTCACCATTACATTGGCTGTTGTTTTACCATTTCTTTTTAAATCGGCTGTAATCAGACCATTTTCGTTGGCCAGGGTCCATTCGATTTTACACTCGTTCAGGTTACTAAAGAGCAATCTGTTTTCGAGTTCAACGGCTATTTTACCATTGCTCCAGTTACCCGCCAGTTTAATTTTTACAGGCGAATAGATTTTTTTCATGTGCCAGTATTCTGGTTTTGGCCTTCTCCAGCCATCAAGCGGCCCCCAGGTACCATAACCAACTGTTTTTCCGTTCGGCAAAAAGAAAGTATCATCAATACCGGCCCAAATGGCTCCGCCCAAAACGGCATCGGTACGGTACATATTTTCCCACATGGCTTCAAAACCAATTCCCCATGCATCACGAACACCAGGATCGGTAACCAATTCTAAACGGTTGTAGGCATTGAGGTGAACATATTCGTCGAAAACAATCGGACGTTTATAGTTTCTATACGTTTGTGGGCCTGTTGGACCCGGATAATGGTGATTGGTAATTTCGAGATCACCTTCATCGGCATCAGGACCGTATTGGCTAAAGTTACGTAGGCGTGTAGGGTCAAATTGTTTTACTAATTTAGCTGTTTCTTTAAAATATTCCTTGTATTTACCGCTCTCATTACCGATAGACCAGGTGATAATTGCCGGATTAGACCTGAAATAGTTCACCATATCTAAAGTTTGATCGACCATTAAAGTTTGATAAATTTCGGTACCTGCAGGTACATCCGTATTTTCGGCCCAACAAAAAGGTGCTTCTACTTCCAGGAACATGCCTAAGCGGTTACAGGCATCAATCAGCTCCTCTGCCGGTGGGTAGTGTGAGGTACGGAAATAATTTACATTGCCCTCTCTAAAAAGTTCTACATCTTTTTCCCACATGTTTTCGCCCACTGAACGGCCGCGCAAGGGCATGGTTTCGTGGTGACAGATACCCCGAAGTTTAATCGGCATATTGTTTACAAAAACCCTGTTTCCCCGCACTTCTATCTGACGGAAACCGATGCTTTTGGTGATCACATCCTCCGTTTTGCCATCTTGCAAAATGCTCAGTTTGACCACGTACAAATTGGGATGTTCGGTATCCCATTTAGCGGGTTTTAGCACTTCAAAACTGATATTTTGTTGTAAATATTCAGCCTTCGCGAGGCTTTTATCGATAATAATAGTTTTCTCACCTACTTTGGTGCTTCCATCTGCTTTAAAAAGTTCGGCCTTTACAGTAAGGTTATTCGCCTTTCCGTCTTGTTCGTTGGCAATAATGAAATCGGCACTGAGGGTGGCGTTTTCGTAGTTTTTATCTAAAATGGTTTTGATATCCGCATAAGCAAAGTTTACAGGTGCCAAAGCCATTACATATACCTTTCTGGAGATGCCGCCCAATGGATGCACTGCATAAGTTGATGCACTGGCCAATGAATCGGCTTTACTTTCTGATTTTACCTTTACCAATACCTCGTTGCCTGCACCCCATTTCACCACATTGTTGATATCAATCTCGAAAGGTGTAAAACCACCTAAATGTGAAGCTGTTTTTTTGCCGTTTACCCAAATTTCGGCTTCGCTGTACACGGCATCAAAACGGAGTTTAATGCGTTTGTTTTTCCAGTTTTCGGGAATTTCAAAGTTCTTTTTATAACCTGCATAAACAGCGTTTTTAACTTCGAAACCCTGCATTACCCATTCGCCGGGCACCTGGATATTTTTATCCGTTGGCAATGTATTGATGTCGGTCGAAAACTGCCATGTTCCGTCTAAAGAGATTTTATCAGGCTGTTTTGAGGCAGCCGGAGAGATACGGTTCAGTTTTAATGGCTGCTGTTCTGCCGTTGTATAGGTAATTTTCTGTATTTGCGCATGTGTTGCACCCGCTAAAAAGAGTAAACCTGTAAAAATGCTATAAAATAGTTTCATTTGTGTGTTTGATTTATTTTTCTGGAACTTATTATTACATGATCCCGTATTTATCGAAAGCTTCTTTGGCACTCATACCTTCGAGAATCTTTTTCTGCACCATTTTTTCTCCCCTGGCCTTTTCAAGCGCCCGGGTAATCACCTCTACTTCATGTTGTTTTGGTACAATGCAAACCCCATCTATATCACCTACCACAATATCGCCAGGATTAACCGAAACGCCTTTGATGCTTATAGGCACCCTAAAATCGATTACCTTACCACGTGGGGCCTGATCTTGTGCATAATTGCCATAAGAAAAAGAGGGAAAGTTTAAATGCAATATGCCTTTGGTATCTCTCGAGTAACCATCAACTACAGCACCAGCCGCACCTAAAATTTGTGCCCTTGTACTCATCAGTTCACCCCATAATGCGTAATCAGGAGATGCCCCTGTACAAATATATACCTCGTTTTTCTTTAGATCATCAAGTGCTTCAAGCATTAAGCCAAATGGCTTTTTCAGAATTGGGTTACTGCTTTCATATTTCCCACACTCCAATACATCGGCTTCTAAAACCGTCATCGCCCTGCCTGCAACAAACATATCAGTATGTAAAGGCTGTATTTGTGGAGGCAAAAACTGATGGAGCAGTCCCATTTTATCCATAATATCACCTATAACTGCCGTATAAAGTTCGGTTTTTATTTTATCAAAAAGTTCGTCGTCGTTTTGCCACTCAGTAGTATTCACTGTCATTTTTATAAAGTATTGTGATGTATGTGTGTTATTGTATGATTAGTCAAAAATGAATAATAACTGAAGAAAACATTTAAGCGTATTTATCTACTTATTAAAGTTTTTTAACATAATTTCAATATTAATAACATATTGAAAGACAAAATACTTCAATTCATTACACATTAGACTTTCATTAGGTGTTGGTAAAATTCAAAATATAGAAAAAAAAATAGCAGCCAGAAAAGAACTGGCCGCTATTGGATTTATTGATTCATTGGGTGTTGTTTAATAACCTTTGGCAGATTGTGCTGCCTTTAAATTTGAATTACGGTCTAAAGCTGCCTGAGGATATGGCATAAGCATAAATTTAGCATTCCAATTGCGCTCCTGAACAATTACATTCGCAATATCTTTAGGGGTTTTCATTACATCGGCAGCAATATTCCAACGTCTGATATCGAAATAACGCTGTCCCTCTCCTGCTAATTCAATTCTACGTTCATTACGGATCACCTCACGAAGTTTTTCTTTAGTATTGTTCACCGTTTGATTTATAGCTGGCATGCCTGCACGGTCGCGAACATCATCTAAAGCGGCAAAAATAGTTGCATCTGGCCCACTTACTTCGTTTTTAGCCTCAGCATAGGCCAACAGCATTTCAGCATATCTAATAATGCTATAATCTTGTGGCGCATCAAACTCTAAACCACTTATTAATGAAGGTGGATCTAAGTATTTTTTAAAATTATAACCAGTGGAGCTTTCACTGTTTGCCACACCGGCCCAGGTAAATACATAACCATCTTTATATTCGTTCCAGGTTGCTCCCGGAAATAATATACTTGCATAAAGACGGGTATCCCTGTTTTTAAATTCATTAATATAGTTAGCTGAGGGTGTTTTTTTAATATTAAAATCAGTTGCCCTTTGCGCTGGTGTTGGTGGTGTAAATATTGTACCATCGCTCTTCCAATAGGCATCAACTAAACCCTGGAGCGGAGTAATAGAACTCCAGCCACCCATATTTGCTGTAGCCAATAAAGTCCTTAATCCATTACCATATGGAGCATAACTTTGGTTTTCCTGAATATTCTGCGATACAAGGATTGCTTCTTTATTCCCTTCATTTGCCTGCCAAAATTGTTGCTGATAACTGGCCAGGCCTTTATAAAATTTTTGTTTAGCGGCATCATCGGCAAAAGTTACCAATGTACTGTAATCATCTTTGGTATCGTTAGCGGTTAAAGCTGTTTTCCTAAAGAGCTGATAACCTGATGCCATTACTTTTTGAGCACTTGCTACTGCATCAGTATATTTTCCATATTCTAATTGAATCCGGGTGAGTATAGCCCAGGCAGCACCGTTGGTAATACGACCGGTTTGATTGGGAGCACCACCGGCATAGCTAGCAGGTAAATCTGCCTCAACGGCTTTAATCTCGTCAATAGCAAATTGGATTACGGCAGCAGCAGGTGATGGTGCAATCGCAGTTTCGGCAGGATCTGTGTAAGAAGTTTTTAACAAAGGTACTGAACCAAAATAATGTGCCAATTCGTAATAGGTAAAAGCTCTTAAAACTCTGGCTTCGGCTATAAAACGTTTCCTTAATGTTTCATCCATTGTAGCTTTATCAATATTATCTAAAAAATAGTTATAGCGTCGGATGTAAACATAACGGCTATTGTATCCTGCATCTAAGGTGGCATCGATGCTGCCAGCAGATACCCGGGAGGCATTATTCTCCCAGGGATATTGGCAATAGGCATTATCGGCGGCACCATCATCATATGCATAGTTAAATGCATTGGCTAAATATCCGTAACAACCGTTTAGCGCCAACTGTACATCATTTTGTGATTTCCAAAACGTACCAGCAGAAAGTTGATCCTGTGGAACAAAATCTATCGACTTTTTACAGCCTCCCAAAATGATAAGAGTGAAAAGTGATATATATATAAATTTTTTCATGGTGTTATAATGTTAAATTTAGGCCAACAGAAAATGTTTTTAGAGATGGGTAAGCTGATCTTTGTGAAGGAGCTTCCGGATCAAAATCCTTTAACCTTTTATCACCGCGGATGGTAAAAGGATTATTGCTTGAAGCATAAACTCTTAAGCCTTTAATTTTTGCTTTGTCTAGTATATTTTGAGGAATGGTATAACCTAACGTAATCGCCTTTACCCTAAGGTATGAAGCATCGAACAGCCAAAAGCTGGATAAGCCAAAGTTTTGGGTATCGTTGGTGATTCGGGGATAGGCTGCATTAGGATTTGGATTATCAACAGTCCATCTACCCAAAGCATAATTTTTAATACCTGCGCCATTAAAAAAACCTTGTGAAGCTTCAGCCTCTAAATAAACCTTTACATCACTTACCCCTTGTGTGAGTACACTAAGATCGAAACCTTTATAATTGGCCGTTACATTTAAGCCATAAGTAAAATAAGGCACATTATTGCCGTTAATGATTCTGTCGTTACCATCTATTACACCATTACCATCCTGATCTTTATATCTGATATCGCCAGGTTTTGGGTTATTGGCCTGTTTTGCATGGCTATTGATATCGGCTTGATTAGCAAATAAACCTTCTGCCTGCCACATATAGAATGAACCTACTGGTTGGCCAATTCGGTTAATGTAATAAGTATCATATGGGGCCGTTTCGTTTGCGCCGCCCAAATCGGTTACTTTATTCCATATTTTACTCACGTTACCCCCTATTGAGTAACTAAAATCATTTATTTTTCCGTTGTAGTTTAACGAAAGCTCAAATCCGTTATTTTTAACTTCACCTAAATTTACAGATGGGGATTGCTTTGCGGATCCGGTATCGTCTAAACCTGCTTCAGCTGGGATATTTGGACTTGGTAATAGAATATCCTGGGTGATACGACTAAAAACATCCAGTTGCAGGGTAAATGATTTAAATAAGGTTGCATCTAAACCCGCATTGTAGGTGGTTAATTTTTCCCAACTTAATAATGGATTGGCCACTCTGCCAGGGGTTACGCCATCTTGCTTCGACTGGTCTAAAATTACTGTAGTACCAGCGTTCAAGCCATCGTAAAAATCGTAATCGCCTACGTTGTTAATGTTCCCTAATTTACCTGCCGATAACCGTAATTTTAATTCGTTAACTGCGCTTACGCTTTTCATAAAATCTTCTTGCGATATACGCCAGGCTACTGATGCAGATGGATACCATGCTGCACGGTGGCCAGGTGCAAATTTTGAAGAGGCGTCATTTCTGGCACTTGCTTCAAACAGATACTTATCAGCGTAAGCATAGTTTAAACGGGCAAAAACTGAAGCCAGTGCACTTTCGCCCACACCTGCTACGCCATCGTTTAAATCGCTAGTTACTGTTGTATTTGCGGGAAGGGTAGAACCAGCATTAATTGCATTTAAATCGTTATTTGGAAAGTTTTTACGCACAACCCTGACTGTTCTCTTTTGCGCTTTTTCATACGAAGCACCAGCTAAAACTTTAAAGTAATGTTTGTCTATATTTTTTTCGTAACCAGCTGTTACCTGAGATAACAAATTAGAAGTACTTTGCCATGCTTCTGTTAACTGGTTGGTTAAAACAGCCGTACTGCCTAAAGGTGTTTTGGTAATAAATCCAGTTACTGGGTCTATGGTATTGATAAATGAACTATTGAAGTAATTATACGCATTGTAAGAAAACAAGCCAGAGATATCCAAACCTTTAACCGGGGTATAGGTTCCATTTAAATTACCAATGAAACGATTGGTATTGTAATTGGTTCTACCACCATCTTCTAATAAACGTAAAGGATTTTGGCCTGCTATGGTAGCATTTTCTTTTTCAGCGGTTATACTACCCCAGTCGCCATTACTTTGCCTGGCCACAGATAAAGGAATAGATCTTCCAATACCGGTAAAACCTATTTCTAAATTATCGTTGTTATAGCCATCTCTAATAAATGATAAATTACTACCGATTTTAAATTTGTCGCTAATTTGGGTTTCAGTATTGGCCCTTAACGAATAGCGTTTTAAATCTTTACCTGGAATTAAAGAGTTTTGGCCAAAATACGAGCCGCTTAAATAATACTTTGTTTTATCACCACCAGATATACTGATCTGATGTTCCATCATCGGTGCGCTTTTTTGTAAAATCAATGCGTACCAATCTGTATTTGGATAAAGGTCTGGATTAGACTGGTTTTTTATCGTTTCTAAAGCTGTCGCATCATAAAGCGGTGTTCTGCCCAAATTGGTTTCGGCCTCATTGCGTAAAACGGCGTAATTATAAGCATCAGTATAATCGGGAAGATAAGTGGCCGTTTGCCGGCCATAATAAGCATTATAACTAATTGTTGGTGTACCATTTCCTTTTTTGGTTGTAACCAAAATTACACCATTTGCTGCCCTGGCACCATATATTGATGATGCAGAAGCATCTTTTAATACCGAAATAGCCGCCACATCATTGGGGTTGATTCGGGCAAAATCATTTTGGGTAACCACCACACCATCAACCACAAACAGAGGAGAAGATGTACCTAAATTGGCGCGGCCCCTTACATTAATACTACCCAGGTCGTTACCTAAATCCCCAGGGGCCGATTTAATGGCTACACCGGGTACAGTTCCTTGTAAAGCATTGGTTAAAGAAGTTACTGGTCGGTTAATAATTGTTTTAGTGTTAACCGTATTAACCGCACCTGATAAGTTGACCTTTTTCTGTGTACCGTAGGCTACAACCACCACATCACTTAACTCGTTGCTTTTAGGCACCATTGTCACTTTTACGGTTGCTGATGCTTTTATTTCTTTGGTTTGGTAACCGAGGTAAGAAATTTCCAGAATGGCATCTTCGGCTACACCCGCTAGTTTAAAGTTTCCATTCTCATCACTCATTGTACCCTGCTCTTTGCCTTTTACTTTAATGCTGGCACCTGGTATGCCTTTACCAATTTCGTCTAAAATGGTACCGATCACATCAATTACTTTATTAATCGGGGTACTTTGTCCGGGTTGATAAACCGGGGCTATATTTACAGGCCTTTCTTTCACCACAATGGTATTGGCCTGGATAGAATAAGTTAAGGGCTGATTTTTAAAACATTGGTTTAACGCTTCGGCCAAGGGCATATCTTTTACATCAATGCTTACCGCATTTGCCTTTTTTAAATCGCTCTGGATAAAAAACACATTATAGCCACTCTGACTTTTTATTGCCTTAAGCACTTTCTGCAAAGACGCGTTTTTCTCGTTAAGCGTAATGTTTTTTTGCGCAAAACTGCTCGCATTAACGCTTAAAAAGGCTACAAAAAGCAATAATATAGTTAGCTTCATAGATAACAGAATTTTATTCTTTATACGGCTTGTACCGTATAAATTAAAATCGTAAATTTTCATACATTTGTTAGGTTTTAGGTTGAGTTAAATGCCTATAGCAGTTGCTATTACATTTACATTGTTTTAACTATTTGGTTATTGTTGGGACAATTTTAATCTAAAGCTTTAAGCGGGTTTCGATTGCCGTCGAAATCCGTTTTTCAGATTAAAAAATAAGGTGTTACTTTAAAATTTTAATCCTCCTTCCTTCTATTTTAAATTTAAACTTATCTGTAGATTCTAATATTTTTAAGGTTTCCTGCAGGCTGTTGTTTTTAGAAAAGGATCCTCCGAAATAAATACCATCAAAATCACCAACATACTCGATATCAACATCGTACCATCTGGCTAATTTTTGCATGGCTTCTTTAATTCCTTCATTGTTAAACATAAAGAACCCATTTTTCCAGGCAATGTATTCTTCTACATCTACATTGTTTATTGAGAAACCGGTATTGTGAAAAATAGCCTGTTGCCCTGGTTTTAGCACACCTGTAGCTAGCGGACTAAAGTTTTTAACAGCCACGCCACCTTCTACAAGCGTTGTTTTAATTTCTGCATCATCAGCATAAGCACTCACATTAAAATGGGTACCCAATACGCTAATTTCCTGTTTTGCGGTTTTAAGCTTGAAAGGTTTGTTTTTATTTTTGGCCACTTCAAAATAGCCTTCACCAGTGAGTTCTACGGTCCTAAATTGACCAGTAAACGAAGTTGGGTACTTTAATGACGATAGTGCGTTTAACCAAACTTTTGTTCCATCAGGAAGCGTAACCTGGTATTGGCCACCAGCAGGAGTGCTAATGGTATTATAAGCAGATTTAGATGGCGTTGATTTTTGATCTAAAATGGTATAAACCAATTGTCCATCAGCTGTTTTGGTAATTTGAATTCCCTCCTGTTTAGCTAAGGTACCGTTAAGGGCCTGATCTAAGTTAATTTTAGTGCCGTCAGCAAGCGTTAAGAAAGCTTTATTGCTTCCCGGTTTAATTATATCGGCAGATCTATTAAAGCGCTTAATATCAGAGCGTTTGCTTACAAGATACCAGCCAAAGCCTAATACAGCAATAAATGATGCAGCAACCGCCAGACGGTAAAGAAATCTCGTTGGTCTTCTTTTGTCTTGTCGATCAATTTGCTGATTGATATTGTTAAAAATCCTTTGGCCAATCTCCATCTGTCCGTTTTCTTCTTTCCATGCCTCATCGGTTGTTTTGGTCAGGGCCAACTGTTCGTCGTACCAGGATTCGAGTTTTAAACGTTCATCATCACCTGCAGTACCCGCTATGTATTTTTCTGTTAAACTTGTTAATTCTGCTTTTCTCAATTGCATGTGTTTTGGTGTATGTACCTAAAATGATGACCATCCCCCAAAGCAAAATTTAAACTTTATATAACACGCTATAAAACAGATGATTAAAATTAAACAAAGTTAAGTAATAGTAAACAATAAATTGGATTTGTTTTAAAATAACGATTGAGCAGGGGATTATTTACCCCAGATACCCGCCAATAATAATACTGCCCAGAACAAAAATTCGCCCATATCAGTACGTAGGCGGCGTAGGGCAATGGTAATCTGATTTTCTACCGTTTTTGGCGAAATATTTAAACGGGCAGCAATTTCTTTTACACTAAGCTGCTCTTTTCGGCTCAAGATAAAAATTTCCCTGCATTTTTCCGGCAATAACCGAATACTCTCATCCAAACGCTGTTCGATTTCTTTTTCAGTAAGTGTATTTTCGGCATTATGAGGGCTCACCAATAGGTCGGTATCATGAAGTAAATCGGTACGCAACTTACCATCTCTAATGGCTTTAAATACCTGAAAACGAACGGAAGTAAAAAGATAATTGCTCAGATTATCAACGGAAGTATGGCCACGTTTTATCCAAAGACTTACAAATATCTCTTGAATAATGTCCTCAGAGGCTTCTTTGTTGCGTAAAATGTGATAAGCTGACAAATATAACTTGCTCCAATACCTGTTGTAAATTTTTTCGAACGCAGACCGATTATTGCTTTGCATATCGCTAACAAGCAAACTATCAGGCCATAGTTGTAAATTATCAGGTTTCATTAATACAAGGAATATCTTTGCAATGCTAAGCAAAAAAATTAATGTTCAATTTACATATTTTTCACAAAGTAGCGCAAATGTTGCATTATTGAAGAGACAAGAAACTAAGTTAGGGGTTTTGAGCCAGTTCACCGATTGAATTAGTCCGAAGTCATTAGTCTACAGTCCAGAGTCGATTTATTGTTAGATTTGCCATGCGCTTAGAGATGGGCGCATAGCGTCAGCTAACCGATTAATCCGGTTGACAGTTTGCAATTTGCAGTTAACCGATTTAAACAATTAACCGATTAACCCCTCTAACCAATGAACCAATGACCAATGAACCAATGACCAATGAACCAATGACCAGTGAACCAATGACCAATGAACCAATGACCAATGACCAATGAACCAATGACCAATGACCAATGACCAATAACCAATGACCAATGAACCAATCAACTAATCCATCTCCCTGATCAACGCCTCCATCAATTCCTTTGCTGAAGTATATTTTAAATTCACGGCATTCTGGCCCGACCAGAAATTGTACATATCTGATTTGCCCTGTGCAATGGCAGCCGTTCTTAATGGTCCCATTAAGCGGGTTTGTAATGGAAAAGGCAGTACTTCGGTTTCATAACCAATGGCATTCGATATGCGGTTGCTGATCATTCTGCCCATTCTTCCGGTTAATGATTTGGAGAGCACGGTATTTTTTGCTTCTCCGGAAAAGAGTTTTGCCTTATGCATTGGCGTGGCATTAGATTCGTCGGTAACCATAAAGGCTGTACCAATTTGCACTGCATCCGCCCCCAAGGTTAAAGCGGCACGTATCCCTTTGGCATCGGCGATACCGCCCGCAGCAATGATTGGCATTTTTGTTTTCGCTTTTACTTGTTGGATCAATGCGAAAGTACCGTTTAAAGATTCGTTTGCTGGTTTAAGGAATGAAGGCCGATGACCGCCAGCCTCAAATCCTGTGGCCACAATAGCATCCACCTGTGCTTCTTCGAGTGCCAAAGCTTCATCCATTGTTGTGGCTGCACCAACCGTTTTAATGCCCAGTTTTCTTGCCTCATTTAATATTTCTTTTGAAGGAATACCGAAAATAAAACTAAATACTGCAGGTTTAATTTGGAAAAGCGTTTCTACCTGTTTCAAAAATTTTGAGGGGATGTTGGTGTCCAGATCGGGCATTGGGATACTCAATTCATCAAAAAAAGGCTTAAATAAGGTCTTGATCTCCGCTACCTTTGCTACCGGGAAATTTACCAGACGCTCGTCAACATCATTTACCCAAAGGTTAATATTATAGGGTTTATTGGTTTTTGTTTTGATGATTTTATCCGCTTCAGCAATTTCTTCAGGCGTTAAGGTATATGCGCCCAAACTTCCCAGTCCGCCGGCGTTCGATACCACCGCTAAAAGTTCGGGTGTTGAAAATCCTCCGCCCATCGGGCCTAATAAAATGGGGTATTCAATCTTCAACAGTTCGGTTATTTTGGTCCTGTTCCACATCTTAGTAAATTTTTACGTTGGTTAACAATTTATTCACGATCACCCAGCCCTGGTCAGTTTTACTTAAAGAAAGTAGATCGTAATAATTAAAATCAAAAATAGGCACATGAACTTTGGCAATTGCTATAGAATTGATAATTTCTATTGAAATTATTTCCATGTGCAAGGTTTCATTCAGTTCGTGTGGACTTTTACGGCTCCCCACCCCTGCTAAATATTCGTCAATCGTTTTAAAATAGGGAAGCCCATTCACATCACCAGCTACTACAGCTTTAGGGTGGAATATTTTTCTGAGCAGCGCCGTATCGCCATTAAAAATACCTTCGAAATATGATGATAATATGGTTGTTATTGCTTTTGCATTTTCGGTGTAATTTTTCATGATTTTTAGTTTTAAGGTATGCTCAGGTTATTTAATCTCTTAGCATACCTGGTTGTTGATTGATTAACAAGGTTTAAGCAAAATGATGTCCGGCAACATGACCGCCATCCAGGTTGATGATTTCGCCGGTTACAAAATTGCTTTCAGCCAGGTAAAGGGCCAGTTCGGCAACATCTTGTGTTTCGCCGATGCGGTTTAACAGATGTAAACCTGCAAATGCGTCGGCATCACTCACACCGTTTTTCTCCTGCAACGGACTTCTGATGATGCCAGGCGCAATGCCATTTACACGGATATTGTTTTTTCCGAACTCGGTTGCCAACTGTTTGGTTAAGGCATGAATGCCCCCCTTGCTCGAAATCGGCGCTGTTGCAGGGAAACCACCAATGGCATGGTCAACCAATACGGTTCCGATATTAATAATTGAACCTCCATCCTGTGTCAACATTTGTGCAATGGCAGCTTGCGTGGTAAAAAAGGTCCCTTTTAAATTGATGTTTAAAAATTTATCGAGATGCGCTTCATCTACTTCCAGAAAAGGTTTTGGTTCAAAAATACCGGCATTGTTTACCAATACATCAACAGCGCCAAAACGTGCTACCGCTGTTTCGACCAATAGTTTACCTGTACTGGTGTTGCTGATATCCCCAGCCACCATTGCCAATTGATTGTGAGAGCCCAATTCGTTGTAAGCTGTGATTAAATTGTTCCCGTTGGCTGAGTTGATCACTACATTATGGCCTTGTTTTAAGAATAAAGTTGCAATGGCACGGCCAATACCTGTTGATGCACCTGTTATGATTACGGTTAGTGTTTTCATGATTATTTGTTGTTTGCAGTAATTCCTTTTTCGCGTAATACCGATACCTGCTCGCCAGCATATCCCCAGTCGTCCAATTCAATTTCCTGAATCACTACATGGGTAAGTTTTGGATCTTTATTCAATACTTCGGTCATCAGTTTGGTTATTCCACTGATTAAGGTCTGTTTTTGTTCGCGTGTAACACCTTCGCGGGTTACTTCTATTTTTACGTATGGCATGGCAGTGAGATTTAAGCGGTTAATGATGCGGTTAGATTTACATCGAGTTCGAATTCATTATAGATCAGTGTATCGCCAAGATTGGTAAAAAAGTTACCTGACCTGAATTTCATGTTGTATTTGGTACGGTCGATAAAGATTTTGCCAGAAGCGGTTAACGTATTGCCGTTCACCTCAACCCCTGCTGCAAAAATTACGGGATGCGTAATGCCTTTGATGGTTAAATCGCCAGTAATTAAAGTATTGTCTTTACTGGTTTCGTCAACAGCGGTGATGGTAAATTTGGCTTCTGGGAATTGATCTATGGCGAAAAAGTCTTCAGAGAATAAATGTCCGGCAAATTGTGCATTGGTTGCAGGGTCGGTAATATCAAGAATTACAATACTGGTAGTATCGATAATAAACTCTCCGTTAATGAGTGTACCATCGTTTAAAGTTAAAGAACCTGATTTAATACCGATGGTACCATTGTGTGCTCCGGTTACTTTTTTACCGGTCCAGTTGATGCTGCTTTGAGCGCTTACAATTTCAAATTTTGTAGTTTCCATTTCTTTGTTTGCAAATCATTAGTGATTCGACAACACAAAGTAAAGGAGGATTTTGACGGGGCTTAGGTGATCTACATCACATTCTGCAAGCGCTATTTGTGGGCGTTATAAAGCCGGCTCAGGGTTTCTCTCGAAACACCCAGATAGGCTGCAATTAAATGTTTGGGCACCAGGTTATACAGTTGAGGGTACATGGCCAAAAGCTCTTCGTAACGGGCCTTGGTGTCGTTATTCATGAAAGACAAGAGCCTTTTCTGGGAAGCCAGATAACCTCTGTTGGTCCTCCACCTAAAAAAATGTTCTGCCTGATGGATTTCGCTACAGATCTTCTCCCGGTCTTCATTAGAAAGGCACAACACTTCTGCATCGCTAATGCAATCTACGCTTATGGTGGCACGGGTATGGTTGTAAAGGGCTCCATAATCAGAAGTCCACCAGGTAGGCATGGCAAATTGCAGGATGTACATTTTGATCTCATCATTAATAAAAAAAGCTTTTAAACAGCCCGAGATTACAAAATATTCATGGTCTACCTTGTCGCCCTCACTTATGATGGCTTGTCCCTTTTTGAAAGACTTTGGCTTGAAATGCGAAAATAAATAATCGAACTGCTCATCGGTTAAGGTTGCGGTTTTTGAAATGTGAGCTTTTAGTATTTCTTTGGGATCCATAGCGTGAAATAAAGATAAGGATTATTGGGAATAGTCGGAAGACTGGAGTCCGAAGTCCGAAGTCCAGTGCCCCCCTGAGCGGAGTCGAAGGGCAAACAATCTTTAGTCCCAAATCCATAGTCTGGAGTCCAAGTCACCCTGAGCAGAGTCGAAAGGCAAACAATCTTTAGTCCAGAGTCAGTTAAGCGATTAACCAGTTTTCAGTTGGCAGTTTACAGTTAGCCGATTTCTACAATTAACCGATTAACCCCTCAACAGTTTTCACTTGGCAGTTTACAGTTAACCGATTTCAACAATTAACCGATTAACCCTTTAGTAGTTTTCAGTTGGCAGTTTACAGTTAACCGATTTCAACAATTAACCGATTAACCCATTAGCAGTTTTCACTTGGCAGTTTACAGTTAACCGGTTTCAACAATTAACCGATTAACCCATTAGCAGTTTTCACTTGGCAGTTTACAGTTAACCGATTTCAACAATTAACCGATTAACCCTTTAGTAGTTTTCAGTTGGCAGTTTACAGTTAACCGATTTCAACAATTAACCGATTAACCCATTAGCAGTTTTCACTTGGCAGTTTACAGTTAACCGGTTTCAACAATTAACCGATTAACCCTTTAGCGGTTTTCAGTTTGCAATTTCCAGTTAACCGATTTAAACAATTAACCGATTAACCCCTCTAACCAATGACCAATGACCCAATGACCAATGACCAATGACCAACCTCACAAAGGATAAGCGGTTTCGCTTTTAGGCTCTGATAACACAAAGTAGCTTTGAACGGTAGTGATATTGGGTAGTGTAGCCAGTTTATTCCGCAGAAATTCGTGGTAGGCATCCATATCTTTCGTTGCGATGCGGAGAATAAAATCATGTGCGCCAGTCATCTGCAAACATTCCATTACCTCCCCAAATTTAGAAACTTCTGTTTCGAACTCGATTAAAGTTTTAGCAGTATGCTCTTTCAACAATACATGAGAAAAGGCAATCAGATTTCTGTTGATCTTCTTGCGGTCGAGTATGGCTACAATTCTTTTAATATAGCCTTGTTCTTTTAATCTCCTGATACGTTCGTGTATGGTGGCGATCGATTTATGCAGCTTCAAGGATACATCTTTATTGGTTAAAGAGGCATCATGTTGCAATAATTTTAAGATTTCTACATCAACCTGGTCTAAATCGCCGTGTATCATATTGTTAGTAAATTGAAAAATTATATAATGACAGTTTAAAAAACAAGCCTAAACTGAAATAAAGACTAAAAATTACTCAAAAAAGCAGAAAATTTACGTAAAAAACAAGATGTATTGACATAAAAAATTATAATACAGAATTTTACCGAAATTAAAGGTAACTGAAATATCAACCGTTATCTGATTTTATAAAACAGACCATGACAACATTAACAGCAAACAAACCGATTTCTGCTATGGAGGGAAAATTTGAACATTTATCGCTTCTGGTTGGTAATACACCAATGCTCGAACTTAGCTACACTTACCAAGGTAGCGTAGGCAAAATTTATGTTAAATGTGAACATTACAACTTAACAGGCAGCATTAAAGACAGGATGGCACTTTATACCTTAAAAAAAGCATATGCCGACGGTAAGATTAAAGCTGGCGACAGGATTGTTGAGGCTACGAGCGGCAACACCGGAATTGCATTTGCAGCCATTGGCAAAGCATTAGGGCATCCCGTTACCATCATTATGCCCAACTGGCTGAGTAAAGAGCGCATGGATATTATTAAAAGTTTAGGGGCCGAAATTATTCTGGTGAGCAAAGAAGAAGGTGGTTTTATAGGCAGCATTAAACTTGCAGAATTTATGGCGGCTAATAATCCGAATATCTTTTTACCCAAACAGTTCGAGAACATGGCCAACCCAGAGGCTCACGAGCACACCACAGGTAAAGAAATTTGGGAGCAGTTACGTTTGAAAAATATTTCGCCTGATGCTTTTGTTGCCGGAGTAGGCACGGGTGGAACCATTATGGGGGTGGGTAATTTCTTAAGAAAGCAAAATGCCAACATTAAAATACATCCATTAGAACCTGCAGAATCGCCAACACTAACTACTGGTTATAAAGTAGGCAGTCATCGCATCCAGGGGATTTCTGATGAGTTTATCCCCGAAATTGTGAAACTGAGCGAACTGGATGAAGTGATACAGGTGAATGATGGCGATGCCATACTGATGGCGCAAAAACTAGCCGAAAAACTGGGTTTGGCCGTAGGCATATCATCAGGTGCAAATGTGATCGGCGCCATCAAACAACAGCAAAAAATGGGGGTAGAAAACTGTGTAGTGACCATTTTTTCGGATAGCAACAAAAAATATTTAAGTACCGATTTAATGAAAGTAGAACCTATTAAAGCCGGATACCTCACACCTGAAGTCGATTTTATCGATTACCAGGCCTTTAGCAGATTAAAATAATCAACATAAACCAATTAAACCACAACATGAAAAAAATCACATTTTTATTCTGTGCATTATGCCTGATCAAGCTCAGTGCATACAGCCAAATTTTAAAACCGGTAACCTGGAGTTACGCAGCGAAAAGAACAAGTCCTACTACGGCTACTGTATTTATTAAGGCCGCTGTAGATCAGGGCTGGCATTTATACTCGCAATTTGTTAAAGATGGCGGACCGGTTAAAACAACCTTTACCTTCCCGTCGTCGGCCGCTTATACCTTAGTTGGTACCACTACCGAACCAAAAGCCATTACCAAGTATGAATCTACTTTTAAAATGGATGTAAGTTATTTCGAAAAATCGGTTGTGTTTCAGCAAAAAATTAAGCTGAAAGGCAAAACAGCAGCCGTAAAAGGTAGCGTAGAGTTTATGGTATGCGACGATAAACAATGTTTACCACCAGAACAGGTAGATTTTAGTATTCCTGTAAAATAACAAGCATATGATGTCCTTAAAGAAAATCTGTCTCGGCTTGCTGTGTCTCTGTGCCCTATCATATGGGGCATACGCACAGGACAGTACCAATACCGACGATTTAACTTTCACAGAAATTAAGCCTGAAACGGTTGATAGTACGGTTAAAATGGCCGACACGAACCTGAAAACAAGGGTTGCTACTGCTGCAACTGTTCAAAAAGTTATTGCTCAGCCAAAGGAAGAACACAAAACCTTATGGGGGATTTTTATTGCAGGTTTTGTTGGCGGTTTAGCGGCACTGCTAATGCCCTGCATCTTCCCTATGTTACCCTTAACGGTAAGTTTTTTTACCAAGGGCTCAGAAAAGGGGAAAGCTTTTCGGCGTGCAGCGCTTTATGGCTTTTTCATCATTTTAATCTATGTAGTACTTGGCCTTTTGGTAACGGTAATTTTTGGTGCCGATGCCCTGAACAGCCTATCTACCAACGGGATCTTTAATTTTTTCTTCTTTTTATTGCTGGTTGTTTTTGCGGCGTCCTTTTTAGGGGCTTTCGAAATTACCCTACCCTCTTCATGGGTAAATAAAATGGATGCCAATTCGGATAAAGGTGGTATAGCGGGCCTGTTTTTCATGGCTGGAACATTGGCTTTGGTATCCTTCTCTTGTACTGGCCCTATTATCGGCACTTTACTGGTACAGGCGGCAACCACTGGTGCACTTCTAGGACCGGCAATTGGAATGTTTGGTTTTTCTTTGGCACTCGCCATTCCTTTCGCTTTATTCGCATTATTTCCATCAGCGATGAATAAACTGCCAAAATCAGGTGGTTGGTTAAACAGTGTAAAAGTAGTACTGGGTTTTCTGGAGTTGGCTTTTGCCTTAAAATTCTTGAGCAATGTGGATCTGGCCTATCATTGGGAATGGTTCGATCGGGAAATATTCTTAAGCCTTTGGATCGTCATTTTCGGTATGATGGGAATTTACCTTTTGGGCAAACTGAAATTTGCTCATGATAGTCCACTGGCCTTTATTTCTGTACCCAGGCTTTTTCTGGCAACAATAGTATTGGCATTTACCATTTACCTCATTCCAGGCATGTGGGGGGCGCCTTTACGCAGTGTATCGGCCTTTCTTCCACCCCAGGAAACACAGGATTTCGATCTCTACACCACAGGATTATTGGCAGGAAAACAAACTGCTACAAATGATGGTCCGCATAAATATGCAGATAAATTCCACGCACCATTAAAACTCAATGCCTATTTCGATTATAACGAAGGTTTAGCCGCCGCAAAAAAGCTGAACAAACCTATACTGATCGATTTTACCGGCCACGCCTGTGTAAACTGCAGAAAAATGGAAGCCAATGTTTGGCCAGATCAGGATGTATATAAAATGATCAGCAATGATTATGTACTGATTCAATTATATGTGGATGACAAATCTGAACTAGCCCCTGAAGATGTTGTCATTACATCGGAAGGAAGAAAACTGAATACCATTGGCAAAAAATGGAGCGACCTGCAGGCCAGGAAATTCCAATCCAATTCGCAACCTTTTTATGTATTGCTCGATCCTAAAACAGAAACATTATTGGTACAACCACAAGGCGCAGATTACGAAGTAGCCAATTATAAAAAATTCTTAACAAGCGGTTTAAACGCTTTTAAATAACAAGGTATTGGTGGAGTAGAAGCCACCAGGTTTTGATTTAATTTTAGTTAATAATTCATGGGCGGTACCGGATGGTCTGCCCATGTTTTTTTAGCTATTTTTCTGCTACAGAAAATACTAAATCCAATACATCTAAATCCTTTCACATCATTATTTTTCAGATCAGCGCCTCTTAACCCATCGTGTGGACACACCTTTGTGTGCACTGGTTTTTAGGCGTCATGCTAAGTTACTTTAAAACACCACAGGTTTTACCGAAGAACGCAGTCAATCCCAAGGGCTGGGAGAATCAAAAAAACAGGTGCAGAATAGTATACAGCCTCGCTTCCAAACCTAAAACGCAGTGGTTTTGTGTTCATAACCGTTGATTTTAAACTTTTATGAATATTGAACACAAAACGAAGTGCCACTGTTTTTTTGTTGTGTGGAGGAATTGTGCAAAAAGCCCACTACTGGATCCGATAGCTATCGGATGACAAAGCGCTTTGGCTATTTTGGCGCTCCAAAGTAGCATGCCTCCGCGGCATAGAGCGGAGAAAAAATTAACATTTATCTCCAAACTAAAATTTTATAAGAATTTGGAGTCAGTTAATGGCAGAAAATACGCTGATCCCGAAGCTTCGGGACAGCATGACGCTCACCTTAGACAAAGGGACTAAAAACAAATTTGGATTAATAAAGATGTGCCCACAACAATAGCCCTTTCCAGGATCTATTAACATCAATCCTGCTTTTCTAGTATGACAATATTTTACAGGAAAGATTTTCAAGCTTTCCTTAAAAGAAACTTCAAACATCATTAAAACTTACTTTAGTAAACCCTATTGATACCTCAGGTCTAATTTTGGGTATTCACCCTATTTCTCTCCATGTTAAGATCGTAGAATGCATCAACAAAATCATCGGTGCAGAAAAAAATAAATGTTCTTATGACGTTTATTATTTTAAATATTTTACTTTTACGATAACAATCTTCCAAATATTAAACCGTATGAAATTAAATTACCCTGTAAAAAGTGTGTTTTCTGGATGTATAATGTACTTTTTCTTTGGAATCGGATTTGTATCCGAAGTGCAGGCGCAAACGGCAAAAGTGATCAAAATCAAAACAGACCATACTATTGCCAAAGTACAGCCCAATATGTGGGGTGGTTTTTTTGAGGATATTAACTTTGGTGCCGATGGGGGCATTTACGCCGAGCTGATTAAAAACCGATCCTTCGAATTTGCAAAACCATTAATGGGTTGGACCATTCAACGAAATAAACAACAGGAAGGTGAAGTATTGGTGGTAAACCGCAAAGAAGTAAATACATCCAATCCCAGATATTTACAGGTGAAAAAACAAACCGACGATTTTGAACTCATCAATGAAGGTTTTAAAGGGATTGGGGTAAAAAAAGGCTTGCGCTACGATTTTTCTGTTATGTACCGTCAGGCAAAACCGGGGATTAAGCTTGTGTTATTGCTAAAAGATGCCAATAATAAAATCATCGGAGAGGGAAGTTTAATACCTGATCAAACGGGCAGCGACTGGAAAAAGCAGTCGGCGAGTTTTACGGCTACCGAAACTGATCCCAAAGCAAAATTTTCTATTTTATTTCAAGGAAATGGAGCTATCGATCTCGATATGATTTCGCTGTTCCCTGGCGATACCTGGAAAAACCGCTCACAAGGATTGAGGGCCGATATGGTGCAGTTATTAGCCGATATGAAACCTGGTTTTATCCGTTTCCCTGGTGGATGTATTGTAGAAGGAACCGATCTGGCCAACCGTTACCAATGGAAGAAAACCATTGGCCCGATCGAAAACCGCCAACTGATCATGAACCGTTGGAATACCGAATTTGCACACCGCCCCGCTCCAGATTATTACCAGAGTTTCGGCCTGGGCTTTTTCGAATATTTTCAACTGGCAGAAGATATTGGCTCTGATGCCTTACCCATATTAAATTGCGGCATGGCCTGCCAGTTTAATACAGCAGAAGTAGCTTCGCTTGATGAACTCGATCC
This sequence comes from Pedobacter psychrodurus, assembly GCF_032678585.1. GTDB lineage: Bacteria > Bacteroidota > Bacteroidia > Sphingobacteriales > Sphingobacteriaceae > Pedobacter > Pedobacter psychrodurus_A. The sequence goes on along the minus strand of NZ_JAVTSN010000053.1, from coordinate 24,034 downwards.
TTATGTACAGGATGCGCTCGATCTGATCGAATTTGCCAATGGCGATGTAACCAGCAAATGGGGGAAAATGAGGGCCGATTTGGGCCACCCAAAACCATTTAACTTAAAAATGATGGGTATTGGAAATGAGAACTGGGGTCCGCAATACCTGGAAAGGCTAGCCATTTTCACAAAGGCCATCAAAGCCAAATATCCGGACTTTAAACTCATCAATAGCTCAGGCACGGATCCTGAAGGCGACCGTTTTAACTTATTGAACACAACCTTGCGAAAAAACAATGCAGATTTTATCGATGAGCACTACTACCGCCCTGCCGATTGGTTTTTAAAAAATGCTGATCATTACGACAACTATCCGAGAAACGGCTCGAAAGTTTTTGTTGGCGAATATGCTGTACATGCTGATAAAAATTTCGTCGGCAGCAATAGGAACAATTGGGAAAGTGCTTTGGCAGCTGCTTCTTTAATGACAGGTTTAGAGCGCAATGCCGATGTAGTGCAAATGGCTTCTTATGCCCCACTTTTCGCACATGTTGATGCCTGGCAATGGGCACCTGATATGATTTGGGTAGACAACCTAAAATCGTACGGAACACCCGATTATTATGTACAAAAACTGTTCTCCACCAACAAAGGGACGGACGTAATTTCTGTTACACTCGAAGAAAAAAACATCACCGGCCAGGACGGGCTTTATGCCTCTGCCGTAACCGATCAGGCCAAAAAAGAACTGATTATTAAAATTGCCAATAACTCCGGTCAGCCACAAAATATAGATTTTGATCTGGATGGAAAGCTAAAATTAAAAAATAAAGCCACCAACGACGAACTGGCAAGCAATAATCTCAGTCAGGTCAACTCTTTCGAAAATCCTGAAGCAGTAAGTCCACATAAAACCACCCTGAACCTAAAAGGCAAAAAACTGAACATTGCTTTAAAGCCTTACTCTTTTAACGTAATCAAAATTCCATTTAACCAATAGATTCAAACGAGATCATGATGAAAAAACTTCTCTTATCTGCAGCAGTATTCTGCAGTGCCATTTTAGCACAAGCACAAAATGAAACGCAGTTAACGATTAAACCTGCGGGCGATCAAGTAGTGAGCAAACACATTTATGGTCATTTTTCCGAGCATTTGGGCCGTTGTATATACGATGGTTTTTGGGTGGGCGAAAATTCTACCATTCCGAACAAAGGAAGAATTCGTTTAGATATTGTAGATGCTTTAAAGAAAATAAAAGTTCCAAACCTCCGCTGGCCAGGTGGCTGTTTCGCCGACGAGTACCATTGGAGAGATGGCATCGGACCAAGAAACCAGCGCCCAAAAATGGTCAACACCAATTGGGGCGGCGTGACCGAAGACAATAGCTTTGGCACACATGAGTTTTTAGACCTCTGCCAGATGCTCGATTGTGAACCTTACATTGCCGGAAACGTAGGCAGTGGAACCGTTGAAGAAATGGCCAAATGGGTAGAATACCTCAATTTTGATGGCGTAAGCCCAATGACGGCCATCCGCAGCCAAAATGGAAGGGAAAAACCATGGAAAGTTTCTTTCTGGGGTGTGGGTAACGAGAGCTGGGGTTGTGGTGGCAACATGACACCGGCCTATTATTCTGATCTGTACCGCAGATATGCCACTTATGCGCGCAATTACCCTGGAGCTCCATTAAAAAGGATCGCCAGTGGTGCAAATTCAGGCGATTACAACTGGACAGAAACCTGCATGAAAAATATCGGCGACCAGATGTGGGGCTTAACTTTACACTACTACACCATCCCAACTGGAGACTGGGGTAAAAAAGGATCGGCAACTAAGTTTGATGAAGCGCAATATTTTTCCACCATGAAAAATTGCTTAAAAATGGAAGAACTGGTAACCAGGCACTCCGCAATCATGGATAAATATGACCCTAAAAAGAAGGTGGCTTTAGTGGTTGACGAATGGGGAATCTGGACGGATGTAGAACCAGGCACAAACCCAGGTTTCTTGTATCAACAGAACAGTTTACGCGATGCTTTAATTGCAGGCACTACGCTAAACATCTTTAATAACCACTCCGATCGCGTTAAAATGGCCAACCTGGCACAAACGGTGAATGTTTTACAGGCACTAATCCTAACCGAAAAAGACAAAATGATCCTTACCCCTACTTACCATGTTTTTGATCTGTATAAAGTGCATCAGGATGCTAAATATTTACCGATAGCTTTCACCAGTCCAGACTATACTGTGGGCGATCAAAAAATTCCAGCCTTAAATGTCTCTGCGTCGCAGGATGCAACCGGCGCAATCCATATTTCATTGGTGAATTTAGATCCGAATAAAAAAATCATGCTGAGTACTGTTCTAGATGGTTTGAAATGGAGTACGGTTACCGGACAGATTTTAACCTCTGCAAAATTGACCGATGTTAATACCTTCAGTGATTCGAACAAGGTGCACAATGCAAAATTTACGGGCGCAAAAAAATCAGGCAGCACATTAAAAGTAGAACTGCCTGCGCAATCGGTTGTGGTATTGGAACTAAAATAACCAGAGATGAGATATAAAATCACAAGTATAATACTCTTATTGCTTTCAGTGACTCAAATACTGAAAGCACAAAACAGATATGAAATCGTAAGCCCGGACAAAACACTGATCGTTTCTGTTTTTCTGAAAGACAAATCGCTCTTTTACACCATTAACAGCAATTCGGCTCCCGCATTATCCAATTCGGCATTGGGTTTAGTTCGTGAAGATGCCAATTTCGTTAAAAAGCTCTCCATATTATCGGTTTCTAAAAATGAACTGATCAAAGACAGTTATACCTTAAAAAATAGCAAAAGGCTAAACCATCAATATCTCGCCAATAAAAGAGTTTTTCACCTGCAAAACGCATCTTCCAAAAAGATGGATATTATTTTTCAGGTTTCGAATGATGGCGTGGCTTTCCGTTATTATTTCCCGGATCGCGATACGCAGCTCAAAAAAATCACTGAAGAAAAAACAGCTTTCCATTTTTTTGCATCAACCAAGGCATGGATGCAGCCCATGTCGGTGGCTAAAACCGGTTGGGAAAGCACCAACCCCTCTTATGAAGAGTATTATCAAAAAGAAATCAGCGTAGGCACACCTGCCCCAACTGAAGCTGGCTGGGTTTATCCCGCACTTTTCCATTACAAAGATACCTGGATATTGCTTACTGAAGTTGGTTTAGACGGCAGTTATTGTGCTACGCGCTTAAAACAAAATTCGCCAGACGGAAATTACCAGGTCGGCTTTCCGGATGCCCGTGAAGCTTTTACCAATCAGAATGTAAATCCTGAATCTACCTTGCCCTGGTACACACCCTGGAGGGTAATCGCCGTTGGCAGCCTTAAAAAAGTAACCGAATCTACTTTGGGCACAGATTTGGCTGCTCCTGCAAGCGCAAATATTAATCCCGGTTTATTCCAGCTGGGCAAAGCTTCCTGGAGCTGGATTATGTTAAAAGACAATTCGATCACTTACGACATTCAACAAAAATATATCGATTTCGCAGCTGATATGAAGTGGGAGTACTGTTTAATCGATGTAGATTGGGATACCAAAATAGGCTACGAAAAAATGCAACAATTGGCCAGTTATGCCAAAGCCAAAAACGTCGGTTTATTGCTTTGGTATAATTCGGCAGGTGACTGGAATACGGTAAAATACACACCAAAAAATAAATTAACTACCCACGAAAACCGCTTAAAAGAATTCGCTTTGCTCCAGAAAATGGGCATTAAAGGTATTAAAATTGACTTTTTTGGCGGCGATGGCCAGTCGATGATCCGTTATTACCTCGAACTTTTCGAAGATGCGGCAAAATTCGGTTTAAGTGTAAACTGTCATGGGGCAACTTTACCAAGGGGCTGGCAGCGGACTTACCCGAATTTAGTCACAATGGAATCGATCAAAGGAATGGAATTCATCACCTTTGATCAGAACAATGCAAACGAAGAGCCTTTGCACGCCACCACGATTCCATTTACGAGAAACATCTTCGATCCGATGGATTTCACACCAATGAACCTGTCTTCAATCCCGAATATTAAACGAAAAACCACTGCCGCATTCGAACTGGCTTTGCCGGTTATTTTCCAATCGGGAGTGCAGCATCTGGCCGAATCGCCCGATGGAATAGCCACCGTACCTGCTTATGTGAAATCGTTTCTGCAAAGTTTTCCATCAAGTTGGGATGATACAAAACTTATTGATGGTTATCCGGGCAAATTTGTGGTAATGGCACGCAAAGCAGGTTCAAAATGGTATATCGCAGGGATAAATGGAGAAAATACTGACAAAATCATCAAGATCGATTTTTCAAAATTCAATGCAAAATCGGCAAAGATCATTACGGATACAGATCAGGGAATCAATTTTAAAACCGGAACTATCGATCTTAAATCTCCATCACCTGTCAAAATGAAACCCTACGGTGGATTTATAATCGTTGTAGAATAAAATCCAATAGTAGAGCAACCCAACTAAAAACCTTAACAGAACAATAATATGTTGAAGAATTTTAAATTATATATCACAGTTTTAATGCTTTTGCTTGTTCAATTCGCCGCTCAAGCGCAAGAAAAAATAATTGTTTCAAAAGGTAATCCTATTATCACTGATAAATACACGGCAGATCCTGCAGCTTATGTTTACGGCGATTCGGTTTACCTTTATACCGGCCACGATGTTGCACCAACGCCTAAAAATACCTACGAAATGCATGAGTGGTTGTGTTATTCGTCGGCCGATATGGTAACTTGGAAAGAACATCGATCGCCTTTAAATGTAAAAAGTTTTACCTGGGCCAGCGATGATGCCTGGGCTTCGCAGGTGATTGAAAGAGAGGGCAAATTTTATTGGTATGTGGCCATTTCTCATGGTTCCATCCATGGAAAATCGATCGGTGTAGCAGTTGCGGATAATCCAAGAGGCCCATTTAAAGATGCCATCGGAAAAGCGTTAATTACCAATGATATGACCACTGATGTTAAAATCAGCTGGGATGACATCGACCCTACCGTGATAATCGACGATGATGGTCAGGCCTATTTATTTTGGGGCAATCAAAAATGTTATTATGCAAAGCTGAAGAAAAATATGATCGAACTGGACGGACCGATCCATAAGGTTGATGTACCCGAATTTACCGAAGCGCCCTGGATCCATAAACGCAAAGGATGGTATTATCTCTCTTATGCCTCGCAATTCCCGGAGAAGATTGTATATGCGATGAGTAAAAACATCAATGGCCCTTGGATTTATAAAGGTATTTTAAACGAAATTGCCGGAAACTCAAATACCAATCATCAGGCCATCATTGATTTTAAAGGTAAATCCTACTTTATTTACCACAATGGGGCCATTAACAATGATGGCGGAAGTTTTAGACGCTCGGTTTGCATCGATTATTTAAATTATAATAGCAACGGAACGATGAAACGTGTCGTAATGACTTCTGAGGGAGTTAAAAAAGCGAAATAATACAACCTGATTCGCCGTGGTCTGTGTCCCCACAGACCATTTAGATACCCCCTCACCCGTCATGCTGAACTTGTTTCAGCATCTATCATTCTAATAAAAATGCACACGAAAACCTTTACCATAGATCATTAAACAAGTTCAGGAGGACGATTTTTCTTAAAACATCCACCATAACTCCAGCCTTCACAATTCCTTAGGATTACGATTATCTCAACAACCTCACTTCATATATATTCGCAATAGCCGATCCCTGATCGGCAACAAACTTCACTTCTAAATCGGCTTTTAACAATTCTTTTGGGATCTGATATTCCTGAGTATAAAAATCATCGCCCTTACTTCCATCCAACCTAACTTTTTCAATTAAAACACCGTTAATCCATATCGAAAAGTTGCTGTCCTTTTCCTTTCCGTAATACATTAAATTAAGCTTATTCGCCGATAAATCTTTGTTTTTAAGCACATAACCAAACCATGCTTTTCCATTTCTAAAATGCCTTTCCTTAAAAGTTCCATTATCCGTTTGTTCACCTTTAAAACTATGATCAGATTCTGGTTGCTGCTCCCCTGTATTCACCAGATCAACCGTTTGCCGCTCCATCTTCATCTGTGTTTCTTCAGCCAATTTGATCACACTTGCGCGTGCCGGTAGATCCTCAGCACTACTGTAAGGGAAATAAAGCACATACCGCTTTTCGGCCAGGGTGTAAAACGGAACCAGTTTTAATGATTTGTATTTGGGTTGATAGATGGCATTTTGAGCGCTGAATGTTAAGCTGTTCTGACCGCTGAGTGTGATTTCATTGGCCAGTGCATTTTTAGCGCCTGTAACGAGTGGCGCATCGCTGATCGGCAATAATGCTCCCGATGCAATATGCCCCATTCTACTGCCATCTGCGGTTAAATTTGGCTGAGTTAAAGTGTCCATCGCGGCAGCAAGCACAATCGGTCCACGGAGAAAGGCAACCCAATCCGAACCATCGGGCATAAACTCAGTTGTGGTGTGCATCGGTAATGAAATATGAATTACATCGCCAGTTGCCCAAACACGATCGATACTGGCATAACCATTCGTTTCGCTTTTGGCGATTATTTTTTTGCCGTTCACGAGTACAGTCATTTTCTCCTGCGCTATCCAGGCTGGCCGACGGAAATGTAAGGCAAAACGTTGTTTGTTTTTTAACTGAAGTTTAAGCGTGGTATTTTCCGCATCAGGAAAAAGTGTTTGCTGTGTAAGCTTGATGCCTTTTTCTGTCCAGTTTAAGGTTGATGGGATAAAAAGATTTACATAAAGATCAATTGCACGGTGCGCATAAATCAACTCTCCATATTTGCCATGATTTTCCAATCCCGAACCTACACAGCACCAAAAACTCTCCTGTGGACTCGAATAGGTACGGTAGTGTCCTGGCCGCATGGGTGTAAAATACACGAAGCCACCCTCCGGCCTTTGCGAAGAGAGGATATGATTGTAAAGCGTACGTTCGTAATAATCGAGATAGGCATTAGCAGGTGCAGCCAAAAACAACTGTTTGGTCAGCTTTAACATGTTGTAAGAGTTACAGGTTTCAGGCCCTTCACGCGATTCAATCATAGAAGAAAAGTTGTTGGCCGGATGAAAATGTTCTCTAACACTGTTTCCACCAATCGCAACGGTTCTATGATTCACTACTGTTTCCCAGAAGAAAGCAGCAGCATTGGCCCAACCGGCATCTTTATTTTGCAAAGCAATTTCCTCAAAACCAATTACCTTAGGAATCTGCGTATTTGCATGCAAGCCATTTAATGCATCTGTTTTATTTAAAAGTGGGTTTAGGATAGATCGATCCGAAAACCGTTTCGCCAATTGAAGGTATTTTTGATCACCTGTTATCGCATAAACATGAGCGAAAGTCTCATTCAGTCCGCCATGTTCACTTTTTAATAATTCTTGAACCTGTTGATCGGATAAATTGGAAACTAAATCTGCACACCAATCTGTTAGCTTGATCAACATCTGTTTGGCTTTTACATTACCCGCAACCGCATAAGCATCGTACAAACCCGCGTAAATTTTATGGATATTGTACAAGGGCACCCATTTTCCATTCAACGAGAAACTAGATGATTTTATATTTCCTGATTTTATCTCTTTCCAGATTTCCTTTCCACCCGGGATACCTGCTAAATAACCATCACCATTACTTACCTGACACTTATCCAGTTCGGCAATCATATATTCCATTCGCTCCTTCACCGTTAAATCTCCTGTAGAAGCATACATTAAAGCCAGTGCAGACAAATAATGACCCGCAATATGACCATCTAAACCTGTATTTTCCCAATTGCCATAAGATGCTGCTTTAGGTGTTAGTCCGGCCTCCCTTAAGTAAGGTGCCAGAAGGCGATCCGCATTTAACGAAAGCATATATTTTTTATCGGTTTCCTGTGCTTGCTTGAAAGGCCCATCGAGCAGGCGGACTTCCATTAAATTAAATGGCTGCAAACTCGTCTGTCCAAAAACAGTACCATACAGGATGGCAAATAATAAAATGGTAATAATTTTTTTCATTTATAAACTCCAGCTAATCCCTACATTTTTTTTTGCAGGATCTCAATTCTCGAGAATTCCTGAATAAATAAACGTCTAAAAGACACTTATAAACGAATATATAAAAACAATTTCCAATACAGTGGAGAATGAACAGATCCTTTTAAGATTTAAGCATTTTTTTAGTACAAGCGTTTGATCCATGAGCACAAAAACAAACAAAAATTTAATTATTAATACTAATTAATACTACAAAGATAAACAATTCAAAACGAAGCAAAAATTTCTTCAATTTTAAACTAAAAACCCTTTACATACATAAATCCATCTTAACAAGATTAAAAATTCAATTTTTAAGGCAAAAACCTAAATATTTTTCTATTTTTCTAGCAAAAAACACAATAAAAAAATACTTCAATCCATATAAAATCAATCAATTACAAAAATAAATCTGTAAATTAACCCCTAATTAATATTAACCCAATATGGGGCGCCTTCTTTTGTATTTAAAATTTAAATAAGCCATATAAAGAAGCATGATTGAAATTATTAACAATAATTTGTTCATAAAATTCATTTTTTAAATGAAAAGTTTGGTCGCCCTATAAGCGTCTGTTCAGTTCGTTCATTTATGAGTTTTTAAAACAATTTGACTTAATCAATTCGTATATTAGTCTAATTAATCATACACACTAATCGCAGCGCTAAAAACCTGTGTTATTGCGTATTACGGCCGGCATAAAGAACCATTATGTCCCGGTTAATCATCCACCAAACAGAAGAAGTAGAATCAAAATCCAAAGCCATGAACAAACACGCCATTATTGCAGTAACTCCTTTCGAAATCCCTGACAGTAAATTGGTTTTTAATTTACAAAAAGCAGGTTGCTTTCCGGTTCTCAGTCTTGGGCATAATATAGCCGAAGCCGAAAAGGCACTCCATTCACTTGTAGTATCGGGTATTTCAGATTTTGGGATGAGCATCAATTCAGCTGCATTAGCCAACATTGATCTTCCTGCTCGGGTAAGTTTAATTATTGCGCCATTTGATCTTGTCCTAAAAAACAAAACAGCTATAAAAATCATCCGTCAGGTGTACGATCTTCAATCGGCACTGACAGCACAAGCCAATGGTGCGGACGGAATTATCGTAAAAGGAAATGAAGGTGCCGGCCGTGTGGCTTACGAATCGTCATTTGTACTTTTCCAACGGATTATTAAAGAAATTACAAATATTCCTGTTTGGGTTCAGGGTGGTATAGGTATTCATACAGCCGCTTCTCTAATGGCTCAGGGAGCAGCAGGAATTATATTGGATAGTCAACTCGCGCTATTTCCAGAAAGCTCGACCCCCGAGGATCTGAAAACAATATGTGGTAAACTCAGTGGAACGGAAACAAAGCTGATCGACAACTGCCGCGTATTGGTACGGCCAAATTCACCTACACTGGCTGAAGATATAGACTACACTGGCCTTCAACAATACTTCAAAGGTTACGACCTGGAAAGCAACTACCTCCCGATGGGGCAGGATATTAGCCTGTCTATTGATCTGGTAAGCAAATACAAAAAGCTTGACAAATTGGTTTTTGGGATAAAAGAAGCCATTTATGGTCATTTAAAACAGGCCAAAGCCATTAATGTAATTAAAGCGAATAATGCACTCGCTCAGGACTTAAACATCACCTACCCTATTGCACAGGGTCCAATGACCAGGGTAAGCGATGTAGCGCCATTTGCAGATGCAGTTTCTGAAGCTGGCGCCTTATCATTTATTGCGCTATCCCTACTCAAAGGAGCATCAGCAAAAAACCTGATCGAAGAAACCAAAAAACTGGCTGGCGAAAAAACCTGGGGTGTTGGTATTTTAGGTTTTGCACCGCAAGAATTAAGAGATGAGCAACAGGAATATATTTTAAATGCCAAACCTCCGGTTTTATTAATTGCTGGTGGAAGGCCATCACAGGCTAAACCCTTTGAAAAGGCGGGCATCAAAACCTTTTTGCATGTGCCATCTGCTTCTCTTCTAGATATGTTTTTAAAAGAGGGAGCTAAACGTTTTGTGTTCGAAGGCCGCGAATGTGGCGGTCACGTTGGCCCGCTATCGAGTATGGTATTGTGGGAAAAACAGATCGAACGTTTATTAAAAGAAGAAAATCCCGAAAGCATCAGCGTTTTCTTTGCGGGTGGTATTCATGATGCTTTTTCTACCGCGTTTATTTCGGTAATGGCCGCTCCGTTAGCAGCCAAAGGAATGAAAATTGGTGTGTTAATGGGCACTGCGTACCTATATACCAAAGAAGCTGTAAGCACTGGCGCCATTTTGGATAAATTCCAACAGGAAGCGATGCAGGCAAACGAAACTGTTCTGCTTGAAACTGCTCCAGGGCATGAAACCAGATGTTTAAACTCCTCATTTGCCACTTTTTTTAATCAGGAAAAACTGAAACTCCAGGCCGAGGGAATGGATAAAAAAGAAATCTGGGCCAAACTGGAAACACTGAATGTTGGTCGTTTGCGTATTGCTGCAAAAGGAATTGAAAGACGCGGCGATGAGCTTGTAAAAATTGAAGAAGCTGAGCAAACAGACCTGGGCATGTACATGATCGGTCAGATTGCACCCATGCATAAAGAAGTAATGTCGCTACTCGATCTTCATCAGGATGTAGCCGACCATAATTATACACATATTTTAGACGCCACACTTTCATCACCTCCTGAAAACAAAGCCAAAGCATTGGATATTGCCATTGTAGGTATGGCCTGTATTTTCCCTGGAGCTAAAAACCTCGAAGAATATTGGCGTAACATTATTTTAGGAAAAGATTCGGTAACCGAAGTGCCAGATGAAAGATGGAACAAAGAATTGTATTACAATCCCGAATCAACTGCCGGCGATATGTCGCACTCCAAATGGGGCGGTTTTATCCCGAGGATAGATTTTGATCCTCTGGAATTTGGCATTCCACCGCAGTCGCTTGCCGCTATAGAGCCCACCCAACTGCTTACCTTAATGGTGGCTAAACAGGCGATGCAACACGCAGGTTATGCTGATGGCGGTGTTGATAATGAAAATGTTTCGGTAATTATTGGCGCCGAGGGTGGAAACGATCTGGCCAACAGTTATAGTTTCAGAGGTTTTTACAAGCAGGTTTTCGGCGAAATGCCTGCCGAAGTAGATGCGGTATTGCCAAAAACAACAGAAGATTCGTTCCCGGGTATTTTGGCGAATGTAATCTCTGGAAGAATCACCAACAGGTTAAACCTGGGTGGCAGAAACTTTACCGTAGATGCAGCCTGTGCCTCATCTTTGGCTGCGATTGACCTGGCCTGTCAGGAATTATTTTTAGAGAAATCGGATATGGTTTTGGCCGGTGGAGCAGATTTGCACAACGGCATTAACGATTACCTGATGTTTTCGAGCACGCATGCACTTTCTAAAAAAGGAAGATGTGCCACTTTTGATGCTGAAGCGGATGGAATTGCCCTTGGCGAAGGCATTGCCATGATCGTTTTAAAAAGATACGACGATGCATTACGCGATGGCGATACCATTTACTCTATTATTAAAGGTGTGGGTGGCTCAAGCGATGGAAAAAGCCTTGGTTTAACGGCTCCACGTAAAAACGGACAGGTAAATGCACTGGAAAGGGCTTATAGTCAGGCCGGGATTACCCCTTCATTGGTTGGCCTGGTAGAAGCGCATGGTACAGGAACCGTAGTAGGCGATAAAACAGAGATCAGCGCGTTAACCGATATGTTAAATCAATCGGGCGCAACTGCCGGGCAAACGCATTTAGGCTCTGTAAAAACGCAGATCGGCCATACCAAATGTGCCGCCGGCATTGCAGGATTAATCAAAGCATCCTTATCAGTTTACCACGGCATTAAACCACCAACCATCAACTTAAAAACACCAAATAGCTTCTACAACGCTAAAACAAGTCCATTCGCTTTCCATACGGAAGCTGGTTTATGGATGGAAGAAAAACGATATGCCGGCGTAAGTGCCTTTGGCTTTGGAGGAACAAATTTCCATGCAGTATTGGAAAGTGCGCAGAATACCGAAAACACAAATTCAATCTTAAAATCGTGGCCATCAGAACTTTTTGTTTTCAGAGGCGATACGTATGAGGAAGCGAAAAACCGCGTAATTTCTGTAAAAAACCTTTTAGAATTGAACGATCAGATCGAACTGAAAGATATTGCATACACTTTAGCCACTGCTGATGCAAAACCTGTTCAATTGAGCATTGTTGCCAACCATGCAGAAGACCTGGTGATGAAAATCGATCTTGTTTTATCTGGCGTAGAAAGCAAAGACACCTACCTTACCCATAAACAAGAGGGCAAAGTTGCTTTTATGTTCCCGGGGCAAGGCAGCCAGCGCGTAAATATGGCCAGAGATCTTTTCGTGGTTTTCCCTGAAATGAGAAAACTATTGAAAGCTTATCCTGAATACGAAAAAATCCTTTTCCCAAATACCGTATTTAATGATGCCGATGCAAAAGCACAAAAGGAACGCATTAAAGATACCCGCATGGCACAACCGCTATTGGGTATTGTTGATCTGGCCATTGCCAATTTCTTAAAATCATTGGGCATCGTTCCTGATATGATTGCCGGCCATAGTTATGGCGAATTACCTGCACTTTGTTTTGCAGGTGCTTTTGAAGAAGATGATTTGGTTCATTTAAGTGCCGAAAGAGCGCAATCTATCTTAAATGCCGTAGAAAACGGCGATCCGGGTACCATGCTTGCTGTGAGTGCAAAACAGGAAGATCTTGCGCAATATCTGGGTGGTATCAAAGACGTTTATCCGGTTAACTTTAATGCACCAACGCAATGTGTAATTGCGGGCAGTACTGCAGCCATTGGTCAATTGGCAACAGTATTAAAAGAAGCTAAAGTATCTTTCCGTCCGCTTGAAGTGGCTTGCGCTTTCCATAGTCCTTTGGTAGCCAAATCGAAACAGCTTTACCAAACAGTATTATCTGGAGTAAACTTCAGTAATCTAAAAATTCCGGTATGGTCTAACACCACGGCAAAAGAATATCCTGTTGAAGCTGCCTTAGTTAAAGAACGTTTAACCGATCATTTGATAAAACCAGTTTTTTTGTTGATGAGCTAAGGAATATGTATCACGATGGAGCCCGGGTTTTCGTAGAAGTTGGTCCAGGCAAGGTATTAAGCGGTTTAACCAAATCATGTATCGGTAAAGATGAAGTGATTTTACACACCGAAGATCAGGGCCAGAACAAACTCAGCAATTTGTTGGGCACACTGGCTGGTTATATGGCTACAGGCCGCGAAATCAAGCTCGAAAAATTATTCGAAGGCCGTTCAGTTAAAACCATCAAACTGGATGAACCTGCTATCTATAAAAAAAGTCCGGCAATCTGGTACGTGAACGGTCAACATGCTGTTCCATCAACCGGTAAACTTCCGGCAAATGGTGCATCCCCTATTATAAAACCGATTATCCTTATGAATAACACCTCTACATCAACTGAAAATCAGCAGGTTAATGGCTCAGCCAAAGACTTGATGATGCAGGAATACCTGCACAGCATGAAAATGCTGATTCAGGCACAACGCGATGTGATGCTTTCCTTTTTAGGACATGCGCCCGCAATGCCTTCACCAATCATTAACCAGCCCTTAACATCATATCAGGCACCGCAACCAGCCCGGATTGAAAATCAGATTACGGTAAAACAGGAAGTGCCACAGGCACAAACTATCGAAGTAATCACACCTGCAGTTGCACAAAAAGACTTAAAACTGGTGCTTTTGCAGATTGTTAGCGACAAAACGGGTTATCCACAGGAAATGCTGGGCATGGAAATGGATCTTGAAGCTGATTTGAGCATCGATTCGATTAAACGCGTAGAAATTATCGGTGCTTTGCGTACCGAACTGGGTGGTTTCTCTCAACTGAACCTTCCGGAAGATAAAATCATGGAGCAGCTTGCCGGACTTAAAACTTTAGCTAGTCTAATAAACTGGATTACAGAAAATACCGAACAGCCAAAGGCGGTTAGTACCCCTACTCCGGTAGCAACAAGCCAGGCTGAACCTGTAAAATTTTCCTTGGATCAGTTAAAATCGGCCATTCTTGATGTGGTGAGTGAAAAAACGGGTTATCCAAAAGAAATGCTGGGCATGGATTTAGATCTTGAAGCGGATTTAAGTATCGATTCGATCAAAAGAATGGAAATTATTGCCTCGATTAAAGAAAAAATCGGTTTTGGTGCACAAAGCGATCAGGCTGATGATTTAATGGAAAAACTGGCCGCAATCAAAACCTTAAATGCCCTGGTTAACTGGATTGCTGATGTTGAAGCAGAAAGCTCGGAGGTGCTTACAGAAGCAAAAAAGCTTATTGAGGAGAGCATCGATGATCAAACGGTTAAAGAAAAATTATCCCGCTTAAGATTCGAGCTAACTCCTGCTGCACTGACCATTACCGAAGCAGCCATTTTAAAAGGACAGCGTTTTGCCTTAACTGATGATGGTGGAGGTCAGGCGATCAAAATCAAAAAAGTGTTAGAAAAACATGGCGCCATTGCCGATCTGGTGAGTTTTGAAGATTCATTGGATGGTTATCAAGGCCTCATCATTCTGAACATGTTCGAAGCACAACAAAAAGTAGGCATACTCGATCATTTCGCCACCATTAAAAAATTAAACTTTGATACCGTAAAATGGGTATACCTGATCGCGGATACCAAACAATATTTTAACGACCAATCGGATATTTCTTTCTTAAGAAATTATCAGGGTTACTCGGGTTTCTTTAAAAGTTTAGACCGCGAATACGAGCATACCAAATGCCGTTTCATCAGTCTGGAAACCGCCATGTCTCCTGATGAGATCACGAACATGACTTTGAACGAAATCCTGAATCCGGATAAACCTTCGGAGATCATTTATAACGACCACAAAAGGCACATCATGGAGTTGGTACCGCATCAGTTGAGTACCGAAACCGATGCACATATCCACTTGGATAAAGATGCTGTAGTGATGGTTTTAGGTGGCGCACAAGGCATAACGGCCGAGCTCACGATGCATTTCGCAAAAGATTATCCTTGTAAATATATCCTGGTGGGCCGTTCGGCTAATCCGATTGCATCCGCAAACGAAGCCAGTTCTTCGCTCACCACCAAAGATGAGATCAGACAATATTTGATTAAACAGGGTGTGATCAAAAAACCTGCAGAAATAGAACAGGAAACCAATCGGATTTACAAAAACAATCAGATTTTACGCTGCATCGCCACGTTAGAAGAAGGAGGCTCTACCGTAGTTTATGAATCGCTGGATCTTAAAGATGAAGAAGCCTTAACCCGTTTGATCAACCAGGTGTATAAAGATTATGGCCGTATTGATGGCGTAGTGCATGGTGCGGGTTTATTGGAAGATAAACTCTTCCACAGCAAAACTTCCGAATCATTCGGACGTGTTTTCGACACCAAAGTAACCCCTTTAAGGGTACTTGCAGAGCAATTGCGACCAGAAACTCAGTTTGTGATCCTGTTCTCCAGTATCGCTTCTGTTTACGGAAACCGTGGACAAACCGATTATGCCGCAGCAAACAGTGTGATGGATAAATATGCCTGGGCCTTAAAACAGAAAATCCAGGGCAAGGTAATGGCCATTAACTGGGGCCCTTGGAAAGGTGCTGGTATGGTTTCGCCAACATTGGAGAAAGAATACCAACGCAGAGGAATTGCTATGATTCCTCTACAGGATGGCATGGAAACATTCTTGAACGAACTTAAATATGGTAAAGAAAGCCAGGTATTAATCATGGCCGGAAACACCTGGACGTAAAACCACTTAACTACTAGAGATCGAAAGCCCATAGGTTTTATGACCGACAAATCTATTACTATAAGCCACAGATTTACAGATTGTAAGTAATCTGTGAATCTGTGGCAAAAAATAAAAATTTGCAGAAAAGAAAGTCTTGCACCGAAGGTGCATATTTCAATTGACGAATAAGACGAATGAAGAAAAGCGATGTAGCAATTATTGGAATGTCATGCATTTTTCCGGGAGCGAAAGATATGCAGACCTTTTGGGAGAACATTATCAACCGGGTAGATTCTACGCAACAGGTTCCTGCGGATCGGATTGATCCTGTACATTTTGACAAAAACTTAACTGGCGTAGATCGTTTTTATTGCAACCGGGGTGGCTTTATTCCTGATCATCACTTTGACCCACAGCGGTTCGGGATTTTACCACTGGCTGTTGAAGGTACCGAACCCGATCATCTGCTAACCCTAGACCTGGTTCATCAGGCACTGGAAGATGCTGCTGTTTTTGAAAAAAAATATGCCCTCGATAAAACAGGGATCATTATTGGCAAAGGCAATTACGTAGGTCCTGGGGCAACCCGCGCCATCGAAATCGTAAGAACCGGCGAGCAGATTTCAAGTGTATTGAAAGATTTGATGCCACAGCTTACCGAAGCGGAGATAGATAAGGTAAAACACGAATTTCAATTGCGAAAAGGCCGTTTCAGTGCCGATACGGCAATGGGATTGATTCCAAACTTAGTGGCCTCGCTGGTAGCCAACCGCCTTAATTTAGGCGGATTAGCTTTTACCTTAGATGCTGCATGTGCCAGTTCACTTATTGCGGTTGATCATGGCGTGCAGGAACTGAATAGTGGCCGTTGCGATATGATTATTGCCGGCGGCGTACATTTAGGTCAGAATGCGGCCTTCTGGAGTATTTTTTCACAACTCGGCGCTTTATCCAAACAGGAAAAATTTAAACCTTTCGATCAAAATGCCGATGGATTGATTATAGGCGAAGGCTGTGGTTTTGTGGTACTTAAACGCCTCGAAGATGCCATAAGGGATCAGGATAAAATCTATTCAGTAATTAAGGGCGTGGGCATAAGCAGCGATGGAAGCGGTACAAGCGTGATGAGTCCATCGGTTAAAGGCCAATTAAAAGCCATTACCGAAGCCTGGAAAAATGCCGGATTAGAAAGTAAAAATATTGGCTATTTAGAAGCCCATGGAACAGGTACACCACTTGGCGATAAAACAGAAGTAGAAACCTTAAAACAATTTTTCGGACAGGATGCCGATCTGCCCAAAGCAGGTATTGGTTCGGTTAAATCAAATATCGGCCACGCCATGCCCGCTGCAGGTATAGCTGGTTTAATTAAATCGAGTTTAGCACTTTATCATGGCATCATCCCGCCTACCTTACATTGTGATGAACCCGTTGCGCAACTGGCAGAAACCCGTTTTTCGGCAGTACAAAAAGCGATAGACTGGAACCAATCGGGTTTGCCAAAACTGGCTGCCGTAAATGCATTTGGTTTCGGTGGCATTAACGCCCATGTGGTATTAACCGCTTACGATACCCCTAAAAAAGATGAGGTATTGGTGATTGCAAGGCCAAGCCATGAGGCTTTGATCCAATCGCTTGAAAATGGCGACTATAACATTGGGAATGGCAATTTCCGCTTGGTGTTATTTAACCCCAGCCCTGAGCGGATTAAAAAAGCCTTAAAAATTGTCGCTAAAAATTCTCCATGGAGAAACAAACAGGATATCTGGTATACCAATACACCCTTATTGGCAAATGATGGTAAAATAGCCTTTGTTTTCCCGGGTTTAGACGGACTTGCCGGCGGGGAAATTAAATCTGTAGCTGATTATTTCAACATCAGCATCGATGAAAACGAAAAACAGGATGGCCTTTTAAGTGAAGCCCTGAATACCCTGAACAAAAGCAGCATTTTAGATCAGGCGTTAAAGCAATTGGGCGTTAAATCTGACATGAATGCAGGCCATAGCCTTGGCGAATGGCTTGCCGCAAGATCTTCAGAACTGGCAGAAGAAAGTTCGGTCATGAATTTACTGAATGTACTCAATCCTGAAACTTTTGAACTGAAAGATTCGCGCTTTATCGCTGTTGGTTGTGGTTTAGAAATTCTCCAATCGATTTTAGAAAGCATCCCTGATTTATACCTTTCAAACGATAATTGCTCACAACAGGTCATCCTTTGTGGCAGCAAGCCAGCCCTGGATGAACTGGTTCCGATCTTAAAGGTGAAACAGATTTTTCATCAGATTTTACCGTTCCAATCGGGTTTTCACTCTCCTTTTGTGGCCGATAAACTGGGACTGATCCTCGAAGGCATGCAGGATATGCAATTCCGGAAAACCACTACGCCGCTATGGTCGGCTACCACTTTAGAAACTTATCCTGAAGGTTTCGAAGCCATCCGCCAGTTAAGCGCCGAACACCTGATTAAACCCGTGCGTTTCCGTGAGCTTACCGAAAAACTGTATGCGGAAGGTGCACGTGTTTTTATCCAGGTGGGTTCGGGCGGTTTAGTTGGTTTTATTGATGATACCCTAAAAGGAAAAGAAATCAGCACCATTAGTGCCAATGTGCCCATCCGTTCGGGTATTACACAGCTGCAAAGGGTATTGGCGGCACTTTTTGTTGAAGGAAAAGAAATTGGCTTACATTATCTGGGCAATATCAAATCCACTCCCCCACAAAAAAACAAAGGCATTAAACTCGAATTGGGTTCGCCGATTATCCATAACCTACAAACACTTAAAGGTTTAACCATCAAACAAGCTCAACCCGTACAACCTAAAACTTTGGTGGAAGCCAAACATCCGGTTTTACAGGCTTTTAACGAGAATGTAATGGAAATGATCAATATGCAGAGCGAAATGATCGAAATGTTCGAAAATGCAGCTTTGCAGGTCGACCAGCCAAGTAATTGGGCACCTGTTAAACCAATAAGGCAAGCCTTTAGCAAAACGCTTGATGTGAGTCTGGACAACTGTCCTTATCTTATCGATCATTCGCTCCTGAGACAACCAAAAGGCTGGCCTACGGTCGAAGATATGGATCCGGTAATCCCGATGACCATGATTTTTGAGGTGTTTGCTGAAATCGCGAACGCACAATCTCCTGAAGAAAAGGTGCAGAAAATCATGAACATGCGGGTATTCCAATGGATGAATGTGGTTAAACCTTTCCAGGAAACGGTAACCGGCGAATGGAAAGACGAACAAAGGGTTTACCTCAATTTAGAACGTTTTGCCAATGCAGAAGTGCAATTGACTGCGCAGTTAAACCCCGCGCCAAACAGAGCTTTCGATATTGGAAAACTACTGGATATCGACCGTACTTCCGCACAGATTTACGATGCACATATGTTCCACGGACCAGATTATCAGGGCATCAAAAAACTGACCGCGGTTGGCGAAAAAGGCTCATTGCTCGATAATGCGGGTCAATTGTTTGGTTTGTGGCTTCAGCTCACTTTAGAAAAAGATCGCATTGCCTTCCCTGTTAAAATCCAGGAGATCGAATTCTTTGGCGATATGGCCGATCAGACAGGTACTTTCGAATGCACCTGTGTACTCACCGAAATAAACGATGAGTTTGCTACTGCCGATATCGTGATGAAGCGAGATGGCATTACCTGGCTCATTATCTCCGGCTGGCAAAACCGCAGACTGGAAATAGACGAGCCGCTATGGAATGTGTCGATGTCGCCGCTCCACAACCGCTTATCAGAAGAAGTAGCTCCTGGTGTTTTTCTTTTTGGCAACGCTTATTCGCGGGTGGTATCCTGGGATTTTATCCTGAAAAGGTATTTTAACCAAACGGAGAAAAAACACCACAACAATTTATTACCGAATAAAAGAAGAACCTGGATGATCAGTCGCGTGGCCGCAAAAGATGCGGTACGGAATTTATTGAACACACAGAAAAATCAGGCCTGTTACCCGATCACTTTCGAAATTTATTCGGACGAACACCGCAAACCCTATGTTAAAGGTGGTTTAACAGATCATATCAACATCTCTATTGCCCATAAAGGAACTGATGCAGTCGGAATAGCCCGTTTTAACGAACCTGTTGGTATCGATATCGAACATATCGAAGAACGCAGCGCTGGCTTTTTTGATCTTGTTTTTAACGATCATGAAATGGCCCTGCTCCAAAGTCGCGACAAAACCGAATGGGCAACCCGCTTTTGGGTAGCCAAAGAAGCTTATGGAAAATACCTGGGCAAAGGTTTACAGGGCAACCCAAAAGCCTATACCGTAGAAGAAATTAACGGCGAAGAATTACGCATCAATAACATCACAATCAAAACAATCAAACATAAAAACTATATCATCGGATGGACACTATAACTACAAAATTAAGCAGCGAAGAAATTTTCGACCTCATGAAACAATTTATCACCGAAGTAATTGGCGAAGAATTTGTTGAAGAAATGGATATCACCCCTGAAAGTTCTTTCACCAAAGACCTAGAAATGGATAGCATCGAGATTGTATCCTTCTCCGAAAAAATCAAAGCGCATTTTGGCGATCAGATTGATTTTACAGGCTGGTTATCTTCAATGGATTTAGATCAGCTGATCAACTTAAACTTAGGCATGATCATCTCTTATATCGAAGAATGCCAATCCTAACCGTAAACGACAAATCGGTTCACATTCAGGAGCTCAATAAAGAGGCTGCTGAAACCATCGTCCTGGTTCATGGGATGTTCAGTAACCTGTCTGTCTATTATTTTAACATTGCGCCACTACTCGCCACAAAATACCATGTGGTACTCTACGATCTGAAAAGCCACGGCATGAGCGAAAAGGCTTTAACAGGTTATGATCTGGAAAGTATGACTAACGATCTTTTGGCATTAATGGAGGTATTAAACCTGCAGCAGGTGCATTTGGGCGGTTATAGTTTTGGCGGATTGATTGCCTTAAAAATGGCTATCCGTTTCCCGGATCGCATTAACAAACTGGCCATTATTGAAGCACCAGACCCAAATGACGATAAAACAAGGGGTATTATTGATGAGTATAGCCGCGAGTTTCTAGAGCACTACGTCGAAAACTTTACCGATACCACAAAAGTGAAAATGGGCAAACGGCAAATGGAACGCAACCACCGCATGTACGAGTACCTTTTTTATCAAACTTCCATTAAAACAGACATGGAACTGGAAAAAGACTTTTTTGGCAGTCCGGCATTCGAAACCATAAAAAAGAGCACCCTATTGCTGTATGGTACAGATTCCAATTGTCTTAACGCAGGCAAACAGTTAGATAGACTGATTGAAAACACATCGTTAATTGCTGTACCGGGAGATCATAATATCCCGATCCAACAACCATTGGTTATCGCTGAAACATTGTTAAACTTTTTCCAGGAAACATAAAATTAAACACATGGCAAAATTCGTATTCGTTGTTCCTCCCTTAACCGGCCACATCAACCCAACTTTGAGTATGGGTGCAGCTTTATTAGAAAGAGGCCACCGTGTGGCATGGATTACTTTAGATCAATCGCTGGGCGAAAAACTTCCTGAGGGAGGCGAACTGCTTGCGATCAGCTATGATCAAAACGACCAACAGAAAAAAGATTCCGAAAAATACCTCGATATCATCACCAAAAAGATCGTTTATGGCATCGATAGCATCAAATTTTTATACGAAGAGGTTTTAATTCCGCTTAACAGACACAGTTACGAAGGCATTGCCGATTTACTCGATCAGTTTAAACCTGATGTGGTGATTACCGATCATCAGATGTTTGCCGGAGCTATTGCCGCAACCAATAAAAACTATCCCTACGTAACCTCTGTTACTGCGCCAGCAGCCATAAAAGTAATGGACGAACTGCCAAAAGTACACGAATGGGAAGTGAACCAGATTGTGGAACTCCAAAAAGAATTCGGCATCAGTACAACTGGCTCTATTGCCTGCTCTGATCTTGCCACTTTGGTATTTACCTCGCGAGATTTTTTCGGAGAAATGGATTTACCAGAACATTTTAAGTTTATAGGTCCCGTTTTTAACCGTCGCAAAACCACGATTCCTTTTTCCTGGGAAGCATTTCATAACAGCAAGCCTAAAATATTGGTCAGCATCGGTACCACTTTCGATCATGAACACAAGAAAAGTTTTTTTACCAAGGTAATTGAAGCTTTTGGAGAGGAGGATATGCATGTAGTGGTGGTTTCAGACCCGGCTTTATTTGAGCAATGGCCAGCTAATTTTACCGTACAGCGCCAGGTGCCACAACTGGAACTTTTACCGCACCTCGATGCGGTGGTTTGCCATGGTGGACACAATACCGTTTGCGAAACCCTGATGAATGGCTTGCCCATGGTGGTGATTCCAATTGCATATGATCAAAGCCATGTGGCCGGTCGCGTTTTTAGGGTGGGTGCAGGAGAGCGCTTAAATTTTAATCGTTTTAAAGCCAATCACCTTAAAGAAGCCGTAAACAAAGTACTGCAAAACGACAGTTATAAAATAGCTGCAGAACAAATTAAACAATCCTTTATCGAAGCCGGCGGAACAGAAAGCGCTGCCGATTTATTGGAAGCATTAAGCAACAAAACATCAAACGTATTCATCAGTTAAATTATACATTATGTCAAAATTCCTTTTCGTTGTCCCGCCCTTTTTCGGCCATATCAGCCCAACATTAAGTATTGGCGCCAGTTTATTGGCCCGTGGCCATGAAGTAAAATGGCTGGGTATCACACCACTTGCACAGGTACATTTGCCAGAAGGTGGAGAATTTATTTACCCTGAAGAAGATTTGGCTGAGTATGCTGACGAAATACAACGCATTTTAAAAAGTCAGGATGATGGCCCGGCTTGTTCTGGACCAGAGGTGATGAAACTGGCACTCGAAGAAACTTACGTGCCTTTTGCCAAAATGATGATGAAGGGATTAAACAATTTTGTTGATGCCTGGAAACCCGATGTCATCATTAACGACTGTATTACCTTCGCTGGTGCATTAAGTGCACACTTAAAAGGCATTCCCTCGGTTACCACCACTCCTGTACCACCAGATGTAATGGGCGATACGGCAACCAGTGCCCCTAAAATATTCGAATGGCAACAAAACCTGATTAAAGGTTTACAAAGAGAGGTGGGCATTTACAGTGATGATATCCACATCCATTCGCATGAGTTAAATATGGTTTTCACTTCACAGGCCTTTGCAGGTTTTGAAGAAAAGCCACCGCACATGCATTTTGTAGGTCCGGTAAAAGGCCGGCCAAATTTAGCGCCTTTTGATTGGGAACGTTTAAGCCAGGCCACTACACCAAAAATATTTGTTTCATTGGGTACGCTATTGGTTGATATCCGTAAAGAATTTTTCCAGAAACTGATTACCGCTTTCGAAAACCAGCCTGTAACCATTGTGGCTGCAACCAATCCTGACATTTTCGAACAATGGCCTGATAACTTTATTGTAAATGGTTTTGTTCCGCAATCAGAACTGATGCCACATATGGATGCCGTAATCTGCCATGGAGGTTTCAACACCGTAAATGATACGTTCACCAATGGTTTACCAATGTTGATCACGCCAATCGCTTACGATCATTTTCATACCGCAAAATTAATTGAGCAGGCAGGTTGCGGTGTAAGCATCCGTTACAAACGATTACGCATCAGCGATTTAAGAAATACCGTTTTTGAGCTTTTGGAAAACCCAAAATACCGTCAGGCCGCACAAAAAATAAAAGAAACCTTTATCGAAGCGGGAGGTAACGATAAAGCCGTGCAACTACTGGAAGATTTTGCAAAAACAGCACAGGCTGTAGAAGTGGTTTAATTGAGTTGTCAACTTGAATAATACGGTCGCCCGAAAGTTGACAACTCTGGTCATAAATAAGTTGCCAAATTTATTAATACGGTCGCTAAGGACGGTCGTCATGCTGAACTCGTTTCAGCATCTTTCCTGCTATTAGTCCCCCGCGCTTCGGGACAGGATAATGAGCGCAAAAAATAACGTTAAGAGTTGTCAACTTTCATAACCAGTTTGCTAGAAAGTTGACAACTCTGGGCATAAATGAGTGGTCAACTTTAATAATACGGTCGCTAAGGACGGTCGTCATGCTGAACTCGTTTCAGCATCTTCCCTGCTATTAGGATCCCGAAGCTTCCTATCGTGT
>NZ_JAVTSN010000052.1:0-47630 GCF_032678585.1 Pedobacter psychrodurus | reverse complement strand
GTCCGCTCGAAATGACGATCAAATCAAGAAAAACCCTCTGCAATTAATTTTGAAGAGGGTTTTTATACATTTTACTGAAACCGACAAACACAACATTAAGTCAAATAAACCTGATTGACGGGAAAAGCTCCCGATTTTTCATCGGGACTTGTACCAAAAAGCAGGACCATAATAACCGATTAGCACCACAATTGCTTTCCAAAAAAGCTATTATTGCTCTATAAGCTATAAATGATTATTTCAACTTACTCAAAGCCGTTTTAATTCTTGGCAACATGTCTTTAATATCCTGCAAGGTACAAGCACCAACTGACGCCCTGAACCATGGCATGCTATCTTCATTTCCGAAAGCAGAGAACGGAACCAATGCTGCCCCGGCTTCTTTGATCAGATAGAAATTTACATCGGCACTGTCTTTTAAAAGCTGACCATCTTCAGTTGTTTTTCCGATGTAATCGATTTTAATGGTTAAATAAATAGCGCCCATTGGCTCAACGGCATCAACACTAAAACCTTCCGCTTTTAATTCGTTAAAGCCATTGTAAAGTGCGTTTAAGCTATCCTGGATTTTGCCTTTAAAGCTGGTTAAAAACGCATCAACCTGTGCCTTATCATTAAAATAGTTCGACATGGCTACCTGCTCTGCTTTTGGTGCCCAGGCACCCATATGGCCAACCAAGGCTTTCATTCTATTGATAATGTCTTCAGGACCGAACCCCCACCCAACACGTACGCCAGTTGCCGCCAAACACTTCGAACTGCCATCCACAAAAATGGTAAATGGTCTCATTTCCGGACGTAAAGAAACCGGATTTACATGCTCTTTTCCAAAAGTTAAAAGCGAATAAATCTGATCATACATCATGTAAAGTGGCTTTTCGTCAGCTCCACGTGAGGCGTTTTCTTCTAAAACGGCATCACAGATTTCCGCTAATGAATCTGCATCAAACATCGTTCCCGTCGGATTTAGAGGTGAACACAAAGCCAATAACGTTGCACCTTTTAAATGCGGTTTTAACTGTGCAGCTGTCGGCATAAAATTATGTGCAGCATCTGTTTCTACAGCAATTGTTTTTGCCGAAGTTAAATGCGAATAGTGGTTGTTGTTCCAGGATGGCGCAGGAAAAACCACAGTATTACCCGGATCGATCAAAGCCAGATAAGTAGCGTAGATCAGAGGACGGGATCCACCGGAAACTAAAATGCTATTGGTGTTGTACTCTAAACCAAATCTTTCTTTTAATAATTCTGAAACCGTTTCGCGCAAAGGCAAAACACCATCAGCAGGTGGATAATTGGTTTGATTGGCATTATAAGCATCAACAATTCCAGCTTTTAATTCAGTTGGGATTGGGTAAATATTTGCATCAAAATCACCTATGGTTAAGTTGGCGATTGAAGCACCTTTGCGCTTCATTTCGTTAACCTCGTTACCAATTTTTATAATTTCTGAGCCAATTAATGAACTGGCTAATACTGAAACTTTCATCTGTTTATATTTTGTTTCTATGGTGATAAAGCTATCATGACTTAGCGGTTACTCCATTGTGGAAAATCATGATCGTTTTATATTTATATATTGAATGCTATTCTTCCGATTTATAATGCTTTAATTATTTTTTGAAGTTCTCTTTTATCAATACTACTTTCTTCTGATTTATCGTAAAGGGTCAACATATTGATAATTGTACCATCTGGAGTACTTGAAACTAAATATGTTATTATCCTAAATCCTCCACTTTTACCCTTTCCTTTGCTTTTTACAGCAAGTCTAATTTTGTATAAACCTGCACCAAGATCATTGCCTTGCTGTGGATTTTCTAGAAGTTTTTCTTCTAATTCGTAGAGATCATCGACTAAAGAAAGATATTTCTTTTTATATACTTTGGCCTTTTTGATGAAAACATCTGAATAAATAACCTCATTAGCCATTAAATATCTTTTAAGCTTAAGGGCTTCCGTTTTCCTTGCTGCATTTCCTTAATTTCTTTTAAAGCCTGAACAATTTCGGAGGTAATTTGACTAGTTGGTTCTACCTTAACTTTAGCCCCAATCTTGCTAAGGAACTCTTTTACGAACCCTGCATCTTTATCCTTAATTTCTATCGTTAAAGTTGTCATAATTACAAAATTAGCAAATTTTTATTTAACCAAATCTTCAATCGCTTTATTCACTTTTCCGAAGCCAAATTGCGACAGAACATCCTGCATTGCTGCAGAAATTTGTGCGTTACAAAGGTTGCCTATGCTTCCCTCGTGTGTATGATGTATTTGGCCAGAAGGTGCAAAAGTACTATTTTCTATCTGCTCACCAACAATTTTATAAGCCTCTCTAAACGGAACACCTTGTAAAGCCAGATCGTTCACTACTTCAACGCTAAACAGGTAGTCATATTTTTTATCTTTCAAAATATCATTCTTTATCGTGATGTTCTGAAACATAAAAGTGGCGATCTCTAAACATTCGTTCAGGGAGGTAATCGCTGGGAAAAGATTTTCTTTTAGCAATTGTAAATCACGGTGATAACCCGATGGCAAATTGGTAATCATCATGGCAATTTCGTTTGGCAAAGCCTGGATTTTATTGCAACGTGAGCGGATCAATTCAAAAACATCAGGATTTTTCTTGTGCGGCATAATGCTCGAACCTGTAGTGAGTTCTGCCGGAAAACTAATAAAACCAAAATTCTGATTGATGAACAAACATACATCCATCGCCATTTTAGCTAAGGTAGCAGCCACTGCCGACATCGCCTGTGCTAAAATTCTTTCCGTTTTACCTCTACCCATCTGCGCATAAACCACATTA
This sequence comes from Pedobacter psychrodurus, assembly GCF_032678585.1. Classification (GTDB taxonomy): domain Bacteria; phylum Bacteroidota; class Bacteroidia; order Sphingobacteriales; family Sphingobacteriaceae; genus Pedobacter; species Pedobacter psychrodurus_A. Next base: position 44,822 of record NZ_JAVTSN010000052.1, on the reverse strand, counting down.
TAATTTAAGCTTTCAAAACCCAATAATTCAGTTGTTAAAGTTCTGTTTAATGGAAATGAAGAACCATAACCTGCTGCAGAACCCAATGGGTTTTTATTGCAGATTTTCCAGGCAGCCAACATCAGTTCCATATCGTCGGCAAGGCTCTCTGCATAAGCACCAAACCATAAACCAAAAGAAGATGGCATAGCAATCTGCAAATGCGTATAACCCGGCATCAATTTATCTTTGTGCGTATTGCTCAGCTCAATTAATTGGTTAAATAAGGTTGAAGTTTGATTCACCATATCTTCGATACAGGCCCTGAAGAACAATTTCAAATCAACCAACACCTGATCATTACGTGATCTCCCACTGTGGATCTTTTTACCTGCTTCTCCAATACGCTGGGTAAGCAGCCACTCTACCTGCGAGTGCACATCTTCCACACTGTTTTCGATGGTAAAATTACCAGCTTCAATTTCTGCATAAATATTTTTCAATTCTTGCTGAACTGTTTTCAATTCTTCGGCGGTTAGCAAATTAATGGTTTCCAACATTTGAGTATGCGCCAAAGAGCCCAATACATCAAATTTTGCCATTTGCAAATCCAATTCACGGTCTTTACCAACTGTAAAACTTTCTACAAACTGATTTACATCTATATTTTTTTGCCAGATTTTCATTCTTATGATTGCTGTTTTTATACCTGCACAAAGGCAGTTGAAATACCCGCAAAAGTACAATAAATAGATTAGAATTAGGAATGAGATTAGCCTATAACTCACATATAAAGGTCAATAAACTCAATTTCATTTGGCGCCCCATAATTCTTGGTTAAAAGCTTATTTTCGTGCCAGCGGACCGGTTGAAGGACATTTAAAGATGCCGATCAGAAAAACCAATATACATTAAGCCGCAACTACCCAATTGGCGCAACGGCCGATAGCATCGCGTTTTCATACGATTGGTGGAGTAACGGGATAAACCGCTTGAATATGGAAAAACACTTAGAAGCAAGGGCTTTTGATGGCGGCGAAGAGAATTAATTAAAAGCATAATAACAAAAATGGCGCTTCAGATCTGGAACGCCATTTTTGTCATTTTAAAAGCGATAACCTATCCGCAAATGTAGGTTTAATGCCAAATCATTTTCATCCTTTAGGTAACCAGCACTTTTTGCAAAAATCCTTCTGTAACCTAAACCAATACCGGTTTCATAATTAATATGTTTACCAATGTTCCGCCTCATTCCCCAGGTGGGCACAATCGATAAATCACTTATGATACTGATATTTTCGTAATTTGAAATCACAAACCAATCAGGATGATAACTTGTTTTTAACGAAAGGAAATTGCCGCTATTGCCATCAATTCTCTTCGATTTTGATTTCCTTTTATTCAAATTAAAATACCATCTCGGTTCGGCAGTAATTACCGGTGTAAAAACATAACCTGTTTTATCATAAAAAGAACCGCCCCATATTCCGCTATCAAAACCAAGTTCAGCTCTTAAGGCAATCTGGTTCGATAATCTTAACTCATTATGTACCCATACACCCAAAAACCCAACCTGAGCACCAAAAACTGATTTTTCGACACTTGAATCCTGGGCTTCTGCAGTTTTAAAGAATAAAAACAGAGATAAAATGAGGAGCGTTTTTTTCATGAATATTTGATGTGTTATAAAATTATTTACCGTTGATTACGGGTTTCAGCATGTTTACGTATCCTGCTACACCTTCTGCAACCTCACGCACGTATAAAAATTCGTCAGCCATATGCGAGCGACCAGAAAAACCAGGGCCACATTTTACTGAGGGAATATCTAACAAAGCCTGATCGGACGTAGTTGGTGAGCCATAGGTTGTTCTTCCAAGTGCAACACCAGCTTGAACAACCGGGTGGTTTTTATCAATTGATGATGGTTTTAAACGAATAGAACGTGGCGTAACATCACAATCAACATTTGCCCTGATAATTTCTAAAACCTCTTCATTGGTATAAGCATCTGTAACCCGAACATCAACTGTGAAAGTACAATTTGCCGGCACAACATTGTGCTGCGAACCTGCATTAATAATGGTAACCGTCATTTTCAACGGACCGAAAACATCCGATACTTTTGGGAACTGATAATTTCTAAACCATTCAATGTCTTTTAAAGCTTTGTAAATGGCATTCTCTCCTTCTTCGCGGGCGGCATGACCAGCTTTACCGTGAGATACGCAATCTAACACCAACAAACCACGTTCGGCAATGGCCAAATTCATTTCGGTTGGCTCGCCAACGATTCCGAATTCAAGTTCACCTAAATCTGGCAGAACAAGCTCTAAACCATTATTGCCAGAAATTTCTTCTTCAGCAGTTGCAGCCAAACAGATGTTATATTTTAAATCCTCTTGTTCGTAATAATATAAAAATGTCCCAATCAGCGAAACCAAACATCCTCCTGCATCATTACTGCCTAAACCAAAAAGTTTATCACCTTCAATTGCAGCGTCGTACGGATCGCGTGTATAACCAGAATTTGGCTTAACCGTATCATGGTGCGAGTTCAGCAATAGCGTTGGTTTACTCGCATCAAAATGTTTGTTATAGGCCCAAACATTGTTCATCTTACGTTGGGTTTTAATGCCTCTCTCTTCCAAAAACTGAGCGATTAAATTCGCAGTTCGGTCTTCCTCTTTACTAAAAGACTGGATGCGAATTAACTGCCGCAATAAATCCAGACTTTCTTTTTGTATATTTTCTAGTAACATAGTATCAAGTTGTTGGTATCACGTATCCAGACAAATTAGATCTAGAATAACATTGCCAACCTTTTATTTTGCTTTCAGCTTCGTTCTTTTGGACTTTTAGCTTTCTTTCGTGTATAAATTCCCTGCTTTTAAAGCTGAAAGTTTAATACCTTTTATTAATGAAGAACTAAAACCATTATGCTCCATTTCGTTTAAGCCGGCAATGGTACAACCTTTCGGCGAAGTTACCTTATCTATTTCTGATTCTGGGTGTGTTCCATGCAATAAAAGTAAATCGGCTGCTCCTTTTGCGGTTTGAACGGCCATTTTCAAAGCCTCATCGGCATGGAAACCAATTTCGACGCCACCTTGCGATGCCGCTCTGATTGCCCTTAAGAAAAACGCGATCCCACAAGCGCATAATGCTGTTGCAGAAGTCATTAAGTCTTCATTTATCTTTACAACCGAGCCAACTGTTTCAAACATTTTGGTCACGTCTGCAATATTTTCAGCCGATGCGTTATCGCTCGCCATACAGGTCATAGATTGTCCGATGGCAATTGCCGTATTCGGCATTACACGGATCACTTCAACGTTTTCACCCAATTTTTCTCTAACCGCAGCGCAGCTTACCCCCGAAATTACCGAAATAACCAAATGTTTCGTAGCATCTATCGAAGCGTTAATTTCATCAAGAACCGTATTCAATTGTTGCGGTAGAACAGCTAAAATCACAACATCCGCATTTTCAACGGTTTGTTTATTGTTGTTGCTGATGTTAAAACCAGCTTCTGCAAAAGATTTTAAGTGGTCGATATTTCTTCGGGTAAGCGTAATGTCGGCTGCCTGAGCAAAGTTGGCCTTCACCAAACCTTTTGCTAAAGATAAACCGATGTTTCCGCTCCCAATTATGGCTATTTTTTTCATGATTACTATTTTTCCTGCGGGTTGATTACACAGATGATTTGATTACACAGATTTATATTTTTATTGAAAAGCAATTTCAGTAATGCTATTGATGTTCAGTCCTGCTATCCGTTACAAGTCCCGATGAAAAATCGGGTGCTTTTCACTACTATCAGGTTTAGTTTGCCAAAGCAGTAGTTAATCGGTTTGTTTTTCATGCCAGTGCAAAATTCCTCACTACTATTTCACAAGGGTATTAGGTTAATAATTCTTTGTGTGCTTCGTGCCTTAATGGTTAATAGGCTTAAAAAATATTTCTAGGCACCTCGCTAATACCTTCCGCCTTTCTACCCTCCACCTTTATTTCAGCATCTTGGTTCCAAAAGTTCCTTCTGCAAGTTCAGAAAGTTCGTCGGCTTTACCGATGTATACTGCCGAAACTCCTTTTTTAATGGCTTCAAAAGCGGTGTGTAATTTGGGGATCATCCCACCCTGCACCGTTCCATCTGCTTTTAAACTTTCAAATTCATCAGCTTTGATCTCCCTGACAACAGATTCATCATCGTTCACATCTTTAAGTACACCTTTTTTCTCAAAGCAATATACCAAACGTGTTTCATATATAGCAGACATGGCCACCGCAACAGAAGATGCAATGGTATCGGCATTGGTATTTAAAAGTTGTGTAGCGCCGTCGTGTGTAATGGCACATAAAACCGGAACCAATCCGGCTTTCAGCAAACTATCTAAAGTTGTTGAAGAAACTGAATTTTCGTCCAAGTCGCCTACAAATCCATAATCAATTACGGCTCCTGCCATTGGTCCACCTTCAGCACCGTAAGTTTTGGCACTAACCGGCCGTTTTTTTGCTTTGATCACATTACCGTCAGCTCCGCTTAAACCGATAGCGTTACTACCTTTGGCTTGCAGTTGGGCAACCATATTTTTATTGATCAAACCGGCATACACCATCGTAACAATACGCAGTGTTTCGATATCGGTAATTCTTCTTCCTTCAACCATTTTTGCTTCGATGCCTAACGATTCACCAAGCTCGGTTGCAATTTTACCGCCGCCATGAACCAGAATTTTATCTCCAGGCAATGCAGTAAAGTCAAGCAAAAACTGATGCAGGTTTTCTGAATTATCGATTACGTTTCCGCCGATTTTTATGATAGTGAGTTGTTTCATATTTTATTCTTACCATGGTTCGTGTCTCCACGAGCTATATTAACAGTTTTGTTCCACCATATTAATAATTCCAGTTCGTGAAGACACGAACCGAGGCGTATGAGTTTAACTGACGTTCAAGTTCTCTTTTTGATAGCCTTTCACTCAAACATTGATTAAGGTAAAATAATTTCTCCTCACTTGTTTTTGTTTTAGCTAAAATCAATAATTGATTGGTCCAGCTAATTTGTGTCATCAGTGTTGTCACTATTTCCTTATTACTAGAAACTTCATAAAATTGTCTCATTCTATAAAGTCCACGACGGTTAAATCCTTTTAATAAAGGTTGCCTCTCGGCAATGTAACTTGCTAAATCATTTACAGTTCCATCACCCCATTTGCCATTGGCAACTTTTTCGGAAACTATTTGACCAACATTAAAATATAACATTACTAATTCTGCATTTGCCTTACTGTAAACCCTATTCCGGGCTTCAGTAATAAGCAAAATGATCTGTTCAAAATCTGATGTTATACTTTTTATTGGCTTATTCATTTAGTAATAATGATCTACAATCCTTCCAGTATAGCTTTAATTACTGCCTGCGCAGCCCATAAGCGGTTACCAGCTTCATGAATAACCAATGAGTTTGGTCCGTCTAAAATCTCCGATGATAATTCTAAATCGCGACGAACCGGTAAACAGTGCATTACTTTAGCATCGTTGGTAAACTTCAATTTTTCGTTGTTCATCATCCAGCCATCAGGGTAAGTCAATACCTTTCCGTATTCTTTGTAACTGCTCCAGTTTTTCACGTACACATAATCAGCACCAGTCAGAGCTTCTTCTAAATGATATTGAATAGCTGCATTTGGTGTAAAATCTGTTGAGAGTTCATAACCCTCCGGTTGGGCAATCGTAAAATCAATCATGCCTTCTTCCTGAGCCTTACACATCCACTCTGCAAAAGAATTTGGTACCGCCTGAGGCAGAGCTTTAACATGGGGCGCCCAGGCTAAAACTACTTTGGGTTTACGACCGTTGGGTTGCTTTGTCCATGTTTCGTGAATCGTAATAATATCGGCAAAACTTTGCAAAGGGTGGCGTGTTGCACTTTCTAAACTCACTACAGGTACAGCGCAATACTTCACGAACTTATTAAAGAAATCTTCACTATAATCCTCTTCACGGTTATTCAGTTTCGGAAAAGAGCGTAAGCCTAAAATATCGCAATATTGGCCCATTACGGCAGCCGCTTCACGGATATGTTCAACAGTTGAGCCATTCATCACCACACCATCCTGCGTTTCTAATGCCCAACCTTCTTTATCCATGTTCATTACCATCACATTCATACCTAAATTTAAGGCCGCTTTTTGTGTGCTTAACCGGGTACGCAAACTAGGATTCATAAAAACCAAACCTAAGGTTTTGTTCTTACCTAAATCTTGATGCGCATAAGGATTCGCTTTTAACGCAAGTGCATCATTTACAAACTGTTTGATGCTTGGAACATCGTGTACGGAAGTGAAAAGTTTCATTTTTTAAAGCTTAAAAGATGCTTCGACAGGCTCAGCATGACAATATCTATTTTACTAATTTTCTAAAGGCTGCCAAAAACTCGTCAGCATGTGCTTTTGTTAAATTTAAAGCAGGCAATAAACGGATTACGTTAGGTTTAGCCTCGCCTGTAAAAATATGGTGTGTAAACAACAATTCTTTTTTAACATGAGCCAGTTCTGCTGGTAATTCGATGCCGATCATCAATCCACGGCCACGAACTTCTACCACCTGCTCAAATTTTTTCAATTCGGCAATTAAGTAATTTCCAATCTCTTCTGCATTTGCCATGAGGTTTTCTTGTTGCATCACTTCCAAAACCGCTAAGGCCGCAGCACAGGCCAAATGGTTACCACCAAAAGTTGTACCCAACTCACCATGCCAAGGTTTAAATTTAGGTGCAATAGAAATCCCTGCTACCGGAAATCCATTCCCCATACCCTTTGCCATAGTATACACATCTGCTTCAACACCAGCATAATCGTGCGAGTAAAAAGTACCTGTTCTCCCATAACCGCATTGAACTGAATCGGCAATATAAACCGCATTATATTCATCGCAAAGTGAACGGATTTTTTGCAAGAAACTTTTTGAAGCTTCTTTAATGCCGCCAACACCCTGGATACCTTCTATAATTACAGCAGAAATTTCATTACCCTGCGCTTTGAAAGTTTCTTCTAAAGCAACTTCATTATTAAAAGGCAAAAAGATAACATTTTCGGTTTGGTTAACGGGTGCTACAATTTTAGGATTATCCGTTACCGCAACAGCTAGAGAGGTTCGTCCGTGGAAAGCGCCTGTAAAAGCAATTACTTTTTTTCTTCCATTGTAAAAAGAAGCAAGTTTTAAAGCATTTTCATTGGCCTCAGCACCAGAATTACATAAAAAGAGCTGAAAATCTTTTTTACCAGAAACCGTTCCCAACAATTCTGCAAGCTGAACCTGCAAGGGAATTTTTACTGAATTGGAATAAAAACCAACTTTATTCAATTGATCTGTCAAGCGGTTTACGTAATGTGGATTGGTATGGCCAATAGAAATTACAGCATGACCGCCATATAAATCTAAATATTGTTGTTCGTTGGCATCCCAAACATTACTGCCTGCTGCTTTGGTTATTTCTATATCGTTAAGTGGGTAAACGTCGAATAGTTGCATATTTTTGAGGTATAAGGTTTGAGGTGTAGGGTTTAAGGTTTTTTCCCACCACTTCTCAAAAATTTTAAAAATGAAATTAGCATTGCCCTAACTTCGTTAATTGATTTGTTTACTTTTAAATAATCATCTTCGCTTATATGCTTTAATCCAGAAGCACATAAACAGCAATAATCTATCTCGTTTGCGGAACCTAAAGCATTATCAAGAAAATGTGCAAAATCCTTATCTGTAAATCTCCCACATCCTTCAACTATGTTCAAGGGAATAGATAATGAAGCTCTGGTGAGTTGTGAGGTCAATTCAAACCGCTCTTCTTTTGGAAATTGAGCTGCAATATTTTTTTTGATGAACATATTTAGCTCATGTGCTTTTTTCCAAACGTCAAGTTTTTTATAATCTCTCATGCTTTTTACCTTACGCCTTAAACCTTACACCCTCCACCGTAATTAAAAATTTGCTGCCTTTAATTTAAGTCCGGCTGTTTCCTCAAGACCAAACATTAAGTTCATATTTTGAACTGCCTGTCCGCTGGCACCTTTAAGCAGGTTGTCAATAATGCTGATGATAAACAATTTACCACCATGTTTTTCTATATGAACAAGTGCTTTATTGGTATTTACTACTTGTTTTAAATCGATATTTTTCCAAGTCACATGCGTGAAAGGATGATTGCTATAATATTCTTCGTAGATGTTTTGTGCTTCTTCCAAACTTAAATCGCTTTCCAGATACATGGCGGCTAAAATACCCCTGGTGAATGCCCCACGTTGTGGGATAAAATTTAAAGCTTCAGAAAGCGAAGGCTGCAATTGCAACAAACTCTCACTGATTTCATTCAAATGTTGGTGTTCAAATGCTTTATATATCGAAAGATTATTGTTTCTCCAGCTAAAATGCGAGGTGGTAGATAAGCTCTGTCCCGCGCCCGTAGATCCGGTAGTTGCATTGATATGAACTTCATTTTTGATCAAACCTTTTGATGCAAGTGGCAACAAACCCAATTGGATGCAAGTTGCAAAACAACCTGGATTGGCAATATTTTTAGCCGATTTAATTTGATCACGGTTCAGTTCCGGTAATCCATAAACGAACGCACGGTTTTCGAAGGTAGATTTTTCGTGCAACCTGAAATCCTGTGATAAATCGATGATCTTAATGTTCTCACTGATTGGATTGGCGGTTAAAAATTTTTTCGCATCGCCATGGCCAACACAAAGAAAAAGTACATCGATATCCTGTGGAATATCACTTACAAATTTCAAATCCGTATCGCCGATCAGGTCAGTATGTACATCAGAAATTAAGTTCCCGGCATTACTAGTACTGTTTACAAAAGCAATTTCAACATTTGGGTGATTAACCAAAATGCGTAACATTTCGCCTCCTGTATAACCTGCTCCACCAATTATTCCTGCTTTAATTTTGTTCATCTCTATGCGTTTAATGCTATTTTATAAAGAAAAAATTCTGTTTCCTCGCCCTGTTTTACAAAGCCTATACTTTCGTACAAATGCTGCGCATCGTAATTATCAACAGCGGTTTCCAATTGTACGAATGTAGATCCATTGGCCCTGGCGAAATCCATCGCCGTTTTAATCAACTTTTCACCTATGCCCTGCTTACGGTAATCCGCATCAACATATAGATCGTTTAAAATCCAGTTTTTACTTAACCTTACCGATGAATACTTAGGATATAACTGCGTAAAACCAACCGCCTGTTGTGTATTATGATCAATGGCAACAAAAATAATAGACTCGTTATGTTGCAATCTTTCATCCAGGAAAGCTTTAGCCATTCCGATATCCGAAAACTGATTGTAGAATATGCGATATTGGTTAAACAGTCCGGCTACTAAGTGTGCTTCTGCTGATCCAACTTGTTTAATCGTTATATTATTCACAATCAGTCCTGTCATTTTGGGTTGATGGATAGGAAAAAAGTATAAATTCCAGATCATCAATCCCATTGTTCATGATCTTATGTTTCTCACCCGCTTTAATCTGCAAACCCGAATTGGCATCAACTATAAAATTTTCACCCTCAACCAAAAATTCCGCCTCACCTTTTAATATGAAGAAAAACTGTTCTGCATAGGTATGGAAGTGCAATTTTTCAGCAGTTTGTACCGGCATCAACTCTTGTTTAACCACCGCCTCTGGCCTGCTTACAAAATTCCATCCGTCACAGTTATCACCCCATTTATAGTGGCTTAAACAATTCTCTTTTGAAAGGATTTCGCTCATTTTTAGTATCAAGTATGTAGGATCGGTATCAAGAAAAGGTAAGCTTACCTTTTCGTTTCATATTAAGCTAGGCTTCCTCACCATTCACCTTGTGCCAGATCATTACCTGGTTACCAAATATTTTAGAGAAACCCTTAACGTCTTCTCCACTCCAGGCATTGTTCATTTCGCCGTAGCTGCCAAATTTATTGCTCATTAAATCGTGGTTAGATTCAATGCCGATAATCTGGAAACGGTATGGCAACAATTCTACAAATACTTTACCGCTCACAAATTTTTGTGTATCGGCCAAAAATGCCTCAATATTCCGCATGATCGGATCGTGGAACTGACCTTCGTGCAACCAGTTACCATAGAAAGACGACAATTGTTCTTTCCAGCTTAGCTGCCATTTCGTTAAAGTATGTTTTTCTAAAGTATGGTGTGCTTTGATAATGATAATCGGGCCGGCAGCTTCGAAACCAACCCGACCTTTAATACCGATAATGGTATCACCTACGTGAATATCTCTGCCGATGCCGAAAGGCTGGGCAATGGCCTGTAATTTTTGGATCGCCCTAACAGGCTCCAGTTTTTCGCCATCAATGGCAACCAATTCCCCTTTTTCGAAGGTTAATTCAACTTTACGCGGTTCAGTTTCTGAAACCTGGGTTGGCCAGGCACTTTCCGGTAAAGTTTCGTTTGAAGTTAAAGTTTCCTTTCCCCCAACCGAAGTTCCCCATAAACCTTTGTTGATCGAGTATCTGGCCTTTTCGGCACTATATTCAACTCCGTGTGCTGCTAAATATTCTATTTCCGCTTCGCGGGATAATTTTAAATCTCTAATCGGTGTAATGATTTCAACTCCTGGAATCAGGATGTTAAAAATCATATCAAAACGCACCTGATCATTACCAGCCCCTGTACTTCCATGTGCTACATAATCGGCACCTATTTTTTTTACATAATTGGCTATTGCAGTTGCCTGACTTACGCGTTCTGCACTAACAGATAATGGATAAGTAGCGTTTTTTAATACGTTGCCAAAAACCAGGTATTTAATACAGCCTTCATAATAACTTTCAGTTTCATCTACAACAGCATGCGATTTTACGCCCAAAGCATATGCTCTTTTCTCAATTTCCTGCAATTCTTCATCAGAGAAACCACCAGTATTTACAATTACCGAGTGAACTTCTAATCCGCGATCCTGTGCCAGGTAAATACAACAAAATGAGGTATCTAATCCTCCGCTAAATGCTAAAACAACTTTTTTCATGCTATTTATTAAATAAAAAGGTAAATAAAAATAAAAGGGCTTTTAAGCCTGTTTTGGGCTTAGGTTTAACAACTAAACGTTGTTTGATGCGCATAAAGCGCTCGTATAATTTGGGTTTCTTTTGCAGTTCTTCGGCAAACTGTTTGGCTACTTCATGTTTCTTTTCAGCTGGATCATAAAGCATGGCGGTACACATACAGTTTTTGCGTTCCTTCATTTTCAAAATTTCGAAGTTTACGCAGCTCTGGCAACCTTTCCAAAATTCTTCATCCTGGGTAAGTTCACTGTAGGTTACAGGTTCGTAGCCCAAATCAGAATTGATTTTCATTACCGCCAGGCCCGTTGTTAAACCAAATATTTTTGCCTTTGGATACAACTTTCTCGATAAACCGAAAATTTCATTTTTAATGGCTTTTGCCAATCCTGCTTTACGGTATTTTGGACTTACTACCAAACCACTATTGGCTACAAACTGGCCATGGCTCCAGGTTTCGATATAGCAAAATCCTGCCCAGGAACCATCTTTATGGAAAGCAATAACCGATTTACCCTCCTGCATTTTATTAGAAATGTATTCTGGCGAACGCTTGGCAATGCCTGTTCCACGAGCTTTTGCAGATTCTGCCATCTCGGTTACTATTTCTTCTGCAAATACACGATGTTCAGGAAGTGCGACCTGCACTATAAATTCGTTAATATCCATTCGTTTTCTAACGAAAAATTATAAGTATTCTTGTTAATTGGGTTTTTAGAGAGGATCAATTCCTCGTTACGTTTAGTGTAGGTACTAAATACGTGGAGTGAAATTTTGCCGGCTTGTGGGACAATAAAATACGGGTTGAAAATGATTAATAAACAGACCTTTCCCAGACACCATTTGTGTTGAGGAAACTGAAAGTTTATGTAAAATCTGTTTAATCATTTCTTGCGTATTAAAACGGCTTTAACTCTATTGAGGTGCAAAGGTTTAAATAAAAATCGAGTTACACAATAATATCGTGATTTTTTTATGTTAAGCTTTTAGTTTTATTGAACTAATCTGACTTAATTAGCCCATAATGATACTTTATATCATGAAGTTATTTTTAATCTACAATTAATTCCCCTACATCTTAATTGTCGTTTTTAACATTGTTAAAAAAAAGAGCTAAACTTTAACATCTGCTTAACATCATTTAACATCCGGAAACGCCGTTTAAACGCAATATTTGTACACCTGTAGCGAATACCGTCCAGCTATCGTTTTATTGATGTTCCATAAATATTAAATCAAATTTTAAAACAACATGAAGAATTTTACTCCCGTTTATTTCAAACCGCTTACTTTACTTGTGCTAGTCGCCTTTACAGCATTAACTTCTTGCAAAAAAACAGAAACTGCCGATCCTACTATTGCTTATATCAGAGTAATCAATACTTCTCCGACATTGGCAACGTATAACGCTTACTTTAATGGGACGATGGTTAATACCGCAGCTTTGCCTTATGGTGGCTCTGCTTCCTATACCGCGTACACAGCGGGTTCTTACAGTTTAAAATTTACCACAGCCAGCAGTACAGAGAGTTTGTTAACCAAAACCATAGCCCTGAGTGCAAGCACTTATTATTCTTCTTATCTGATCAATAAACCAGCGGCATTGGATGTTTACACCATAGGTGATGACCTGTCAATTCCGGCAACGGATAAAGCTTACATCCGTTTTATCAATTTATCGCCAGACGCACCTGCATTGGATTTAGCAAAAACAGGCGCCACTACTACACTGATTACCAATAAAGCTTTTAAAAATGCGAGCGCATTTGTTGCGGTAGATGCAGGAACTTATACTTTTGATGCAAAAGAAACTGCTTCAGGAACAGTTAAAGCCACTACCCCAAGTGCTACTTTTGTAGCGGGCTATCATTATGATGTGATCTGTGGTGGTTTGGTAACACCTGCAAACGATACCGAACGTGCATTGAATTTACAGACGATATTAATTAAATAATAAGATTAAAATCCTTTATCCATAAAAAGGGCAATTTTCGATATGAAAATTGCCCTTTTTATATTAATAATTCAAGAACAGGTCGTTAAGATAGAGGCCTATTTTCCTTAATTATTTTTTAACTACATCAGGGAATTTTACCTGGATTATATAAGTTCCCTCGAGCTTTAACTGCCACGACCATCTTGGATTTACAGAAAAACCTGGCGATGCCGGAAAGCCATCTATTGTCTTTATAAAGGTGCTCGGTATTCTGTAATACATCAAAAAGCCCCAATCGGTAGTTGGTGTAACATATTTTGTTAAAGGAAACGGTGCTACCTCAAAATCGCAGATCATGGCTGTATCCGTCTGGATCACAGGATTAAATTTCGCATAGTTTTCAAAAATTGGCCTATCTCCCCTTGCTATAATTTCTCCCGCTTTAGGGTTGAAAACTTTACCATTTTTATCCACCATCTTTAAAATGGCCCTTGCACCCTGGTTAGAAATTTTGGTACAGGTAATGGTCGGGTTTTTCATCGGCGTTGCTACACCCGTAACATCATTAAAGCCGTTAGCAACATTATCTGTGATAACGAATAAATCTTCAATTTCTGGATCTACAACGTTGATCGTAGCGAGTTTCGGAAAAACCTTAACACCCGTAGCATTGGTCATCTCTACATCAAAAACGTATCTACCCAGTGGTAAATTGGCTGATGCTTTGTTGAAAGTAAGCTGACCGCTATTCTCATTAAAATACATGGGTAATCTCTTCACCAATTCTCTTTTTTTATCCAGTTGCTCACGCGTAACATCTGTTTCCGGATCAAAATTCATTCCTGTTTTAAACACTAAAATTTCGTATTCTTTTGAAAATTCTGCCGGTGCCGGAGAACCGTCTTCTTTTCGCAAGTTTAACATTTTAAATGTATAAGGTGGGGTAGATCCATCAGCATTAATCCTGTCAGACTGAGCTAATATCAATCCTCTTTTAGCAAAGATATCATTGTCTTTATATCGGATTGCATCGCTTTGGAAACCTTTCTCAATTTTTGTGCAGGCATACATGCTTAACAAAAACAATAGGCCTAAAATATATTTAACTTTCATATTTGATAAAGTTTATGGTTAATTCCCTAAGGGTTGTGCATTAAAGAACAAACGATGATTTCCACTTAAAACATGAACAATTCCTGTTTTGGTTATAATGCCAGATGTTTGGACGTCTACAGCCTTATCTTTTTGATCTTCGGGTATAGCATTCAAATCGGGCTCTTTATCATCACGCGTGCCAATCACTTTGGTATAGGTAACATAATCTACGTAATTTATATACTGACCATACTCGTAAGAACGCCTAAACTTTATCAGGTATTGAACGTTTGGAATTACACCTAATAAACTGTTGTATAATTTACCCCCCAGTGTAATCTGATCCCTGTTTATTTTTCCTGTAAACAGATAGGTTTTTAAAGAATCGCTCAGCTCCTGTGATGGAATATCTTTTATTCCGAAATTAAAATTTTCATTTCCGGTTTCAATAGCCTTCTGGTTTTTCTTTGCACTTACATAATCGGCAACGCTATAATTGGTGGCAGCAAAGAAGGTAACATCTCCATTTACGAGATCTTTTAAGCCAGCTTTATCAATCACCTTAACCAAAGAATCAAAATTCCGGTTGGATTTTAAATAATCATAGGTGGTCATGTCCACATAGGCATTACTCGTCCCACCATCACGTTTATAATCGTCTTTCTTACATGCCGATAAGGCAGTTAAGGCTATGCATATATATATTAAAATATTATTTTTCATGATTTTTAATCTTAGGATTAAATTTATTTACACTTTACCCAACCAATAGGTAGTTTGTTTCAGATATGGATTGTTCCTAAATAAAGCAGGATCTAAAGGCCAATAAAAGCCTTCTTTTCTAAATCTCGCTTCAGGAAGCCAGTCTACAATAAAACCATATCTTCGGGTCCGCAGCAAATCATAAAACAAATGGCCTTCCAAAAACATTTCCCTTCCACGTTCTATAATGTACTCATCCATCACCTCATCTACTGTTAGGCCAGCATCTACCAAAACAGGATCAGGATCATTTCTTCTTCTAAAGTTATTGATAATCGTAGTGGCAGTAACTGCATCGCCTTTGTAAAGTGCAATTTCTGCTTTCAGTAGCTGCATATCCCCTAATCTGAAGATAATGATGTTATTGCTTAGATAAGGGTTTAACTTTTGCCCCGGATTCCGATAAGTTACATTGCTGTATTTAATGCACATGGGTTTTTCTGGAAGTGTAAAATCAAAACCTTTTTTATACCGGATATCGGTATCCGTATAAAAATGATCATTTATATATCTTGGTACTACATAAAGCCGTGGGTTGTTCTCAAATCCATTAATATAGCTTCCGTTTAAAAACTGTGCACCTATTGAACTGGCTGATCCCTCAAGCGTATTTTCGTTAATGTTAATTTCAAAAATACCTTCCGGAGAACGACCTATAAAAGTATTTTTATAATTGGCAGTATCGGTTAAGGTATAACCTCCGCGGCTGATTAAAGTATTAATGGTTGTATCGGCACTATTTACATCAACCAAATTTGGTGCATCGGTTGTTACATCGGCCATAGTTGCCCGCCACAAATACAAATGGGCTAAAAGTGCATAAACAGATCCTTTATTGGCGGTTACTTTTGCATCGCCGCTGTTGGCATAAGTCCAGCCCAACAAGTTAATGGCTTTATGGCAGTCATCCTCTATCAGTTTCATTACCTCCGCTCTTGGTTTTCTAGGCAGCTGGGGTGCATTAAGCGGATCTTCGTATGATTCGGTGACAATTGGCACATCGCCCCAAACCCGCACCATCATAAAATAACTCAAGGCTCTTAAAAAATAAGCCTGACCTAAAATGTTGTTTCTAAATTCAGTAGCATCATCTTCTTCGGATAATTGTGCATCTGTCATTCCCGCTGCCTTTTGCAATATGAGGTTAGACATGGCTATGCTTTTATAATAAAGCGTATAATTAGCCAAGGTATTTAGGTTATATTGAAAAGTAAAGTCGCCGTTTTGTATACCTTCAAGCCCATCTCCATTGTACTGTATGGTAAAGTAATTTTTAGCAATGGCATCGCCATACATGTAGTACCGGTTATTTTTATTGGTAATGGCATTGCGCAACAAGGCGTAATTGCCAGCCATGGCGCTCCTAGCATCTTTGGAGTTCTTCCAAAAATTTTGCTCATATGGTGCATCTTTAGGCTCTTCGTAAAGTAGTTTCTTACACGCACTGGTACTTACTAGAATGATTACAGTGCTTAATATGCCGAGTTTTGTAATTATATTTTTCATCTTAATGGTATTAAAATTGAACTTGAAGACCTAAAGTATATTTTTTCGGAATCGGGTATCCGGTTCCGATATACTCACCATATCCGTTTACAGCCTCTGCATCTGGCAATTTTTTAGATTGTTGGAACATGTGCACATTATCTATCATAGCAAACACTTTAAACTGGCTTAAGCCCCACCTGCTCAAAGTTTTTGCACCTAAATCGTAGCCTAGTGTAATATTTTTTATCCTCAAATAGCCACCTTTTTCTAAGAAAAATGTTTGTGCACCTGTGTAATAATAACGGTAGGTACCCAGATCGTATTTGGCATATTCGGCATTATCGCCTGGGTTTCTCCAGATGTTTAATTTATCCAAATCTGGCGTCGAGAAACTGGCAAATTGGTATAGCGCATTTCCATCTTGAGAATTTGCAAAACGATCTGAATCAAATAAGTTAAGTACATCTCTTTTAAGGGTAAATGTTGCAAAAACACTCAACGAGAAATTTTTGTAGCTAAAATTATTGGTCCAGCCACCGGTAAAACGAGGATTAGGATCGCCGATTGGCATTTTATCAGGATTAATGCCATCATTAAAAATATCTACAAAATAATCGCCATCTAAATCGGCCAGATAAAAATCTCCTTCGTTGAAAGTACCATTGCTATTCCGGTAACGTTCGCCCGTAAATGGATTTTGTGGGATATCTCCGCTTCTGGAAAATACGCCTTTGGTTTGATACAGATAAAATGCATTAAGCGGACTACCTACTGATAAAATATGCGTTTTATCAAATCGATCACCTCTCAAAATAATATCTCTGCCACCATTAGGCAAGCTCATGATCTGGTTTTTGTTATAAGAAATATTAAATGAGGTATACCACCTAAATGGCTTGCTGATAAGATTGCCATTAAAAGTAAATTCCATACCTGAGTTACGTACTGAAAAAGCATTGGTAAAAGCCACATCATAACCCGAGGTAACTGGCAGATCTACGTTAAATAATTTATCCTTTACCTCTTTATTATAAACATCGAATGAAATTGCGTATTTTCCATTTTGAATTTCCAAATCCGTACCAATATTCCATTGGCTAGATTTTTCCCAGCTTAAATTCTTTTGCGCTACACCATTATAAAAATTTGGCGTAATAACCGTAACGCCATTGTAAGAGGAGGCACCACCATAGCCCGCTGCATCACGATCATTACCTTCAAAAACACCATTATTAACCAGGTATTTATTGTATTGTACGTATGCGTTATTTAGGTTTTCATTACCAGTAACACCATAACTACCCCTAATTTTAACCAGGGTAAATGGATTATTGGTGATGTTTTTCATAAAATTTTCTTCTGAGAGAATCCATCCAACAGATACCGACGGGAACACGCCGTACTTGTTGTTTTCACCAAAACCGGACGAACCATCAGTCCTTATCGAACCAGACAATAAATATTTATCAGCATAGTCATAACTAAAACGGCTGTAATACGCAATCAGTCCATGTCCACGATATTGCGATGACGTCCTAATATTAGCCTGCTGAAAGCCACTTACCACTGTTATATTATCGTTAGCACCACCAAAGCCAGAGGCATATGTGTTTTCATACTGATTGTATTCTATATCCTGCCCTACTAATACGTTAAACGAATGCTTATCTAGCGAACCGTTATAATTCAAATAATTAGAAGCTCTTAAGCCTATTCCGCTTGAAGAAAAACTGGTAGCACTATTACCTAAGCCATTGTTTAACAAACTATTAAAACTACCATCTCTTCGCTGATTATCTGCCGTGTATGATGACTGGGAGTTTAACGTAAAATGTTTATTAAACTCATAACTTAAATTTAGGTTGACGCCAAACTGGTTACTGATATTCCTATCTGTGTTTTCGCTGTTCGGGCTTACAAAAAAATTGAGTTTTTCTGGTGAGAGATTGAGTAATGAAGAAGGTAAATTCCCCGCACCCAACCTGGTTGGATTTAAAGGATTGTTGGGATCTTCACCGCCCCTTCCCCTATCGGTTCTGGAATAATAAAATTGTGGATTGATCGTCAATTTTTTATTGAGTGCTTTTGTTGATAAGTTGATTCTTGAACTGTATCGTTTAACGCCAGTACCTTTTACAACCCCCTGCTCATTGTAATACCCACCGCTAAAACGGTAGGTCATTCCGTTATCAGTACCACCCGTTAAACTGATGTTGTTATCGTTTATTTTAGCGACATGATAGAATAAGTCCTGCCAGTCTGTATTCCCATTAAACACTGGGTTCAAACTATCAGTAAGCAGGTAAGGAAGCTGTCTTTTCTGGTCGTAAGAGAGTTGCCTTTGTAAAACTTCCATTTTTTGCCTGCGTTCTGTAGTACCAATAGTGGCTTCGCGTAAATCTGGTCGCTGCGAAATTCCTACATAACTACTTAGGTTAATCTTTGTATCGCCGCTTACTCCTTTTTTTGTTGTAATTAAAATTACACCATTGGCTGCTCTCGAACCATAAATGGCCGCGGCAGATGCATCTTTTAACACATCGATTGATTCGATATCGTTCGGATTAATACCAGCCAGATAATTGGTACCAGTACCTGTTCCAGGCGGAACAAAATCATCAGAAGCTTGGGGTACCCCGTCTACCACATATAGTGGTGACCTTACGGTATTAATCTGATCGTAGCTGGTACTACCTGTTGAGTTACCCCTTACAGAAACGGTTGGTGCTACACCCGGTTGGCCACTAAAATTTTGAACGTTTATACCGGCAAGCCTACCCTGCAATAGTTGATCGAAGCTCGCTGCTGGTAAATTAGCCAGTTCTTTTCCCGAAATACTGGAAATAGAGGCCGTAGATTTTTTCCTGGTTATTTTCTGATAACCAATAAGCACTACCTCATCCAGCGTTTTATTGTCATCCTGCAGAGAAAAGTTTATGGTACCGCTTGCCGTAATTGTTTTTTCAACGGTAACGAAACCGACTATCCTGGCAACGAGAACAGCTTTATCGCTTTGTACAGCCAATGTGAATTTCCCTTCAGCATTGGTTGAAGTACCATTTTTTGTGCCCTTTTCTAAGATAGATACCCCGGGGATAGGTTTCTCATTTTGATCTAAAACGGTTCCTTTTATTGTTTTCTGGGCAAAAGCCAGCCAGGGAATCAATAAATAAAAGAAGGTCGCCGCTAAAAATTTCACATAGGGAGGTCTTGTAGAATTTTTTTCCATTGATGATTAGTTAGGGATGATTAGTTATGTTTGAGTTACAAGTAAAAGTATCAGAAATATTACTTTGATTTTAATTGGTTATTAACTAACAAAAGCAATATTTTAACCTATAATTCAACAAAAACACAATATTTAGTTCTGTAAAAACAACTATTTTCAATTAATAATACGTCAAGAGCAATACAAATGGCACTTTATTAACCTAATTCCCACCTTCTCCCTGAAAAATGAGTTAATTTCCAATAAAAACACTTCACAGGGAGAAAATCAGTAAAACAACTGATACTAAAACGTTAAACTAACTCATTAGGGGAATTATTTGTAGTCAGGATTAGAACTTCATTGGAAAACACCGCCCGCTATTTAGAATTAATCAAAATAATTTGGATTATACGATTTTCTGCCGTTATTTTGCAACTGTTTAGAATTAATCCAAATAAATACTATCATGCTTAAAATCAAACTTTTCAGTTTAACATTTCTTTTAACTTTTATAAGCCTACTCACCTTTGCCCAGCAATTTTCGACCATTAGTGGTACTGTTACCACTTCCGATGGAAAACCAGCTGCGTATATTTCGGTAGGCTTAAAAGGTAAAGGCTTGGGAAATGTAACCAACGATAAAGGTTTCTTCGAAATACAAAGAGTTAAACCAGGTTCTTATATCTTAAGGGTATCGGCTGTTGGTATCCAAAATATCGAAAAGCCAGTGGTCATTGCCTCAGGAGAAAACAGATCTGTCGATTTCGTCATCAGCCAAAATTCAAATCAGCTTAGCGAGGTAAATATTAACCAGGGCGTAAATAAGTATATCGCCAAAAAAAGTGAGTTTGTTTCTAAAATGCCCCTTAATAACCTGGAAAATCCTCAGGTATATACCACCATTACCAAAGAAACCATGGCTGATCAATTGGTATTTTCGGTTGATGATGCTGCCCGGAACGCAACTGGCGTTCAAAAAATGTGGGAATCTACCGCGCGTGGTGGTGATGGAGGCGCTTATTATGCTTCAAGAGGCTTTATTGTACAGGCAAAACTAAGAAACGGAATTGCGGGTAATGTAACCGGCCGGAATGATGCTGCCAACTTAGAAAATGTAGAGTTTATTAAAGGCCCATCAGCAACTTTATTTGGAAGCACACTAACCTCATATGGAGGTTTAATTAACCGTATCACCAAAAAACCTTTTGAAGGAACTGGAGGTGCAGTAAGTTTTTCGACTGGTAGTTACGATTTTAATCGGGTTAGCACCGACTTCAACTTTCCTGTTGATAAAGATAACCATATTTATGCCCGCCTAAATACATCATATAACTACAAGGGTTCTTTTCAGGAGAATGTATATGACAAAGGTTTCTTTATTGCACCAAGTTTATCATACAAAGTAAATGATAAACTGGATTTTGTTTTTGATGCAGAAATTGCCAACGGTAGAAATACGTTAAAACCTTTTGTTTTCTTCTATTTCCCAATAGCGCAACTGGGCTTTGATAGAGCTGACCAGGCTGGAATAGCTTATGACAAATCGTTTACCGGTAGTGCCATGCAACAAAAATATAACAGTTCAAATTTCTTCGGACAGGCCAATTATAAATTTAATGACAACTGGTCGTCGCACACCAGCTTTTCGAGCAATTATAGTTTCTCGAATGGCCGTGGCACCTACCTGTTCCTTGTTCCAAATAGCTACTTCGACCCTACAGCCGGTCCAGGTGCCGATAATTTATCAAGAGCAGATCAATCCACTGACAACAGCAAAATCTTCACTTACGAAGTACAGCAAAACTTTAATGGCGCGTTTAACTTAGGTTCCATTAAAAACAGGGTTGTATTAGGTTTGGATTTTTTACGCCAAAATTCTGATCAGTTATTTTATTCGATCGATACTTTTGACGTCACCAATAAAAATGGAACTGGGGCTAACTACAACAATTTTACCGAAACTAATTTAGCAGCATTTTACGCAGCCAATCCATATTCTAAATATCTATCTAAATACAAATCCAACACCTATAGTGCTTATGCTTCTGATGTAATCAATTTAACAGATAGATTAATTGCGCTTGCCGCAATAAGGGTTGATCGTTTTGATAACAAAGGAAATACCGACCGCGCAGGATCTCTACCTACAGGAGCTTACAAACAAACAGCTTTTTCTCCAAAATTCGGATTGGTATTTCAACCGATTAAAGATCAGCTGTCCTTATTTGCCAACTACCAAAATGGTTTTACCAATATTAATGGTTTAGATTATAAACAGGAAGCATTTAAACCAGAGCAGGCCAACCAGATTGAAGGCGGTATTAAAACAAACATCTTCGATGGTAAACTAACCGGATCGGTATCTTACTACTACATCAAAGTAAAAGACATTGTAAGGGGTTACAACGGGGATCCAACAAACCCTACTGCACAGATCCAGGATGGCAACAAAATCAGTAAAGGTATCGAAGCCGAAATCGTGGCAAATCCTGTTAACGGTTTAAATATTATTGCAGGTTTCGCTTATAATGATAACCGTATGGTAAATGCTTCGCCTGATGTAGAAGGCAGAAGAGATGCTTATTCGGCCGCGCCTTATTCGGCAAACTTATGGATCAGCTATAAATTCATTGATGGTTCACTCAAAGGTTTTGGCTTAGGTGCAGGTGGTAATTATGCTAGCGACAATAGAATCGTAAATAACTTGATCATCACGCCAACATCTACCACTGAAAACGTGTTTACCTTGCCTGCCTATAAAATTTTCAATGCGTCTGTATTTTACGATCATGAAAGATTCAGGATCGGTGCAAAAGTAGACAACTTTACCAATCAGAAATACTGGACGGGTTACAGCACAATGAACCCTCAGGACTTAAGAACTTTTACAGGTAGTATTACTTACAAATTCTAAATAAAAACAACAATCATATTAAAATGAATAAAATTAAACCCATTAGCTTAACGTTCTTACTCTCTCTTTTTAGTCTATTCTCATTTGCACAGCAATCCGGAACAATTAAAGGAAAGGTGAGTACCTCTAATGGAAAACCTGCTGCTTTTATTTCAATTGGCTTAAAAGGCAAAGGCCAGGGTACTATATCCGATGAAACCGGTAATTATACCATTAACCGTGTTAAAGCCGGCACCTATACCATTAAAGCTTCTGCTGTTGGTATCGATGCTTCAGAAAAAAGCATTACCATCGAAGCTGGTGAGACTAAAATTGTTGATTTCGTACTGAAAGAAAACGATCAGGTACTGGAAGAGGTTACCGTAGCCGGAATAAACAAAAAATACAAAGTAAGCTTACCTTCAGCTACCCTTAGGTTAAATGAGCCGTTATTAGAAGCTCCTCAAAACATTCAGATTGTAAGTAATCAGATTATTAAAGATCAACAGATCATTAGCATGAGCGATGGTTTGATCAGAAATGTGAGTGGTGCGGTTCGCCTTGAACACTGGGGAGATATGTACACCAATATCTTAATGCGTGGATCACAAATCCAGGCCATGCGCAACGGCTTTAATGTGGTTTCATCTTATTGGGGACCACTTACCGAAGACATGAGTTTTGTTGATCATATCGAATTCGTAAAAGGTCCTGCAGGTTTTATGCTAGGCAATGGCGATCCAAGCGGAATGTATAATGTGGTAACCAAAAAACCTACAGGTTTAAACCAGGGTGAGGTTTCATTTACAGCCGGCAGTTTTGATCTGTACCGTACAGCCATAGACTTTGACCACAAGCTAACCGCGGATGGCAAGTTCCTGTTCCGGTTAAACGCTGCAGCGCAAAACAAGGCATCTTTCAGACCATACGAAAAAAACGACCGATACAGTATTGCACCAGTACTGAGCTATCAAATCACGCCGAGCACTAAATTAACGGCAGAATATGTTTTGCAAAATGCGAAAATGACCGAGGTGGGTTCTTATTACATCTTTAACCCTGCCGGCTACGCAAGTTTACCGAGAGACTTTACCTTAACACAACCAGGCGTACAGCCTACAAGGATCAACGATCATAGCGTGACCCTTAACTTAACGCAACAGCTGGGTCAAAACTGGAAATTAACTGCGCAGGCCGCTTATTATAAATATTTACAGAATGGCTCAAGCTCCTGGCCATCAGTGATAAACGCAAATGGCACAGTTATCCGTAATGTTGGCATATGGGATGCTGAAAGCACCATGAAATTAGGACAGTTATTTGTTAACGGAACGGTTAAAACCGGTGGCATTGTACACCGTATTTTAGCCGGATTTGATGGTGGCAAGAAAAACTATATTGCAGATTGGGGCCAATCGCACGATTTAGATTTAGCAAGTGCTCCATTTGACCTGTATAACCCAAATTATGGCTTCCCATCAAACGGTTATCCAAATTTTGACCGTAGCACACCATTATTACAAAGGGCAATTGCAGCGGGAGGTTTAATGGACCAGAAATACCTGAGCGGTTATGTACAGGATGAACTGGGCTTTTTTAATAACATTGTCCGCTTAACCCTTGCCGGCCGCTACACCTATGTTAACCAATCGGCGTACGGAAGCCCGGCAGATAAAGCCAAACACTTTACCCCAAGGGTTGGCTTGAGTGTATCGGTAGATAAAAACACTTCTGTTTATGCAGTTTACGATGAAGCTTTTACCCCGCAAACCGGCTTTTTCCGGGATGGTGGCACCGCAAAACCCATAACCGGTAACAATAAAGAATTTGGTATCAAAAAAGACTGGTTTGATGGCCGATGGAATACCACCCTATCCCTTTACCGGATTACCAAACAAAACGAGATTACCGGAGATCCTAACAATCAAGCAGGAGAAACTTTTAGCATCGTAATTGGTGAAAAAAGAGCGCAGGGTGTTGAATTTGATGTACGTGGAGAATTGACCAAAGGATTAAACTTAATAGCAAACTATGCCTATACCGATGCAAAAGTAACTAAGGTTGCCGATGGAGTTGAAGGCGTTTTTGTAGGCCAGGTTGTACCAGGTTTTTCAAAGCATACCGCTAATGCATGGTTAACCTACTCATTACAGAACGGAGCGCTTAAAGGGTTCGGGGTTTCAGGAGGCTTTACCTATCTTGTCGACAGGGCTGTAGGCACCTACAGTGGCGAGAACGCCAACGAAAATCTTCCCGATTATTTCAAACTGGATGGCGGGCTTTTCTGGGGAAACAAAAAAATAAAAATCACGGCTAATGTATTTAACATTTTAGACAAGTATTTATACAGCGGCGCCTACTACACAAATTATTGGAATGCACCTACATATGATCAGGCGGTATATTCATGGCAGGCCGAAGCACCAAGAAACTACAGAGTAAGTGTAGCATACAAATTTTAATTAAAACCCATCAGGAGCAATTGGATCAGATCAGTTGCTCCTGATTTTAACCCCAAAACGGAAAACATGAAAACTAAAATCTCATTATTATTTTTCTTTCTAGCCTTTAGCATCTCGAGTGCATTTGCACATGCTTTATGGATAGAAACAGCCTCAACAGGCAAAAAAGGACAAGCGCAGGAAGTGAAAGTCTTTTTCGGAGAGTACGAAAGTAACGAACCTGATTCTGCTGCAAAATGGTTTAGCAACCTGAAAGCATTCAGCCTGGTTTTAACCGCGCCGAATGGAACAACCAAGGTTTTAACAAGCACACCAGACGTCCATTTCTTTAAAACCAGTTTCACTCCAGATCAGGACGGAACCTATAAACTTTCTATCGTTCATGAAGTTGCTGCTGTTTATGAAAAGGCAAAAATTGAATATTATGCCTTCGCAGATGTAGCAGTAGGAAACGCTAAAATTAATACGGCTTTTCCTGCAACAGCGGCTTTAACTATCAGACCAGATAAACATGCATTAACCGTTGGCGAAACTTCTGTTCACCAGGTGATTTACAACAAAGCTCCTTTTGCAAAACAAAAGTTAACCCTTGTTAATGCTGAGCGAAAGGCACAACCTACCGAAACCGATGCAGATGGAAAATTCACTTTTAAACCAGAAAAAAAAGGAAATTATTTCCTTGAAGCATTTACAGAAGATAAAACTCCTGGAAAATTAAATGGAAAAGACTACGAAAAAGTTTGGCATTTAGTAACTTATACTACTGAGGTGAAGTAACCGAAATTATATTTAAAATTTAAAGCCAATTGGTCTTGAAAAACGCCAATTGGTTCTTTTATTCATACCGCATTGCGAATGGCACTAACAAAAACATCAACTAAATCAAAAAACAAAAAATCGCGTTTGAGGCGGATAAGCGATTGGCTGCACCTGTGGCTCGGCATCGCATCTGGCTTAATCGTGCTGATGTTAGGTGTTACCGGATGTATCTATGTTTTTCAGAAAGAAATTACCGAGCTGATCCACCGTAAAGCATATTTTATTGAAGTACCTGCAAATCCAAAAACTTTACCATTAAGCATATTACAGGCCAATGCCGAAAAAGCGCTGGGCAATAAAAAGAAAATCAGCTTTATTTCTACTTACAAAGCACCTGAAAGGACCTGGGAATTTGGCACCTACAAAGCTGGGGATCCAAAAGCTTTCTGGTATTTTGATTCTATTGATTATTATGATTTGGTTTTGGTTAATCCATATACAGGTAAAGTAACCCTGGTTGCCGATCATAAATATGAGTTTTTTGCCGTAGTAAAAATGATCCATTGGAGCTTGTTGATCAATCATCCCATCGGTCAGCAGATCATTGGTTGGTCTACTTTTATATTTGTATTTCTCCTCATCTCAGGTATGGTGATGTGGTGGCCTAAAAATCTCAAAAAATCTAACTTCGATAAGAGTTTTAAAGTAAAATGGAAAGCCAAGTTTAAACGCATCAACTACGACATGCACAATGTGCTGGGATTTTATGTGATGATAATCTGTTTGATGCTGGCCTTAACCGGTCTGGTGTGGGCATTCCAATGGTTCCAAACTACAGTTTATGTGGTGGCTTCGAGAAGCATTACCCCGCCGAAAGTGGTAGAGGTTAAGTCTGATTCGACCAAAACGATAACTGCAGTGCCATTCGATATCGCTTTTGATCAGGCCAAAAGGATTTTTAAAAATGAAGACCGTATCGGCATGTCGCCTGCAGAAGGTGGTTCGGCAACCATTTACGCCACAGGTTACCGTGGTGATGAAACCTTTTGGAATTACGACCTGCTTCAGTTCGATCAGTATTCTGGCAAGTTATTGCACAGAACCAACCAGTCTGAAAAAAATGCAGGTGAAACGGTAATCGGTATGAATTACGATATCCATGTGGGCGCTATATTGGGATTACCCGGAAAAATAATGGCATTTTTTGCCAGTTTAATTGCAGCAAGTTTGCCCATAACCGGATTTATCATCTGGTGGGGTAAAGGAAAAAAGAAAAAAAATCCCGCAATAGCGGAAAATTAAGCACACCCTAATTAATAATAAAAATGAAATTTTTAAACCTAATTTTAGTATTAAGCGGTTTGATTACCCTTAGTGCTAATGCGCAAACAAAAGTTGAATCTCCGGAAGAAAAACTAGAACAGGATAGAAAAGCGATAAAATCTTTAGCTGGTTTTTATGAAGTGAATTTCAACTACGGCGAAGTTACCGCTCCTGATCCGAACTATAAATTCAGTAAACCTTACGAAAGTCATGGCAACGAATGGGCAGAGATAATCGTTGATGAGCCAAAAAGAATTGTAATCCAACACATGCTGGCCATTAACGATACCACTGTAATTAAACACTGGCGCCAGGATTGGACCTATGAAGATACCAATATTATGCTTTATACCGAAGGCAATGCATGGAAAAAAGGCAATTTAACCCCTGTTGATGTTAAAGGAAAATGGACGCAAAAAGTTTATCAGGTTGATGATAGTCCACGCTACCAGGGATACGGAACCTGGAGCCACGTTGGCGGACACGATTCATGGTCGAGCGAAACCGATTCTCCATTACCAAGAAGAGAATCTACCGTGCGTAAAGATTACAATGTATTAAACCGTGGCAGCAGGATTACCATTACTAAAAATGGTTGGATGTTTGAACAGGACAACAAAAAAGTTGTACGTTCTGCCAATGGCGACAAATTATTGGCCGTTGAAAAAGGTTATGAGGAATTTACCAAAATAGATCCTAAAACTTTTGCTTACGCTCAAAAATGGTGGGCAAGCCAACAGACTTATTGGGCAGATGTACGTGGTGTTTGGGCTGATATTATTGGTTCGCAAAACACATTCAAAGTACAAACTATGGCAAATGGTAAATTGCTTTACGAAACACTTTTTAGTTTGGGCGATCAATCGATCAAAGAAAAATGGACCGCAAATCAGAACAAAGAAAAAATCAAAACTGCTTTACAACCATATCTGGTAAAGTAAGAAAAGTGATTTCTATAATTAATGGTTGATGATTAATGGCGAAGGCTGGTAACCATCAACCATTTTTTTTTGTTAGTCGGGATTTGAAATCGACTGGATGAACTGTGGATTTTTAATCCACTGAAGGATTAAAACCTTTCCAAATTCGGATCTACAAATCCCGACCAACAGCCAGGCTTGTAAGAATCTCAACTAAGCGCTATATTAGCAGATATCTAATGTTAAATCTCATGAACTTTTTTAAAAACTATTTTCTCGCTGCCGGCATTGTTTGGACACTGGGTGCATTATCAATTCTATGCTTTAAATTTAATTTCCAAACGCGTGAAATTACCTTAACGCTTCTTTTTCCACTTGCATATGCTATTATCAGGTTGTTCGACCAATCAAAACAATTACCCAAAACAGAGTAATCCCCTGTACTATTCAATATTTTGATATGAGAATTTTTCTTTTAATTGCATTTTCCCTAGTCTCAAATTACAGTTTCGCACAAGATTCAACTTATACCAGAAATCTAGTCAACATCCTCACATCAAAACAATTTTGGGGCAGGGGTTATACCAAAGATGGGATGAAAAAAGCGGCAGATTACCTTGGGGTAGAATATCAAAAAATTGGCCTGCTGCCAATGGGCATATCTTATAAGCAGGCTTTTAATTTTCCTGTAAACACCTTCCCGGGAAAAATGATGGTAGCCATTAACGGACAAAAACTTGTTCCCGGTAAAGATTTCATTGTAAACAATGAGAGTCCGGGCATTAAGCTAAAGGCCCGGTTAATTCAGGTCGACAGCCTAAATTACCAAGCTACTCCGTCTTTACAGATTTCATTTAAAGATAAGCTCACCTGGTCTGTAGCAACTGAAGTTGGCGCCACAACAATTATTCAGGTCAATAAAAAGAGTTTCAAAGCACTCCCAAAAGAAATCAGTGTCGATATCGAAAATAAACTTCTTCCCAATTTTGAGGCGGCCAATGTTTGTGGTTTGGTTAAAGGCACCAAGTATACCGATTCTATTTTAATCATTACGGCGCATTATGACCATTTAGGTGGAATGGGTGCAGACACTTATTTCCCTGGTGCAAATGATAATGCCGCCGGCGTGGCCACTTTATTAAGCCTGGCCAAATATTATGCAGCCCATCCTCAGCCCTATTCTATCGGTTTTATCTGTTTTGCTGCAGAAGAAGCGGGATTATTGGGTTCGAGCTATTTTGTAGAAAATCCATTAGTGCCTTTAAGTAAGATTAAATTCCTCATAAATTTAGATTTGGTAGGTACTGGCCAAGCGGGCATGACGGTAGTGAATGCATCCGTTTATCCAAAAGCATTTGCACAATTAAACGCCATCAACAATGAAAATCATTATATCTCCAAAATAAATTCAAGGGGCAAGGCCGCAAACAGCGACCACTATTTCTTTACCGAAAAAGGTGTTCCTGCATTCTTCATCTACACCCAGGGCGGCCCTTCGGCCTACCATGATGTATTCGACAAACCAGAAACCTTACCACTTACCGAGTATAAAGACCTGTTTAAATTAATCGTTGGTTTTAATCAAAAACTGATGGAATAATTTCCCTTTTTAGGACGAAAGCTTTAAATCGCTATCCGAACGCTTAATTCTGAATACCCAATCCTTAAATTTCCATTTTCCCCGATTGGGATAATATTATAAAGCTTTGGGATAATTAAATTTAGCAGTAAAGCGTATATAGTCATCTTTGGATCAACAAAAAAGAACCAAAATCATGAGAACTATACAAAAACT
The DNA here is from genome assembly GCF_032678585.1 of Pedobacter psychrodurus. Taxonomy (GTDB): domain Bacteria; phylum Bacteroidota; class Bacteroidia; order Sphingobacteriales; family Sphingobacteriaceae; genus Pedobacter; species Pedobacter psychrodurus_A. The sequence continues at coordinate 15,125 of NZ_JAVTSN010000052.1, read as the reverse complement.
TAGCCTTGCATTATTACTGCTGATAGCATTTACGATTAAATCGAATGCCCAGAACCAAATCGAGATTGTTATAGTAGGCTCTGCCCACGACAACTCTAAATCGACACAGAATTTTCAGGCCATCATTGACAAACTTAAAAACTTTAAACCCGACATGGTTTTTGGCGAATATCTGCCGCAGGGTGATTACGCCAAACTGGAAGAAAGCAATTGGGCAAAAAAATCATTCAGAAAAGGCCACGATTATCTAGAAAAATTAAATCCGGCATCTCCGAAAAACATTGATGCACAGATTAAAAAAGATCAAAAAGCACTTAACTCATTCGCCTACTACCATAAAACAAGGATGAATTTAGCCGTTAATTATGCGAAAAACTGGGACCGGGGAAATGCCGATTACCAAATCTTTGTACTCGAAAATTACATGAAACAAAGCTTCGGCAAAGAAGAACAGGTTGAATATGCAAAAATGTTCGGCGGTATCGATTCATTAAAGAAAAAAGGCTTCTATAGACCAGGAAGTGAATACAGCAAAATCTATTTTCCCCTGATTTACCAATTGAAACAAGATCGGATTTACAATATGGATTGCCAAAGCTATGATAAACCATGGAGCGAAGCCTGGGGTCAAACGGATTCTTTATATAAAATTTTAACGAATAAAGCGAAAGCTGCTAGCACCTCTCAGGAAGCTGCTACCATTAAAGCTATAGAAAAATATTGGGCTTATAATGAAGAGGAAGCAAAGGTTTTTAATGCAGATCCTTATGCCGGCATGAATACCGTAAAATACGGTGTTTTAGATGAGGCCTGGAACTTTTATGGCGGCCGTCACTTTTATGGTTATGCAGGCTTCCCTACTGAAACGGTAAAAGAGATGATTGTGCAATGGACCTTAAGGAACGAAGGCATGTGCAAAAACATCATCGGGCTGGCGAAAGCCAATAAAGCAAAAAGGGTTGTAGTAGGCGTTGGCGCATCGCACCGCAAATGGATGGAAGAGATTTTAGCCAAAAACCCGGAAGTTAAAATCATCAATTATAACGATCTGCACTAAATTATATATACGCATCTACTCAGCCCCATTGCATTAGCATTGGGGCTTTTTTGGTTTTAATTTATGTAATTTTTTAGTGTGTATTTGCAAAAACACTTTAACTCTCTTACTTTTACCTAAAGATTTAGTTAATTATAAAGAATGATGCAACATTTAAACACATTGTGCGTCTACTAAATAAACTGGGTTAAAATATCGTCTATCACATTTTTTTTAGCGTTCATCACATTTAACTGCCGAATAAAAAAATAGCCGATAATTTTAGGTTCTTATTCAAAACATATATGAAGAAACTCTTACTATCGTTCGTTTTAACCTTAACGATTATCAATCTGTTTGCACAAAAAAACGGTAGCATTACCGGGATTTTAGCCGATAGTGCCAACCATAAAACCACCTTAAATTATTCAACAGTTTCGGTGTATAAAGTTGGCGATAGTGTATTGAGCACCTACAAACTATCAGATGATAAAGGAATTTTTAAGATTAATGGTTTAACCATTGGCACTAAATATCGTTTGGTGGTAACGGCATGGCAATACGGAACCTACCGAAAAGAAGTAGAGCTTACCGCCACCAACCCAGCGTTAAACTTAGGAACCCTTTATCTTTCTACCAAGGCCAACGATTTAAACGAAGTAGTTATTTCAGCAGAAAGACCACCTGTTATTGTACGTAAAGATACCATCGAATTTAATGCCGAATCTTTTAAAACCCTGCCCTCAGCAGTAGTAGAAGACCTGCTGAAAAAACTTCCTGGCGTGGCCATTGCAGCAGATGGCTCTATTCAGGTTAACGGCAAGGCGGTGAGTAAAATTTTAGTAGACGGAAAAGAGTTTTTTGGCGGCGACCAACAAATTGCAACTAAAAACCTGCCTGCAAATATTATCGACAAGGTACAGGTGGTTGACGATAAACAGGCCAAAAGACGCGATCCTGACCTTACTGCAGCTGAAATACCACAGGTTATCAATTTAAAACTAAAAAAAGCCATTAAAAAAGGAGCTTTTGGTAAATTATATGCTGGTGGCGGATTAAAAGACCTTTACCAGGCTGGTGGATTAATGAACTTTTTTAGGGATACCACGCAGGTAAGTATATTGGCTTATGCCAACAACATCAATCAGCCGGGTTTTAATCCAAATGATGTGCAGCGCATTGGCGGATTTAGCAGAAGTGGTGTAAACTCCATGATGATGAGTTCTGGCGGGTACTTCGAATTTAACGGCATCAATTTCGGGGGCAGCTACAATGGCGTACAAGCCTCATCAGGTGGCGGTTTTAATTTTAACACCTTAACCAAAAAGGGAATCAAAATCAATACACAATATTTTTTCGGCAGATCTGACAATCTTTTAGAAAAACTCACCAATACCAACCAAACTTTGGGCACAGATCGGTTGATTACCAACGCAAACGAAAATACGACCTCACTGATCCTTAAACACAATATCGGAGGAAAGTTAGATTGGCAGATCGATTCTTTAACGCAACTGACCATCGAACCTGCCATTATATTGAATTCCAACAATTCGGTGAGCAAGGTTTCTTCCCGCAACAACAATGCGAACAACCAATTGATTAATACCCTCGAAAACTTAAATGACCTCAATACTTCGAGCAATAAATACCAATTAAGGGCCGATTTCAGTAAGGACTTTAAAAAGGCAGGGAGATCATTTAACCTGGGTGCCGATGTTTCTGCTACACCAAACCCGATTATTAACTACAACAGAAGCAATAGCGTCTTTTATCTCACTCCTTCTACTTCAGAGGTTGATCAGTTGAGGAACAATTCTATTGACAACTTCAGGGGCTACCTCTATGGCAACTACACCGAACCGATCAGTAAAAAGCTGAATTTCAAGGCAGATGTAAGTGGAAACATCATCAACAACGAAAATGCATTAAGCACTTTTTACCGCAATCCGGCCAATCAACTGTATGATATTGTTGTGCCAGATTTATCGCAAACAGTTAAACAGGCTGGTTTTAAAACCAATACAAACATCAGTCTTGGTTATAAAGTAACAAAAGACCTCTATCTGCAACCTGGCTTGGTGCACAATTACATTTCGTTAAATAACCGTTTTACCAAAAGTGCAGATATAGACCAACACTATAATTTTATGTGGCCAACATTTCAGCTGAAATACAAAATATTCCGCTTTAACTATTCGGCGCGTTTTACAGAGCCCAATGTGAGTTATCTTCAGCCAGTGGCCGACAACACCAATGCATTTTATATCAGAAATGGAAACCCCAATCTACTGCCCGCCCGCATGCAGGGATTAAGCATGAATATGTATAAATACGATCCTAAAAGCCTGATCAATTACAATTTATATGGCTATGGTAATTTCACAAAAAACGGCATTGTGAATTCGATTACTATCAAAGATGGTGTACAAACGGTTAACCCGGTTAACAAAAATGGCATGTACAATTTTAGTGGCGGCGCCAATATTTCAAAAGATTTTAAAAAGGATAAAACAAGTGTGAAAGTGGGTCTAGGTTTCTGGGCCAATTTTGATCATAGCCCTGTTATTGTAAACAATGTGGAGAGCAATGCCAATGTATTTTATGTAGGTCCTAATGGAAGTGTGCGGTTAAACCTGAACGATAAGGTAGAGATTAATCAGTCGTATTCGGTAAACCTGAACCGCAGCAGGTACGACGACAGTTATTATTCCAACGTGAGTTACAATACGCACCAAAGCACTTCCGAACTGATTATACGTTATCCAAAAAAACTGGTTTTCGAAACCAGCTATTCTTTAACGATAAATGAACAAAAAGTGGCCGGATATAATAACAATATCAAATTCTGGAATGCTGCCCTAACCTACCTGTTTATGAAAAATGATAGGGCACAGTTAAAATTTTCAGTGAATGATATTTTGCAGAGCAACGTGCGCAGGAATATACAGATTACAGGAAACAGTATCATCGATACGCAGAGTAATAACCTGGGCAGATATGGCATGCTCACCCTCACTTACAACATCCAAAACTTTGGACAAAAAGTAGGTGGCAGACAAACGTTTTTTAGTTTTTAAATTGCTCCCTTGTCATCCTGAATATAATGAAGGATCCCTAACCTAGATAGCGCAAATGTAATATGCTCTATAATTAAAGATTCTTCACTACGTTCAGAATGACAAATTTATAATTTCCGTGTTCTGTGTCTCCACATAACACGGAAATGAATAATCTTTTATAAAAAAACCTCCGCTAACAACTCATACGATCTCACCCTATCCTCAAAATGTTCGGTAATGGTAACCGCCATCAGTTCATCCACATCATAATCAGCTGCCAATTGGGTAAGCCGGTCTTTAATTACTGCAGGTGTACCGTAAATCATCCGCTGTTTATTGGCATTAATTCTTTCCTGCTCCGCAACACTGTAAGTTACATCTTTAATATCCTCCCAGCCCACTGCAGGTAATCCCTTACCTTTTTCCAATTGTAAAAACCGATAACTCATTAAGGCTTCCTGTTGTTTTACCTTTTCTTCATCTTCCGAACAAAAAACATGAAGTGCCACATTTTCAACAGCTTGCGCCAGATCTACCGAAGGTTTAAAATGTTCACGATAGTATTGAACAGCCTGTGCACCACCAACAGGATTGATAAAATGTGCATAAGAGAACCCCATTCCAAAATGTGCCGCAAACAGAGCGCTTTGTCCACTGCTGCTTAAAAGCCATTGTGTTGGAACCGTTTCCGAGATTGGTATGGCTTTTATTTTAGCTTGAATGCCGCCATCAGACGTATCGTGCAAATAGTGCTGCAATTCGCGCAACTGCTCTGCAAAATCCTGCTCACTCCAGGTATTTGATGGATTAAGCATTGAAGCCGTAATCCGGTCGGTACCCGGTGCCCTACCCATCCCCAGATCGATCCGGTTGGGATGCATGACCTCCAATAAGCGAAAACTCTCTGCTACTTTTAAAGCACTATGGTTGGGCAGCATAATGCCGCCAGACCCAATCCTTAATGTTTTGGTATGATTGGCCAAATGGGCAATTAAGATCTCGGGCGTAGAACCAGCCAAACTGGTGGTATTGTGATGCTCAGAGACCCAGAAACGGTGATAACCCAAGCGCTCGGTTTCTTGTGCAAGTATAGTGGTTTCCTCAATGGCACGGCGGGCGGTTACACCTTTACGTACCGGCGATTGATCTAAAACACTTAATTTAATTTTCGTATTGCTCATATGCTTATCAAACAAATCTATGCGACTGTTGATTTAAAATACAACTACGAAAAACATTATGACTTTTAAATTACCCCTACCCTCTTAAGGGGAAACTAAAATTTAAAACATTAAACTTTCTGTTTAAATAAAAATGAAGCCCCTTTAGGGGTTTGGGCTTAGTTTAACCAAATACTGATCTTCTCCATCATCGAAAATCATTTCCGTACCCCATCCCGTTTCTTTAGCAATACGTTTAATGGTTTCTTCGTCAACATAAATCCAGTTGAACCAATCGCCTTTTTCGCCTCTATACTCGTATTGGTATGATACCTCGCCATAATATTGATTTTGCGGTTTCGGCATGTCTTCGTATAGATAAGCAATATCAGACGAATCGAAAATCACCTGCCCATTAGGGTTGATGAGCTCTTTTAATTTGATGAGAAAATCCTTAAATCCTGCCAAGGTTCCGGTAAGGCCGATCCCATTCATGAGCATGATAATGGTATCGAATTTCTCTTCATAAGCAAAAACATCTTGTAACAGCGCCTTTTTTACGCCACGCTCTTTCATAATGTCTACTGCTGCTTCCGAAATATCGATGGCTGTTACATCTATATTAAAAGCCTGCAAAAGTAAAGCGTGACTGCCAACACCTGCACCGATATCCAATACTTTTCCTCTGCACATGTGCAAAGCCTGAAGTTCTAAAACAGGCATATCTTCATCATCGCGGAAGAAAAATTCTAAAGGCATTTCTTCCGGCTCACCATACGAATTGTGCAACCAAAGAGTATCGGCTTCGCCAGTTCTGTAAATATCTGTTAACGCTTTACCAAAAACATCCATAGGGCAAAGATAGAGAAAATGGAAGATGGAGGAGGTATGAGGGTGGATGGAAATGATAATATTTAATAGCACAGCTCGCAGTTGGTCGGGATTTGTAACCCCGTCTATTAAAAACCCTTCAAAAACAATTGTAAGGCCAGATCATAAGTAAAAAAGGTCCGGATTACAAATCCGGACCAATATATCCAAATGTTACTCAATCTCAAATACCTGATGGTATTCCGGAATAGCTACATGTTTAAAACCTTTATCCTTTAACCTGCTGGCAAAATGTTGTTGCACATCATATTCACCGTGCACCAAAAATAGCTGTTTCACTTTTGCAGGGTCCTGACAAGATAAAAAGTGCAATAAATCTTCATAATCACCATGCGCACTCATCGATTTTATCGATCGTACTTCGGCTTTAACCTCTAGCTCTTCACGAAAAATCTCTACCGCTTTTTGTCCCGCGATTAATTTACCCCCAAGCGAATTGGGTTCGCAATAGCCCACCATTAAAATGGTGTTCTTTTGATTTCCAATATTGTTTCTGATATGGTGTTTTACCCGGCCAGCCTCTGCCATTCCCGATGCCGAAATAATCACGCAAGGCCTTGGATCAGCATTTAAAGCTTTCGATTCTTCTACGCTTTCTACAAAACGCAATCCCTTAAAACCAAATACATCATGATCGATCTTTAAGGTTTCTTTAACACCGTTATTATATACTTCAGGATGGTTCTTAAGGATTTCGGTCGCTTTTGATGATAACGGACTATCTACATAATATGGAATATCTGGCAGCTTACCTTTTAGCTCTAAACCATTCAAAGCATATAGCAGTTCCTGTGTACGACCAACAGCAAAAGCAGGAATAATTACCTTACCTTTTTTAATTTTGCAGGTATTGTTAATGATCTCCAAAAGCATATTTTCAATCGGATCAAGATCTTTATGCAGCGAATCGCCATAGGTAGATTCCATTAAAATATAATCGGCCTGATCAAACTGTTGCGGACTTTTTAAAAGCAGATCACCATAACGGCCAACATCACCAGAAAAAGTAATGCGTGTTTGTTTTCCTTCTTCCGTAATGTTAAGGTGAACTGCGGCGCTGCCCAAAATGTGGCCTGCATCGGTAAACTTTAAGCGGATTCCAGGTTCGATCTCAAAATCTTCCTCATACTCCACAATCTTCATCTGACTAAGCGTTTTGGTAACGTCTTCTTCAGTGTAAAGTGGCTCTTCCATTTCCTCACCCTTGTGCAAATGGCGGTTCGAAAACTCCGCATCCTGCACCTGGATTTTTGCAGAATCCATCATTAAAATACGGGCAAGATCCATCGTTGCGGAAGTACAGAAAATTTTTCCACCAAAACCTTCTGAAACCAGTTTAGGCAATAAACCACAATGGTCGATATGTGCGTGCGATAAAACGAGATAGGTAACCTTTTTGGCGTCGAATCCAAAATAGTCGTTTAGTTTATCTGTAACGTGGCCCATCCCCTGGAATAAGCCACAATCTAATAATATTTGAGTGCCGTTTTTTAAGGTAATAAGGTGCTTGCTCCCCGTAACAGTACGGGCGGCACCATGAAAAGCAATGTTCATTTAAATGCTGGTTAGAATATATATAGAATAAAAATGCCGGATATTTCCGGCACTTCCAATTCTTTAAGCATTTATTTCTGCTATTTTATCTTTAACCTTATCTGCTACACCAGTTGCTTTATCGGCCAAACCTGCTAATTTATCTTTCGAAGCGTCTAACAGATCAGCAAAAAAATCTGATACTTTACTTTTTAAATCGCTTGTCGAATCTGATGATAATGCCAATGCGATTGTTGCACCAAGTGCTGCTCCAGCTAATACGCCTACTATAATTTTTGTTTCCTTTGTCATAACTTTAAGTCTTTAATAATTAAACATTAATTCGCACTTGTTGTTTTGGTTTTATTACAACATAAATCATTCCATTTACATGAAGCATATTTTTTTTATCGATCTAGACAATACCATTTATTTTACCAAACCCCATGAAGAACAGTTAATGGGTGAGTTATACGCTTTTTTAGAAAATTTGGATTTAGGGATCAGTAAAGAAGATTTTCAGCTTGCAAAACAAGACATGCTTAGAACACCATTTCAAAAAGTGGCTAAAAAATATGGATTTAACGAAGCGGTGATGCCCAAAGTACTTGCTTATTTGCAAAACCGCGAGGTAAGCAAACCGTTAAAACCTAGCAACGATTACCACTACATCAAAAGCCTTAAGGGCAGAAAGTTTATTGTAACCGCAGGTTTTCAGAAACAGCAAACTTCGAAAGTAAGGATGTTGGGCATAGCCGATGATTTTGAACATGTACATGTTGTGGATGTTTCAAAAAGCAATAAAAAAGAAGCTTTTAAACTATTGATTGATCAATACAAACTAAAAACAGAAGATATTTTAATTATAGGTGATGATGCCGAGTCGGAAATTAAATTCGGTCTCGAACTGGGGATAAGTACTTTTTTATTAGACCCCGAAAACCTGCATCCAAAAGCCGAAAGCACTTTTAGGGGAACTGATTTAAGCAATCTTCATGCCGCAGCCGGGCAATGAATCTTCTCTAAGATTAAGCAGTCTGGACACACTCGCTAGTATCGATAGTTGTAAGATTGCTTCGTGCCCCGCATCCGATAGCTATTGGATCGGGTCTAGGTAGATAAGGCAGTACAAATATTAACGTGCTGGGTGCTAATCTGCACAAGCCCTCGTTTATAAACCCGGTAGTAGCGGCAGCTCCCGATATTTCATCGGGACTATAGCGGATAACGGGACTGCTGTTCCGAAGTTGCACTAAATGTTCATTTCCAAATCAAAACATTAACAATTTCCATCATCTTGCTATTAAGTATATAACTCTTTTAAATAAAAAAGTCCCGACTTTCATCGGGACTTTTCGTTTTATCCTCTGCCACCTCTTGATGGTCTTCCGCTTTCACCGCCACCTCTTTGTTGTTGTGGTGGAGCTTCTGTTCTTCTTTGTTCTTGTCTTTGTTGTTGTTGCTGCTGTTGTTGTTGAGCTCTTTGTTGTTGCGCCTGAGCATCACGTTGTGCACGCTCTTGTTGCTGTTGTTGCGCTTGCTGGGCACGTTGTTGTTGCGCCTGCTCATTACGCTGTTGTTGCGCCTGGGCATCGCGTTGAGCCCTTTCTTGCTGCTGGGCCTGAGCTTGTTGTGCACGTTGTTGCTGCGCCTGCTCATTACGCTGTTGTTGTGCCTGGGCATCGCGTTGAGCTCTTTCCTGTTGTTGAGCCTGAGCCTGTTGCGTACGTTGTTGTTGCACCTGCTCACCACGTTGTTGCTGAGCCTGAGCATCACGTTGCGCTCTTTCTTGTTGTTGTCCCTGAGTTTGTTGAGCACGTTGCTGCTGCAATTGTTCATTACGTTGTGCTCTTTGTTGTTCCATTTGAGCAGCTCGTTGTTGTTGGTCTACCTGACCACGTTGTTGCCCCTGAACATCACGTTGCGCACGTTGTTGATCCTGGCTCGCGCGGTCTTGCTGGGTACGCTGTTGTCTGATCTGCTCTAAACGTTGCTGATCCTGGCCACGGTTTACATTTTCCTGTCCGCTTCTTCCGTCTACACCATTGCTGTTGTTGCGGCTAACACGTCCGTTTGCATCCCTGTTGTAAGCCTCACCCCTATTATTAGGCTGATTGTTATTATTATCTCGACCTGGAGTACCATTAGCTCTATCAGGTTGTGCAGTACGGTTATCTCTTGAACCAAAACGGTTATCGTTTTTGTTAGGAGTACCGCCTCTTTGATCGCGGTTGGTATACCCTTCGTTTCTTCCGCCTCTGCTAAAACCAGCATTTCCTTGCTCAAATTTCCGGGGTGCTGCGTTACGGTTATCGGCATTGCGCTCAGGTCTTGGTCTGTAAATAGATACTTCCCTGCTGTTAATCCTGCTTGCACCTGGCCTGGAACCCTGCGAATATCTATAAACTGTTACATTCCTATTGGTTGCACGTCTGATATCTTCAATCCTTGGACCGCCATAATAATTCCTTCTGTTATATACATAAGTATTATTGATGATCGTGGTATTACGGATATATACATTATTTCTTCCGTAATCATATCTTGGAAAGGTATTGATATAAATATTACTTTGAGGAATAAAGTTCCAACAGAATTCCGGTACTGAATAACGACGGCCAAAGCTCAGATTAATGCTGATACTCGGTGCCATTGGCGCCCAACCGTAATAACCATCGCCACTTCTCCAATCTACCCAGGCTGGTCCCCAATTGGTATCAGGTAACCAGATCCATTGGCGGTAACTGTTAATTACCCAACGGCCATAGTGGAAAGGTGCCCAGCCCCAATCGTAATTGGAAACCCAGGTATTACCGTATTCGGTCATGGCCCAACGTCCGTTTGTATAATATGGACGAAATTCGTTCTGGTCTACATCCGGGCGCCAAACATAACCATATTGAGGATCCTGAATCCAGGTTCCATAGGGCGAAAGTTCATCGTAAAAAGTCTGTAAAGAAACGTTGCCAGTGCTGTAACCATCATCCTGGTAGTCGTTTTGATAGTCTTGTGCCCTGACTAGGGTTGTGGTTCCGGCAAGGAGCGCAAAGAGCCCCAGCACAAGTGCCGTAGATTTCAGTGTTTTCATTTGTGTGTTTTATTTTAATAACCTAATGTGTGTGTATCAATTAGAGAACCAAAAATATAGAAGGTTTAATATGCAAGCATAGTTTTTACATTTTCCCTCAAATATTGCCCCGCAGGTCATATTTAACTAATATTTAACGTTTTAAGCCAGGTTTAATTGTGCAGAAAATAAGTCAGTTAGAAATAAAATTTGCTACACCTTTGTTTGTAAAAGAGATTATATTGCCAATACCACAAACTTTAGAACTTAAATTCTATTTATTGTAAGTATTTTTGTGGCATGCAAAAAGGCACTTTATACCTCATTCCCGTACCATTGGCCGAAGAGGTAGCACACAAAACTTTCACCCCTTATCTGGTTGATACCATTAACCAGATTGATACTTATATTGTAGAAAACAGTAAAACAGCCCGTCGCTTTTTAAAAGAGGCAGGTTTAAAAACAGCTCAGAAAGATTTAATCGTACACGATTATGGCAAACACAACAGAACAGACCTGGGTCAGTTTTTTGTTGAACTTGCTGCCGGAAAAGATGTAGGCCTAATGAGCGAAGCAGGTTGCCCTGGTATTGCTGATCCAGGTGCCGATATTGTTGCTGAAGCACATAAACGTGGCATTAAAGTAGTTCCTTTGGTGGGGCCTAGTTCCATTCTATTGGCTTTAATGGCATCAGGATTTAATGGACAGAGTTTTGCTTTTTGGGGATATTTACCCATCGATAAAGAACAGCGCACCAAAAGAATCAAAGATCTGGATCTATCGGCAAGCCGCTACAAGCAGACACAGATTTTTATTGAAACACCTTTCCGCAATAACCAGCTTTTCGAAGAGGTCTTGAAAAGCTGTAAACCCAATACTCAGGTTTGCGTCGCAAGCAACCTTACCGCTGAGGATGAGTTTATCAAAACACAAAGTGTTTACAACTGGCGGAAAGAGGAAATAGATCTTCATAAAAAGCCAACGATATTTTTGTTGTATTAGTTGGTTCATTGGTCATTGGTTCATTAGTAACTAGCCAATAGCCGGTTATTGATGATTGGTTATTAGTTTATTGTTCACATTAGTTGCCTAACCATCGCTTGCTGCACTGTGTTTAAAATGAAGACCTAATTCAAAAAAATAAAACTAATCCGGTTCCCATTGGTTGTTATAATAGCGCTCCGTAACATTATTCACTAAATTTTACCATTATGAAAAATACGAGCACACCAAAAAACAATCCAACCGTTCAGGGCAGTTCGATAGCAGACAGGGCCAACCACGATATTAAAACGGATAAAAAAATTCAGGGTATCACCAATGGCGGTGGTCAAAGGTCTGATCAGACTTCGAATAAGGATAATCAGAGAAAATACGACAATAAGAAATAATTAAAAAAATCGTAACAGAAGCCAGGTCGAAAATTCATTGAATAGAGTTTTCGACCTGGCTTTTTTTATCAAAGCAGCGTGTGTTATTTCGCCATTACATTGTAGAAATTATAATCCGTCATAGGGGCTCCGGTAATTCCTAAATTGTGGCAAATGGTAATAATCTGCCCACGGTGGTAGGTGCTGTGGTTAAAAACATGCAGTACATATTCAAAATTCTGAAAGTCGGAAGTAAACCAAGGGCTTTGAATTTCCGTTTTCTCATTAAACCTGTCTTCGCTAATAGCTGTAATATATACCGCCAGGTTTTCTGACTGTTTCAACAGGTCTTCAAAAATATCCGTTAAACTTCCGTATTCCCGAAATTCAAATTCGCTTTTAGTGAGAATAGCGTACCAATATTCCTGTGTTTGTAAAATATGGGCGAGGGTTAACTTTATACTTTTAAAACTCGATAATACTTCTTGCTCCAATAATTGCTGTGGATGTTTTTTTAACCAGTTGATCAAGGTTAAATTTGCCCAGAAATTATAGTTTGCATAATTTTTCATTAAATACACAAGGGAAGTTTCTTCCATTGTTTCTGCGAATAATTGTTCCTGTATCATAGTATTTTGTTTTTGTTATACAAAGAAAATACAGGCCACTGACAACCCTATGGCAGTGCAAAAATCATCTTAAAAATATTTACAAAAAACATCGTCCATCACACCTTTTCCATCTCACATTTCCCATTATACATCTTCCATTACATTCCTATCTAATCACCCGATCAGGAGAAAATGCGATAAAATATTCTGATCCGGACTGGATGCTAATGATAGAATCGGGTACATTTACTTTGGGCTGTTCTATTTTGAGTTGTTGTAAAACACTTGCTGCAAAATCATGTATGAGTTCTGGATTTACCCTAACAGAAACTGTAGGAAAAAAATCGTGTTCTATTTTGGCCTTTCCTTCCTCACTTACCTGACTAAATTTCCAGGATTCGTGTGCCCGAAAGCCGTTTTCATTGTTCGAATTATTTAAATGGTATAAAAATACCTTCGCCTGTAAGGCTATATTCTCATTTTGCATACGATACATTTTAGCCCTTATGGCCGTTGTTTGGTAAGGTAAGAAGAATTAACCGGTGGTACCCGTTTTTCTACATACAACCAGACATGGAATAAAGCCATTCTCTCTCTCTACCAAACCCATTTAAATCAAGAATTATCCTTAAAACCGATAGTTAGTGTAAATTTTTAAATACAAATATAGTTTTAAACAATTACAAGGTGTACGGATTAGGTTTTCGTGTAAAATTCTATCAATAGAAAAAAATCATGTAACACGTTCTTTTACATTTGTTTATCAGCTATTAAGGACTAACTAACTTAAATCCCATGAAAAAAAATCTAAAACAGATCGCTATTGTTGCGATGGTTGCAGTAGTATTTGCAGCCTGCAAAAAAAACCAGGAATCATCAACAACAGAACCACAAGAAACGGTAAAAAACACCGATAAGGTTTTACAGCACATTAAAAATCTCGGTTTCCCTGAATCAAGCATTGTCGACAATGGAAATGAATATGTTGTTGAGGAAGATATTATATTCCCTAAAAACATGGAAATTCCTGTTACTACAGCCGGACCAAGAACAGAACAGTACTACACCGGGAGCATTGTAAACGCTACGAAAAAATTGAATATCAGGATTTTTGTAGATGCCTCTATGACTTCTATGAGCAGCGAAATCAATAGTGCGATTGCGCAATGGAACGCTGTTCCAAATTCTACTTTGCGCTTCAGCACCGTAACTACTGCTCCTTACGACATCCTGATCAAAAATGAAAATTTAGGAAATGGTGTTTGTGGTCAAGGACAATTCCCATCTGGTGGAAGTGCGGGTGCTTTGGTTAAAATCAATAAAAATTATATTGCAGGCAATTCATTTGCACAACGTGCAAGAACCATTTGCCATGAGTTTGGTCATTGCATCTCGTTCAGGCATACCAATTGGGCTGCTATAGGCGAATCGAGTGCAACAAATGTACCTGGTGTTACCGGAACTGATGCTTCATCCCTTATGAATGGCGGACAGTGTGGCTCGGGTGCTACTGTTTTATCTACAAAAGATAAAAACGCAACCGCAGCCTTATATTAAAATTTTTAAAATCCCTAATCAAACCTAAACCAAGTCCTTAATCAGCTAAGTAATGATAAGCTCAGGATCAGATCAATCCTGGGCTTATTCTTTAGCCAGGGCTATAATGTCTTTCCCTTCTAAAACCCGCCTTTCATCGTTATGGCTTAAAGTATTGATCATGGCATTGGCCAGCTCAGCCATGGTACAAAATCCATTCGGATAAATACTTCTTCCAATAGGAAACAACCAGTTGATATACTTATAGAATTTGTGGGCATATTTTTGCCCTGGTAGAGGCTTAATAAAACCCGGCCGGAAATTAAAAACCTGTTCGAAAGGTAATTTCATTAAATCATTTTCAGTTTTCCCTTTTACCTGCGCCCATTTCTGTCGACCATGTTCATTGGTTCCCCCGCCAGAAACATAACAAAAAGTCATATCGCTATTGAGTTTACTCAAAGTTTCGGCAACATGCATGGTTAAAGTATAGGTCATTTTATAATAGGTATCGTTATCAACACCCACTGAGCTAATTCCCAAACAAAAGAAACAGGCGTTATAACCTGTTAACTGACTTTCTATTCCTGAAAAATCAAAAAAATCAGCATGGATAAGCTCTTTTAGTTTCGGATGCACATAACCACAGGCTTTGCGGTTAATCACCAGCACGCTGTTGATTTCGGGACTGTTTAAACATTGCATCAATACCCCCTCACCTACCATTCCGGTAGCACCGGTAATAATGACGTTAAACTGATCTCTGGTCTTTCCCATGAAGTTGATTCTATTTAAATAAAACGAAGTAAGTTAATCTTTGTTTGGGAGAATAGAATCGTAAAACCAAAAAATTTAATTT